>NZ_CP134880.1:2400000-3083245 GCF_032102965.1 Demequina capsici | reverse complement strand
CCGGCACCGTTCGTGATGACCGCGAACTGGATGATCACGAGGATCAGGAAGATGACCAGACCGATGATGAGCGAGCCGCCCACGACGAAGTGTCCGAATGCGCCGATCACCTCTCCGGCGTAGCCGTCGCTCAGCACCAGGCGCGTCGACGCGACGTTGAGGCCGAGTCGGAACAGGGTCAGCACCAGCAGCATCGACGGGAAGACCGAGAAGTCGAGCGGCCGCTTCACATACATGGATGTGAGCAGCACCACCAGCGACAGCGTGATGTTGGTGACGATCAGGAAGTCGAGCATGGCGGCCGGCAGCGGCACCACGAGCAGCAGCACGATGCCGACGACCCCGATGGGGACGCCGAGCTGGCTCAGGCGTGCGGTCATGACAGTGCCTCCTTGGGACGGACGGTGGCGGTCGGGACGAAGAAGTCGTGGGCGACGGTCGGGACGAGGAAGTGGCGGGCGACGGGGACGACGACGGCCGCAGCGGGACGCACGGGTGCAGCGACGGGGACGACGCGGGGGGCGTTCATGCCGCCACCGCCTCTGCGTTCGGGTCCCGATGCATGCCGGCCGCCGCGCCGCGACGGCGCAGCGCCATGACGAACGCAAGCACGCGGGCGACCGCGGCGTACAGGTGCGGCGGGATCTCCTGGCCCAGCTCGCAGGCGGAATGCAGGGCGCGGGCGAGCGGGATGTCCTGAACCATGGGCACCCGCGCCTCCGTGGCCTTCTCACGGATCTTCGCCGCGACATGCCCGGAGCCCTTCGCGACCACCCGCGGCGCACCCGTGCCGGGTTCGTACTTCAGCGCCACCGCCACGTGCGTGGGGTTCACCATGACCACGTCCGCGCCTGCGATCTCCGCCATCATGCGGTTGCGGCTCATCGCGAGCTGGCGGGCCCTGATCTGGCCCTTGATGTGAGGGTCGCCATCGGTCGCCTTGTTCTCGTTCTTGATCTCCTGCTTGGACATGCGGGTCTTCTTGCGGTTGCGCCGCATGATGACGAACATGTCCGCCGCCGCGAGCGCCAGGCCCGCGAAGACCGCGATCTTCACCATGGAGGCGACCCCGTCCGTGGCGAACCCGATCACGGACTCGAGCGAGTGCGAGCCCGACCCGAGCATGACGGGCACCATGCCCTGGATGACGACGTAGAGGACCGTGCCGATGGCGGCAGCCTTGAGGGCCGCCTTCGCGCCGTTCCACCAGGCCTCCTTGCCGAACAGCTTCTTCATCCCGTTCTTGGGGTTGAAGTGGTCGAACTTGGGCTTGAGGCGCTTGGCCGACACGTGGATGCCGCCCTGCGCGGCGGAGGAGATGATCGCGGTGAGCGCGACCACGCCGAGCAGCGGCGCCATGGTCGTCATGATCGAGCCGAGCCCGTCCTGGAACACCTTGAGCGCCTGCAGGGGGTCGGGCGTGGCGGCCACGCCGTCGAGGGTCGCGAGCTGGTCGCGGGCGGCCTGGCTCGCGTGGGAGATGACGGAGGGGAGCATCAGCACGGCCGCGCCGATGCCGACCCACGCGGACAGGTCCTGGGACTTCTGGAGCGCACCGTCGCGGCGCAGCTCCTTCATCCGCTTGGGTGTGGCCTTCTCGGTCTTCTCGCCGCCGTCGTCGTTGCTCATCGCCCTCCTCCCACGATCAGTCCCACGGCCTGCTCGGTGAGCGAGCTGATGACGTGCGGGAGCGCGAGGAAGGCGACCGAGCCGAGCGTGAGCGTCAGCAGGATCTTGAGGGGGAAGCCGAGCGCGAAGGCGTTCAGGGCGGGGGCGACGCGGGTCAGGAGCCCGAGTCCGACGTCGGCCAGGAACAGGACGACGATGAGGGGGCCGGCGATCTGCAGCGCCGCGACCATCAGCTGAGACAGGCCGTGCGTCATGAGGTCCGCCATGGCTGCGAGGGAGGGCGCGACTCCGAGCGGCAGCACCTCGAAGGAGCGGACGATGCCCGCGATGACCAGCTGGTAGCCGTCCGATGCGAACAGCAGCGCGAGCGCCGTGGTCGCATAGAACTTGGAGAAGACGGTGCTCTGCTGGCCTTCCATCGGGTCGTAGGCGGAGGCCATCTGGAAGCCGCCGAACACATCGATGAAGGACCCGGCGGTCTGCACGGCGGCGAACACGAGCCGCACCAGGAATCCCAGCGCCAGGCCGATGAACGCCTGCAGCACAAGTGCGCTGAGCAGCGGGCCGGGACCGGAGGACGTGAGGAGCGCGCCGGGCGTCTGGTCGGTGGCGGCCGTGACGCGAGGCATGGCTGCGAGCGCGATGCCCAGTCCCATCGCCACCTTCACGCTGCCGGGGAACTGCTGCACGTTGAAGGGCGGCGACACGACCAGGAACGCGACGAGGCGCACGCCTGCGAGCATGAGCGTCTCCACGAATGCGAGGTCGAGCGCCATCTCCATGTCAGCCCCCCAGCAGACCGGGGATGCGGGCGAACAGGTCGTTCGTGAACGTGATGATCTCCTGGATCATCCAGTGGCCGGCGATCAGCAGCGCCAGGGCGACTCCGATCGCCTTCGGCACGAAGGACAGCGTCACCTCCTGGATCTGGGTGACCGACTGGAACAGCGAGACGCCGAAGCCGATCGCGAGCGCCGTGATGAGCATGGGCGCGGAGAGCTTGGCCGCGAGGATCATCGCCTGCAGGCCGATGTCGAGAACTGCCGAGGTGTCCATCAGCCGTAGCTCCCGATCAGCGCGGTGATGATGAGCGTCCAGCCGTCCACGAGCACGAAGAGCAGGAGCTTGAACGGCAGCGACACCATGACGGGCGGCAGCATCATCATGCCCATCGACATGAGGGCGCCGGACACGACCAGGTCGATCACGAGGAACGGCACGAAGATCACGAAGCCGATGATGAACGCGGCGCGCAGCTCGGACAGCATGAAGGCCGGCATGAGCGTCGTCATGGAGACGTCGTCGGGGGTGGCCGGGTTCTCGGCGTCGGCGGCGCGGGTCATGAGCGCGATGTCGGATTCGCGGGTGTGCTCCAGCATGAACTCGCGCAGCGGCGCGGAGCCGGCGTCGACCGCCTCGGAGAAGGTGAGCTCGCCGGACAGGTACGGCTGCACGCCCGTGTCGTTCATCTCCGACAGCACCGGCCCCATCACGAACAGCGACAGGAACAGCGCCAGGCCGGCGAGCACCTGCGTGGGAGGCGTGCCCTGCAGGCCCATCGCGTTCCTGGTGAGGGCCAGCACCACGAAGATCTTCGTGAAGCTGGTGGTCATCAGCAGCAGCGACGGCGCCACGGACAGCAGGGTGATCGCGATCAGCACCACGATCGAGGACGACGGGGTGCCGTCCACGCCGTAGACGTCCACGGAGACGCCGGGTGCGGAGACGGACGGGTCAGCGGGAGAGGTCGGGGCGGCGGGGTCGACGGGGCTGACGGCGGCCGACGCCGCACCCCCGACCCCCATCACGAGGAAGGAGGCGAGGAGGAGGGCGAGGACCACCGAGATCCGGCGTGCGAGTGACGACCGGGCCCCGGACGGAACGGGGGTCATGGACGGCGGACGGTCCGTTCTTGCACCGTCGCCACCGCCTTGCGCCATGTGTCTGGCGCAAGGATCGATCCTTCGAGGGGCGAGCGGTGCCGTCGTGCGTCGGCCGTCCGGGCCGGCGTCGAACGGACATGGACAGGTGCGACGGGCCGCGCCGACGCGTCGGGGACGCGGAGCTCGGAGATCGTCGCCTCACGGGGGGCGGCACCGGTGGCGTCGACGTCTGCGAGGTCGACCTCCACCCGTGCTGCTGGGACGGCGGCGGGGGCCTCCTCGGGCATCTCGCCTGCATCGTGCAGGAACGTGACGCCCTCGTCGCCGTAGCCGACGACGATGCGATGACCTGCCGCCTCGATCAGCGCGACCCCCGACCGTCGGGAGAGCTGCTGACGGCCCAGGATGTTGAGCGACTCACGGCGCTTCACTCCCACGCGTGCCTGCATGCGGCGGCTGAGCCACCACAGCAGGCCGAGCACGGCGGCCAGCGAGAGGCCGACGCGCAGCACGAGCAGGAGGGAGTCCATGGGTCAGCGGCCGTCCTCGTCGGTGACGATCTCCGTGATGCGGATGCCGTAGTCCTCGTCGACCACGACGACCTCGCCGCGGGCGACGAGCCGGCCGTTGACCATGACGTCGGCGGGGGCGCCGGCCGCGCGGTCGAGCTCGAGGACGGTGCCGGGGACCAGGTCGAGCACCTGCCGCATGGGCAGGCGGGTGCGGCCGATCTCGGCGGTCAGCACCAGCTCGACGTCGCGGAGCATGTGCATGCGGGCGCGATCGTCGACAGGCGTCGTGGGCGCGGGTGCGGGCGCGACGGCGGGGGCGGTCTGCTGACGGTTCTGGCGCACACGGATGCCGAACCAGGCCTGGGCGGTGCCGTCGGCGTCGACCAGGACGAACGCCTCCATGTCAGGGTCGACGAGCGCGTCGCCGAGCGTGTCCTCGTGCGCCGTGTCCAGCACGCCGGCGCCGAGCGGCCGGGCGGCGGCCTCGAGCGCGGGGCGCAGGATCTCCGCGGCGGTCACGCCGACGCCAGCGCCGGCGAGCGCCTCGGCGATGGCCTCGTGCGCCACGAGCACCAGGTCGGCGCTGGTGGAGCCCACGAAGTGGACGCGGATCGCCTCGGACGCCGCGGAGGGCGCCTGGCCGGGGCCCAGCGGAACCGCGGTGAGCGGGGTCGCCGTCGGCAGCTGCTGCACGAGCAGCTCGACTGCCTGCTGAGCGAGCGCGTTCGCGTTCGCGTACGCAGGGACGGTGTCGGTCATTCTTCCTCCTCGGTGGAGACGACAAGGCAGGCGACGCGGGTGCCGTTGGCACCGATCGCGGCGTGGGCGACGCAGACGTCGTCCACGACGACGTCGAGAGGCTGGTCGACGCTGTGGTGGAGCGACACGATCGCGCCGACCTCCAGGCCGGAGACCTCGGCGGCCGTCATGGAACGGCCCTCGAAGCGGACCGCGACGGGGATCGGCACCTCGGTGAGGCGCGCGGTGAGCATGTCGACCGCGAGGTCGTGCTCGCGCTGCTCCTCGGCGCTGCGGTGGTTGTCCTCGTCGGCGGCGCGCAGGGCGTTGACCACGGGCTCGGCGAGCACCATGAGGGTCACCTGCTCGTCGACGGGTCCGACGCTCATGTGGAAGCGGCCCACGAGCACGGGCTCCTGGGCGGGGGCGAGCTGCATGAAGCTGGGGCTGTAGCGGACGCCGCGCAGGGAGAAGGACATGGGAGCGATCGACCTGGTGGCGTTGCCGAGCTCGGTGCACGCGTACCCGAGCATGTCGCTCATCAGCGTCCACTCGATGTCGGTCAGCTCGCGGAACTCCATGCCGAGGTCGGCGGCCGGTCCGCCCAGCAGGCAGTCCACGAGCGTCATGGTCAGGCGCGTCGGGATCTGCAGCAGCGCGGTGGTGCGGCTCGGCTCGAACATCAGCGTGACACCGGTCGTCGACTGCGGCAGCGTGTGGATGTACGCGTCGTAGCCGGTCAGCTCCAGTCCCTCGAGGTCCACGGTGGCGAGCACGCCGAGCCGCGAGCTCAGGACGGTGCTCCACTGGCGCGCGAAGTTCTGCAGCGCCACCTCGATGGCGCGGCTGTGCTCACGCGTGAGCGTCATCGGCTGCGTGAAGTCGTACAGCTCGGGCGCACCCGAGCCGCGTCCACGCCGCGAACGATCCTGTCCAGTCACGACGCCCACATCGTCAGCAGGTGGGCAGCGATGAGGATTGCCACCGCACGGACCCGGGGCCCGTGCGGGGAATGTGACGAACCTCGCGTCGCGCGGCCCTCCCGACCGGGGGCCGCACGACGCTCGGGTCCGATGCTCTGCCCTGGTGCGCGGCCGTTCCGACCGTGCCGCCAGGGGCTCTACTGGGTGACGAAGTCGGTGTAGTAGACCCCGACCACCTCGCCGTCGTACAGGTCGGTGAGCTCGGCGCCGAGCTCCTGCTTCAGCTGCTCGCGCACCGTGTCGTCCGACAGCTCGTCCTGGGTGCGGCCGGAGAACAGCGCGATCGCCGCGTCGAGCGCCTTCGCGGTGTCCACGTCCTCCTTGACGTCGGCCGTGAGCTGCAGGCCCAGGCCCAGGCGGAGGTAGTGGCCGGAGTCCAGGTTGACGGAGATCGCGTCGACGGTCTGGATGGCGCCCAGCTCGGGGGCTGGCGTCGCCTCCGCCGCCGCGCCGTCCGCGGTCGACGACGCCGCGCCCGGACCCGCGAGGAACCAGTAGGCGGCTCCGGCGGCCACCAGGACCACCAGTCCGACGATCATGCTGAGCAGGCGCTTCCTGCCGCCGCCCTTGCCGTCGTCCTTCGGCTCCTCGGGTGCGGGCGTCGGGGTCGGCCGGGCGCCGATCTTCGGCTTGCCCGGCGCCATGATGCGGGCCTCCTGGGTGGTCATAGGTCTCCCATCCCTTCGACTCGGAGCGCTGCGAGCTGGGCCTGCAGCGACTCGTGGGTGACGGTTCCGTCCTCGATCGCCTTCGCGATGTCGGGAAGCATGGCTCGGATCTCCTCGGACGCGGCGGACTCCACCACGATGTCGACGCGCCGGTTGGCGGCGAGCGCCTCGTCCGACATGCCGTCGGCCACCGGGCGCGAGTCACCGAAGCCGGTCGCGGAGATGCGGTCGGGCGGCAGGCCGTTCGCCTCGACGAAGCGGCGCAGCACCTGGACGGCACGGTCGCTCGAGAGCTCCCAGTTGGTCGCATAGTGCGAGGACGGGATCACGTTGGCGTGGCCCTCCACGGAGAGCTGGCGCGGCTGGGTGGCGAGAGGCCCTGCGAGCGTGTCGACCACGCGGCGCGCGATGTCCGTCATCTCGGCATCGTCGGGGGCGAAGAACACGTTGGAGCCGACGAGGCCGATGATGAGGCCGCGCTCGTCGATCTGGAACGTGACGTCCGCCGCGAGGCCCTGGTCGGTGAGGGTCTGCTCCAGGTTCTGCTGGATCGTGTTGAGGTCCTCGTACTCGGCAGCGGCCTTGAGGTAGTCCAGCTGATCCTGCGTGAGCTGGGTGTCGCTGTTCGCGGAGGCGCTGGAGTCCATGTTGCCGTCGGATCCCGAGTGCGCGACTCCCGTGAAGTCGGGCGCGACCTGGAAGCTGTCCAGGCCGGTGAGCGTGCCGTTGGAGCCCTCGATGACGGACGGCGCCTCCTTGCCGAACCCGATCGCGAGCGACTGGCGGAGCTCCTCGAACTTGGTCTTGTCCACGACGGAGATGGCGTACAGCACGATGAAGAGCGCGAGCAGGACGGTCATCATGTCGGCGTACGACACGGCCCACCGTTCGTGGTTCTCGTGCTCCTCCTCCTCGTGCTTGCGGCTCATGCCGCCTCCTTCGAGGGCTTCCTCGCCTCGGGGGCGAGGGCGCGCAGGCGCTGGCCCACGGATCGCGGGTTGGCGCCGGCCTGGATGGCCAGCAGGCCCTCCATCGCCATCTCCATGCGCTGCGCCTCCATCTCCGAGATGCGCTTGATTCGCGCCGCGATCGGCAGCCAGATGAGGTTGGCGGACAGCAGGCCCCACAGGGTCGCGACGAACGCGGACGCGATCATGTGGCCGATGCTCGACGGGTCGGCCAGGTTCTCCAGCACGTGCACCAGCGACACGACGGTGCCGATGATGCCGATGGTCGGCGCGAAGCCGCCCATGTCCGTGAACACCTTGGCGATCGCCTTGTCCTGCGCCTTCTTGCCGTCGATCTTGGCCTCCATGACCGCACGGAGGTCCTCCGGGTCGGTGCCGTCGATCGCGGACTGCAGCCCGTCCTTGATGAAGTCGTCGTCGATGTCGCGCGTGGCGTCCTCGAGCGCGAGCAGGCCCTCGCGCCGCGCCTTGTCCGCGAGCGACACCAGCAGGTCGACCGTCTCATGCGGGTCCTGCGCCTTGTAGATCAGGTAGCTGCGCAGGCTGGTGAACGCGCCCATGAAGCCCTTGAGCGTGGTGGTCGCGAGACCGGCGCCGATCGTTCCGCCGATCACCAGCATCATGGGTGCCGGCAGGATCACCGACATGGGCGTGGAGCCCTCCATGAGGATCGCCATGATGACGGCACCGAACGCCGCCCCGATGCCGATGAGGGTGGCGACGTCCATCAGTCGGCCTCCGGGGTCACGGTGAGCCGTGGTCGGCTGCCGAGGTCGGTGACGGTCGCGACCTGCGCGAGCTCACCGTCGGCCATCTCGATGGCCCTGGCGACCACGCTCGCGCGGTGCTCCTGGACGATGCGGGTGAGGGCGGCGAGGTCCTCCGCGACCAGCAGCTTGGTGCCGTCGACGAGAGTGACGACCGTGTCCGGCGTGGCCTCCGCGCGTTCGATGAGGTCGGGGTTGACGGCGAACGAGTGGCCGTTGAGGCGCGTCAAGGTAATCACGGTTCACCATCCCTGGCTGTCTTGCGGGGCCCATCCGTGAGCCCGTTACCCTCACCTCATCGGACGCCGCTGCTGCGATGTGAGCGAACCTTCGCCGCGATTGAGAACGATCTTGGGGAGACCGGTTCGGCGCACACGCGATCTATCAGGGACGACGCAGGCACGGAGTGTCGCGAGGCGTCCAGGTCGCCGCGGACGCGCCTCCTGCACGCGGTCGTCGCTCCCACCCTGGACGCGGCGCGACCACCTTCGCCCGTCGTCCCCCACGCACCTCACGACTCCCTCTCGCACCCGAACGCCTCCCCCAGGCACCTCAGGCTCCACACACGACGAAGCCCGCCGGGCGGGACCACGAGATCCTGCCCGGCGGGCCGCACGAGCGGTCAGCGTCAGCGCTTGAGGTTGACGAGCTCCTCGAGCACCTGGTCGGACGTGGTGATGACGCGCGAGTTCGCCTGGAAGCCGCGCTGCGCGACGATCAGGTTGGTGAACTCGGCGGACAGGTCGACGTTGGACATCTCAAGCGAGCCGCCTGTGAGCGAGCCGCGGCCGCCGGTGCCGGCCGTGCCCACCTGCGGGTCGCCCGAGTTGACGGTGGTGGCGTACAGCGAGTTGCCGTACTTCTCCAAGCCGCCCGGGTTGGTGAAGCTCGCGAGCGCCACACGCCCCACGGCCTGCTTGAGCCCGTTGGAGAAGGAGCCCATCACGGTGCCGTCGGAGTTGATGGTGAACGACTGCAGGTTGCCGGCGGCACGGCCGTCCTGGCTGGAGCCCGCGAGGGTGTCGAGGCCCGCGAAGCCGGTGAGGTCGCTCAGGTCGAGCGTCATGGCAGGCAGGCCGATGGTCGCGTCGGCCGTGAGCGCAGGCATGGTGAGCGTGTTGATCGTGCCGTCCGTGTTGAACGTGATCGAGCCGGTGCCCGCGGCGGTCGAGTCGCCCACCGAGGCGGCGATGTCCCACCCTGCGGCGGAACGCGTGAACTGCACGGTGAGCGCATGCACGTTGCCGGTGCCGTCGTACACGTCCATCTGCCGGGTGAGCGTGGTGCCCACCGCGGTCTCGCTCGGCAGGTTGCCCTCGAACACCGAGCTGCCGGTGGCGGAGGCGCCCATGAGCGTGGAGACGGGCAGGCGCAGGTCCTGTAGCGCCGCGTTCGTGTCGATGTTGCCCGCCGCGTCGGCCGCCCAGCCCTGGACCAGGCCGCCGTCGGGGGTCACCAGCTGACCGAGCGAGTCGAACGAGAAGGCTCCGGCCCGCGAGTACAGCTGCTCGCCGCCCTTGTTGACCACGAAGAAGCCGTCACCGGAGATCATCATGTCGGTCGCCACGTTGGTGAGCTGGGCCGCGCCCTGCTGGAAGTTGGTGGTGATGCCTGCCACCTTGACGCCCAGGCCCACCTGCGCCGGGTTCGTGCCGCCGATGCCGGTCTGCGCGGCGCCGGCGTTGCTGAGCACCTGGGAGAGCGTGTCCTGGAAGCGCACCTGCGAGCTCTTGAAGCCGGCGGTGTTGACGTTGGCGATGTTGTTGCCGGTGACGTCGAGCATCGTCTGGTGGGCGCGCAGGCCCGAGATGCCGGAGAACAGCGAACGGAGCATGGTGTTCCTACTTTCTGATGGCCCGCGCGGTCACGCGTCGGTGGTCGGGGTGGAGGTCGCGTCTGCGGTCGACGCGGTGGAGTCGGAGGTGGTGGAGTCGGAGGCGGCGTTCGCCGCGTTGACGGACAGGATCGAGTCGAGCGACACCGAGGCGTCGCCGATCGTGATGGCAGGGACGGACGCGGCGAACGAGGCGGAGGTGGCCTGGCCCGTGACCACGGAGCCGTCGGAGTCGTAGTAGCTGACCTGCTGGCCCACGACCCCCAGCGCCGCCATGCGCATCATGAGCGCGAACTGCTCCTGGATGGTCGACGTCTGCGTGACGGTCTGCTCCATCTGCGCCATCTGCACCTGCTGGGACATCATCTCGTTGGTGTCCATGGGGGACGACGGATCCTGGTTCTGCAGCTGGGCGACGAGCAGGGTCATGAACATCTCGGAGTCCATGCTCTGCTTCGCGGTGGAGACCGCCGTGCCGGTGGACAGCGCGGAGGTGGTGGTGAGGCTGGTGGTGGCGTCGATGGTCATGGTCGCTCCTCAGATCATCAGGTCCACGCCGCCCGGCCGGATGGCCGTGGACGTGAGCGGTGCGGTGGTGGGCTGCATTGCGTCGACCCGGAGCGTCGTGGCGGCGGGGGTCGTGTCGCGACGTGCGGGGAGGGCGTCGCCCCGGCCGGGTGCGCCGTCCTGACCGGGTGCGCCGCCCTGCGGGGCCTGGCCGGAGCCCAGGTCCAGATCGGCGGTGAGGCCCGTCGCGGCCAGGTCGCGGCGCAGGTCCGCGAGCGCGCCGCGCAGCGCCTCACGGGACGCGTCGGACTGTCCGAACAGGTGCACGGAGACGCCGTCGGGCGTGATGTGCGCGACGACCTTGACCGGTCCGAACGTGTCCGGGGTGACGGAGAGCGTGAGGACGTGCTCGCCTTGCGGAAGCTGCTTGAGGTGCGCGAGCTGGCCGGTGAGCTGCGTGGCGAGCGCAGGATTCGCGGGCACGACGGGGGTGGCGGCTGCCGTGGCGGCGGTTCCGGTCGGGGCCGTCGCGGGTGCCGTGGCGGAGACGGGCGACGCGGTGGTCGCGTCGATCGTCGTCGACGTGTCCCGCGCCGCCGCCTGGCCGACGCGGGTGCCGGTGGCGACGTTCGCCGCGCCCTGCGCCAGGCTGGAGGTCATGCCGGCCGTGGCGGCCGGGTCGAGCACCGTCGCCTGGTTCGCCGCGCCCAGGTCGTGGTGGGCGCGCGGCGCTCCGGCGTCCACGCCGGTGGGCTGCGCGGCACCGGCGAGCTGCGCGGCGTCGGATCCGCCCGCCGTGGCGGAGATGGCGGCTGGCGTCGAGTCGGCTGAGCCGGGAGCGGGCTGAGCATCGGCGGCCTTCCTGGCCGCGGCGGCACCAGCAGCCTGGGAGCCCGTGGGGCCGGAGCCGAGCACGACGGCCCCCGCGGTCGCCGCACCAGCGGTCGCCGCACCCGGCGCGACAGTCGTCGCGGGCAGCGCCCCGGCGGCAGGATCGGACGCTGCCTGCGCGGCGTCTCCGTCTGCCACGACGCCCCGCGAGGTCATCGACTCGGACATGGTCTGCGCTCCCCCCATGCCGGCGGTGAGCGCGGCGACCGCCGCGGCACCGGCGTCAGGTGTCTGTGCTGCAGCGCTGGCAGCCGCCTGCGCCGCTGATGCCTGGGCATCGGCGGCCGCGGCATCCGCGCCGGTGGCGTCCGTGCGCGTGGACGCGGCGTCGGCGGTCGAGCTCGTGCGCTGCGAGGAGCCGGCACCCTGGGGAGCCGCTCCGCGGTCCGCCGCAGCGGCTCCGCCCGCGCGGTGGCCGTGGTCTGCGCGGTCGCTGCGGTCTGCGCGATCGGCGCGGTCTGCTCGATCGGCGCGGTCTGCTCGATCGGCGCGGTCTGCGGCGCGGCGCGCGCGGTCGGTCGCGCGGTCGGACGCGCGGTCCAGGTCGTCACGGCGCGCGTCCGCGCGGCGGGCGTCTGCCCTGCGACCGTCCGCGGCACGATCGGCAGCCGCACGATCGGACGCGGTGTCACGTCGCGCAGCGTCGGACCGCGCGTCGGCCCGATACGAGTCTGCCTGCGCAGAGGCGAGGCTACGCGCGAAGTCGCTGCCATCGCTCGTGGCCCTGACAGTCGGGGCGCCGAGCTGCGACGCCGTCGAGGGCGCGGGCGCGGCGGGGATCGTGGTGGTCATCAGAGCTCGTCCTCCTTCAGGGCGCCGCGCAGGGCGGCCTCGTCCAGCACCAGCTGCTCCAGGCGCAGCTCCTCCGCGGCCTCACGTGCCGCGTGACGTTCGCCGAGCTTCTCGATCATGGAGGCGCGCGTGCGGGCGGCGCTCCAGTCGTGGCTCGCCTTGTCGGCCTTCGCGGTCGCCTGATCGAGCGTGTCGGTGAGGTCGGCGATGCGGACGGCGGTGGCGGCGCGGGAGGCGACGATCGCCTGCCAGGTGCGCTCGGTGCCCAGCGACATCTCGCCGCGGGACAGCCCTACGGTCGGGAACGCGAGCGTGGAGAGCTGACGGGTCGCCTCGTCCACGGCGTGCTCGGCGAGGCGGCGGCCACGGTTGGCGCGCTCGAGCTCGGCGGCGGCGCCCTCCTCGGCGAGCCGACGTGCGCGCAGCACGCCTTCGAGCGGGAACCGACGGCTCATCACTGCACCCCCATGCGGGTGACGAGCGCGGCGAGCGCGGACCATGACTGCTCGGCGGGGATCGCCTGGTCCACGCTCTGCTGCAGGAAGCCGTCGATCGCCGCGGAGTTGGCGACCGCGGCATCCACCAGGGCGTTCGATCCGGGGGCGTAGGCGCCGACGTCGAGCAGGTCCTGTGCGCGGCGGCGGGCGGCGAGCACCTTGCGGAGCTTGAGCGCCAGGCCTCGCTGCTCGGGGGTGGTGACACGGGTGGCCACGCGGGAGATGGATCCGAGCACGTCGATCGCAGGGTAGTGCCCGGCGACGGCCAGGTCGCGCGTGAGCACCACGTGCCCGTCGAGGATCGAGCGGGCGGCGTCGGCGATCGGCTCGTTGTGGTCGTCGCCGTCCACCAGCACGGTGTAGATGCCGGTGACCGAGCCGTGCTCGTCCGTGCCTGCGCGCTCCAGGAGCTGGGCGAGCATGCTGAACGTCGACGGCGGGTAGCCGCGGGTGGCGGGCGGCTCGCCGACGGACAGGCCGATCTCGCGCTGCGCCATGGCGACGCGCGTGAGGGAGTCCATCATGAGCACGGCGTGGCTGCCGCGAGACCGGAGGTCCTCGGCGATGCGGGTGGCGACGAAGGCGGCGCGCAGGCGCACCATCGCGGGCTGGTCCGAGGTGGCGACCACGACGACGGAGCGGGCGAGGCCCTCGGGGCCCAGGTCGTCCTCGAGGAACTCGCGCACCTCGCGGCCACGTTCGCCGATGAGCGCGATCACGCTCACCTCCGCGTCGGTGCCGCGGGCGACCATGGACAGCAGGCTGGACTTCCCGACGCCGGAGCCGGCGAACAGGCCGATGCGCTGGCCGCGCCCCACCGTGACGAGCGTGTCGAGCGCGGTGACGCCGAGCCCTACGGGGGTGTCGACGCGGGCGCGGGCAAGAGCGTCGGGCGCGGTGGCGGACACGGGGACGCGGGTCATGCCCTCGCCACCGAGCGGACCCTTGCCGTCCATGGGGCGGCCCAGGCCGTCCAGGACGCGGCCCAGCAGCTGCGGGCCGGCAGGCACGGTGAGGGGGCTGCCGGTGGCGCGTGCCGCCATGCCCACGCGCAGGCCGTGGACGGGCCCGAGCGGCATGCAGCGCAGCGAGCGCGGCGTGACGGCCACGACCTCGGCGACGGTCATGCCGTCGTCCCCGCCCTCGATCGCGATCAGGTCGCCGACCGCACCCGGAAGTCCGCACACCTCGACCGACAGGCCGATGATGGACGACACGGAGCCGATGAGCTGCGGCGCCGCGGCGGCGACGGCACGTGCCAGGCGGGACGTGGGGACGACCGCCGCCGGGCCGTGATCCATGAGGACGGGAGTGGTCATGACTGCTCCTCCTCGAGGAGGGCTGCGCGCGCACGCTCGAGCGCGGTGCCGATGCGGGCGTCCAGGACGCCGTCCTCGTACTCGGTGATGGCGTCGCCCGGGCTGAGGTGCGGGTCCGCCATGAGCATCACCGTGTCCGGCAGGTCCGCGTCGCCGGAGTCGATCAGGCGCTGGGCGTGCTCCAGGTCCGACGGGTGGAGGCGCACCCGGGTGGGCGTCACGTCGTCGGGGACGGACAGCGCGCGGTGGAGGATCGTGCGGGCCGAACGGGGGCCGGGCTCGATCTCGCTGCCGAGGATCGCCTCCGCGAGCTCGAAGGCGGCGGCGTGGAGGGCGCGTTCGGCGCTGTCGAGCACGGGCGCGGAGCGCTGCTCCCACTGGGTGATGGCCTCCGCGAGCGCACCGAGGGCGCGGCGCATGGACGCGTCCCTGTTGAGCTCGCGGCGGTCGTGCTCGGCGGCCTGACGGGCGCGGTCGGTGGCGGCGGACTCGGCGGCGGCACGGGTGCCTGCGGCGAACCCTGCGGCGTACCCTGCGGCGTGTCCCACGGGCTGGCCGCTCGCCTCGGTGGCGGGCTCGTCGGTGGGGCGGCGGGCGCCGAGGTCCACGGGGACGAAGGCGGAGACGCGCGCGTCAGGCGACATACTCGTCCTCCCCGTCGCGGCTGATCATGATCTCGCCGGCCTCCTCGAGGCCGCGGATCACCTGGACCACCTGGGAGCGGGCCTCCTCGACCATGGAGATGCGGACCGGGCCCAGCAGGTCGATCTCCTCCACGAGGTTCTCGCGGGCGCGCTCGGACATGTTCCGCAGGATCTTGTCGCGGACGGCGTCCTCGGCACCCTTGAGCGCGGTGGCGAGCGTCATGGTCTCGACGCTGCGCATCACGAGCTGGATGGCACGGTCCTCGAGCAGGGTGATGTCGGCGAAGACGAACATCATCTGGCGGATCTGGTCGGCGAGCTCGGGATCCTGCTCCTGCAGGCCCTCGAGGATCATCTTCTCGGTGGCCGCGTCGGCCTTGTTGATGATCTCCACCAGCGGCTGCACGCCCCCGACGGCGGTCATCTCGCGTGACGTGAGAAGGTTCGCCGCCTTGCGCTTGAGCTGGTCGGCCACCAGCGTCACGACGTCGGGAGAGGCGCCGCCCATGAGGGCGATCCGGTGGGCGACGATCGCCCGCGTCTCGGGGGCGAGGCCCGCCATGATCGCGGACGCGTGCTCGGGGCGCAGGTGCGCGAGCACGAGCGCGATGGTCTGCGGGTGCTCGCCGGCCAGCACGGTGACCACCTGGCGCGCGTCGGCGTGCATGAGGAACTCGAACGGCTGCACCTGGATGCGGCTGGCCAGGCGCTCCAGCACCTCGGCGGCCTTCTCCTTGCCGAGCGTCTCCTCGAGCAGCTTCTGCGCGTACTGGTAGCCGCCCTGGACGATCAGGCCTCCGCCTGCGGACATGCGACGGAACTCGTTGAAGACCTCGGTGAGCGTCTCGTCGTCCACGGACCGCATGCGGGTGATCTCGGTGGTGACGGCGTCGATCTCGGCCTCGTCCATCTGCGACATGACGCGCGAGGCGGACGCCTTCCCCATCTGGATGAGCACGAGCGCGGCCTTCTGGGTGCCGGTGAGCATGGCGGGCATCAGCGGCGCTCCCCCGAGCTGATCCAGCCGCGCAGCACCTCGGCCACCTCGGCAGGCTGCTGCTCGGCGAACGCGGTGATCTCCTCGCGGATCGCGAGCGCCACCGAGTCCATGTCGGGCACGGGCGCGGCCTCGAGCGCGAACAGGTCGCCGGTCGCCTCGGCGGAGGCGGCGTCGATCAGCGCCTGCGAGCGGGCGTCGAGCGCGGCCTGGGCGCGCGCCTCGAGCTCCTCGACCGCCTCGAGGCTGAGCTGGACGCGCTCGTCGTTGGTGCGCCTGCGGGAGCGGACCATGACGATGATGATCAGGACCAGCGCGATCAGGCCGACGACCGCCCACTTCGAGATCGACACGATCATGGCCTTGGTGGCGGCGGACTGCTGCTCGGCCTGCGCCTCGGTGATCGCTGCGGCGGCCGTGTCGGCCTGGGTGGTGTCGAACGCCATGGTGGAGACGGACAGGACGTCGCCCCTGGTGGTGTCCACGCCGGCGGCGGCGGCCACCATCGACTCCAGGTCGGCCTGGTTGATGGACGACGCGACGGCGGAGTTGGTGACGACGGAGACGGACTGCCGACGCACGGTGCCGGGCGCGGACTGCGTGATCTCCGTGACCTTGTTGACCGCGTTGTTGCGCACCCACTCCTCGCTGGAGTAGGCGCCGGCGCTTGCCGAGGCGGCGGGCACCGAGATGTTGTCGGGGCCGAGCACGCCGGTGGCGTTGCTGCCGTCGCCCGTGTAGGCCTCGGTGGTCTGCGACTCGCTGAGCGGCTTGGCGCTGGGGTCGGAGCTGAAGGTCTCGCTGGTGGTCTGCGTCTGGTCGTAGTCGAGCTCCGCGGTGACGGAGACCACGGCGTTGCCAGGGCCGACGATCTGGTCGAGCATCTGCTGCACGTTCGACGCGATGCGGGACTCGTAGTCGGCGGTGGCGCTGGCCTGCTGGATGGAGGAGTCCTCCGCGCCCACGGTGGACAGGACCACGCCGTCGGCGCCGATCACCGCGACGTCGTCCGCGCTCATGCCCTCGATCGATGCGGACACGAGGTTCGCGATCGCCTGGACGTTCTGCGTGCCGAGCGCGCTGCCGGGCTTGGTGGCGACGAACACGGACGCGGTCGGCTTGTCCTTCTGGTCGGCGAACACGGTGTCCTGGGGGATGGCGAGCTTCACGGACGCGGTCTCGACGCCGTCCATCGCCTGGATGGTCTTCGCCAGCTCGCCTTCGAGCGCCCGCTGGTACGTGACCTGCTGCTGGAACTCGGAGCTGGTCATCGACATGTTGTCCAGCAGCTCGTAGCCGACGCCGCCATCGGACGGGAGGCCCGCGGACGCGACGGCCAGGCGGGTGTCGTACAGCTGGTCCTGCGGCACCATGATCGTGGACCCACCGGCGGTGAGCTGGTACTGGACGCCCGACGAGTCGAGCTGGGCGACGATCGCCGCGGCGTCGTCGGTGGACAGGTTGGTGAACAGCGGCGCCATGGTCGGCTTGGACGTCCACTGCATGAGGAAGACGACGGCGACGACGAGCAGCCCTGCGAGCAGGGAGAGGAAGATCTTCTGGGCGAGCGACATCCCGTCGGCGGTGCGACGCAGACGTTCGAGCGCGCTGGCGACCTGCTTGGGCATCAGGCCTGCATCCTCATGATCTCGCTGAAGGCGTCGACGGCCTTGTTGCGCACGGCCGCGGCGAGCTCGAGCGTGACGGAGGCCTCGGTCGCGGCGATCGTGTACTGGTGGACGTCGGCCAGGTCACCCGTGACGGCCTTGATGGCCAGCGAGTCGGCGTTCGACTGCAGCCCCTGCACGTTGTCCACCGCGGAGGCCAGGGTGCTGGCGAACGCCCCGTCGGTGGCGGACGTGGACTGGGTGGGCGTCGTGGCCAGGTAGCTGCTGGGCGCGACCGTGCTGGTGACGGCGGAGATGGCGGGGATCGTCATCAGTTCCTCCCGATGGTGAGGGCGGTGGAGTACATGTCCTTGGCGCGGTCGATCACGGCGGCGTTGGCCTGGTAGCCGCGCTGGGCCATGATCAGCTGCGTCATCTGGCTGCTCAGGTCGATGTCCGGGTAGCGCACGTAGCCGTCGGTGTCGGCCAGCGGGTTGGTGGGCTCGTACACGAGCCGGCCCTCGGCGTCGCCGAACGCCGCCCCCGCGACGTGGACGCCGCCGCCGTTGTCCGCACCGTTCGCCTCCGCGACGATGTAGCGGGCCTGGAATGCGGACTCGTCGGTGGAGCGGACCGTGTTGACGTTCGCGATGTTGTCGGACACGGCGTCCAGCCAGTGCCGGTACACGTTGAGGCCGGAGCCGGCGATCCCGATCGCGCCGAAGGTGGTCATCAGGCGTTCCCGATCGCGGTGCGCAGCTGGCTGAACTCGTTGCTCATCGCCTGGGAGGCGAGCTGGTAGCGCAGGCCCGTGTCGATGTTGGACACCGTCTCGGTGTCCAGGTTGACGTTGTTGCCGTCCTCACGGGTCGGCTCGACGGAGACGCCGACGGTGGCGCTCACCTGGCCTGATCCACGCGCGACCGCGCTCTTCAAGGCGTCCTCGAACGCGACGCGGCGTGCCTGGTAGCCGGGCGTCTGGACGTTCGCGATGTTGTCGGCGATCGTCTGCTGACGCAGAGACAGCGCGTCGAGCGCGGAGGACATCGCATCGAAGCTCACGGATCCGAACACGGCGTAGCCACCCTTCCCACATGGTTGCGGGGCCGATCCGTGGCCAAGTCGTCGAGCGATCCGTGCTCGCCGGGCCCATCGTCACCGGGGGGCGGGTGTGAAGGTTTCTTGCGAGGTATTTCACGAAGAAGTGAGGAACCTCACGCCGTCGTGCCGGGAGGACCGGTGCGCGGGGACCGCGACAGTCAGGCGGGGGCGTCGATGTAGACGGGCACCGGGGGCGTGCCGACCTTGAGATGCGCGACCGCGCGGCTGTGCCGACGCGACTCCCTCGCGGCGTCGGCGAGCTGCTGCGAGACCTTCAGCTGCCGGTCCAGGAGGGTGCGGGCGCGCTCCAGCATGCTGGCCGGCAGCGGCGGCAGCTCGGGAGGCGTCCACGGCGTGGCGCGAAGCGCGACATCACGGTGAGAGGCGGTCAGCAGCGCCTCGGCCTGCGCGACGTCGATCTCCAGCTCGGTGAGGGTGCGCTCCCAGGCGGCGTTCCAGTCGACGTCCACGGTAGTCATGCGACGCCCAGGTCTCCGACAGCCCGGTCGGGAGCGGCCTCTGCGGCCTGCCGGGCGGCCTGCTCCCACGCGGCGTGAAGCGGCTCGACGATGCCCTTGCAGGCAGCGACCTTGTCCGGGTCCGCGGCGATGTTCGCCTCGACCAGGGAGGTGGCCAGGTAGTTGTACAGCGACATCAGCTGGGGTCCGCCGTCCCAGGCGTCCACGTCCAGCGTGCTGGCCAGCTCGGTGACGATGTCCTGCGCGTGGAGCAGCTGCGCGCTGCCCTCGCTCCGCATGCCCTCCCGGAACGCGAGCTCGCCGCGCTCCAGGTCGCGCAGCAGGCGATCGTAGAGCATGACGAGGAGCGTCGCCGGGCTGGCAGTCGAGACGGCGTTGTCGACGTAGCGGGTGCGGGCTGCGGTGTATCCGTTCATGTGCTCGGCGTCCTAGTTGCTCGAGTTCAGCGAGTTGATCTGCTGCGTGATGTAGTCCCCCTGCGACTGGAGCGTCGACAGCGCGGCCTCCATCGCGGTGAACTGCTTCTGCAGCGTCTCCTGACGCGACGCCAGCCGGATGTCCCAGTTGGCGATCTGGTCCGAGAGGTCGTTGATCGTGCTCTGCTCCGCGTTGACCTTGAGCGTGAGCGTGCCGGTGGTCGCGTTGGAGAACGAGTCCGAGGTGGTCTGGATGCGCGCGGACAGCGCCTGCACGAACGACGCGGTCCCGTCGGGGTCGGACGCGAGCGCGGACGCGAACTTGTCGGCATCGAACGCGAACGTCCCGTCGGAGCTGATGGAGATGCCGTACTTGGACGGCGACACCCCATCGATCGGGTAGCTGGCGGCCTGGGTGAGCGCGGACTGGAGGTTCCGGATGGCGCTGTCGCCGCCGAGCGTGCCTGCGGTGATGATGCTGTCGCCGTTGGAGTTGGTGCTGGTGCCCGACTTGGTGAACGACGTGATGTCGCCGAGGATCGTGTTGAGGTTCGTGACCAGGCTGCTCGCGAGGCTCTGCACGGCGCTGGCGTTCGGCGCGACGGTGACCGTCACGGAGGTGCCTGCGGCCACGGCGGAGCTGAGCGACACGTCCACGCCGGTCATCAGGCCGGTGAAGGTGTTCGACGACTGGGTGTAGGTCTGCTCGGCGGCGGTGCCCGCGTACAGGGTGATGCTCGCGTCGGTCGCGGCGGTGGTGACGGTCGAGTCGAGGCGGGTCGCTGTGCCCGCCTCGACCGCGGCCTGATCGCCCTCGTACAGCTGGAAGGAGCCGGCGGTGCCCGTCGCGGTCGACGTGAACTGGAGGCGGTAGGTGGGATTCGAGCCGCCCGAGACCTGCACCTTCGTGGCGGTCACGCCCGCATCGGAGGCGTTGATGGCGGCCGTGATGTCGGCGAGGCTGTTGGACGCGGGGGAGACGGTCACGAAGCTGCCGTCATCCTTGAGGAAGGTGAGCTGCGGCGGGTTCTGCGCGACCAGGCTCGCGCCGTCGACGGCGGCGGCCGTCAGCGACACCTGCGAGGTGGCGACGGCGCCGACCGTGAAGGTGAGCGAGCCTGCGGTGGCGGTGGTGCCCGCGGTGGTGGTCACGGCGGAGCTGGACGAGGTGGCCGCGTAGCTCTTCCAGCTCGCGGGGTCCGCGGCGCTCTTCGCGGCGGAGGTGAGCGAGGCGACCTTGACGTTGATCGACTGGAGCGCCGACAGCACGCTCTCGGCGTCGCTCTTCTTGTTGGAGAGCAGCGTCTGCGGCTGCGCCTCGAGCTTCATGAGCGACGTGATGATCGAGGTCGTGTCCAAGCCGGAGATGATCCCGTCGATACCCGTGGTCGACATGCGTCCGGCCTCCTCTCAAATGAGCCTGTCCACTTGGTGATGCTGCGCCGACGGCGCCGGCCCTGCTCGTGGAAGCGAGGCCGGCGCCGCGCGGCGATCCGTGGGACGGCCTCCGACCAGGTCGGGGGCCGCCTTCCGGATTACTGCAGGAGCTGCAGGACGCCCTGCGGGATGGACTTCGCCTGAGCGAGCATCGCCGTGCCGGCCTGCGACAGGATCTGCTGGCTGGTGAAGTTCACCATCTCGGACGCCATGTCGGTGTCGCGGATGCGGCTCTCCGACGAGGTGAGGTTCTCGACCGCCACGTTGAGGTTCGCGATGGTGTGGTCGAAGCGGTTCTGCACAGCACCGAGGTTCGCGCGCTGCGTGGAGACCGTGGAGATGGCGTCGTCGATCTTGCCGATCGCGACCGAGGCGCCCGAGGCCTGGGTGCCGGTGATCGAGTTGGCGGCGGTCGCCGTGGCGGGGCCCGCGTCCTGGGTGAACACGAGGCCGGTCGCGGTGGCGGACACCGTCATCGAGGTCGCGTCGCCGGCGTTGCCGAACTTGGCGTCCACGGCCGACTGCACGGCAGCGAGGCGCTGCGCCGCGGTCGAGCCGGAGTCGAACTTGACGGTGGACAGGTCGAGCGACTTGTCACCGATCGAGATGGTGCCGTTGAGCGAGTCGAAGCCCTCCGACTTGGTGAAGTCGGTGGTGGAGCCGATCGTGACCTTGCCGGCGGTGCCGTCGGTGGTCGCGACCGTCGTGACGTCGAGGCCCGCGGTGGAGCTGGTGACGTCCACGCCGTCCACGCCGAGGCCCTTGGCCGACATCGAGGTGCTGATGCCCACCGAGATGGTCTCGCCGGCGTTGGCGCCGACCTGGAACTTGCCCGAGTACGAGCCGTCGAGCAGCTTGGTGCCGTTGAACGACGTCGTGTCGGAGATGCGGGTCAGCTCGTCCTTCAGCTGGCTCATCTCGGACTGGATGTTGTCCTTGGCGTCCGAGCTCAGGCCGCCGTCGTTCGAGGCCTGCACCGACAGGTCGCGCATGCGCTGCAGGATCGAGGTCGACTCGTTCAGCGCACCTTCAGCGGTCTGGACGACCGAGATGCCGTCCTGGGAGTTGCGGACGGCGACCTTGAGGCCACCGATCTGCGAACGCAGGCCCTCGGAGATCGCGAGGCCGGCAGCGTCATCCGCGGCGCGGTTGATGCGGTAGCCGGACGACAGCTTCTCGAGCGAGCTGCTGAGCTTGTTCTGCGTGGCGGACAGGTTGCGGTACGAGTTGAGCGCCGCAACGTTGTTCTGAACTGAGAGAGCCATGATGTTTTCCTCCATGAAGTCGGCTCGGTGGTGGCGCCCATCCGTGGGTGCACACCCCCCCCTATCGGGTGGAGCGGTGGGGTGTTGAGGATTTCTGCGATCGACCTGGCGCGAGGCTCAGGAGGCCGCGCGGATGCCGACCATCGCGTCGAGCGTCGGCGCCACGGCGGCGGCGCCACGGGTCTCCGCGGCGCGTGCGGCGATGGCTGCGTAGTACGCCTTGCGGCGACGCTCGGCGACGCCCTCGGCGGGGTCCACGGCGGGGGCGGCATCCTGCTCGAGGTTGGCGTTGAGCCCGTCCTTGAGAAGCGCGAGGGCCTCGGTGCGCAGCTGGCTGACGCGGGAGCGGGTCACGCCCATCTCCTCGGCGAGCTCCACCACGGGACGGTCCTCGAAGAACAGCTGCTCGACGACGTAGCGCAGCTTCTCCGGGAGGCACGCGATGCCGGCGCGCAGGTACTCGACCTGCTCCGCGCCCACCAGCGCGTCGAGCGGGCCGGTGGTGGAGTCGACCACCATGTCCGACACGGCACCGTCGAAGGCGTCGGACGACAGCACGCGGGTGTCGGCGTCGACGCGGGCGGCGTCGACCTCCTCCACGGACACTCCGAGAGCCTGCGCGACCTCCACCCGGGTGGGGGTGCGGCCCAGCTGGGCGGCGAGCCGCTCGGTGGCCTCGGAGGTCTCGCGTGCGCGGCGGCGGGCTCCGCGGGAGACCCAGTCCATCGACCGGAGCTCGTCGACGAGCGCGCCGCGGATGCGGAGCGACGCGTAGCGGGCGAAGGGCACGCCCTTGGACTCGTCGAACGATCGGGCAGCACGGACGAGCGCCAGGGCTCCTGCGGACATCAGGTCGGCGCGGGCGACATGCGAGGGGACCCGGGCCAGGACCTCGTTGACGTTGTAGCCGACGAGCGCAAGGTGGGCCTCCACCAGGGCGTTCGAGGCTTCGTGCTGCGTGTTCATGGCCGGAATACTGACAGGGGAACCCGGTTCGTCAATATTAATTCCGTCACACGGGGTCACGAGAACGGACAAACGCGGTCACGCAGGTAAAGCCTCGATTGTCCGTTTTCTGTGAATGATGCTGTGGCGCGCGTCATACTCCCCACACGCGTTCGAAATTTCGAAGGACTCGCGAAAGCCGCGAATTTTGCCGATGTGATGGTGGTCACAGCCCATGTCCTTTTGGGGCGTTCCTGTCGTTCTAGTAGGTGAAGGCACATCCGACGCAGTTCTTGTCACAAAGTCCGACCGCTGGACGATAGGAAGCACATCGAGCCCCTGACGGGCTTGCAGAGATGGCCCCGCCGACCGCCGACACGGCCCGCGGGCAAGAAGGAGCCTCATGTCCCTCGACGAGCTGTCCACGGTCCTGTGGCGCGAGCGCGAGCTGCTGGAGACCCTGCTGTACCGCCTCGAGACCGAGGAGATGGTCCTCATCGAGGGCCGCAGCCGCTGGGTCGGTCGCGCCGCACG
Organism: Demequina capsici; assembly: GCF_032102965.1. Classification (NCBI taxonomy): domain Bacteria; kingdom Bacillati; phylum Actinomycetota; class Actinomycetes; order Micrococcales; family Demequinaceae; genus Demequina; species Demequina capsici. Next base: position 3,059,832 of record NZ_CP134880.1, on the reverse strand, counting down.
CGAGGTGGAGGCGGTGCTCGACCAGATCCGCGGCGCCGAGCTCGGCAGGGCGATCGAGGCCGACGACGCCGCACGCGAGGTGGGCCTGCACGAAGGCGCCAGCCTCCTGGAGATCGCCGACGCCGCGCCCTCGCCCTGGGGCGAGATGCTGCGCGGCCATCACCTGGCTCTCGTGGACATCACGGCGCAGATCTCCGAGCTCGGCCGCCTCAACCGCGACCTGCTCGCCAGCTCTGTGCGCGCCACCAAGGAGGCGCTGCTCGGCATCGACGAGTCCATGCACGAGTACAGCGCCAAGGGCGCCGCCGAGCACGGGGGAAGCAAGGCGTACCTGCTGGACGAGGCGCTCTGACATGACGGGCACCTTCTCGACGCTCTCGACCGCGCTGTCCTCCCTGAACGCGCAGCGGCAGGCGCTGGACGTGGCCGGCCAGAACATCGCGAACGCGAACACGGTGGGGTACACCCGTCAGCGCGCCAACCTCCAGTCGATCTCGGCGATGAACGTCGCTTCGATCCACTCCGGCGTGGCCCTGACCTCCGGCACCGGCACCTCCGTCGTGAGCCTGGCGCGCCTCAGCGACCAGTTCCTGGACGCCCGCCTGCGCACCCAGACCGCGCAGCAGGCCAGCTCCGAGACCCTCGCGACCACGCTCGAGAGCCTCGAGGCCGTCGTCCCCGAGCCCAGCGACACGGGCCTGAGCTCGACGCTCGGCGAGTTCTGGTCGGGCTGGCAGGACCTCGCGAACTCGCCCGACAGCGCCTCCGCGCGCACGGTCGTGCTCGGCAACGCCCAGACGCTCGGCATCCAGCTCGCCGACACCTACCGCTCGTTCCAGTCCCAGTGGGACCAGGCGCGCGCGCAGGCGGACTCCCTGGTCTCCACCGTGAACTCCACGGCCGCGTCGATCGCGGACCTCAACCAGCAGATCCGCGGCGTGCTCGTCTCCGGAGGCTCCGCGAACGAGCTGATGGATCAGCGCGACCAGCTCGTGACGCAGCTCTCGGGACTCGTCGGCGCCACCGCGACCACCCAGGCGGACGGCACGATGACGGTCCTCGTCGGGGGCAACCCGCTCGTCAGCTCCGACCACGCCAACACGATCGAGGTCGCCGGCTCCTATGTCATGAGCATGGCGACCGCGGAGCCGCCGTCGACCGACGCCGTGAGCCTGCAGTGGTCCAACGGCACCGCGCTGACGCTCACCGGCGGCTCCCTCGCTGCCACCGTCACCGCGCTTCAGCCCACGTCGCTGGGCGGTCCGATCTCGCACGCCGTGGACGCCGTCAACGATCTGGCGACCCGCGTCGCCACCCAGGTCAACGCGATCCACACCACGGGCACGGACCTGAACGGGAACGCCGGCGGGGACTTCTTCACGTTCGCCGCGGGCCTGCCCCCGGCGCTCGGCCTCACGGTGGCCATCTCCGACCCCGACGCGGTCGCGGCGGCGAACGGTGCCAACGGCGCGCTCGACGGCTCGATCGCCGACCAGATCTCGCAGCTGGGCACCGCGACGGACGGCCCGGACAAGACGTGGCAGGCGTTCGTCGTCGACCTCGGGGTGACCACCGCGGCCTCGCGGCGCCGCGCCGACGTCGCCGAGACCACCCGCGCCTCCGCCGAGACCCAGCAGCTCAGCAACGCGAGCGTCGACATCGACGAGGAGATGACGAACATGCTCGCCTACCAGCACGCCTACGAGGGCGCGGCGCGCGTCATGACGGCGATCGACGAGATGCTCGACACCCTGATCAACCGCACCGGAACGGTCGGGAGGTGACCATGATCAACCGCGTCACGCAGCAGACCGTCCAGCGCAGCACGCTGGCGAACCTGCAGATGAACCTGGCCAGAGGCGCGACGCTTCAGGCGCAGATGTCGTCAGGCAAGCTGATCACCAAGGCGTCGGACGACCCGAACGCCGCAGGGCGCTCGATGACGCTCCGTGCGGAGAAGACCGCCGCCTCCCAGGCGCTGCGCAACGCTCAGGACGGCGAGTCCTGGCTGTCGCAGCTCGACAACACGATGCAGCAGTCCATCAGCGTGCTCCAGCGCGCCCGCGACCTGACCGTGCAGGGCGCGTCGGACGGGTCGGGCAGCACGGCCTCCGCCGACGCGATCGCCACCGAGCTCGAAGGCATCCGGGACTCCATGCTCGACCTGGCCAACACCACTCTGAACGGCCGCTCCCTCTTCGCAGGGACCTCGGCGGACGGCGTCGCGTTCGACGACGCGTCAGGGGGGTACACGTGGCACGGCGTCGCGGGGGCGACGGTAGACCGGAGGATCGGCGAGGACGCCACCGTGCGCGTCGACGCGGACGGCGCGGCCATGTACGGCGAGGGCTCGAGCTCCGTGTTCGCGCTGCTGGACAGCATCGCGGCGGATCTGCGCGCGGGCGTCAACGTGTCCGACCGCCTCTCCGCGATCGACGATCGGCTGGACTCGATGACCTCGAGCATCTCGAACGTCGGCATCCGCGCCAAGCAGGTGTCGGACGTGCAGGACTCGCTGACGCTCAAGATCCAGAACCTCACGGCCGGCGTGTCCGACCTCGAGGACATCGACCTCGCCAAGACCGTCATGGACCTGCAGATGCAGGAGGTCACGTATCAGGGCGCGCTCGGCGCGGCTGCCAAGGTGCTCCAGCCGACTCTGATGGACTTCCTGTCATGACGACGATCGCTCTCGCACTCGACGCAGCAGGCGTCCGCGTGCAGCAGCTCCCTGACGTCCTCACGTTCATCGAGGCGCCTCCCGGCATGGCGTCGCTCACGACGTTCCGGCTGGCCGCCATCGACGAGTTCGGCTACCTGTTCACGCTGCGCAGCGCGCAGCAGGAGGGCGTCCGCCTGTTCGCGGTGTCCCCCAGCGTCTACTTCCCGGCGTACGCGCCGCGCGTGTCGGAGGAGGTGCGCGCCGCGCTCGGCCTGGACGACGCCGCGGAGCCCGCGCTGCTCGCCATCGTCAACCCCGGCGAGGGCGAGGCGACCACGGTGAACCTCTTCGCTCCCGTCGTCGTGGATCCGGTCACCGGCAACGCCGTGCAGGTGATCCTCGACAGCGACGAATGGCCGCTGCGCGCTCCGCTGGTCGCCGACGCCGCCTGACCTGGCGCATCCAGCCTGACATCCCGCCGGAAAGGCCTGCCCGTCCTCACGCGCACGCACGTTACGATTCACGCATGGGAGTGCTCGATCGTTTCGAGAAGGGCGTCGAGAACGTGATGCAGAATGCGTTCGCCAAGACGTTCAGGTCCGGCATCAAGCCGGTCGAGCTCTCTGCCGCCCTCAAACGCGAATGCGACAACCGCGCCGCCGCCGTGGACAGGGGTCGGACCGTCGCCCCCAACGAGTACGTCCTCACCCTCAGCCCAGCCGACCATGACACGGTGATGAGCTGGGGCGACGACGCCATGGCGCACGAGCTCGAGGAGGCGCTGCAGGAGCACGCCACCCGCCAGGCGTACAGCCTGGTAGGGGCAGTCACCGTGGCGTTCGCGCAGGACGCGTCGCTCGCGACGGGGCGCTACGCCGTCAGCTCGCGCACCACGCGCGGACCGGTCGCGCCCGCCACGACGCGCAACCCGCAGTCACGCTTCCCGCTGCTCGACGTGGACGGCGACCGCTACTACCTGACGGGCGCCACGACCGTCCTGGGCCGCGGCTCGGAGGCGGACATCGTGATCGACGACACCGGCGTGAGCCGCACGCACGTGCGCCTCGAGGTGACCGAGCACGGCACCATCCTCACGGACCTCGGCTCCACCAACGGCACCTTCGTCGAGGATCAGCGGGTCAAGGAGGCGACGCTGCTGGACGGCAACGCCATCACGATCGGCCGCACCACGATCATGTACTGGGACGCCGTGCCGAGCGACGAGGACCTGTGATCGGATGAGCCAGCTCTCCATCACCCTGCTGCGTCTCGGCTTCCTGCTGCTCCTGTGGTCGCTCGTGCTGACCGCCATCGCGGTGCTCCGCTCCGACCTCTACGGCACCAGGGTCGTCACCCGCGGCCGCGGCCGGACCGCACGCCAGAATCCGGACGCCAGGAGCCAGAAGCAGGCCGCTCCCTCGCGCGCGGGCACGGGCGTCCGCACGGGAGCCGTGTCCACGAAGGAGCGCACGTCCGCCCACCTGGCGGTCACGTCGGGCCCGCTCAAGGGCGCGACCGTGCCCCTCGGGTCGTCGCCGATCCTCGTCGGCCGTGCCGGCACCTGCACGCTGGTGATCGAGGACGACTACTGCTCGTCCCGCCACTGCCGGATCTTCCCCGAGGAGGGGCAGTGGATGGTGGAGGACCTCGGCTCCACCAACGGCACCTTCCTGGGCAACCAGCGGGTGGACGACCCGGTGCCGTTCCGGCCGGGCGAGGTCATCCGCATCGGCGCCACCAGCCTCGAGCTGAGGAGCTGACGGTTGTACATCGCCTTCAACTTCGCCGCGCGCTCGGACGTCGGCCTGGTGCGTGCCAACAACCAGGACTCGGCCTACGCGGGACCCCAGCTGCTCGTGGTCGCGGACGGGATGGGCGGCGCGGCCGGAGGCGACATCGCGTCGTCGGTGGCGGTGGGCAGGCTCGCGGCGCTCGACGGCGAGGCGCACGGCCCCGATGAGGCGCTCGAGGAGCTGAAGAACGCGATAGCCGACGCGCACAGCCAGATCGTCGCCCGTGCCGACAACGACCCCGAGCTGTCCGGGCTCGGCACCACCGTCACCGCGCTGCTGCGCGCGGGGGCCACGCTCCACATGGCGCACATCGGCGACTCCCGCGCATACCTCCTGCGCGACGGCGTGCTGGACCAGGTCACCACGGACCACTCGTTCGTGCAGCACCTCGTGGACACCGGCCGCCTCAGCGCCGCCGACGCGGAGCACCATCCCAAGCGCTCCATGCTGCTGCGCGTGCTCGGCGACATCGACGCCGACGTGCCGGTCGACATCTCCGTGCGCGAGACCCGACCGGGCGACCGCTGGATGCTGTGCAGCGACGGCCTGTCCGGGGTCGTGAGCCGCACCACGCTCGAGGAGACGCTGGCAGAGATCGAGGACCCCGGCGACTGCGCCGACGCGCTCGTGGGGCTCGCCCTCGCCGCGGGCGCCCCGGACAACGTCACCTGCATCGTCGCCGACGTGGTCGACATCGACGCCCTCCCCCGCGGCGAGGGACCCTCCACCCAGTCGCAGATCGTCGGCGCCGCCGCACGCGACAGGAACCGGCCGTCGTCGGGCGGGACGGGAGCCGCCGGCAAGGCCGCCAGGCTGTCCGCACCCGCCGAGCCCGTCGACGACGACGAGGAGCCCTCCCGCTGGACGGACCGATGGTCCACCTGGAAGGCCTGGCTGCTGCCGCTCATCACCCTGCTCGTGGTCGTGGGCGCCGCCTGGGGCGGGTACGTGTGGACCCAGCAGCAGTACTTCGTGGGCGCGCACGACGGTCAGGTCGCGATCTACCGCGGCATCCCCGAGGACCTGCCCCTGGTCTCCCTGCACACCCTGGTCGAGCAGACGGACATCGCGCTCGACTCGTTGGCCGAGTACCAGCAGCAGCGCATCGCCGGCGCCATCCGCGCGAGCAGCCTGCAGGCCGCGGAGGCGATCGTCACCGCGCTGGAGTCGACCGGCTGATGGCCACCATCTCCGAGCTCCGGGTCCACCGCGGTCGACGTGCGGAGGGATGGCTGCTGGTGCTGTCCTGGGCGCTCGCCGTCCTGGCGCGCGGACTGGTCGACTATCACGCCGACTACCTGGAGCTCGGCGCGCTCACCTGGTACGCCGCCGGATTCGCCGTCGCCGCCGCCGTCCTGCACATCGCGCTGCGGATCTTCGCGCCCGACTCCGACCAGGTGGTGCTGCCGAGCGTCCTGGGCCTCATCGCGGTGGCCCTGGCCGAGATCAGGCGGCTCGACTTCGCGTACGCCGCGCGCGGCAGGGACACCGACTTCGCGGGCACCCAGATCGGCTGGGCGATCCTCGGGGCGGTCGTCTTCATCGCCGTCCTCATCGTGATCCGCGACCACCGCGTGCTGCGTCGCTTCACCTACACGGCCGGCGTGCTGGGCATCGTCATGTACCTCCTGCCCGCCGTGCCGGGCCTGGGCAAGGAGATCAACGGCGCCAAGATCTGGATCGGCGCCTTCGGGCACTCCCTGCAGCCTGGCGAGTTCGGCAAGATCCTGCTGGTCGTCTTCTTCGCCGGCTACCTGCAGACCAACCGCGACGCCCTCGCGCTGGCGGGCCCCAAGGTGCTGGGGATGCGCCTGCCGCGCATGCGCGACATGGGCCCGCTGGCCATCATGTTCGGCGCGGCGCTGCTCATCATGATCAACCAGAAGGACCTGGGAGCGGCGCTGCTGTTCTTCGGCATCTTCATCGGCATGGTCTACGTGGCGACGGAGCGCATCAGCTGGGTCGTGATCGGCCTGGTGCTGTTCGTCGTCGGCGCGATCGGCGCCGGCATCGTCTTCCCCCACGTCGCCTCCCGGTACGACGCGTGGCTGCACGCGATGGATCCCCAGGTGTACTCGTCGGGCAAGTCGGAGCAGCTGGTGCGAGGACTCTTCGGCATGGCGTCAGGCGGCCTCTTCGGCACCGGGCTCGGCAACGGCCGGCCCGACCTGGTGCCGTACGCCGAGTCCGACTTCATCATCCCGTCGCTGGGCGAGGAGCTGGGCCTCACGGGGCTCATGGCCATCCTCACGCTCTACGTGATCCTGGTGCAGCGCGCCATGCGCACGGCGATCGGCGTCCGCGACGGCTTCGGGAAGCTGCTCTCGGCAGGCCTCGGTTTCGCGCTGACCCTGCAGGTCTTCATCGTCGTCGGCGGCGTGACCCGTCTGATCCCGCTCACCGGCCTCACCACGCCGTTCCTCGCGTACGGAGGGTCGTCGATGGTGGCCAACTGGGTGGTGATCGCCCTGATACTTCGCATCTCCGACCAGGCCAGGCGCCCCGCGCAGTCCCCGGAGACCAGGACCGACCCCGCCACCGCGCCGTCCCGGCGCAGGCCTGACCTCGAGGAGGCGGCGGCGCAGTGAACGACCCGATCCGGCGCCTCTCCGTCGTCGCCCTCTTCCTGTTCCTGTCCCTCATGGGGATGGCCACCTACATCCAGGTGCTGCATGCGGGCTCGCTGAACGACGACCCCCGCAACGTGCGCACCCTCTACCGCGAGTACGGCACCTACCGCGGGCCGATCCTCGTGGACGGCGCCGCGGTGGCCGAGTCCGTCGCCGTCGACGACCCGTACGGCTACCAGCGCCAGTACACCAACGGCCCCGTGTTCGCCCCCGTCACCGGCTTCTACTCGATCGTGTACGGCCGCACCGGCCTGGAGCAGGCGCAGAACTCGCTGCTCAACGGCACGTCCGACGCGCTGTTCTGGTCGCGGCTCGGCGACCTGTTCGCCGGTCAGGAGCAGCAGGGCGCGTCCGTCGAGACCACGATCGACGGGAACCTGCAGCAGGTGGCGTACGACGCGCTCGGCAGCTACACGGGCGCCGTCGTCGCCCTCGACCCGAGCACGGGCGCCATCAAGGCGATGGTCTCCACGCCGTCGTTCGACCCGAACGACCTGGCGTCCCACGACACCGCGTCCGTGAACCAGTCGTACGCCGCGCTGATCGGCGACGAGAACCAGCCGATGCTCAACCGGGCCATCGCGCAGCTGTACCCGCCGGGATCGACCTTCAAGCTCGTGGTCACCGCGGCGGCGCTCGAGGCCGGCTACACGCCCGACACGAAGATCCCCGCGCCCGACGTGCTCACCCTGCCGGGCTCGACCGCCACGATCCAGAACTACGAGGGCGAGTCCTGCGCGACCGACGGCCAGGGCAGCACCACGCTCGCCGACGCCCTGCGGGTGTCCTGCAACACGGCCTACGCCGCGCTCGGGATGTCTCTCCAGTGGGAAGGCATCGACCGTGTCGCGCGCAGCCTGGGATTCGAGGACTCGTTCCAGATCCCCATGACGGTCGCGACGTCGCAGCTGCCCGTCGACCCCGACGCCCCGCAGACGGCGCAGAGCTCGATCGGGCAGTTCGACGTGCGGTCGACGCCGCTGCAGATGGCGATGGTCGCGGCCGCGATCGCCAACGACGGCGTGGTCATGAAGCCGTACCTCGTCAGCACCGTGCGCGACAACAGCCTGCAGGTGATCGACACCACCGAGCCGTCCGTGTACTCGACCGCGTTCAGCGCCCAGACCGCGCAGTACCTCACCGACATGATGGTGGGCGTCGTGGACGACGGCACCGGCACGCGCGCCCAGATCTCGGGCGTCCAGGTCGCAGGCAAGACAGGCACCGCCGAGAGCGGCACGGACGCGCCGCCGTACACGTGGTTCGTGGCCTTCGCTCCCGCGGACGACCCGAAGATCGCGATCGCGGTGCTCGTCGAGGACGGCGGCACCGGCGCCACCGGAGGGAAGGTCGCCGCGCCGATCGCGCAGAAGGTGCTCCAGGCGGCGCTGGACGGCGGCCAGTGATGAGGGGGATCGCAGGGGGGACCACGCTTGGCGGCCGGTACGTCCTGGAGTCGCTCATCGCGGTCGGCGGCATGGGGGAGGTGTGGCGCGCGTCGGACATCGACCTGTCGCGACCCGTCGCGGTCAAGACGCTGAAGGAGGCCTCCGCCTCGAACGCCACCTTCCTCAAGCGCTTCGGGAACGAGGCGAGGAACGCCGCCGGTGTCCAGCACCCGAACATCGCGCAGGTGCTCGACTACGGCGACCAGGAGGGCACCGCGTACCTGGTCATGGAGCTCGTCGACGGCGAGCCCATGTCCACCATCCTCGAGCGCGACCGCGTGATCCCCGAGCAACGCCTGGTGAAGCTCATGATCGCCGCATGCCGCGGCCTCCAGGCGGCCCACGACGCAGGCGTCATGCACCGCGACATCAAGCCGGGCAACCTGCTCGTGTTCGGTGACGACGACCTCAAGATCACCGACTTCGGAGTCTCCCGCAGCCAGGACCAGACCACCCTCACCGCCACCGGCATGGTGATGGGCACGGCGCAGTACCTGGCGCCGGAGCTCGCGCTCGGCAAGCCTGCGACCCCTGCGTCCGACCTCTACTCGCTCGGCATCATCATGTACGAGTCCGTGGTCGGGAAGCGTCCGTTCACGGCGGCGAACGCTGTGGACATCGCGGTGGCCCAGGTCAACGAGAAGGTGCCCCCGCTGCCGGACCACGTGTCGCCCGAGCTGACCGCGCTCATCCTCAAGGTGCTCGAGAAGAACCCTCGACGGAGGCCCCACGACGCCACCGAGCTGGAGCATCTGCTCGCCGGGCTCGCGCTGCGCGCGCCCTCCGATCGGGTGCTTCCCGACGTCACCGTCGACTCCCAGGACGACCGCTCCGCCCGCCGACGCATGCCCCCGTCGGTCGCGCCGCGCGTCCACAGACCACGACCGGATCTGACGGGTCCACGGGGATGACGGTTCGGGGATGCCACAATAGGCTCCGACGCGAGGGCCTGCAGACGACAGCATGGGACGAGGAATGAACGAGGAATCGAAGATCCTGGGTGGCCGGTACGAGGTCGGCGACCTCATCGGTCGCGGCGGGATGGCCGAGGTGCACATCGGCTACGACACGCGCCTCGGGCGCACCGTCGCCATTAAGATCCTGCGGGCCGACCTGGCACGCGACCCGTCGTTCCAGACGCGCTTCCGGCGCGAGGCGCAGGCGGCCGCGGGCCTCAACCATCCTGCGATCGTCGCGGTGTACGACACCGGTGAGGACCACGTGGCCACCGAGACGGGCCAGCCGCAGGCGGTCCCGTACATCGTGATGGAGTACGTCGAGGGCCACACGGTCCGCGACATCCTCCAGGGGGACGTGGCCGCGCCGATCGACGAGGCCGTCGAGATCACGTCCGGCGTGCTGACGGCGCTCGACTACGCGCACCACGCGGGGCTGGTCCACCGGGACATCAAGCCCGCGAACGTCATGCTGACCCCCACGGGCGCCGTGAAGGTGATGGACTTCGGCATCGCGCGCGCTCTCGCCGACGCGGGCCAGACCATGACGCAGACGCAGGCCGTCGTCGGCACCGCGCAGTACCTGTCCCCCGAGCAGGCGCGCGGCGAGAACGTCGACGCACGCTCGGACATCTACTCGGCCGGTTGCCTCCTCTTCGAGCTGCTCACCGGCCGCCCGCCGTTCGTGGGCGACTCCCCGGTGTCGGTGGCGTACCAGCACGTCCGCGAGGAGGCGCCTCGGCCGTCCCAGTTCGCGTCCGACGTGCCTCCCGCCCTCGACCAGGTGGTGTCCCGCGCGCTCGCCAAGAACCGTGACGAGCGGTACTCGAGCGCACAGGAGTTCCTCGACGACCTCAACTCCGTGATGAACGGCGGGCCTGTCTCGCCGAGCACGGGCGCGGTCGCGATCGGCTCGGCGGCGCTCGGCGCAGGCGCGGCCGGCGTCGCTGCCGCGGCGATGGCCGGCGGCACGGGCGAGAACCCGACCGAGGCGCTCTCCCCGGCGTCCGACGGCACCGCTGTGATGCCCATGGCAGGTTGGGGTCCCACGGGCGCCATGCCTGCCTCCGTCCCGCCCGTGACCGGTGCGGTCGCGGTGCAGGAGGAGCAGGAGCTGGTCTCCGACGACGACGAGCGCAGGCGCAAGTTGATCCTGTGGGGGTCGCTCGGCGCGGCGGCGCTCATCGTGATCCTGCTGCTGATCTTCATGCTGAACCGACCCACGACGCCCACGGTGCAGACCGTCGCGGTGCCGAACGTCGTCGGCTTCACCCAGGCGGACGCGGAGTCCACGCTCCAGGAGGCGGGCTTCGTCACGGACGTGCAGACGGAGGTCAACGCGGACGTGGCGATCGGCACCGTCATCTCGACCGACCCGGTCGCCGACACGCAGGCCGATGAGGGGTCCACCGTGACGGTCGTGGTCAGCGCTGCGCCCGACTCCGTGACAGTGCCGTCGGTGCGTGGCATGACCCAGGACGACGCCACGGCGGCTCTCGAGGCCGCAGGCCTGGTCGTCGACTCGATCGACAGCACGCAGCACGATCCCGGCCTGGACGCCGGTCGCGCCATCGGCACCGACCCGGCAGAGTCGACGGTCGTGGACTACGGCTCGTCCGTCACGCTGTCCGTCGCCGACGGACAGGTGGAGCTGCCCGACCTCACCGGCGACACCGTCGACGCCGCCAAGGCCAACCTCGCGGCCCAGGGACTCAGCGTCGTCGTGACCGAGACCGAGACGGACACCGTCGACCCTGGGACCGTGCTGTCGCAGGACCCCGCGGCCGGCCTGGTCCCGATCAACTCGACCGTGACTATCGAGGTGGCGAAGGCGCCGTCGACGCGGGAGGTCCCGAACGTCGTGGGCCAGACGCAGATCAACGCCACCGCCGCGCTGCAGGCCGCCGGGTTCGGGGTCACCGTGCAGTCGCAGCCGTCCTCCACGGTGCCCGCGAACCAGGTCATCTCCCAGAACCCGTCGGGCGGCACCTCGGTGGCCGTGGGCACGAACGTGGTGATCGTCGTGTCGACCGGACCGACGAGCAACCCGAGCCCGACCGCGACCGCGGCTCCGTGACGCCTGTCGATGAGGCATGAGCCGGCGCCCGGTGGGAATGTCCCACCGGGCGCGGCTGTCTATAGTGACGTGATGGAGCGTGTTGTCAGCGTGGAGTCGCTGCACGAGGTGGTGCGGGGGCGGCTCGATGCTGTGGCGGAGACGATCGCGGAGCACGTGTCCGTCGAGGCCGCGAGGCTCCCCTCTGCAGGTGCGGACTACCGCGACCTGTGGCTGACGCTCGGGGACCAGTTCGAGGGCGGGAAGAGCCTGCGCCCCTCGCTGACCCTGGCCGCATACTCGGGGCTCGGCGGTGAGGAGCCCGACGCCGTGGTGCCCGTCGCTGCCGCCATGGAGATGCTTCACACGGCGATGCTCGTGCACGACGACATCCTGGACCACGACGAGGTGCGGCGCGGCCGCCCGAATGTCGCGGGATCCCGACGCGCCGCCCTCAGCGGGGGACCGCTCACGCAGGCGCAGGTGGACAACCACGTGCTGTCGGCCGCGCTGCTGGGAGGCGACCTGGCGATCGCGTCGGCCTATGACCTGATCTCCACCGCCGCGTTGCCGGCGCATCATCGCCTCGCGTGCCTCAACCTGCTCACGCGGGCCATCCGCACCACGATCGCCGGCGAGCTGCTCGACGCGTACGGCGACCTCACCCCTCCCTCGGAGGCCGACGCGCTCGCCGTCGCCGAGCTCAAGACCGCCACGTACACCTTCGTGGTGCCGCTCCTGGCCGGCGCCCAGCTCGCGGGCGCGGACCCGACGATGATCGGGCACCTGGAGCGCATCGGCACCTCGCTGGGGGTGTCGTTCCAGATCGTCGACGACGACCTGGGGGTGTTCGGCGATCCGTCCGTCACGGGCAAGTCCGTCCTGTCGGACCTGCGCGCGGGCAAGCGCACCGAGCTGATGCGCCTGGGCTTCCACCGTGCCAGCGCGGCCGAGCGCGAGGTGCTGGAGGCCGCGCTCGGTCGCGCCGACCTCGATGAGGCCGGTGCCGCGCAGGTGCGGGAGGCCCTCATCGAGTCCGGTGCGCGCGGTCAGGCGATGGGCGTCGCCCGCCGCCACGCGCGCCTGGCCCGCAGGCTCGCCTTCGAACGGATCCCGGCCCCGCTGTCGGGCTACCTGATCGAGCTCATCGACCTGCTTGAGGACCGCGTGTCGTGAACGACGCCGACGCGCGCCCCCCTGCGGACGTGCCCGACACCGACCTCGCGCTGTACGACCGCACCGCCCACGATGCCGCCTCACAGGTGATCGCGCGCTACTCCACGAGCTTCGGCACCGGGACGCGGCTGCTGCCCAAAGCGATGCGCGGTCACATCGAGGACGTGTACGCGATGGTGCGGGTGGCGGACGAGATCGTCGACACCTACCGCGGTCCCGACGCCGGCGAGCTGCTGGACGCGTTCGAGCGCGAGGTGCATGCGGCTCTCGACCGGGGCTTCTCCACGAACCTGGTAGCGCACGCGTTCGGGCGCACGGCGGCGCAGGTGGGGATCACGCGCGCGCAGACCGAGCCGTTCTTCGCCTCCATGCGCATGGACCTGGAGCGCACGGTGCACACGCCGGAGACGTTCGCCGCCTACGTCCACGGGTCCGCGGAGGTGATCGGGGAGATGTGCCTGGCGGTGTTCCTCAACTCGAGCGAGGGTCCGCGACCGTTGCCTCCCACCGCAGCCGAGGGCGCGCGCAGGCTGGGCGCGGCGTACCAGAAGGTGAACTTCCTGCGGGACCTGGGGGCCGACGAGTCGGCGCTCGGTCGTTCGTACTTCCCTGGCGTCACGGCGCACACGCTGGACGATGCCCGCCTGGCGGCGCTCGTGGCCGACTGCAGGGCCGACGTGCACGCGGCCGAGCGCTGCATGCCCGCCCTGCCCCGCCGCGCTCGGATCGCGGTGGGCACCACCATCGACATCTACCTGCGGCTGCTGGACCGCATCGCGGTCACGCCGGCGGCGCGCCTCAGCGCGCAGCGCGTACGCGTCCCCGACAGCATGAAGCTGGCTCTCGCGTTGCGGAACACGGTGACGCGCCGGCGGGCGCGTGTGGAGAGGAGCGCGCAGTGAGCTCAAGGGACGCACGGGACGCACGGGACGCACGGGCCGCACGCGAGACAGGGAACGCAGCGACGCAGGGCGGCGCCGGCCCCCGGATCGTCGTGATCGGCGGCGGCATCGGGGGACTTGCGACGGCCGGGCTGCTGGCTCGTGGCGGCGCGCGGGTGACCCTGCTGGAGCGCCATGCGCAGCTCGGCGGCCGAGCGGGACGGTGGCAGCGGGCGGGCTACACGTGGGACACGGGACCGTCGTGGTACCTCATGCCGGAGGCGTTCGACCAGTTCTTCGCGCTCATGGGTCGACGGGTCGAGGACGAGCTCGATTTGGTGGACCTGGATCCGCGCTACCGGGTGTTCTTCGAGGGCGACGACGCGCACGGGCCTGCGGAGCAGCTGGACGTGGTCGCCGACCCCGAGGCGAACTATGCACGCTTCGACGCGGTGAGCGCGGGCGACGGTGCCGCGATGCGGCGGTACGCCGAGGACTCGTACTCGCTCTACCGGCTGGCGCTGGACAGCTTCCTCTACACGACGTACGAGAACCCGCTGAAGGTCGCGTCGCGCGAGGTGGTGCGCAGGCTGCCGGCGCTGGGCTCGCTGCTGACGCGACCGCTGGGCGCCAAGATCGACCGCCATGTGCGCGATCCTCGGCTGCGGAAGATCCTGGGCTTTCATGCCGTGTTCCTCGGCTCGGCGCCCGACCGTGCTCCGTCGCTGTACTCGCTCATGAGCCACATGGACCTCACCGACGGCGTCCGGTACCCGCGGGGCGGGATGTACGAGGTGGTGGAGGCGCTGGCGCGGATCGCCCGCGACGAGGGCGCTGTCCTGCGGACCGGCTGCGACGTGTCCCGGATCGTGGTGGGGGACGACGGCCTCGCGTCAGGCGTGGTCCTCGCCGACGGCACGACCCTGCCGGCGGACGTGGTCGTGTCCGGCGCGGACATGCATCACACCGAGACCGCGCTGCTCGAGGCGCCGCACCGCTGGCAGGACGAGCCACGTTGGGCGCGGCGCTCCCCTGGTGTGAGCGCCTTGCTGGTGTTCGCGGGTGTCAAGGGAGCCCTGCCGGAGCTCGCGCATCACTCGCTGTTCTTCACCCGCGACTGGGACGCGAACTTCGCACAGATCGTCGGCGACGGGGAGCTGTCGGCGCCGGTGCCAGGGTCGCTGTACGTGTCCCGCGTGACGGCCACGAACCCGACCGCAGCGCCCGCCGGCTACGAGAACCTGTTCATGCTGGTGCCGTTCCCGGCGGACCCGTCGCTCGGCGCGACGGAGGACTCGCGCGCGCACCTGGAGGAGCTCGCGTGGGGCTACCTTGATCAGGTAGCGGCGTGGGCACGGATCCCCGACCTGCGCGAACGCACCACGCTGTTCAAGGTCACCGCGCCGGCGGACTTCGCCACCGAGCTGTCCGCCTGGAAGGGCTCAGCGCTGGGGCTGGAGCACACGCTGGCGCAGTCAGCGATGTTCCGGCCCGGGAACGCGTCGCCCAAGGTGCGCAACCTGCTGTACGTAGGGTCGTCGACCGTGCCGGGCATCGGCATGCCCATCTGCCTGATCTCCGCCGAGCTGGTGGCCAAGCGGCTGCTCGGCGACACCGGGGCGTCGCCCATGCCGACGCCGGCGCACCGGGGCTTCCTCTCGTCGTCCACGCGTCGAGGCCGGCTCGGCGAGCTCGCTCGCGGCACCCTCACGCCGGGTGGCGTGGTCGACGTGCGAGGAGCGGGCGGGTGAGCCTGACGTACCTGGCCGCGCTCGCCATCAGCATCGGGGGGCTGGCCGTGCTGGACCGACGCCTGAGGCTCGCGCTGTTCGTGCAGCCGGCGCGCACCATGGTCACGGTGGCGGGTGCCGTCGTCGTGTTCCTCGCGTGGGATGCGCTCGGTGTGGGGCGGGGCATCTTCTTCATCGGCGATGCTCCGTACCTCACGGGCGTGCGGCTCGCTCCGCAGATCCCGGTCGAGGAGCTGCTCTTCCTGGTCCTGCTGACCTACCAGACGCTCCTGCTGTGGCGCTGGTTCTCGCGCTCGCGCGACGCCCGGACCCGCTCCGCTCCCGACGACGGGCCTCCGGGCGGCACCAGCCGGGCCGTCGACGCATGATCACGTACGCGACCCTGTCCGGCATGGTCCTCGTCGCGATCGGCCTCGTGACCGTGCCGGCGCTGCGTCGGCTCCCGGGGCGGCCGCTGGTGCTCACCGGGCTGGTGCTGATGACGCTGACGGCGGTCTTCGACAACGTGATCGTGGGGGCGGGGATCGTGGACTACGACGACTCGCTCATCCTGGGGCTGAGGGTGCCGATCGCGCCCGTCGAGGACTTCGCGTACTGCATCGGCGCTGTCCTGCTGGTGCCCGCGCTGTGGACATGGACGGCACGGATCGCGCCTGGCGTGCCGCCTGGCGGTGATGGCGACGTCGCTCCTCAAGGTGACGAGGAGGTCCTGTGATCGCGAGCATCGTCAAGGCGTCGCGGCCGGTGTCGTGGATCAACACCGCCTTCCCCTTCGCGGCCGGGTATCTGCTGGTCACGCGACAGGTCGATGCGGTGCTGATCGTGGGCACCCTGTTCTTCCTGATCCCGTACAACCTGCTGATGTACGGCGTGAACGATGTCTTCGACTACGAGTCGGACCTGGCGAACCCTCGCAAGGGCGGCATCGAGGGCGACGTGATCCGCGACCGCGCGCAGGCGAGGCGGGTGCATCGCGCGATCCTGTGGGCGTCGGCCGTGTCGGTGGTGCCGTTCGTCGTATGGCTCGTGCTGCAGGGCACGGTCGCGGCGGGCGTGGTGCTCCTGACGGTCGTGTTCGCGGTCGTCGCCTACTCGGCGCCGGGGCTGCGGTTCAAGGAACGGCCGTTCCTCGACTCGATCACGTCCGCGGTGCACTTCGTGGGCCCGCTCGTCTACGGGCTGGTGCTGGCCGGCGCGCCGATCGCGGATCCGGGCGTGTGGCAGGTCTGGGCCGCGTTCCTGACGTGGGGCATGGCGAGCCACGCATTCGGCGCGGTGCAGGACGTGACGGCCGACCGTGAGGGCGGCATCTCGTCGGTCGCCACGTACCTCGGTGCGCGGCGGACGGTCTGGCTCGCGTTCGGCTGGTACATCCTTGCCGCCGTCGTGCTCGCGACGCTTCCGTGGCCGGGGCGCCTCGCGGCCCTTCTCGTCGTGCCGTACGTGCTGTCGGTCGCGCGGTTCGGGCGCATCACCGACGACACCTGCGAGGACGCGAACCGTGGCTGGCGTACGTTCCTGTGGCTGAACCAGCCTGTCGGCTTCCTGGTGACCATGCTGCTGATCGCGGTGTGGAAGGGCTGGCTGTAGCGGACGGCGCTACGCGTCCGCGACCAGCCCGGGCTGGGCCACGAGCGCCCGGTAGGCGACCGTGGCCGCGATCTCGTCGCTGAACGTGCCGATGCCGTAGACCAGCTCCTGCGCGCGCAGCGCGGTGCCGTCGGCCGTCAGCCTCACGATGGGGTCGCCTTCCGCGGTCACGATCTCGACGCCGGACGAGCCGCAGCCCCATGAGACCGCCCAGAGGCTCTCGTCGGCCACCAAGGGCGTCGCCGATCCCATGCACTCCGAGGTGCGGCCGGAGGAGTCCTCCACCACCCGCTCGATCGTCGCGACGCCGTCGTCGACGCTGACCACGAGGAACCGGGCGACCCCCACGCCGGACGACCCGTTGTCGAAGATGGTGAAGCGCCCGTCGTCGAGCAGCTGGATGTCGTGGTTGCCGCTCAGCAGCTGCCTGTCACCGAGCAGACCGTCGGGGTCGGAGACCTGGAGCGCCTCGGGCCCCGCATAGTCGCCGAAGGTCCACAGCACCTCGCCTGTCGCGATGTCCACCGCCACCACCGTGCTGACGCCCTTCATCGAGACGTACAGGGTGCCGCCGTCGTCGCTGACCTGCATCGAGTTGCAGTGGAAGGGGTCGCTTGCGCTGAACACCGCGGTGGTGCTGGCCTGGTCGATGACGCCTTCCGGCATGTGCTCGAGCGCAGACCAGGACCACACCTGCTCACCGTCCCGGTAGTGCACGATCTGGCAGTCGTAGACGTGATCCGGGCCCTCCGTGCCCCCCGACAGGCCGCACGCCGCGATGCTCGCATCGCACGCCACCGGCACGTACCGGTCCCCGAAGAACCCGTCGCCTTGCGCGTCCGCGGTCAGCCCATGGAAGTCGAGCGCGTATGCGGCGGTCTCAGGGTGGCGCTGGAGCACGCCGTGCGCGACCGTGTTGACGTGGGCGCACTCGGCCCAGCCGAGCGACTCCGCGAGGCAGTCGTTCGTCGTCAACATCAGGCGACCGTCGACGACCGTGAGGGCGTACCCCCATGCGTCGCCACGCACGGGCACCTCCGCCACGGGCTCCAGCGCGGCGGTGAGCTCGAGCACGGACTGCTCCGTGGAGAACGTCGGCGAGGCGATGTAGACCGCGGCGTCCAGATCCGCGAGCGCGGCCTCGGCGTCGGCATCGATCACCTGGCGCACGAGGTGGAGCCTCGCCAGCGTCGTCTCGCCGTCGAGCGCCGATGCGGACGACGACGCCTGCCCCGATGCCGACGGCGTCCCGCCCGTCGTCGTTCCCGCGTCGGGCGACGCGCCTGTGCACGACGACAGCAGGGCGCCGACGAGGACGGCCGTCGCGAGCGCTCCGAGGCGCGGGGCGATCACGTGGACACCGTTGCGATGCTCGCTCTTCGGGCTACTTGCGCACCAGCGGGCCCAGCCCGGCGGACCTGGCCTCGGCGTCGGGCATGCCGCACATCTCAAGCCAGTTCGCGAGCAGCCTGTGGCCACCCTCGGTGAGCACGGACTCGGGATGGAACTGCACCCCATGCAGCGGCAGCGACCTGTGCTTGAGCCCCATGATGATCCCGTTGGCGGTGCTGCACGTGACCTCGAGGTCGTCCGGCACGGTCGGGTTCTCCACGGCGAGCGAGTGGTAGCGCGTCGCCGTGAACGGCGACGGCAGGCCCGTCAGCACCGAGCCCTCGTGATGGGACACCAGGGATGTCTTGCCGTGCATGAGCTCAGGCGCATGGCTGACCACCGCGCCGTACACCTCGGCGAGCGCCTGGTGGCCCAGGCAGATGCCGAGCATCGGCGTGCCCGTCTCGGCGCAGCGCCTGATGACGTCCATCGACGATCCGGCCTCGGCGGGGGCGCCCGGTCCGGGCGAGATCAGCACCCCGTCGTAGTCGGTGACATCGCCCGCCTCGTGGACTGCGTCGTTGCGCACGACGACGGTCTCGGCGCCCATCTGACGCAGGTAGCCCACGATCGTGTAGACGAACGAGTCGTAGTTGTCGATCACGAGGATCCTCGTCATGTCATCCTCCCTGAACGGTCTGGTCCTGGAGAGGAAGATACGGCTCCAACCAGGGGAACACCCACTCGAACAGCACCGCGACCAGCGCGGCGAACGCGATCGCGACGATCAGGCTCTTGATCCAGACGTTGCCTGGGAGGCGTCGCCAGATCCACGTGGACATCATGATGCGGTCCCTTCCAGCATCTCCGCGGGCTCGCCGTGACCCAGTGGCGCCCAGTACGCGAGCTGTCCGTGAACCACCCACCGCTGCGCGGCCGAGAATCGGGGGTGGCAGGACGTGAGCGTGATGTACCGGCCGTCGGCGGAGGCACCCGGCTGATCAGGCACCGGCGCGATGACGTCGACCGCGGTGGGCAGCACGATCTCGTGGCTCGTCACGGTGTACACGTACCAGGCGTCGGCCGTCTGGATGACGATGCTGTCCCCCTCCTGCAGCCGGTCGATATCTGCGAACGGCTTGCCGTAGGTGGTGCGGTGTCCCGCGACGGCGAAGTTTCCCAGGCCGCCCGGCATCGCCGTGCCGGGGTAGTGCCCGATTCCGATGACGTTGAGCACGCCTGCCTTGTCGACGCCTTGACCGATCGGCTTCGCGTAGTCGGCACCCCAGCGCGGCACGTACATGACCGCGAACGTGTCCGCATGGCCAGGCTCGCTCATGACGGGCGGATCGTCGGTGAACTGGTACTCCGCGGGGATCGACTGGACCACCTGGACGTCATCCGTGGGGTCGCCCGAGCCGGAAGCGCCGCCCGTGTCACCGGCGCTGACGCTGGCGACGAAGTCCTCCACGATCTGCGCCTGCTCACGGTCCGCCGTGACGTCCGTGTAGAAGAGCTGCCACACGACGAACAGGCCCACGAGCACGCCGGCGGCGATCAGCAGCTCGCCCACGACGCCGAGCACGCGGTCGAGCGGGTGCGGACCGCGCCTCCTGTGCCGGGGACCTGCGAGCTCCGGGGATGGCGCCTCGGAGGCTGTGGCGTCGTGGGACATGATGCGTCCCAGCGTACGTGAGCGCCCTCGCGCGGGGGTACCCCTGGGGACCGGCCGACCGGCGGAGGGGCCGCACCCTTCGTGGGCCGGTAACCTGGTTCCCAGCATCCCGCCCAATGCGCGGATCCCGCGCCCGCCTCAGGAGCAACCACAGTGGCACGAGCCAAGAAGAAGAACGACAGCGTCACCTACAAGGCGCCCAGGAACCTGGGCAAGGCGCCGTCCGAGAACCCGCGTTGGCTGGTGCCGACGATCGTCGCCTTCCTCGTGGTCGGTCTCGCGTGGATCGTGGTGCACTACGTGACGCAGGGCCAGTACCCGCTGCCCCTGTACAACTGGAACGTGGCGATCGGCTTCGGCTGCTTCGCGGTGGCGATGGGTCTGCTGACCCGCTGGAAGTAGGACGACGCGGGGCTGCGCGGCTCGACATCGCGCCGCGTCACCCCGGCCGACACGCGCGTGGGCGTGCGCCTCGGCGCGCGCCTTTCGCATTTCTGGACGACGTGCATCCTCGGTTCCTCCCCGGCACCCACAGGGCTGTGGAGGAAGTTCTTCACTGTCCACCGTTTTCTGTGGATAACCCGGTGGAGATGTGAATAACACCCGTGTAGTTATCCCCATCGCAATCCACAATCGGGGATAACTACACCTGTGGGATTCACTTCTCGCGCATGGTGTGACGGCATCCAGCAGGAGCGGCGTCACGTGCAATTTGCACAATCACCAGGAATGATGCGCGTCGTGCGGCGGGCGGACCAGCGGCCTGGGATCCCCGGCCGCGCGGTCGTGAGGCTGCTGCGGCCGCCCATGCTCGGCCTGGGGATGGATCCCTTCGCCGGAGCGCCGTTGTTCGACGGATCCTGTGGAGTGGAGGCGGAGGGGCCCCTCGCCGGCCGCGTTCAGCGTCGCGAGCTCAGCGTCGCGAGGTCAGCGGCACGAGCTCAGCGACGTGCGCGCTGGCGGTTGTCCACCCAATGCAGCATGGCGAGCATGACCACCGTGCCCGTGACGGCGCCGCCGGCATGCGCTTCCCACGAGATGCCGGGAACGATGAAGCCGAGCGCCAGCCAGGGCACCGCGGTGGTGAGCACCGAGCGGTAGTCGAGCTTGAGCTTGTAGAGCACGACGGCGTACGCGGTGAAGAGGCCGAAGATCGCACCTGAGGCGCCGCCATGGACACCCGAGCTCGCCAGGAGCTCCACTCCGAACGATCCCCCGAGCAGCGCGAGGATGTACAGGGCGGCGAATCGCGCGCGCCCCAGGATCGGCTCCAGCTGGCTCCCGAACTGGAACAGCACCAGCATGTTCATGCCGATGTGGAAGATGCTGAAGTGCAGGAATCCCGAGGTGATCCAGCGGTACCATTCCTCGCCGGCGCCCCCGAGCTCGCCGTTGAGACCCGGGATCATGCCCCACTTCGCCGCCCAGGCGGAGGAGCCGAGCACGAGTGTTCCGTAGAGGTACGCCGCCACGTTGAGGCCGATGATCGCGTAGGTCACGACCGGCTTGCCGAAGGCGGAGGTGAAGCCCAGCCGGTTCACGACCGGCCGGGCCTGCTGCCGCGCCTGACGTGCGCAGTCCACGCAGATCACGCCGACGGGAGCCGGGGTCTGGCACTCCGGGCAGGTGGGACGCCCGCAGCGCTGGCAGGAGACGTAGGAGACGCGGTCAGGGTGGCGGGGGCACACGGGTTCCATGGCGGTCCCGCCACCCTGCACGCTCATCGACTACTCGGAGATTGTGACCGACGTGATCATCACGTCCTCGACCGGGCGGTCGCCGGGGCCCGTAGGCGTGGTGGCGATCTTGTCCACGACGGCCTTCGACTCGTCGTCCGCGACCTCGCCGAAGATGGTGTGCTTGCCGTTGAGCCAGTCGGGGTTGGTCACGGTGATGAAGAACTGCGAGCCGTTGGTGCCCGCGGGCTTGCCGGTGATCGGGTTGACGCGCTTGCCCGCGTTCGCCATGGCGAGCAGGTAGGGCTTGTTGAACGTGAGCTCCGGGTGGATCTCGTCGTCGAAGTTGTAGCCGGGGCCGCCGGTTCCGGTGCCCAGAGGGCAGCCGCCCTGGATCATGAAGCCGTCGATGACGCGGTGGAAGACGAGGCCGTCGTAGAACGGCTCGTGGCTGGCCTGACCGGTCGCCGGGTCCTTCCACTCCTTCTCACCGGTGGCGAGGCCGACGAAGTTCGCCACCGTGACAGGGGCGTGGTTCGGGAACAGCTCGACGCGGATGTCTCCGGCCGTGGTCTGGAACGTTGCGATCATGCTCGTCATTGTGGCATAAGGCCTCGCCAGGCCGTGTTGCAGGTGGCACGATAGGTAAAAGGCATACCAACCGCGAAGGGGAGGCTCTCCATGGGACGGGCGAAGCTGGACATCGATGCGGAGCGCTACCGCAAGCAGGCCGAGGAGGCCGCCAAGGTGGCGAAGGAGGCAGCCGACAAGGCGGCCGCCGCCGCAGTCGAGGCCGCGAAGCACGCGAAGGACTGGGCAGGTCCGCAGGTGGAGCACGCGAAGGAGTGGGCGGCCCCGCGGCTCGAGGAGGCCATCGAGTGGGCCAAGCCTCGTGCGGAGAAGGCGTATCACGCCGGGGCCAAGAAGGCGCGGCCTTACGTGCACAAGGCGGGAGACACCACGTCGGAGTGGGTCGACGTCGCGCACGCCGCCATCGTCGGCGCCGCGATCCCGGCGGTCATCGCGGCCGTCGACGCCGCGGCCGAGGACCCCAGGAAGAAGGGCTCGGCAGCCAAGGTGCTGATACCGATCGCCATCGCCGGCGCCGCCGGAGCAGCGCTCGTGGCGTGGGCCCGTCGCGACCCGGGCCGCGATGCCTGGGCCGGTGACGACGACTGGGAGCTCGAGGACCCGAGCGAGGACTTCCCTGCGAAGCTCCGCCACGACGTCAACAAGGCGACAGACATGACCACCTCCGCCATGAAGAAGGCGTTCGCCACCGTGTCGGACGCGGCGCAGACCACCTCCAAGCAGGTCATGGACGCCGCCGGACCGGCCTGGGACAAGGCGATGGGCCAGCTCGGCCCCACCTACGCGAAGGCGAAGGAGGCGGCGGGCCCTGCGTACGAGCGGGTTCGCGAGACCGCGGTCGACGAGGCGAAGAAGATCGCCGACCAGGCCGGTCCCGCGATCGAGCGGGTGAAGGCGACCGCGACCGCCGAGGCGAAGAAGTTCGCCGCCACGGTCGACGAGGCGCGGCATCAGGCCGCCGTCGAGCTCGCGGAGACGATCGACGGTGCCGAGGACGTCTGGGAGGACGAGGGCGGCACGGGCGAGGACGGCCTCACCGCTGAGGAGCGCAAGGACGAGGCGATGGCGCCCAAGAAGACGCCCGCCAAGAAGGCTCCTGCCAAGAAGCCTGCTGCGAAGGCCGACGACGAGGGCTGAGCCCCGCAGACGCCTCGCAAGGCACGTCACGAGGCCCCGGACCGATCGGTCCGGGGCCTCGTCGCATCCGTGAAGCCCGTCAGCCGGCCGCCAGGTGCTCGATGAGGATGCGCACACCGATGCCGATCAGCACCAGGCCTCCGGCGATCTCCGCCCAGGACCTCAGATGCCTCCCCGCGTGATGTCCCACCCGGTAGCCCGCGAGCGAGGCGACGAAGGTGACGGCTCCGATCACGAGGACCGCC
This sequence comes from Demequina capsici, assembly GCF_032102965.1. Lineage (NCBI taxonomy): Bacteria > Bacillati > Actinomycetota > Actinomycetes > Micrococcales > Demequinaceae > Demequina > Demequina capsici. The sequence continues at coordinate 3,036,233 of NZ_CP134880.1, read as the reverse complement.
GCCACGATGTCCACCGACAGGAACGCGAACGAGACTCCCACGGCGAGCGCGTCGATGCTGGTGGCCACCCCGAGCACCAGGAGCTCCCGCATCCCGATCGTCACCTCGTGATCCGGGACCTCCTCCGCTACATCGTCCTCGTCGGCCGACCGCGCCTCCCAGAGCATCTTCGCGCCGATGGCCGTCAGCAGGCCGAAGGCGATCCAGTGATCGAAGGCCGCCATCTGTGCAGCGAACGTGGATGCGAGCAGCCAGCCGATGACGGGCATGACCGCCTGGAAGACGCCGAAGGTGATGGCGAGCTGCAACGCGGGACGCCACACGAGGCGACGCAGGTGGAGCCCCTTGCCCACGGACACGGCGAACGCGTCGGCGGAGACTCCCAGGGCGGTGAGGAGCAGTGTGAGGATCGACAACGAGGAGCCCTCTCGGGTTCGAACGGTCGTGCCGAGCGGTTCCGGGGTCGCCTCGGCACGCTGACAGCGTGCCGAAGGTCTCGCTCACCCGGCCTCGGCCAGGAACCCGTCCCGGGCGCCTGGGCGCCAGTGTGTCGACACGGGTTCGGATCCTCGCGGATCGCTGGGAGCTACTCCCCTTCGTCGCGGACAGTGTCCCACAGGAGGGGCCTCACGGTCCACGAGCCTCGGCGTCCTCAGCTGGCGGGGACGCGCCTCATCACGAGCACCGCCTCCGCGGGCCCGCCGACCGCCTCGTAGGTGTGCTCCGTGTCGGAGACCCAGTCATAGTGCTCACCGGTCTTCACCATCACCTCGCCTCCTGACCTGCCGACACGTGCGACTCCCCTGGTGACCACCAGGTGCTCGACGACGTGCGGCCCATGCGCGGACGAGCGATGAACCGTGCCCGGGGTGAGGCGGAGCATGTACACCTCGACCGCGTCGTCCACGGAGCCGGTGGTGCCGAGCAGCACGGTCTCGATCCCGGGTGCTCCGACCTCCGCGCCGGGGCGCTCGGCGAGCAACCACGCGAGCGGAAGGTCGAGCGCGTTCGCGAGCGCGTACAGCGTGGACAGGTTGGGGTTGCGGCTTCCGCGCTCGATCTCGGACAGCGATCCCTTGCCGATGCCCGCGGCGGCGGCGAGGGCGTTGAGGGACAGTCCGCGGTCGGCGCGCACCGCGCGCAGACGATCTCCGACGAGGGGAGCGAGCTCGTCGGGATCCATGGGCTCAGCGTATCCGGTGTTCCGTTCTCAGAACGGTTGAACTATCGTTCCGTTCATGGAACACCCGCGCCGTCACACGATCGCCATGGGCCTTGTCACCGCGCTCGTGGGCTTCACCAGCTCCTTCGCGGTGGTGCTCGCGGGGCTTCGAGGCGTGGGCGCGACACCCGAGCAGGCCGCGTCCGGGCTCGCGATCCTCTGCATCACGCAGGCGCTCGGCATGCTGTGGCTCACCTGGCGCTACCGTGCTCCCCTCACGCTCGCATGGTCGACCCCAGGCGCCGCGCTCCTGGCAAGCCAGGGTGCCGTCGCCGGAGGTTGGCCGGCGGCGGTCGGGGCTTTCCTCGTGGTGGGCGTGCTCATCGTCGCCACGGGCCTGGTCCGCCCGCTCGGAAGCCTCATCGGGATGATCCCGCCCACGATCGCCCAGGCGATGCTCGCGGGCATCCTGTTCCCGCTGTGCCTGGCGCCCTTCGCGTCGCTCGCCGACCAGCCGTGGCTCGTCGGAGCGTTGATCCTGGTGTGGATCCTCATGCAGCGCCTCGCGGCACGGTGGGCCACGCCGGTGACGTTCGGCGTGGCACTGGTCATCATGATCGCTGCGACCGCGCGGAGCGGGGGAGCGGCGCTCACCGCGCCGGCACTCGTGCTCACCGCGCCCGCGCTCACCTGGGCCGGCGTGCTCGGGATCGCCGTGCCGCTGTACGTGGTGACCATGGCGTCGCAGAACGTGCCAGGCGTCGCAGTCCTCAAGGCCGCCGGCTATGAGACCCCGTGGAAGGAGACGATGCTGGTCACCGGCGCGGGCACGCTCGCGTCCGCCGGCTTCGGCGGGCACGCGATCAACCTGGCCGCGATCACCGCCGCTCTGCCTGCCTCGCCCGAGTCCCACCCTGAACCACAGCGACGGTGGGTCGCGACCGCCACCGCAGGTTGGGCCTACCTGGGGATCGCGGTGGTCGCGGCCACCCTGACCGCGCTGGTCGACGCCGCGCCCGCGGGGCTGCTCGAATCCGTGGCGGGACTCGCGCTGCTCGGCACGTTCGCAACGTCCGCCTCCGGAGCGATGGCGGAGGCGCGGGACCGCGTGCCCGCGGCGATCACGCTGCTGCTCGCCGCGTCGGGCGTGGCGATCGTGGGTATCGGCTCCGCGTTCTGGGCGCTGCTCGTGGGACTCGCGGTGCGCCGGATCCTGCAACCACGCGTCGCAGCCGTGCCCGCCCCCGCTGAACGCGGCTGAGGCAGGACCGCAGCGCGAGGGGCGGGTTCAGCCCTCGACGGAGGTCACGGCGTCGGTCCATTCGGGGCACAGCTCGATCGCCGTGTACATCACGCCCGCGGCGGCCATGTCGTCCACCCCGTACCGCTCCTTGGTCGCGTCGAGCAGGCCCGTCATCGAGTCGACGCTGTCCGCTGCGCCGGCGTCGTACTGAGCGCACACCCAGTAGCCGGCGTCCAGCGCGGTCGAGTCGTCCAGCCCGGCGTCCCAGATGCCCAGCATCCAGAGATACATGGCCTCCGGGTCGTCGTCGCTGGGCATGTCTGCGTAGTCGAGACCATCGGCCGACGCGGTCGGGTCGGAGGTGCTGGAGTCGGACGCCCAGTACTCGGTGAGGCGGTCGTTGTCGCACAGGTACCACTGGGCTCCCTCGACGGCGGTGGCGTTGAGCTCCCCACCGTCGACGTTCCACGCATCCTCGTAGTACGAGGCGAACTCCTGCGCGGACATCGGATCCGTCGCCTCGCAGATGCCGTAGCCCATGTCGACCAGGTCGGCATCGCTGACGCCGTCGAGCTGCGACTCGTAGTCGGTGCCGTCGAGGTACGCGTGGACGTAGGAGACGTAACCGGCCTCGTCGGGGCCCGACGTTACGAGCCCATCGCTCAGGTCGCTCATCTGCGAGCTCGCCGACGCGACCGCGTCCGACACCGCGTCGGACACCCGGTTGAAGACGAACGACGCCGCCGCGATCCCTCCGACCACGAGCACCAGCACCACCGCGACGACGATCCCGACGATCAGGGGCACCTTGCTCCGCTTCGCCGGCTCGCCGGCGGCGAAGGTGCCGTCGGCCGGCATCGCCACCGTCGACTCGGCCGCCACATAGTCGGCGGCGGTTGCCGGCGGGATCGACTCGGCGCCCGCGGTGGGCAGCACCTCGGTGGGATTCTCCTGAGGATGGGCCTGAGAGGCGACCTGGGCCTGGGCTTCAGCCACCGGGAACGACCGCGGCTCCTGCGAGCCCGGGTCGATCACCCAGTCCGACCACTGCGCCCCGTCCCAGTAGCGCCTGCGCCCGGTGCCGGGCGCGGTCGGGTCGTCGTGCCATTCCGGCGTGGTGCTCATGTGGTTCCCCCTGTGTCGGTGCATGGCCTGAGGGAACACTAGGCGTCGTCGACGAGGCGCGAGCCCGTCAGCCCCCGGCTGTGGAAAGCTTCGCCACGCCACCGATCCCTTCGGCGCACTGCCGACGGTACCTGCACGCCGCACCCTCGGGAAGCCCCCAGATCAGGGGATGCGCGTGCTCACCAGCCCATGGCGACCTTGACTGCCAGACCCAGCACGAGCACACCGCCGATCAGCGCGGACCAGCGACGCGCGCCCGGAGTCATGAGAAGCCTGCGCAGCGCGGAGCCCAGCAGCGCGAGCGTGAGCTGCCACACCGCGGACGCGCCGAGGACGCCGAGCACGAACGCGAACCGGTCGGCGGTCGCGGGATCCGGCCCGAGCGTCGCGCCGGCCACCAGGGCGGCGAAGTAGATCACGGTCGTCGGGTTCGCCATGGTGAGACCCAGGAACACGAGGTACGTCCGCCACGGCGTCGCCACCGCGCGCGCCACGCCCGACGGCATCGCGGGACGCGTCGGCGTCCAGACCGGTCGCAGCATCGCGAAGGCGAGACCCGCGAGCGTCACGGCGGACACGACCCGCAGCGGAGTCTGCACCGAGGCCACCAGGGGAGCCACCGCCGCACCGAGCACGACGGCGACGATCGAGTACACCCCGTCGGCGGAAGCCGTGCCCAGAGCCGCCGCAGCGCCGGTGCGTAACCCATGCTCAGCCGACTGGTAGATGACGAGGACCGCGATGGCACCCACCGGGATCGCGACCGCGAGACCCGCGACGATGCCCGCGACAAGCGCGCCGGTCACGGCAGGGGGCGTGGCTGCGCGACCGACCCGAGGGGGGTCGCGCGCTGTCGCGCCGCCTCGCCACGACCGAGCGTGTCGAGGGCGAAGGCGGTGCGGATGTCCATGTCCGCAAGGTAGCACCGCGTGTGGGATCGTGGAAGGCACACGGGAACGAAGGGGTGACCATGGGTATCTTCACGCGTCCGTCGCTTGCGACGCGGTGGCCCGACCTGGCCAAGGAGTTCGACCTGGAGCGCAACGCGCCCCTGACTGCTGACGACGTCTCGGCGCGCTCGATGAAGCGGGTGTGGTGGACGTCGCCGACGTGCGGGCACTCATGGCAGGACTCCCCGCGCGGCCGCACCGGGCAGACCCCGCGCGACTGCCAGGTGTGCGGCGGTGGCGGTTCAGGGTTCGTCCCGCGCGAGCCTGGCGCCGAGGCGTCGCTCAATCCGGGCCTTCGCGGCGGTCCGATCGTCCCCTGACGCCAGCCCCGGTCGGAAGCGGCCCAGCGAACGCTGCGTCAGACCCGGTGCGAGTACGCCACGAGCACTGTCGCGCAGTGCAATGCGGCGGCGTCGAGATCACGGATCGCGCACAGCGGTGTGCGGCCCCCGAGCAGCGGATTCGGCTTCGTGATCCACTCGATCGCCCGATCGCGGCCCATCGCCGTGAAGGCGACGGTCCAGGTGGCGTGCGCAAGCCTCACCTGGCTGGCCAGACGCGCGCTTCCCGTCGGATCCACGCCGGTCACCGCCTGGGCGATGGTCGGCCCCATCTGACTCTCCAGCTCGGCCGCGAGCTGGGACAACGGCGGAGTCCCGTTCATGCGTCGGCCCCGCGCCGGCAGTGCGCGGTGCGCCGCACGCGGGTCGGATCGCCCACGCGTCCATGCGATCCGCACGCGCGCTCACGCTCGCGTGCGCGACGAGCGCCGTCGACGACCACTGCCATGTGTGCCCCCAGCGGAGAACCTGTGCCCCTCGGCTCTTCTCCTTTGCGAGAACGTTAGCGGCGCATGCGCTCCCGCGCGAGGGTCTGTGGGCCGCGTCACCCAGCGAACCGGGTCGCTGGCAGGCACGACTCGGACAAGGCTCCCACAACCGGACACGCGTGCGCCGCCCTGCCGGACGTGCATCGGCCTGCCCTACGGCAGGAGCACCACCTTGCCGTCCGCATGCCCGCGCTCGAGGAAGCGATGAGCCTCGGCCACGTCGGCGAGCCTGAACGTGCGCACCACCTTCACGCGGATCGCGCCCTCCGCCGCGAGTCGCGTCAGCTCGACGCGCGCGGCCTCGCGGATCTGCGTTCCGGGATCAGCGCCGGCACCGCCGCCCAGCACCTGGATCCCGGCATCCATGGCCGCCGCCCGGGGCACGATGGACGCGATGCGCTCCCGGTCGTCGACCACGGCGAGCGAGGCGGCGAGCGCCTCGTCCGTGCCGATCAGATCGAGGGCGACCGTCACGCCCTGAGGCGCCAGCGCCGTCACCCGCTCCGCGAGGCCATCACCGTACGGTGTGGCTTCACCGCCGAGGTCGGACACGATCGCAGCACCCGAAGGCCCCGCCGTGCCGATCACGCGCGCGCCGCGCAGGCGCGCCAGCTGCACGGCCATCTGCCCGACTCCCCCTGCGGCACCGTGGATCAGCACCGTGTCGTCGGCGCCGACGTGTGTGGCCTCGAGCGCGTGCACGGCGGTCACCCCAGCGAGTAGCAGAGCGGCAGCGTCCACCCACGCGAGGGAGACAGGCTTGGGCACGACCGCCCTGCGCGGTACGACGAGATCCGTCGCGTAGGCGCCTGGCGCCCTGTACGCGATGACCTCGTCACCCACGGAGACATCGGTCACGCCCTCACCGACGGCCGTGACGACGCCCGCCGCCTCGGACCCGAGCCGGACCGGGACGCTGCCGCCGAACCTGCCGGCACGGTGCTTGCAGTCGGCAGGGTTCACGCCGATGGCCCTGACCTTGATCGCGACCTGCTGCGGGCCTGGCGCCTGCAGGTCCGTCTCCTCGAGGGTGAGGACCTCTGGCCCGCCGAACGAGGGAGCCGTCACGATCGTCGTCATGCACGGAGAACACCTGGGCGTGACGGCGCGTTCCCAGGGCGTCGGCATCGGCGGGGCCGGGGGACGACGAAGGCCCGACGCTCATGCGTCGGGCCCGATGGTGGAGCCTAGGGGACTCGAACCCCTAACCCCCTGTTAGGGAAGCGCGATTTCGACCAGTTTCTCCGTAGACCGCTACGGCCACGAATCTGACTTTCTACCAGGTAGTACACATCGGACACCTCTACGCTCACGCCCCTCTCGCGACGCCCGCATACGCGTAAGTTCGTGCAGAGAACGTGTAGAGCAGCCCGCCGCAAGGGGCCTGAGCTCGTACGCCACGCATATGACAAGACATGGACACATACAACGCACATGCACTCTCCGAGCCGCTGCTCGACACGCGCGGCGCGGCGGCCCTCCTCCACTTGAGCCCGAGGACCCTTGAAGGCTGGCGCGCCGACCCAAGGAAGCAGCCGGAGCACGGCGCCCCTCCCCACCTGCGTCTCAGCCGCGGCGCCATCCGCTACCGCCCCTCGGACATCCAGGCGTGGCTTGACCGGGTGGCAGTGGCGTAGTGCGCGGGCGCGAACTGCTGCCGGGTCAGATCACCCTCACTGACCGGTCCGAGCGCACCGCGACGGGCGCGTACACGACGATCGCGCATGTGCGCCTGTGGAGCGGCGCCAAGAGATCTGTCAGCCGGTCGGCGCCGACGCGAGGCCAAGCACGGGCCCGCGCACAGTCCGCGGCCCAGCAACTGCTGGACGCATCCGTCGCCGGACCCGCAGCCGCGTCGACCATCACTCTCGGCGCGATGATCCGCACCCACCTCGAGGCCGTCACCGCTGAGGGGCACGTGCGTGAGCAGTCGCTCGTGAACTATCGCAGTGCAGTCAAGCGGATCATCGCGACGGCGGGCGACGCGCCTCTGCATGACCTCACGCCGTCAAAACTTGGCGCCCTCATGCGCGAGGCGTATGAGGGTGTTCCTACCAGCCACCGGCTCGCGCAAACCGTCGTGGTCGCAGCCATGCGGCGCGCGCTCGCCGACGGTGTGATCGACCGCGACCCCACTGCAGGGTTGCGCGCTGCCCCTCCGAAGCGACGCCCAGCGCCGCGCGCGCTCACCCCTGATCAACTGCGCATCCTCATTCTCTGCCTGATGGAACGCGCCACGGATATGGACGGCAACACGATCCGCTTCCCTTCCACCGAGTCTGACGCAGCGGTACTGCAGCAGAGCATTGGGGCGCGCGTTGGGGAGGTTCTCGCTCTCCGCTGGTCAGACATCACCTTCGACGAAGACGCCGTGATCGTGAGCATCTCCGGCACCGTCGTGTCCGCGGTGCGAGGCGGCGCCAGAAGACAAGACATGGCGAAGACAAGCAGGGGGAATAGAACTGTCCGCACCAAGAACTCCACTGTCCGCAACATGCTCGAACGCCGGCGCACCCAAGCGGGACCAGAGAAGATTCGCGTGTTCTCCGGAGAGAAGGGCGGCTGGCTGTCTCCCCACACCGTGCACGCCACCTGGCGCAAGCGGCTCGCCGACACGGAGCTCGCGGGTTGGACCCCGCACGCCCTCCGCAGCACCTACGTAACAAACCGCGCACTGCAGGGGGTACCCATGGAGAAGGTCGCCGCAGCCGTCGGACATGGTGAGGTCGCTACGACCCGCAAATATTACGCCGCGGTTGACCCGAACCGCATCGTCGATGCCGACTGAAATCAGGTGGGCCCCCAGACCTGGCTGACGCAAATGGCGAGGTCGCGAGCCCGTGAGGATCCCCACCTCGCCCGATGCAACCGGCCCCGGCGTTTCGAACCCACAGTCGGCAAGAAGTGCGGCCCCCGGGGCTGATGGGCGACCCCGACGCTGGAACGGTGAGCGTTGCTGCGATTGCACTCTGCGATGTCGACGGCACATTGCCGTCGGGGCAAGCCTCGCCTGCAGGAAACAAGCCCGGGAAAGTACGATTCCGATGCTCGACCGAGTCCTTGCTTTCCCGAGGGCTTGGGGAGGCGAAACGCGCGAGCGTCCTTCGCCCCTGAGGACACGGACGAACGAAGATGCCTCGACCCGTCACCAGCGATCCGGGTCGGTTGCGGCGCACACCGCGTAGAAAACCCGTCAAGAAATGGGGGGAAATGTCCCGGCATTTTGACGCCGTTTTTCCCCAGGTCTTGAGGGGTTCGAGGGAGTTCAGCCTCCCGCGTCTTGGTCCTTGCTTCTCGCGGGAGCGCGAGGTGATCGCGTGCAGACTGCGGTGCCACTGCTCGGCCCTGTGGGCTGCGGGGCGGGGCCCGTGCCGGCAGCGAAGCCTTCCGATGTCGCTGACCGCCGCGCAGGATCCGCAGGTCGATGCGCGCCGCTCCCGCCGCCTGCAGCCTGGCCCGCGAGTCTCGGAACGGCACTCGCCCGAAGGCGGCTGGCCCCTCGCTTGGACGTGGACTGGTGCGACGCCGGGGCACCTTCCTCGCTCCGCACGCCGGGACTTGGAGCCTGCCTCCCATGCGGATCAGACGAAACTCGTTGGTCCTCGTCGCCCGCGACGGTTGACGGGAATCTTCATTCTGGCCTCACGCCACATGGCGACGCTTCGTGTCTCCCCCCGCTGACATGCTGTTCGCCGACGACGTCCATGGGGTGCATGCACTCCACTGGTCGCAACCGCATCGCCCTTGCGCCGGTCATCGTCGCGCCAGCCAAAGCCCTGCCCTGCTCGAAGGAGGTCTGACCGTGACGGCGAACGAAGTCGCGCCCATCTATGCGCGCATGCTCAGGTGGATCGATGACAACCTGACGCATGCGAACAGCCAGCCAGAACGACAAGTGGCGGTGCCCGTCGCGGCGTTTCTCAAGGATGCACTCGAGCAGATCACAGGGTGCGCCATCGCCGTCACTCCCGAGTTCAACATCGAGGTACTGAGCCGACGGCCCGACTTCGCGGTGTACATCAACGACCGACAAGTGGGCTTCGTCGAAGTCAAGGCGCGTAACGCAGGCCTCGAGCCGTTCGAGTGGCGCCCCAGCAACCCGAACCACCGCCAGTACGCCGAGCTGTCACGCCTGTCGAATCTGATCTACACCGACGGCGCAGAGTGGGTCTTCCACGACGGTGGAAGGCGAGTGCGTGTGAGCGACCTCACAGGAGTCACGCGCGGCCTGAAGCGCTTCGCAAGCGCACGTCAGGTGTGGGTCTCGATGGAGCCCCTACTTGCGCCATCTCCGGCATGGACCCCGAACGGTCTCGAGCAGACGTCGACCCGGGTGGCGCTCGGCTCCGACGCCAGCACCGTGCTGGCATGCATTCGAGGTTGCGTCGAGTCGGGGCGCGCCACGCTCGACCTCGACGATCCAAGGCCTGGCGCATTGAGGATCGGCAGCTTTGGCTTCGTGCACATACCAGGCGGGCGGACGGACGTGGTCAAGTTCGAGCCGAACGTCGTGGCCGACCTGCTTGGATGGCCCGGCGCATCAGCAGTGGTCTACGCGTTGAAGGGGATCGCATTCGACGGCAATGCCACCCGTTACCTCCGGAACACGACAATCGGATCCCGGAAGGTGAAGGCGCTCGTGATCGATCGGCATTTGTATGAAGCGAAGCCGCGCCACCTCCAGCGGCCCGACTGATTGGCGCGTCGCAAGACGACGGAACCGCGGTTGGTTTGGGAATGCAGAAGCGTCAGCCGAGCAAGCGGGTTACTCGGGCGCCGGCAAACCCACCTGGGTCAGCCCGGAGCAACCGCCAGAGGTGCGTCGGCTACAGAACTCCACCATGTCGCCGACTGCGCTACCCAACAGGTCGCCCTCGCGGCCTGACCACCCCAGTCAATCGATCGTGGGGCAGGCCCGGGCGCTTCTGATTGGCGTGCGACCAACGCGCGGCAACGAGACTACTTCTCACCTGCCCCGGCAAGCAGAGATAGGGTCGAGAAGTCGAGCGGCTGCGTGCTCACGAACTCGGAGTAACGGAGATCGTCGCCCGAGACAACTACGAGTTCTACCGAGGCCGAATCGCTCGAGTCGGGGCCCAGGCACTCGACCTGGAGCAGCTCCTGCCACTTCTGCCACAAGTGGACGAGCGCGGCATCGTTGCGCGCGTCGATGTTGATAACGATGAGCTCCGACACTCGCTCAAGCTTGATGTGGTCCGGGTGCTCGCTCGGTTTGAGCCCTGCGACTGTGGACGGTTGCCACACCCAGCCCCGCGGCGCCGATGCTGCATCAGGCAGCGCTTCGGCGCCGATGATCGCGTAAAGCGTCAGGTCCGAGGCCGGGTTCTCCCATCCAGCGCTCGCAACTCGAAACTCGTCGATCACTTCGAGCGTCTGAGCGAAGAAGGTGGTCTTCCCATAGCCCAGTTGGATCTTCTTCTGCAGGCGTCGAAGAGCCTGGTGGACGAGGTCCGGGAAGGCGAAGCGAGAGAGAGCGCGGGCTATCCTCGCCGCGAGCAGCGCAGCATCTTTGCCGCTCTGCTTCGTACACGTGCGGTCAATGACTTGCGTGTCCCCGAGCCGTGAGCGCGGTACTGAGACCATTCGGTCCACTTCAGCGACAAGGTCCAGATTCTCACCCACGAGCACCAGGAGCGGCTTCTGGCCGCGCTTGATGGCCGACCACTCCGCAGCGTCGAGCGCATGTCGGACAGGCGCTATGAGTACACGATCTTCCGGCCGACCCCTGACGAGGTCGCAAGTCTGGCTCATCAGCGCGATGCCGACCTCCGGAAGATACTTTTCAGGCGGCCCGGACGGCCCTTCGAGGAAGTGAACTTCGCTGAAGGCGAGAATGTCGCCCTGAGCAGCGCTTGCCCAGACCAACCGCGACGACTCCTCCTCAAGCCCCATTGAACTACGCGAACCGCTCAATCATCGGGACGGGGTACTCGACACGGGCCGCCCGAGTGGTGCCATCCGCGAACTGCCGATACAGGCTCGGGCCCGTGGCGGAGTCGAGGAGGATGTCTCTCCGTTCTGCAAGGTTCGTCGCCTCGAGCTCAAACACGAGATCGTGGAGTTGCTGCAGCCGCGCCTGGTGCTTGGGTGCAATCGCGGCACCAGCGGCCCAGTTGTGCACAGACCGACGTGTGACACCGAGCATCTTGCCAAGTTGATCCGCCGTAAGCCCTGACTCGTCCTTCAGTTGTTGAGCCATCGCAGCACCATCTGGTACGTCAGTCTCCGCGCGCAGGCCGATGAAGACGCCCGACGTGGACGTCTGCCCACCGGAGGTCATCATCCAATCCGCATGGAACTCCACGTCATGCATTGCAGGAGCTTCATAGACCGCGGACTCCATCACTCCGGGCCAGACGCTGAAAAGCGCCATGGCACCCGTCATGCCCAGGCTCGTTGATGCGGTAAGAGCCCGCATCAGTCCGCTCCCTCCAGGATGGCTTCGGCGCCTTCCTCCACGACCAGAGTGAAGAAGTCGTAGTCGACATCCGCAAGACGGCTCACAGTCGCCATGATTTCGCTCGCGTCGAAAATCGCCTTGCGTTCGACCGAAGCGTCAATATCGAGGACCCAGGATTCGTCAGTGAGCGGCGCAACGGACGGATCGACCGTCTGACCCGGGCCGAGGGTGCCCGAACGCGACTGGAGCTTGACATCGTCGACCTCGTACAGTGCCTGACTCATGGTCTGCGCAAGCGCGACGTCCTCACCACATTGCAGTCGCGAGTATCCAAGGACCTCCGGTTTGAATGCCTCGTGAAGACGCGCAAGGACTGTAGGGGACGACAAGCGATTGACGTAGCGCAGGCCAACGCGGTTCACGCTCTTGACCTGCAGCACGTCCGAAACGAGACCAACGACGCGCTCCAGGTGCGCCTTCAACTCCCCAAACCCGTAGCCGGCATGCCGAATGCAGTGAACCGTCACAAAGTGGCGCGTAAGACTCACAGTCCATACTTCGTCGATTGTCTGCCACTGGAAGGCGGAGTCGCCGCTGAACTGCCTGACACCCTGCGGCGTGATCTCTATGCCCTGCTCATTGCGACGCTCAAACAGGGGGAAGTCCTCGAGCCGCGCCCCGAAATCCAAAGCGAGCGTCTCGAAGTCTCGCGCCAACCGCGCATGCTCGGGCCAGCGGATCTGGACCAGCACGAGCGCCAGCGGCGGGTTGGCAAGCTCTATCTTGCGTCCACTCGCCCCTGTAAATGGGCGGAAGTGCTCTCGATTTGCCATGCTTCACACACTACTTCACACCCCTGACACGGTCCACAGCACCCGTGCGCGTTGGACGGCCGTGGTTCATTGGCAGACAGGGGCACCGCGCTCCGCGGTCTTCCCGCCATGTGTCCGTTAGCCGATCGCCTATCGGGCTTCCCGGGGAGCAAGCATTGGTGGCGGCCGGTGAGCACGAAGTCAGGGTGCCCGATAGGTCTGCCCGAAACGGTGCCCGGTGAAGGGGCGCCTATTGGCCCGAGGGTCCCGGCGCTGGTCGCGCGTCCGACACGTAGCCGATTTCGGAAGCGATCGCCTCGAGCAGCGCCCGCACCTTCACGTCGATGGCGGGGGCGGCCATGTCTGGCGAGCTCGGCAGCTTCGCGATGCCAGCAGGGAACAGCGTCACGTTCACGCCCGTCATCGTCGACGACGAGTACAAGCCGTCAAGGTCCGGCCGGGCGTCGAGGATCGCCCGCGCCCAAGTGCGGCATACGGGGAGGGGTGCATGCGGCAGTGATGCGCCGCCGCCGTTCCTGATCGGCCAGTCGCCGGTGAGGTCGAGCAGGTCGAGCGGCTGGGCCGGTGTGGCTCGGACGACGATGGGGGAGCCGGTGCGGACGTCGATGCGGCGCTTCCTAGCCCACGCCTCTGCGACCGCGGCCTTGACGGTCGTCGCCATGTAGAGGACGGCCCGGTCAGGCTGACCCGAAGCGGGAGGATGGTGCGGATCCCAGCGCATGGCGGGGAGCGGACCCCAAGCACGACCGTCGTTCCAGGCGTGCGTGTACAGGCCGGTCGTGCGGACGATGCGCCACAGCGGACCGTCATACGTCATGAGATCGGCTGGCTCGAACGAGAGGGCGCCCGGCTTCTGCGGGACCTTCACCACCGAGCTTCGGCCTCCACGATGTCGCGCACCGGAGTGACGTCCCCGCCGTCGGTGAGCCACGCGACGATCGACGCGCCGCCGAGAAGTTCCTGAGGCGCCGCGACGAGGTTCGTCACACCGACCGGATCGGCGCCGAGGAGAGACGGGATGATCTCCTCCAAACCGGGAAGCGGCCCCTTCTGCGTGAACTGCCACAGCGGCAGGAGCACGCGTCCGCGGGCGCCGGCGACCGTGAGGAGCTCACGCCGCTGGATGCGTCGGGACACGGTGGACCTGCTCACGCCTTCACGGTCGGCTGCTTCCGCGATGGTGAGTGCGGCACGGGCGGTCATGGCGAGTGATTCGGCGTCACGCGCCTGCTGCGCGAGCGCGAGCTTCTTCGGTTCGGCCCAGGAGGCGCGCACCTGCGACTGCGAGGCGGCGTCGAGGCCGGACTCCGCGACCATCACGTCCAGGTCATCCTGGGGGACGCTCGAGTAGTCCGGCGTGGATGCCAGGATTGTCGCGAACGCTGCCGAGAGCTCCTCGTTCAGCGAAGCCTCTAGGGTCGCACCGTCCTCGACGAGCATGGTTGATCCCGCGGGGAGGTCGAGTTCGAGGAGCATCTTCATGACTCAAGAGTACGCGCCATGCACGGCGACGCACAAGAGTGCGCGCGTGTGCAGACTCCGATGATCCCGACCCGCTGAGCCCGTTTGTCGCCCCCTTCTGAGACAGTGGGTTCATGCTGATCGGGTATGCACGAGTCTCCACGGTCGACCAGGACGTCACGGCGCAGAGGAATGCGCTCACGGCGCTTGGTGTCGCTGAGGCGGACATCTACGTCGACCACGGTTTGACGGGTACGAACCGGGCTCGCCCGGAGTTGGAGAAGGCTCTCGCGGCGGTGCGGGCGGGCGACACGCTCGTCGTCACGAAACTCGACCGCCTCGCCCGCAGCCTGCCGGACGCACGTGACATCGTCGACGAGCTCACCCGCAAGCAGGTGGCCCTGTCCCTCGGCGGATCCGTGCACGACCCGAACGACCCGGTCGGCCGGCTCCTGTTCAACGTCCTGGGCATGGTCGCCGAGTTCGAAGCCGACCTGATCCGTGCCCGCACCCGCGAGGGGATGGCCGTCGCGAAGGCGAAGGGCCGGCTCAAGGGCCGGAAGCCGAAGCTCACCGCCGCGCAGCGCAAGCACCTCGTCGAGATGCACGCGACGGGGGAGCACACGCAGGGCGAGCTCGCGGAACTGTTCAACATCGGCCGCGCGACCGTCTACCGCGAGATCGAACGGGAGAAGCGCCGCAAGATCGACGCGGGCGAGACCGTGGTGTTCGACACCGACCCCGGCAAGGCAGCCGAACGCGTCGCCGCAGCACGAGCAGCCAGCTGAGGTGCTCGAACAAGGCTCGCTCCGGGAGCGGGGCTCTTAACGAGCCGTCCAGTGCTCCCGCTGGAGCGCCGCGGCCCGTTCGGGGTCGAGTCGCCGAATCTCCTCATCGTTGGGGAAGCAGAGTTTGTTACGTTGCACCGCCGCGAAAGGGAACGTAACAAACTCGACCGCCAATCGAGCCTGGCTCGGTGCCGTTACCGGGAGAGGTACGTGCGTGCGGCCGCCATGACCGCCCCGTCACCGTCGCTCATGCGCGGGCCTCGGCGGTCACGGCGTCGAGCCGGTCGCCCACCATCGCAACGTTCGCCGCCGAGACTCCCGCCTCTGCGGCCTGCACGTCCCAGTGCGCGACCGCGTCCTCGACCTGGTCGATGATCGACGCGGCGCCCGGCACATCCTGCCGGTCCGCGAAGTCCATCAGGTCGCGTCGCGTGATCCCGGCGCGCTTGCCACCGACAGACATCAGATGCGACGACACCCACAGGCTTTCAGGGCTGTACGAGTAGGTGAGGTCGTAGGCGGGGGCGAGCGACCATGCGCCAGTCGAGTCCATGAGGAACGCGAAGTTCTTCGTGTGGTCGTCGTTGTTCGATGCGAGCACGTTGAACACGAGACGCCGGAACGCTTCACGACGGTCCGCGTCGCTGTCGACGCCCATCCTGGTCAGCGTCGCGAAGTAGTCCTCGTAGCGGTTGCCGCGGCCCGCCTCGTCGGGCTGCAGGTTGAAGTCCAAGCCGGTGAGACCACACAGCGACTGCTGGTGGAGACGCTCGTCCGTGTCGGTCCGGTCGAAACGGCGGATCATGAAGTGCGCGCGACCGCCTTCCTCGAGCAGCGCGGTCTCTGGCACGTTCAAGCCCGCCGCGCGGGCCATGAGGTAGTACGCCTGCTCGATGCGCGTGTAGCCGCGTGGATCGCCGAGCCGCTGGCCGGTCGACGTCGACGTCCGCTTCCCGACCCCGTCGAACTTGAGGAGCCACTGCTGGAAGCCAGGCACATCCAAGTCGATATTCCCGGCCCGCAGCTCGACCGTGTCAGGGTTGAAAGCGACGACAGCCTTGGGGCGGGCGCCGCCCGCGGACGTGCCGACCTGAAGCAGGTGCTTCAACGCCGCCGACGTGCCGTCCTCCGTGGAGAGGTCTCCGCTGACGGTGGCGCGTGCTGTCTCGACGAGCTCGCGCAGGTCGATCGCGGTCGCCGGATCGGCGGGAGGATCGCCGGCGGGCTCGAACGTGAGCGCGCCCATCGTCCGGCTGCCCATGTACGCAAGCCGATCCAGCGCGGTCGCCTCACCGTCGATCCCTCCCTCGCGCAGCGCCGCGTCGATGAGGGTGTTGCCGAACGCGTCGGGCAGCGAGTCGGCGAGCATCGGCGGCAGGCCCTTGAACGTGATGTCGTTGTACTGGTCCGTGGGGAACAGGAACGTGTCGCGTCCGCGCCCGGTGCCGGCGCCCCGCGCCATGAGCAGGGGGGCGAGTTCGATGCTGGTGGTGAGCCAGTCGGGGTCGTACTGGAACACGTAGGCGCCGCGGGCGCGCTCGGATGCGGTGAGGACTCCGACCCGTCGGCCCCACGCGTGGATGCCGAGGAGGTCGACGTGCGTGTAGTCGGCCATCAGCCGCGGACCTTGTCCGAGGGGTGGCTGTTCGGCGTGAGGCGGTACGTCACAGGCTTCGCGCTCTTGTCGGACGTGACGGTGCGGGCCTTCTTCTTCGATGCGCGCTTCGGCTCGACGACTTGGTCGATGCCGCGGAGTCGGTCGAGCGGCCCGATCTCGGGCTCAGGTTCGAGGGTGAGCAGCCAGTCCTCGAGGTCGAGAGAGCGCAGCACGCGCACAAGCGTGGTGAGGCGGGCGCCCTTGCCGGCTTCGAGGTTGCGGAGCGCGCCGACGGAGATGCTGGCACGGTCCGCGAGGGTGGCCTGGTCGATGTCGAGGCGGAGCCGGGCACGTCGAATCTGCTTGCCGAGGGCCTCCTCAAGCTCTACCGTCGTTGACGTTTTAATTGCCATGTTTATGAGTATAACGAGTGCGGTTGTGCATGTGAAGATCAGTAACACACATATTCATGGTGCTAATCATCGTCGTCGTGGTGATTCTCGACATCGTCATGTGTGCGCTTCGACGGTGTTGATGAAGAAGCGGGCGAGCTCCTCACGAGAGTGCAGCGCACGTGCCATGAGCCGACGCTACCGGCGGCGTGTGACAGGGGGGAAGGGGGTGGTTCAGCGGACGCGTCTTTGCGCGCGGGCCGCGAACTCGTCCATC
This sequence comes from Demequina capsici, assembly GCF_032102965.1. Taxonomy (NCBI): domain Bacteria; kingdom Bacillati; phylum Actinomycetota; class Actinomycetes; order Micrococcales; family Demequinaceae; genus Demequina; species Demequina capsici. The sequence continues at coordinate 3,019,155 of NZ_CP134880.1, read as the reverse complement.
ACGTCGAGCACGTCCTTCGCCTGCCACAGCTGGTTGCGGCGATCACGGCTGGACTGGGTGAGGACGCCCGCCTCGACGAGCGTGTTGATCGCGTTGAACGCGCCCTGCGGGGACGAGCCGAGGAACCTTGCGACGTGGGTGGAGTTCACGACGGGCTGCGCGAACAGGTGGTCGGCGAGACGCCACGCACCGGAGTCGGAGCGCGCCTTGATGCGCGCCTTCCACTGCTCGTGGATGGAACTGGTCTGCGCGGCGAGGGTGCGTCCATTGGCGACGGCGCGCAGCGTCGAGGCTGCGAACGTGTCGACGATCGGAGCGGGATCCCCGTCGCGGTACGCCGACAGGGCACGGAAGTAGCCGTCGACGTCGCCGAGCAGCCCGGACGAGATCGGCACCGTCGCATGCTGGGTGTAGCCGGCGTCGCGCAGCAGGGTGTGCACGATCGCGCGTCCAGTACGGCCGTTGCCGTCCGCGAACGGGTGGATCGTCTCAAACTGCGCGTGGACGATCGCAGCCTGCACGAGCCCGTTGACGTCCGTCCGGGCGGCGAACGCCGCGAGGTCGTCGACGCACACGTCGATGCGTTCCCAGCGGGGCGCGATGAAGTCGGCGCCGTGCGGCGACAGGTTCGGGCTGCCGATCCACACGGGCTCGCGTCGGAACTGGCCGGCGATGTCAGGGTCGGACCGTTCCATCAGGACGCGGTGGATCTCGAGGATCTGGTCGCGGGTGACTGGCCCGTCGCTGTCGAGCGCGCGGGTCATCGCGGAAGCGTTGTCCGCTACGAGCTCGGCGTTCTGCCCGGCTGTCTCCCCGAGCGCGGCGACGGCCAGGTTGCGGGAGTTCGCCGTCAGGTGCTCGATCTGGGAGCTCGACGCGGACTCGGTGCGCAGCAGGACGGTGGGCATCGGCACTGGCAGGGCGGAGGCTTCCCGGTCGAACGCGCTGATCTCGACGGCGGCCGCGGACACTGCTTCGATCGACGTGGCCGGCAGGGCGACGAGCGGGTCCAGGTCTGCGATCCGGGCGGGGACCGCCGACTGGTACGGGCGCGCCTCGAGACGTGCGACCTGGTATGCGGGGACGACTCCCTCGAGTTCGGGGGAGAGGCGCCAGTCGACGTCCTCGAACGTGAGCGCGGGCCATGCAGCGGGCGCCGCGGCTCTGAAGTCAAGGTCCGCTTCCGGTCGTGGCGGCAACGCGCCGTACTGGCCGCCGTCAGGGCGTCCTGCGGGCTGTCGCGGCTGCTCCATATCCTTGACCATCCTCTCGCGTTATTCAAGGATACGCGCATAGCCTTGAATAAGGAAGGTGTTGTTCAAGGATAACTGGAAAGCCTGGAATGACGGCGGGTGCTGTTCGACGCTGCACAGCACCCGCGTGCCGTCCTCCATCCCCAGACTCGAACCCGGGAGCGGGACCGGATCAACGCGCCCGTGCGCGCAGCGCCTCGAACTCCGCGGCGGGATCCCGCTCAAGGCCGCCACCATGCTGCCCGGACGCGTGGTCGACGGCCGCCAAGAGGGTCCGATGCGACTCCCGATCCAGGCGGGCAACTTCCGTCAGGTCGAACGGCTCACCGCCTAGGAGAACTAGTGCCTCTCAGAAGTACTGCGAGCCTCAAGCGCGGCGCGCACCTCATCTGCTGATGAAACGTCGCCGGCGTCGGCTTCGGCGAGCGCGGTCTGCAAGGCCGCATGCTTGACCGGGTTCGCACGGAGTTCGGCCACTTCATCGTCCGACAACTGCGAGTGGACGGCGTCTCCGTCTTCGATCAGATTGGTCGCACCGTCTGGCAGTTCGATCGTGAGCCGGATGGTCCGACGCTGATCGGTGTCGTCTGTGTCGGTCATCCGGCCTCCGTCTCGTGTCGCCACTTCGAGCGTACCCAGCCCACGCCGGGGGTGGGAGGATTCGCACCGCTGGGCCTAGCGGCCGCCGCGGTTGTCGTCGATCAAGTTCTCGAGCCAGCGGTCGTCGAGCGCACGGGCGTCCCGCGGCGGGTAGGGCCGGTTCACGCGTCCGGCTGCGGCGTCGCGTGAGATCACCTCGATGAGCGGGCTCGCCTTGAGGTATTTCACGAAACCGTCGTCGCCGTCCCACCGTTCGACGGTCATGATCGTCGCGTTCACGGGGCGCCCGATCCTGCGTTCCAGGTCGCTGGCGATGCCGTGCGCTTCGAGATTCGAGACGTCACCCACGACGAGCACATCTACGTCGTTGGGGAACGGCCCCGGCTGCCCGACGATGCGAGCGGCCCACGAACCGAAGATGAGCAGCTGCTCAAGGCCACGCAGGTCGACGTACGCGTCATGCAATAGCGCTGCGGGTCCGTACGTTCCGGCGATGATCTGCATCAGCGGCGCCAAGAACGGATAGTCGGGGTTCGCGGCGACGATCCGTGCGGAGCCGATCTTCCGAGAGTTGAGAATCCCGGCGACCGCAAGCCGGTCAACCTCGCGACTCACGGTCGGCTGCGATACACCAGACCTAGCAGCAACCTCCCCGACGGTGTGCTCACCTTCGCGCAGCAGGACCTCGGCGAGGATGCGGGACTGACTGTCGGAGCGCAGAAATGGTGCGACCGCCGGAACGTCACTTCTCATATATGAATGCTCTCATGCATTTATCACATACTTTAGCGTGGCGCTGTTGGCCGCCGGCGGGCTCACCACCCAGCCGCCACCGCAACGGCTACGAACCGGATACGCCAGCGGCGATGGCTCGGCACTCCAAGCGAAGCGCCTCGAGTTCCGGGAGCGCGCGAGGATTGTCCTGGAGATTCAGCAGTGGCGTGTGCTCGCGGATCAGCGCGACCTCTGTCTCATGCACTGTGGGCTGCGACAGGACTGACCAGCTCACCTCGAGGTTCACGTTCATCCACGCAACAATGGCCGCACGGTCGGCGGGTGCGAAGCGATAGTTCTGAACTCGGGCTCTGCCGGCCATCGCGCCGAAGACGGGCCGATAGCCAAGGACCGCGCCGATGCTGCGTAGGAAGGTTCCGTTGCCACGGGCTCGGAGTTCGTTCCCGAGCAAGCGCTTCGGGAGCGTTTGCTTCTCTGCTTGCCCGATATAGAGCAGGCGAGTGACGCGAGCGGCGAGAAGGGACTGAAACGGCTCCGGGAACCCGGCGCCTCTTCGGAGTCGGATGGCGTATACGCCGAACTCGTTTGGAACGATGGCGTCAATCTCACCTGCCGGTCGGAACGAACTGTCGTCGAGCAGACTCATCACGACTCGGTGTCCAGCGGCTTATCCCCGCGGCTACGGCGCAGCCTCTTCACAACTGAGCTCGACAACGTGCCCACGGTCTGAACCCGTGCTTTGCCCGCCTCGGCGGTTGCGTCGCGCGCCGCGGACGCCCCGCGCGTCTTCTCCACGTTCACACGGCCATCCTGGCGCACGTACCGCACTACTCGCCAGACATGGACGCGCGGTCGGCGCTGTCACGCCAGGCCGTGCGCGCCCGCACGGCCTCGGACCCCGCGACGGGCGCCTGGTCGAGACCACAGCCGCACTCAACTGTCACACCTTCCAGTCACGTCACCCGGGTCCGACGCGACCATCGCTTCAGTCAGTCGAGCTCGTGATACGGCCGGCCTGGGGTGGATGCCCTCGACCGGATAGAGCGCGTCGTGCGTGATCATCGCTGACACCAGCCCGCCCGAAGGTGTCGAACGCTGGCAGCAGCCACGAGCCCTGGCCGTGCACGTCGCGAAAAAACCGATCCTGGTCGCAACCGCAGCGGTAGTCATGAGAGCCATCTTCGCGGCCGTGACTGACACCCGCCTGGCCGACCACTCGAGGCCTGGTGCCTTCATGTCGCTTCTATGGGACTAGGAGATCCCGGTTGATGGACCAGCCGTGCGACCACTTCGTGGGCGGGCTCTTGAACAGGTCGTGGGCCCGATGCGGCAAGTCCTCGACCTCCTCGACGGAGCGCAGCGCGGCAGCGGCGAGCAGCGGCGCATGGAACGCGGAACGTCCGGCACCGAGCGCGTACACGACCCGGTCGTCAGCGTCGAGCATGGCGACTGCCATCAGGTACCCGTCGGTGTAGCCGGCCATCCGCACCCATGGCGCGTATAGGGGCGGTTCCGGCTCGAGCGGGAGGTCGTCGTCGAGGAGGAGGCCGCCGGCGGGTGACACGAGGGAAATCCAGCCGATGCCTGGGATGGTGATGCCGACACCGTGGTTCGCGATGATGGTGCGCTTCGCGCGTTCGTCGTCAAGGTCGGTGAGGACGAGCCCACCGGGCCACGGGTAGCCGACGGTGGCGGTCGCCTCGTCGACCATCAACGCCAGCCCTGCGTACTCGCCGAAGTCCACCCGGGCTGCTGCCTCGACACCGGCTGACACGAACGCACCAAACCAGTCCTTGAACCGTGTCACATCGAAACCTCGCGCTCAGCGTCACATGGATCCACATCTTCGTTCCAGAGGTCCAGGGGGATTGACAACGCCCTCACACGCGTGCCTCCGATGCGAGCCTGGTGCATCTTGGCCGGGCGGGTGCCGGATCCCTCCTGGGCGTACTCCTCGAGGGCTCTCTGAACGCCCTTCCATCCTGTCGGGTAGCTAAGAAGCCGTTGGGTCGCCTGAAGGCCGATGTGGAGAACCTCAACGCCGTTGAAGGTGCCCCGCTGTCCGATGCGGACCTGCCGACCGGACAATTCGCGGTTATCGATTACCGCCAAACCCGATGACACGTGTGAGCGCAACTCGTCGAGGATGCTCTCGCCGGCGGTCTGGTTGTTGTCCATGACCTCGTTCGTGTTGCGGATCAGCTGGGCGACGATGTGCTCGAAGATCGCGTCTGCGAGGCGGGTCGACTCATCCGGAGTGATCGCACCCGTCTCCTGCGCGAACCGCAGGAAGTACGACGCTCCGGCGACGAGACGGGCGGCACCGAGCACGGCGCGGTGCGTGGCGTTTACACCAGCGACCTTGCGCAGCTGCTCGTGGATCATCTCCGCGATCTCCGACGACCAGTTCTCCACCTCGATCGCGAACGTCGCACGAGCAGACTGCGTCTCCCCGCCGGCGGCGGCGTCGGGGCCGGCGCTGGCTTGCATGATGAGGTTCGCTAGCCACGCCACGTAGGCGGACGTGACGAGAGGGAACTCGCCGAGGCGAGCGTACAGCGAGTTGAGGGACGCCTGGCCGGTGTCGAACTTTCCGTCGTCCTTGGGCTCTGGCGCCATCATTCCGCCCTCGGGGGTGTTGACGATGAACATGCGGTCCAGGGCGGACTCCGCAAAGTCGCCGCCTGTGGGGATCTCCTCACCGGTGATGATGACCATCGGCGTCGACGTGTCCTTCTCGTTGACGTACACATTGCCGGTCGCATGGTCGAACCCGGCGCGGACACGGCCGCCGGAGTTGTGGGCGCGACGCAGCAGGTCGTCGACCATCTCGAGGACGGTCGCGCGCCGGCGGGCGTCCTTCTCCGGCTTCAGGTCGTCGACGTGCATGAAGCAGTCGGTGACGCCTGCCGAGACGCGGTCCATCGCGGCCTGCGTCGCGTTGAACGTCATCATCGCAGTGCCCTTGGGCCCCCATTCGGGGGTGAGGGTCGCGGCGAGCGCCTGAGCGAGCGTGGACTTGCCGGAGGACTTCCTCCCGAAGTAGGCGAGGGCGACCTGTGGGGGCACGGGCAGGAACGACAGGCCGAACGCGCCGATCGCGGCTTCCCATGCGACTTCGTAGCCGGGCTTGAGGAGGTCACGCACGCCGAGGAACTGGCGGATCGCGTTGATGCACGCGCTCTTGCCTGTGGTGTGCGGGTTGGGCAGCTTCACGGAGTCGAACCCCTTGTACTGGGGCGCGCCGGTGAGCCCGTCGTTCACGTCGGTCACGCCGATGGAGCCTGAGGGGTGCAGCCACCGCCACTGCGGGTGCTCGGGGTCGTCGGTGTCGAACACCCAGCCGAGCCGTTCGATGCGTCGGGTGATGACGCGGCCGGAGGATGCGGCGCGGATGAGGTTGGCGAACTCGGCACCTTCGGACGGCTTCACGAAGCGGGGCACGCTCGTGGTGAGGGAGCCGGCCATGTCGATCCAGTCGTTCGGTGAGTCGAACTTCTTCGAGTTGACGGTGATCTCCTTGGAGCGCACCCGTCCCTGCTCATCTTCGACGGCGATCTCCACGGTGTACGTCGTGTACTGGTGGTCGAACGAGCCGTTGTACTCGGTCTCGACGTTCTCCTCGCGGGTGATGAGCGCGGCGAGCGCGTACCTCTGGTCGGTGACGGTGTCGCCGGAGCCGAGGGTGGTGACCTCGACGGTGCGGCCCTCGTGCATGCGGATCTCGATCTCGGGCGCTTCCGGGTCGAGCGAGTTGGAGACCTTCTTGGTCGGCTTCTTCTCCGCGGGGCGCCGCCCGATGCCGTCGGTCGCCTTGGACCGCAGGGTGGCGAGGAGCTCGGCGCGCTGCGCTGAGGGGAGGGAGCCGAGGACGTCGTCGATGCCGGCTTTGGCGGAGAACCCGCCGATCTCGGACAGGCGGATGAACTTGACGTTGTCGATGCCGGCCATGACGGAGAGCTGACGCTTGAGGTTCGTGGCGGCGTCGAACACGGAGGTGTTCTTCGCGACGTCCGCATCGAACAGCACGTCGACGCGTTGGGCGCCCTTGACGGCGTCCATGAGGTCCGCGTGGATGATGCCGCTGGCGGACCAGTTCGCGCAGCCTTGCACGCCGATGACGAGGGTGTCCTCGTCGACGTACTGGCATACGGCGATGGTCTGCTTCGTGCCTTCGACGATGAGGACGGTGCGGGCTTGGCCGACGCAGCGTTCCATCATCTCGGGGATGTTGATGATGGATCCGACCTTGGCCTGCTGGATGTACTTGTGCTCGTTGTTCTGGTCGTCCTTGGGCGGGTTGTCGGCGCGTAGCTGCCACAGGACGCGGCCGTCGAGGGTGCGCAGCGGGAACAGCATGCCGGGGACGCCGGAGCGTGCGAGGGGGCTGGTCTTGAGGCCGTCGGGCAGGTCTGCGTCGTCGACGATGGAGCGGATCCCCCACGCCTGGGCGGCTTCGATGGAGATGGCGGAGTCCTCGAGCACCTTCTGGTGCCTGGAGATGAGGGGCGTCTGGGGGCCTGTCGCCGACTGTGAGTTCGTCATGTACTTGCATATGCGGTTGGAAGTTGGTCAAGCCACACGTTTCTTGAGATCAGGTGGCTGACACCCCGCCCCTCGAGTTCCCGCGTGAGGTCGACACCGGGCACTTTGCGGGCGAATTACCAGGCACTTCGTCTCTAGTGAAGTCATGTGAAGTGCAAGTGAATTAGGACAAGGATTGACCCAATGGGTCTGATAGCAGGAACAATGCTGTTTCTCGAGCCTCTAGAGAAGAGAAGAAGAACCAAGACTTCATAATTCATCTATGCACAACACTCATCAGACAAGCTCGGCATCTCTCCAGCTCCCCCCAAATCCCCAGATCCCCAGATCCCCAGATCCCCAGATCCCCAGATCCCCAACAAGCAAGACCCCCCTTGCGGGCAACATGAAGTTCTGAATCAAGCCAGCGTCTTGCCCCATGTACCAGGGACGAAGGCGTCGCGGTGACAGTTCACTGGCGTGAAGCGTGAATCGCCCATGGAACAGCGGGAAGCCTCACCCGCCTCGTCGAAGCTATCTAGCCCCGCCATGATCGGACGCCAAGGGAAGCCCGCCCTTCAGGCTGAACCAGGCACGAAGAGCGGCGGATCGCTCACCAACGCTCGGAGCTCACCCCACGACCCCGTCACGGCGCGGTCCATGTGAATCTCGAATCGGCACTCCTCGACCGACATGGCCTGTCCAGTCGCCACCAGTTCCGCACGCCGCAGCCAAGCGACGGCAACGATCAGGGGAAGCCGGTCCGCCCGGCCGACATAGATACGGCGACGCCAGATCGCCCACCGCAAGGCAGCCGCACCCATGTCGAACAGTTCCCGGCCGTACAGCTCCGGAGCCAAGAAGGATCGTGACGCCATAAACACCGCCATGACGTCTCGGAAGTCATCAGGCGCGAGCCCGAGAGCCTGCGCAGCCAAGCGCGGGAGGTTCTCTGCCAGCGCCACCAGCCCCACGTCCAACGTGTCGTCCGAGACGGTGCGCGGAACCACGTCCATACCATCCGCCGCAATCCCGAACGCGACGCCATCGAGCCACGCACCCATCATTGAGTCGGGCGGGTCGAGCCTCTCGATCACTTCACCGTGGTCCCCACGCGCCCGCACGGAAATCCTCCGCCACGGGTCGTCTTCAGGAAGCGTGGCCATGATCTGCCACAGCACGCCGGAGAACCACGCCGCGGCGACCGTGGGGTTCTTCTTGACCCACCGCACCATATCGTTCTCACGGCGCATGTGAGTCGTGGCCGACGTGAGCGGCTCGACCATCGTGAGGAACCAGCGAATCGGCGCAGTAACTTGACGGTCTGCCTCGTTAGTCACATCCACGGGACACCCCCCCAAAAGGTTCCCCATACAACTATCAGCGCCGACTGACACGCACACACACTGGCCTCCAACGTTCTCCGCAAGCATCTCGGCACAGCCCACCGGAGGTCAGTGCTCTGAACAAGAGAAGAACTCGAATCCAAGTCGACTCAGCGACAGCGCGACGAAGCTATGCGGTGACGCTCACAGACTCCCCTTGGAACATCTGCGCCAGCGTCGGACGCGGATCCGTGGGAGCTCCGCTGATCGCGGCATACAACTGCTGCCCTTCCTCAGTGGCCAGAAGGAGATCCTTGTCACGCTCAACGTGCGCCTTGAGGACGTTCCACACCACGCCTACGTTGACGCCGTTGCCCATCTGCTTGAAGGTCAGCGCATCGCGCTGGTTGCCGAACGAGAAGCCGTCGGGGAGGCCCTGAAGTCTTGCGGCCTCACGCGCAGAGAGCTTGCGACCTAGCGGCCCGATGACGGGCGTCTGCGTTATCGCGACAAGCGCCGGCAGGTGTGTCGGCCGCTTCACACGCAGACCGCTCGGACGGAAGGAGATGACGCAATCCCATATGGAAGCAGCGTCCTGCGCCTGCCACTCGAGCTTGCGTCGAGACTCAGGGAACAATCGAACAGACTTGAGCCATGCCGAGAGGTCCCTCGGGTCCATGAACTCGCGTAGCGCCGAGTAGAGATCGAAGTTCTTGCGGAGGAAGTCCGCCTTCCACGCTGGGGCACCATCGAGCTGACGCTCGTGCTCTCGCGGCGATACCCAGGCATCGGTCCAGATGGGGAACCCAGGCACGCGGCGCAGCGGCTCTCCTGTCCGCTCCGACTGCGACTTCCGCCAGGCCTTCATGATCTGAACCATCACCTCCCAGTGATCGATCCAGGCACGCTCATCGGCTGAAATCTCGGTGCCCGGCACGTCAGAGGCGTGGTCGACCGGGAGATCCTTGAGGAGGTCCCACTCACGGTGCATCTGCACGTGATCGGGCAAGAAGACCGGCGCGGGCTCTGGGTCCATCACATGGCCCTCTGGGACTAGAGTCGCGGTAATGAAGACTCGCTCCCGCACCTGCGGCGAACCGCCGAACTCCGGAGCGATTTTGTGCGGGGAGAAGATCGCCGGCGCAGAGGACACCTGATAGCCGGCATCACGCAGATGGTCGATGATGACCTCCCACTCGTGGCGATGCCGCGGGCCCACGAGGTTGCGGACGTTCTCCAGCACTACGAGGGTCGGCTTGCGCGCTCGAAGGATCTTCTCGATGTGGAAGAACAGCGTGCCGCGGACTTCGTCCATTCCTCGCTGAGCGCCAGATTTGGAGAACGGCTGACAAGGAAATCCGCCTGCGACGACCGCGTGGTCGGGCACAAGCATGACCTCGTCGTTAGCGTCCTTCGTGACGTCTCCGAGAGCTTCGTGCTGCCAGTTGAGGGAGTAAATCTGAGATGCCGCACGGTCAATCTCGACGGCGTAGGCATGCTCGCCACCCATCGCCTTCAGAACTGCCGCGAAGCCACCAATGCCCGCGAAGAGGTCAGCAAAACCGAAGGTCTGCGACTCTCGGGCGGAAGCATCTTCGGAGGACATGCCTGAAGCTTACCGTCGCGGTACGACACGCTCAAAGCAGGCTCTCCGACGTGTGCACACATGCCCGCGAGACCAGGAGGCCCCGAGCCCCGAAGCGTCCACTCGACACCGGATCCACACACCTTCCTAGCGGGCCCACGACAGGCTCGCCACGAGCAGTTCGGTCGCAGGAAACACCAGGTTGTACTTCGGCTTACGGGTGGCACCAGATTTCTCGCCTGCCTTAGGCGCTTGGCGACCGATCGCCGCGCCCTTCACGACGCCACCCGCTATCGCGGCGTCGAGCGCTGCACGGTTCGGGATCCAGAATGCATCGACGCTCAGTGGCTGAAAGGCCGCCTTGCGTTTGCGTGACCGACCTGTGTTTGAGGACGCGGAGCGGATTCCTTGTCTCGCCTTGAAGTCACGATGCCAAGCGGCGAAGGACCCGTCGGTATCGATGACTGCCCGCCCGTTCAGGACTAGGAATCCAAGCCCCTGCTCCTCGACACAGGCTTCAATAGCACGCTGGTCATTGAGCATCGCCTCTAGGCCGCGCTCGACGGCACTGGTCTCCGTAGTCCTCTCCGCCGCGTGAGCCTTCAGGTCCCACACGTGTTCGAGTGCATAGTCGAACACCGTGTGCCCGTACTGGACTCGCGGTCCCTTCAACTGGGGCGTGAACGCCGCATTGAGAATCTGCCGGCCGCGCGCCTCGAAGTAGAAGCCCGGCCACTCCGTCTGGTTCTGCTGACCAGTTCCATTCCGCTCAAGCCAACGCACACTCGTCCTGCCATCCCACACGCCAGTCGGAAGTCCGTCGACGAGCGCCGCCACCAGCGCTGCACCTTCCTGAGCTGGTCCACCAAACCCCGCCGTTGTCTGGAACCGTCCGAGACGGAGTTCTGCGCCTGCCAGGACAGTGTTGAGGCCCACCAACGAGATCGTGTAGCCAGTCGAGACGCACGCGTCCGTCCAGGGCGCTCCGAACTCTCGCGCGAGTTCCTCGGCGAGCTTTGTCTTGGACAACTCCGGACTCAGGTTTGGAGCGAGGTGGCGGGCAAGGTTCGTCAGAACCCTCTTGTGCTCCTTCGAACCTGGCCCTAGCCACTCGGGCCCAGATCCGGTGAGGCTGGAGATGCGATTCACCGCCTCAATCTTCGACCGCGCCGGCCTGAACTCGCTCCATTTCAGGTCTCCGAGGGCCTCCGGTCGGTAGCCTTGCACCCTCGTCGCACGACCAGCGGCGAACGCTTCTGTCGCGCCCTCCAACAGCGCATTGAGACCGGCGAGCGTGACCTTGTTGCGGATCTCGTAGCGCTCGCCGTGCCAGCGGACGTCGAGCGCTTCGGCGATTACCCGAGCCGAGTACGAGTTCGTACGCTCGAGATCAAGATCGAGACCAAGGGCGTCCCGCAACGCCACAATCGCTCGCTTCTCCCCACGCCCAGCCTTGGCAACTCCCGTCAGGCTGTAGATGCGCGCCAGTGCTTCATCTGTCGACATCGCTGGAATGAACAACAAGCCCTGACGTCCAAGCCCAACGGATGACTCGCGGTTCAATTCCATCCCCGGCACCCCCGAACGACATTCTTGCGCACGTCGTCAACTGGCCTGTGTGTCCGACCTCGGTGTCGCGACCTGAATAACTCACGGCGCAGTGGCAGTTCGGCGCGCTAAACGGCCCGATATTCGCAATAATGCGAAGCGACTGGGGTGTCAGCACGTTTCTGGGGGAGATATGAACAAGCAACTCGTTGTGCTCGCTGGGGGCGCGCTACTACTGGGAGCCTGCAGCGCACCGACCGCCACCGATTCACCTAGCGGTAGTCCGACTGCGGCCGCGCACGAGTTGGTAGCCGTTGATGAGGTCGCCACTGCCAGCGCCAGTCCTGCCCCTGCGGCAGTCGAAGTTGAGATCACCTTGGAAGAAGCGGGCCAGCAGTACCTCGACATCGTTCGACCAGTCAATGAGGCGATCCTCGCAAAGAAGGACGCATGGGACGCCGCGGTAGACGCTAGCGATTGGGAAACACTTACCGAGATCTCGGCGACGTGGGAAGACGCGAATCGAGCCTTCGTCGACGCGATGCTCACAGCGGAATGGCCAGATGATCTGCAGCCGTACGTCGACACGATTGTGACTGACACCGCTGACGACATCGCGTTCTACGCGGGCGTTGCCAAGGCAACCACCGTCGACGAATTCCAGACCGCTTGGCTATACCCGGTTGACTTCAGCAACGCTGCGGCACAAGACCTGCGCATCCGACTTGGCCTTGGGAATGTCGGCGAGGACGAGTAGCCGAGTTGAACCGCCGCGCTTGGACATGGCAAACCGCTTCCGAGACGACTCATCTGGTCCGCAAACTCGGCGTTGCGTCGCGACAGCGTCGTTGAACACATGGTCCTAGCAACGCATGTGCGTGTCGGCAGTTCGTGTAGAGAACGTGCAGTCCGTCTCCGGGTGATCAGCCATTTGCCTATCTACCAGGCAATAAGTGGAGCCTAGGGGACTCGAACCCCTAACCCCCTGCTTGCAAAGCAGGTGCGCTACCAATTGCGCCAAGGCCCCTGGTGGATGTGATCCCAGTTTCTCACGGGATCCGGATGGCCGGTAGGGAGCGGATCACCGCATCGTCCTTCATCCGTCGCGACCTTCCGGTCGCCTTCCGTGGGCCCAGGAGGACTTGAACCTCCGACCTCTTCGTTATCAGCGAAGCGCTCTAACCGCCTGAGCTATGGGCCCGTTCACCGCGGCTTGGCCGCGGCGATAAACCATACCGCATGCCGGGCGGCGTTTCCAAACCGGCCTCACGCCCCGACCCGCGGCGGCTGTACGACGTACGTCAGTCGTCGGTGAGGGTCACGTAGAACCCTCCGACGACGGACGAGATGACGTTGTACAGGAACGCCGAGATCGTGGACAGCGCGGTGAGGAGCACGACGTTGACGACCGCGATGAGCGTGGTGGCCGCCATGATCTTGTTCTTGTCGAAGAACGACATCAGGTCCAGCTTGGTGTCCTCGGGGAACAGCTTGAGGATCCAGTCGTTGACCAGCGTCCATACGCCCATCTGGTTGAGGACGGTCCACAGCACGAACACCGCGACGACCAGCATGATGCCGGCCGCGATCGACAGCAGGAACCCGATCTTCAACGCGGACCACGGATCGATGCGGGACACGAGGACGCGCACCTTGCGGGGCCCGCCCTTCTTGTTCGACGCGGCGATCGGGTCTGCCGACATCATGTCGTCCTTGGTGCGCACCGCGGCGGCCTTGATCTTGCCGAACGCGGACTCGACCTTCCCGGGCTCCTCAGCGGGGGCGGCGGCCGGCACGGTCCGGGTGGCGCCGGTCACCGGCGCGGCGCCGACGGTGGGGTTCGCTCCGGTGGTGGGTGCGAAGGGGCTGGTGGGAGTCACGGTGGGGTTCGCGCCGGTGGTGGGTGCGAAGACGGGAGCGGAGGTGCGTGCCGGGGCCACCGGGGTCTCGCCGGTGACGGGACGCGTGGGGATCTGACCAGAACGGAGCGAGGTGCGCTGGGGCGTGGCACCCGAGGTGGGAGCGACTGCTGGCGTGGCCCCCGTCGCCGGCTGCGGCGTGAAGGTGTTGCCGGTCGGGGCCTGCGTGGCGCGGTCGTCCGCGTTCATGAAATCTCCTCCTGGGACGGCAGAATGTCCGACCCCTCGCACAAGGTTACTTGAGGGGCGCAAGGGCGGCACGCATCCCTCCACCGCAGGCCAACCCCTGAGGGTCCAACGCGCAGGGGCTCCGCAGGGTTGCCATGCCCGGTTCACGCGGTGACGGACGCCGGCGGGGCCGGTTCGTGGCCGTCGCGTCAGGTCCCTGCGCCCAGGTGACCGGAGATCCTGCCGTGGAACCGTTGGGAGGCAGCGTTGAGGCCCACGATGTCCACCGACTTCCCGTGCATGGCGTACTTGTGCTCGATCGAGTCGAGCGCGGCCACGGTGGAGGCGTCCCACACGTGGCTGTCGGTCATGTCGATCACCACGGCGCGGGGGTCGCCCGCGTAGTCGAACTGGCTGTAGAGGTCGTTGGACGACGCGAAGAACAGCTCTCCGGTGACGGTGTAGGTGCGCACGCCGTCGACGACGTCCCCGCCGGTCACCTCCGCGACGTGCGCCACTCGCCTGGCGAACAGGACCGACGCGAGCACCACGCCGGCGACGACGCCGTAGGCGAGGTTGTGGGTCACGACGACGATCGCGACGGTCACGAGCATCACCGCGGTCTCGGAGCGAGGCATGCGCCTGAGGGTGGACGGGCGGATCGAGTGCCAGTCGAACGTGGCCCACGCCACGAAGATCATGACCGCGACGAGCGCCGCCATGGGGATGAGGGCCACCAGGTCGCCGAGCGCCAGGATCAGGATCAGGAGGAAGACCCCGGCGGCGAACGTGGACAGACGGGTGCGCGCCCGCCCCACCTTCACGTTGATCATGGTCTGCCCGATCATGGCGCAGCCACCCATGCCTCCGAACAGACCCGTGATGATGTTCGCGGCACCCTGTCCCCACGCCTCGCGGGTCTTGTCGGAGTGGGTGTCCGTCACGTCGTCCACGAGCTTGGCCGTGAGCAGCGACTCGAGCAGGCCGACGAGCGCCACTCCGAGCGCGTACGGCGCGATGATCCGCAGCGTCTCGATGCTGAACGGCACGTTCGGGAGGAGCAGGGACGGCAGTCCGTCGGGCAGCGCACCCTCGTCGCCGACGGTGGGCACCGCGATGCCCGCGCCCACGGTCAGCAGGGTGAGCACCACGATCGCGACCAGCGGCGCGGGGACGACCGTCGTGAGGCGGGGAAGGAACGTGATGATCGCCAGCGCGAGGCCGACGAGCGGGTAGACGATCCACGGCACGGACGTGAGGTGCGGCAGCTGCGCGGTGAAGATGAGGATGGCGAGCGCGTTGACGAACCCGAGCATCACGGAGCGCGGGATGAACCGCATGAGCCGCGCAACACCGAGCACCGCGAGCACCACCTGGAAGATCCCGCCGAGGATCACGGCGGCGACCAGGTAGTCGAGGCCGTGGTCGCGGGCAAGAGGGGCGACGACGAGCGCCACGGACGCGGTCGCGGCCGAGATCATGGCGGGTCGTCCGCCCAGGACCGCGATCGCGATCGCCATCGTGAAGGAGGCGAAGAGGCCGACCCTGGGGTCGACTCCCGCGATGATCGAGAACGAGATCGCCTCGGGGATCAGCGCCAGCGCGACCACCAGTCCGGACAGCAGCTCCACGCGCGCCACCCGGGGGCTCAGCCATGCCGGCCGCTGCCATGAGCGGGGGTCCCATGGAGAGCCTCCTCCAGAGGTCGCCTCGGGGACTCCCGTGGGCGTGGCGGTGCGCGGCGTGGACGGGCTCATGGGGGACTCCAAGGGGACGAGGACGGCGTCGGCCGGGCAGGAGCGGGCACACGCGGCCGCGTGTGCGAGGAAGGGGAGGCCCGCCGTGGCCGCAGCCCAGGCTACCCGACACGCTCGGAGACCACCCACGAAGGTGCCGCGCCCCACACCCCGGGCGACCGCAGCGTCGTCCCCACCGCCGCATCGTCCCCACCGCCGCATCGTCCCCACCGCCGCATCGTCCCCACCGCCGCATCGTCCCGACACTTTGAACCAATCTCAGCGGCGACACCCCGACGTGAGGCCCGGATGAAGCCTCCGGCCGGGGTGTCGGGATTCAGATTGGTTCGCACCGTCAGCGCAGGGACCCGGGCACGACGAAGGGCGGGCGCGTGGCTCTCGCCAGGCACCCGCCCTTGAGTCGGTCGCTACGCCGGGATCGGCGCGATGTTGGCGCGCAGCGCAGCGCCGAGGTCGCCGTCCACGCTGGTCCAGTACTGGATCGCGCGCTCACGGATGTCGCCGCTCTTCACGCCGCCCACGTGTCCGGTGATCGTCTCGAGGAAGGCCGCCTTCTGCGCCTCCGTGAAGACCTCGCGGTACAGCGTGCCCGCCTGACCGAAGTCGTCGTCCTCGGGGTGCAGGGTCGCGGCGGACCGCACCAGCGTGCCGTCCGACTCCCAGTTGCCCGCATCGCCTGCACGCTCGGGGTCGGCATGCGCGCCGCCCTTCGAGTTGGGCGCGTAGACCGGGGTGTCGGCCGAGGCGAAGGAGTAGCGCATGGACCCGTCCTTCGCGTAGGAGTGGCCGTGCGCGTCGGCGTTCTTGGGCTGGTTGACCGGAAGGTCGGCGTGGTTGGTGCCCACGCGGTAGCGGTGCGCGTCCGCGTAGCTGAAGATGCGGGCCATCAGCATCTTGTCAGGGGAGGCGCCGATTCCGGGCACGAAGTTGCTCGGCGCGAACGTGGCCTGCTCGATCTGCGCGAAGTAGTTCTCCGGGTTGCGGTTGAGCTCCATGATCCCCACCTCGATGAGCGGGTAGTCCGCGTGCGGCCACACCTTGGTGAGGTCGAACGGGTTGAAGCGGTAGGTCTTCGCGTCCTCGTACGGCATCACCTGGACCTTGAGGGTCCAGCGCGGGAAGTCGCCGTCCTCGATGTGCGTGTAGAGGTCACGGATGTGGACGTCGGCGTCGGAACCGGCGAGCTCGGCGGCCTTGTCGTTAGTGAGGCCGTGGACGCCCTGCTGGGAGATGAAGTGGTACTTCACCCAGAACCGCTCGCCGGCGGCGTTGATCCACTGGTAGGTGTGCGAGCCGTAGCCGTTCATCTCGCGCCACGAGTTCGGCAGGCCGCGCTCGCCCATGAGCCAGGTCACCTGGTGTGCCGACTCCGGCTGCAGCGACCAGAAGTCCCACTGCATGTCGTTGTCGCGCAGGTGCGTACCGGGAAGGCGCTTCTGGGAGCGGATGAAGTCGGGGAACTTGATGCCGTCGCGGATGAAGAAGACCGGGGTGTTGTTGCCGACCAGGTCGTAGTTGCCCTCGGTGGTGTAGAACTTCAGCGCGAAGCCGCGCGGGTCGCGCCACGTGTCGGGTGACCCGGACTCGCCCGCGACCGTCGAGAAGCGCGCGAGCATCTCGGTCTGGACGCCCTGCTGGAACAGCGCGGCGCGGGTGTACCTGGCGATCTCGGGGTTCGTCGTGGTGAACGTGCCGAACGCGCCGCCGCCCTTGGCGTGGACCACGCGCTCGGGGACGCGCTCACGGTTGAACTGTGCGAGCTTCTCGACCAGGTAGTGGTCGGTGAGCGCGGTGACGCCGTTGTTCCCGACGGTCTGCGAGTGCTGGTCCGACGCGACCGGCGCGCCGGAGTTGGTCGTGGTGAACTTGTCCGTCATGGCTGGCGGACCTCCTTCATGGTTGGCGGGGACGGTGCTACGGGAGGGGGTCGGCTTCGACAGCCTGACGGCATGCCTTGCAGACGCCCCAGAAGGTGACCTCGGCCTCGACGATCGCGAAATCGTGAGTCTGGTCGGGGACCAGGCAGGGTGCATGTCCGACCACGCAGTCGACGTCCTCGACCTTGCCGCACGAGGTGCAGACGACGTGGTGGTGGTTGTCGCCGACCCTGAGCTCGTAGCGAGCGGGGGAGCCGGCAGGTTCGATGCGTCGCGCGAGGCCTCGCGTGGTGAGGTCGCCGAGGACGTTGTAGACGGCCTGCAGCGACGTGCGCGGAAGGGTCTCGGCGACCTTCGCGAAGACGGCGTCCGCGGCGGCATGGGGGTTGCCGGCGAGCACATCGATGACCGCGACGCGCGGAGCCGTGATGCGCAGACCGGCGTCAGCCAGCATAGATCGCGCGTCGGTCATCATGCATGTCAGCGTACAGGTTTCTTTTTAGTTACTCAAATCTAACGCGCGGACGCGCGACGTACCTCACGAAATACCTCGTAGCCGTGCAGTCGACCACCCCCGCTCACCGTGCGGCACGCCCCCATGCGCGGCATGCTGGACACGACGCCTCCACCCCGGGGGAGGTGCGGTGACCAAGGACCCAGGCATGCCCGTGGGGGCATGGCCTAGCCTTCTTGCAGGACAAATACCCCGGGAGGTATGGGAATCATGAAGCTTGTCGTCGTCGGCGGAGTCGCCGCCGGAGCATCCACCGCTGCCAGGGCGCGGCGGCTCGACGAGACGGCGGAGATCGTCGTCTTCGAACGGGGCCACCACGTCTCCTTCGCCAACTGCGGCCTGCCGTACCACGTGGGCGAGGTCATCTCCGAGCGCTCCAGGCTGCTGCTGCAGACACCCGAGAGCCTGCGCGAGTCGCTCAACATCGACGTGCGGATCGCCACCGAGGTGGTCTCCATCGACCGCAAGGCCAAGACGGTCTCCGTGAAGGAGGTCGACACCGGCCGCGAGTACACCGAGTCCTACGACAAGCTCGCGCTGTGCATGGGCGCCGAGGCCGTCCGCCCTCCGCTGCCCGGCATCGACCACCCCGCCGTCGAGGTCCTGCGCCGCATCGGCGACATGGACAAGATCAAGACCCGGCTCGACGCCGCGCTCGCCGCCCAGAAGGCAGGCAGGCGCGGGGTGGTCACCGCCGTCGTCGTCGGCGCCGGGTACATCGGCCTGGAGATGGCGGAGAACCTCCACCACCGCGGGGTCCGCGTGGACGTGGTCGAGCTCGCGCCGCAGATCCTTCCCCCGGTCGACGCGGACATCGCCGCCCCCGTCGAGCGTCACCTGCGCATGCGCGGCATCAACGTGCACCTGTCCACCGCGGCGGCCGCCTTCCAGCCGCTCGCCGACAGCGACGGCGACAACCGCGTCAGCGTCGAGCTGAACTCCGGCACCGTCCTGAAGGCCGACCTGGTGATCCTGGCCGCCGGAGTGAAGCCGGCCGTGGAGCTGGTCAAGGCCGCAGGGATCGAGCTCGGCGAGCGCGGCGGCATCAAGGTCGACACGCACATGCAGACGTCCGACCCTGACATCTACGCCGCAGGCGACGCGGTCGAGACCGGACACCCGGTTCTCCCCGGCGAGTACCTCGCACCGCTCGCGGGCCCCGCGAACCGCCAGGCACGAGTCGCCGCGGAGAACATCTGCGGTCGCGACACCGAGTACAAGTCCACGCAGGGCACCTCGATCGTCAAGGTGTTCGACATGGTCGCGGGCGGCACCGGCGCCACCAAGCGCCAGCTCGACGCCGCGGGCATCGAGTACCGGGTGATCCACGTGCACCCGTCCGGCCACGCCGGCTACTACCCCGGCACCGCGATGATGCACATCAAGCTGCTCTTCTCCCCGAAGGACGGCACGATCTACGGCGCGCAGGTGTGCGGCTTCGACGGTGTGGACAAGCGCATCGACGTGTTCGCGATGGCTATCCGCGCCGGCCTCACGGTCTTCGACCTCGAGAGCCAAGAGCTCGCCTACGCCCCGCCGTTCGGCTCCGCGAAGGACCCCGTGAACATGGCCGGCTTCGTAGCAGCGAACACCATCCGCGGCGACTTCGCACTCTGGTACGCCGAGGAGTGGCCGCTGGCCGACGGCACCCGCCTGGTGGACGTCCGCACCCCGGAGGAGTACGGCATCCACCACCTGCCTGGCGCCGAGAACGTGCCGCTCGCCGACTTCCGTGAGGCCGTCAAGGGCTGGACGGACAAGGACCAGCCGATCCGCCTGTACTGCGCGGTCGGCTTCCGCTCCTACCTGGCTCACCGCATCCTCGTCCAGAACGGCTTCACCGACGTGAAGACCCTGTCGGGCGGATCGACCACGTACGGCCACGTGCACGACAACCCCGCCGAGGGCTACGAGGCGCAGCCGCCCATGGAGAACTACGCGGAGAAGGTGTCCGTCGCGTCGGCCGTGGCCGCCGCCACCGGCCAGACCACCGACCTGGACTGCACGGGCCTCGCCTGCCCCGGCCCGATCATGCGCCTCTCCAGCGCGATGAAGGCGGCCAACGCGGGCGACGAGATCCGCGTCACCGTGTCCGACCCCGGCTTCGCGCTCGACGGACCGGCCTGGGCATCCAAGAACGGCCACACCCTCGTGTCGATGGACCCCAAGGGACCCGGCTTCGTCGCCACGTTCCGCAAGGGCGGCGTCGGTCCCGTCCCGGCGGGCGGCGGCAACGGCGGCAACAAGCTGTCCATGGTCGTCTTCTCCGGTGACCTCGACAAGCAGATCGCAGCGTTCATCATCGCGAACGGCGCTCTGGCCATGGGCCAGGAGGTCTCGCTGTTCTTCACGTTCTGGGGCCTCAACGCGCTGCGCAGGACGGACCCGCCCAAGCGCGACAAGTCCATGATGGACAAGATGTTCGGGATGATGATGCCTCAGGGCGCCGAGAAGCTGACCCTGTCGCAGATGCACATGGCAGGCGCCGGCACCGCGATGATCAAGAACGTCATGAAGAAGCACGACGTGCAGTCGCTTCCTGAGCTCATCACGAACGCGCAGGACGGCGGCGCCCGCCTGCTCGGCTGCACGATGACGATGGACCTGCTGGGCATGGCGCAGTCCGACCTCATCGAGGGCGTGGAGCTGGCCGGCGTCGCGACCTTCCTGGGCGAGGCCCAGGAGTCCGGCACGACGCTGTTCATCTAGCACGACGCCGCTCACCTGAGCCGCCGCACGATGCGGCGGGCACGCGAAGGGCCCCGGGACATCAGCCCCGGGGCCCTCGTCGTGGAGGACGCGTGAGATCAGCAGGCAGGCATCACCGGCATGCTCGTGCCACCGAACGTGTCAAGGTAGATCTGCTCCATCGTGCCGTCGCCCTGTGCGGTGCAGATGAAGTCGTTGAGCGCCGAGACGAGCCCCGAGTTGCCGTCCTGGACCGCCCACGAGCCGTAACCGAGCGAGAGCGGCTCGCTGAGCGCCGCCTCCTTCAGCTGACCGGGGTTCGCGGCGATGTACTGCCCGAGGATGTAGCCCTCGACCACGCCGCCGTCGGCACGACCGGTGGCCACCTCGAGCAGGGCGGCGTTCTGGTCGGCGAAGCCCGTGATGGTGGCGTTCGGGAACGTGTCCATCGCGAGCTGCTCACCCGACGAGCCCTGCAGGGCGGTGATCGTGACGTCGGCCGAGTTGTAGGTGTCGATCGAGGCGGTGCGATCGTCGTCCTCCGCGACCGCCAGGACGGTCGTGTAGGGCACGTACTCCCGCGAGAAGTCGACGACCTCATCACGCTCGGGGGTGTTGGTCAGACCCACCGACACCATGTCGAACATCTTCGACTGGAGGCCCGGGATGAGCCCGTTGAAGTCGAGGTTCTGGATGTCCAGCGTCAGCCCGAGCTCGTCCGCGAGAGCCTGCAGCAGCTCGACGTCGTAGCCGGCGGGGTTGCCGTCGGCGTCCAGGTACATCTCCGGCTCGAACTGGAGGTTCATGCCGACCGTCAGGGTGCCTGGGACCAGGAGCCCCAGGTCCGCGGAGGTCGCCGACGCGGTCGCGCCGCTGCTCGCCTCGTCCGTGGTCTCCGCCGAGCTGTCGCTGCACGCCGCGAGGGTGCCGACCAGCACCGCCGCGAGACCGACGACGCTGAGGCCGCGGACCGCCTTGGAAGTAGTAGTCATGATGAGCCATCTCCTCTGTTGCTGAGCACTGCTGGGAACGTGTGGATCAGTGATCCGCTGTACTTCCGCCTGACGCCCGTGCGCGTCAGGAAGCCTCGGTATGCCGCGCTGCGATCTCCTCGATCCGCGCCCTCTCCCGCGATCGGAGGAGCCGCGCGATCGAACCCGCGGGCGGGCTCGTCGTGGAGCTCTCCAGGGCGCGGAAGAGGAAGTCGATCGCGAAGGCCGCGAGAACGTAGATCGCGGCCGCCGCGGTGTACAGGACGAAGGGCTGGAAGGTGGTCGACACGAGGTTCTGCGTCACCCTCACCACCTCGAGCAGGCCGATGACCGTGAAGGTCGAGGTGTCCTTGACCATCCCGATGAACATGCTGCCGATGTTGGGAAGCGCGATCTTGGTCGCCTGCGGGAGGACCACCGAGACGAAGATCCGGGAACGCCGCATGCCGAGCGCCTGCCCCGCCTCGGTGAGCGCCGCCGGCACCGCGCTGAGCGACGACCGGAAGATCTCCGCGAGGAAGGCGCTGTACAGCAGCGACAGCGCGATCACGCCGGCCTGGAAGACGGTGAAGTTGATGCCGAAGGCGAGCGAGACGCCGAAGTAGACCCAGATCACGCTGACCAGGGCGGGGACGCCGCGGAAGATGTTGATGTAGGCCGCGGCGATCCAGCGCTGCGGACCCTTCGAGAGCCGCATGAGCGCCAGCAGCAGGCCCGCCACGAGGGAGATCACCAGCGCGACGATCGAGACCTGCAGCGCGACCACGAGGCCGTCGAGGAGCAGCCGCCAGTTGTCGCCGATCAGGCTCCAGTCGTAGGTGGTCATCGCCATCATCGCACCGCCTTGATGAACTCACGCGCCCGGTCCGTGCGGCACTCGTCGTAGAACTCGCGGCCGCCCGTCTCGACGACCCGCCCTTGATCCATGAAGACGTTGACGTCCCCGATCTCCTTGGCGAACCCGATCTCGTGCGTGACGACGACCATGGTCATGCCGGACTCCGCGACCACGCGCATCGTCTTCAGCACCTCTCCCACGAGTTCGGGGTCGAGCGCCGACGTCGGCTCGTCGAAGAGCAGCACCTGGGGGTCGAGCGCGAGCGCGCGTGCGATCGCGACTCGCTGCTGCTGGCCGCCGGACAGCTGCGCCGGGTAATGGCCGGCGCGCTCGATCAGGCCCACCCGCTTGAGCTCGACGGCGGCTCGCTCTCGCGCGTCCGCCTTGGAGAGCCTGCGCACCGAGCGCAGCGGGAGCGCCACGTTGTCGAGCGCGGTCATGTTCGGGAACAGGTTGAACTGCTGGAACACCATGCCGACCTTGCGGCGGAGCTCGAGCACCCGCGTGGCGGACGGCTTGCTCGGGGGCCAGAAGGCGGCGTACTCCTCGCCGTCGACCAGCAGCGAGCCGGATGTGGGGGGCTCGAGCAGGTTGATGGTGCGCAGCAGGGTGGACTTGCCCGAGCCCGACGGGCCGAGCAGCACGACGTTCTCGCCTCGGTTGACGACGAGGTCGATTCCCTTGAGCACCTCGAGCTCCCCGAACTGCTTCTTGATGTCGGTCAGCTCGACGATCGGTGTGCCCTCCTGCGAGGGCCGTCCCTCATACGAGGCTGTCGTGTGGTCGGTCATCGGCCGATGCCTCCGTTCGTCCGGTGGTACCAGCCCGCCAGCCTGGCGAGGCCCTCCTCGAGGTCGGGCCTGGCCGCGGCGAGCGAGATGCGGAGGAAGTGCCGGGCGACGTCTCCGAAGGCGGTGCCGGGCGCCGTGGCGACGCCGTGTCCGATCAGGTCGAGCGCGGCCCGGCGTGAGTCGGCCTGCTGGTGAAGCGGGACCATCATGTAGAAGGCGCCCGCGGGCATCGGCGCCGCGATCCCGGCGTCTGCCAGCAACGTGTGCGCGAGGTCGCGCCGATCGCGATAGGACGCGAGGGACGTGGCGACGAAGTCCTGCGGTCCGTTGAGCGCCTCGATCGCGGCGGCCTGCGACGCGGTCGACACGGAGGAGAGGATCGGCTCCTGGAGCTTCGCGATCGTGGGGACGAGCCACCGGGGTCCGGTGAGGTAGCCCACCCGGGAGCCGGTCATCGCGTACGTCTTCGAGAAGCTGAAGACGGAGACGACGCCCTCCGGGTTGAGCGCGGCCGCGCAGACATGGTCGCCGTCGAAGATGATCTGGTCGTAGACCTCGTCGGAGATGACCAGCAGTCCGGCCCGGGCCGCCTCCTCCACGAGCTCGGCCATGACGGCGCGGGAGAAGACGGCGCCGGTCGGGTTGGACGGGCTGTTGACCACGATCGCCTTGGTGCGCGGTCCGAGCAGCGGACGGATGTCGGCCATGTCGGGGACGAAGCCGTTCTCCGGCCGCAGGGGGTAGCGGACCGGCACGGCGCCCCGCATGAGCGTCTGCATCTCATAGTTGGGCCACGCCGGGTCCGGCACCAGGACCTCGTCACCAGGGTCGGTGACGGCGACGATGGTGGCGAGCAGCGCCTCGACAGCGCCTTGGCCCACGACGATGTCGTCCTCGGCGGCGCTCAGCCCGTACGCGCGGTGGAGCCTGCGTGCGATCGCGTCGCGCAGCGCCGGCATGCCCGCGCTGTGCGTGTAGCGGTTCGACGAGCCCATCGCACTGTGGGCAGCCTCCACCAGGTGCGCCGGAGTGCGTGCGCCGGGCTCGCCGATCTCCAGGTGGATCACGTCCTCGCGACCCATCGCGGCGTTGACCACCTCACGTATCCCTGAGCCGGGCACGTGAGCGGCTGACCTCCCTGGGTTCAGCGTGGGGACTGACATCGGGTTCCCTTCGTCCGGCAGGTGACGGGTCGCGTCCCGTCGGCGTCCCGAGGGGTCGAGGCGACGAGTGCGAACCGTCGTTGGAATTGGTCTCACACGCTATTCGTCAGTTGTTTCGTGAAAGCGCATATCGCGTTACATTCATGCAAACTGTCACTCTCAGGCGCACTTTGACTGCCAACTGAAAGGTATGGTGCGGTCATGACCTTGCATACTGAATCAGCGTCGCTCGGAGCGTGGAGCAGCCTCGGCGAGCCGCACGTGGTCCTGTCCCTGCTCGCCGCAAGCCCCGACTGGGTGGTGCTCGACGCCCAGCACGGCGCCTTCGACGCCTCGTCCCTCCGCACCGCGCTGCTGGCGAGCCGTCACGCGACCGGACGCGTCCCCGTCTGGGTGCGGACCCCGGACGGCTCCCCCTCCACGCTGGGAGCCGTGCTCGACATGGGCGCCGACGGGGTCATCGTCCCCATGGTCGAATCCGCCGAGCAGGCCCGCGCGATCACCGCGGCCTGCCTGTACCCGCCGCAGGGCAGCCGCAGCTTCGGGCCGTCGACGCTGCTCAGCGGTGAGGCGATCACCTCCATGGCCGACGCGAACGCTGCCGTGGCGGTCTCGCTCATGATCGAGACGGCCGCAGCGCTGGAGGACGTGCAACGGATCGCGGCGACCGACGGCGCCGAGTCGCTGTTCGTCGGCCCGTTCGACCTGGCTGCGAGCCTGGGCACCACCGTGGACGCGCTGCTCGCGGACGACGCCCCGGATGCGCCGCTGCCTCGCGTCGTGGATGCCGCGCACGCGGCGGGCCTGCGCGCACGCGGATTCGCGGGAGGGCTGGAGCGTGCGCTGCGGATGCGTGAGCTCGGCTTCGACGACGTGGCGGGCTTCACCGACACGAGCCTGATCCAGGCGGGCGCCGCGGCGGCCGTCGCACAGTGGCGCGAGGCTGCGACGGAGCGCTGAGCTCACGTTCGCGGCTGCCGCGCGCACCGCGGATCGCTCCCGGTCAGGCGACCGCCTCGCGGTAGGCGGCGATCTCCTGACCGGACGACGCGGGCTCGCGCGGGGTGTCCAGGATCACCTCGTCGACGCCCGCGGCCGCGAGGGCCGGGAGCGCGGCGACCGTCCTGCGCTGCGCGCCGGCGCTCCCGACCAGCCGCAGCACCACGTGGATCGCTGCGGGATCACGGTCGGCTGCGGCCGCCGCGCCGCGGATGACGGCGATCGCCCCGGCGAGCGCGCTGGGGTCGAGCTGGTCCAACGACTGCTGACCTACCCATCCGTCCGCGGATCGGCCGGCCCTCCGCAGCGCCGCTGGCGAGTGGCCACCGGTGTACAGCGGGACCATGGGGTCGGGCGCGGGGAGCGCGACGATCGGCCCTGGCAGCGTGTAGAACTCACCATCGAAGGGTCCTGCGGAGCCCGTCCAGCACTGTCGCACCAGGGTCATCCATTCCTCGGTGCGGCGCCCCCGTCGCTCGTAGGGGATCCCGAGCGCCGCGAACTCCTCGGCAAGCCAGCCCGCTCCGATCCCGATGGCGACCCTGCCGGGGGCTGCCGAGGCGATCGTCGCGATCTGCTTCGCGGCGAGCACCGGCTGACGCAGGGGAGCGAGCAGGATCGCGGTGCCCAAGCGCACGTCGCGCGTCACCGACGCCACCATCGCGAGGGTGACGAGCGCCTCGAGATCGGGATGCTGCGTGGACCAGCGCGCGACGCCGTCCGCCTCGAACGGGTACGCCGACTCGATGACGTGGGGCTGCGCGATGTGGTCGCTCACCCACAGCGACTCCAGTCCGGCAGCCTCGAGGTCGATCGCCGCCTGCACGACGGCGCGACCTGACGCCTGCGGTCCGGTGTGGGGAAGCCTGGCGCCGATGATCATGGGGGTCTCCGTCAGCCTGCGGCCAGCCAGCCGCCATCGACGGGCAGGTAGGCGCCCGTGATGTACGAGGTGCGCTCGGAGGACAGGAACTCGACCGCCTCCGCGATCTCCTCCGGCCGGGCGGGCCTGCCCATGGGGATCTTGGACATGAGGGACGCGCGCTTCGTCGGGTCGCTCAGCGACTGGGACGACATGGCGGTGTCGGTGACGCCCGGAGCGACGACGTTGACGGTCACCCCTGCGTGGGCCCAGTCGACTGCGAGCGATCGCGCCAGCATCAGGACGGCGCCCTTGGACGAGGCGTAGGCGCTCTGGCCGGGCAGGGCGACCATGGAGTTCGCTGAGCCGATGAGCACGATCCTCCCTCCTTCGCCCTGACGCTCGAACACCCGGAAGGCGGCCTGCGCCACGTCGAAGGAGCCGTGCACGTTGACCGCGTAGACCTGCTCGAAGGTCTCGCGGGAGATCTGGGCCGCAGGGGCACCTCTCTCGATGCCCGCGCATGCGACGACGGCGTCCAGGCGCCCGTAGGTCTGGAGCGCTGCGTCGACCACGATCCGACCGGATCCGGGCACGGCCACGTCGACCGCGACCGCGACGCCGCCGACCTCGTCCGCCACGGCGTTCGCGGCGCTCGGATCGCGGTCGGCGATCACCAGCGAGTCACCTCGCGCCGCGAGTCGTCGCGCGACGGATGCGCCGATGCCGGCGCCGCCTCCCGTGATCACGGTCACCGTCATGAGAGCCATCCTCCGTCCACCACGATCATCTGTCCGCAC
Source organism: Demequina capsici (assembly GCF_032102965.1). NCBI lineage: Bacteria > Bacillati > Actinomycetota > Actinomycetes > Micrococcales > Demequinaceae > Demequina > Demequina capsici. The sequence goes on along the minus strand of NZ_CP134880.1, from coordinate 2,992,217 downwards.
ATGTACGACGATTCGGGCCCGCTCAGGAATGCGACCGCGTCGGCCACCTCCTCGGGCCTGCCGAGCCGTCCGGCCGGGATGCGCGCGGCGGCCATCTCGCTCAGCGACGCCTCATCCGCTCCGAGTCCGCGCATGAGCGGCGTGTCCATCGTTCCCGGCGCGACGCCGTTGACCCTCACGCCGGTCGGAGCGAGCTCGCGCCCGAGCGCCGCGGTCAGCATGCGGACCGCCGCCTTCGAGGTGTCGTAGGCGAACATCGGCGTGCTCGATGCGGTGTACGAGGACGTGGAGCCGACGGTGACGATCGCCCCGGCGCCGCGGGGCACCATGAGCTGGGCCGCGGCGCGGATCACGTGGTACGTCCCCTTCACGTTGACGTCGAGCGCGAGGTCCAGCTCGGAGGCTGAGGACGACAGCAGGGCGCTGGGGCGCGCGACGCCCGCGCAGGTGACGACGGTCTGCAGGGGCGCGGCCTCGTCGGCCTTGCGGACGGCGTCCGCGACGGCCTCAGCGTCGGTCACGTCGAGCGCCACCGCGCGGGCGCTGGCTCCCGCCTGAGCGATCATCTCCACGGTCTCTGCGGCGGCGAGCGCGTCTCTGTCAGCGACGACGACGCGGTCGCCGCGGGCGGCGAGCCGCAGGCACACCGCACGGCCCAGGCCGCTGCCGCCGCCCGTGACAAATGCTGTACCGTCGATCGAAGTGCTTGTCATACGCACATCAAACATCACAGATGTTGCGCGTACGTTAACTAGAAGGACGTAATCGACTGACACTTGAAACATCGATTGGCTATGGTGCTGTCGAACGTCCCACCCTCGGAGGAAGCATGGATATCGGAGTCGGGCTGTACTGCCTGCAAGCCACCGCCTCAACGCCTCGTCACCCGGCCACCGCGTACCGCGAGCTGCTCGACGAGGCCCGTCTGCTGGAGAGCCTGGGCTTCGAGAGCATGTGGCTCTCCGAGCACCACTTCTTCTACGACGGCTACTGCCCTGCACTGCTGCCCGCCGCGCAGGCCGCGCTGTCGGTGACGCAGACCTTGAGGGTCGGCACGGGCATGCTGCTGCTCCCGCTCCAGGAACCGCAGCGCCTCGCGCGCATGGCGGCCGACATCGCCGCCGGCTCCGACGGCCGGCTGGACCTGGGCGTGGGCCTGGGCTACCGCGACGTCGAGTTCGACGGCAAGGGCGTGGCCCGCAAGCAGCGCCTGGGGCGTCAGCGTGCGGGACTCGAGGCGCTCGAGCAGACCGCCGTCCCCGCGGGGACGACGCTCTGGGTCGGGTCCGCCACACCCAAGGCGGTGGCCCGCGCTGGAGCGGCGGGAAGGCCCATCATGCTGTCAGGCGCGAACCCGCTGTCGCTCGTGACCGAGCTGGCGCAGGCGCATCGCGAAGGCTGGGAGCAGGCCGGACGGCCCGGCGGGGTCAAGCCCAAGGTCGTGGCGCTCAGGAACTTCTGGCTCACCGACGACGAGGCCGAGCGTCAGGCGGTGCTCGACTGGCAGCGCGCCAGCTACGTCCTCTACGCCGGTCTCGGGTGGAGCGTGGCCGCGCAGTCGTCCACCGAGGCGATGGACTTCACCACCGACCTGGACGCCGCGCTCAAGCAGGCGGTCGACACGTCCGTCGTCGGATCGGCGCAGACCCTCATCGACGCGCTCACCGAGGTGTCGGAGGCCGGCGTCGACGGCGTGGTGCTGCGATGCATCATCGAGGGCGCTCCCAAGGAGAGGGTGGATCACATGCTCACGCGCTTCGCACACGAGGTGCTTCCCGCTGTTCGCGACCTGGAGGTGGCGGTATGAGGATCGGAATCCGTTGGACGGGCGCTGCACGTCCCCATGCGTGGGTGGACGCCGCCGAGCAGTCCGGCGCCTTCGCGCTGTGGGCGGACCTCAGCGCCGAAGGAGCCGTGCCCGCCAGCACCGTGGCGGCTCTCACCACCGATCCCCGCATCGTGGCGCGGGTGACGCTGGGCGCGGAGAACCCGGTGACTCTCGCCGAGGAGATCGCCGTGCTCGACCTGGTCAGCGGCGGACGCGTCGTCTGCGTCGTCGACACAGGGGAGCTGGACGCGGACGGCGCGGCCGAGGACCTGTGGCTGCTGCGGGCGAGCTGGGCCGCCAGGCCCCTGTCCCACCAGGGCGCGCGTTGGACCGTCCCGTCGGGCCTGAACCCGGGCGCACCGACGAGCGTCATGGTCACTCCCAAGCCGTCGCAGGTCGACGTGCCCGTCTGGCTGACCGGCGCCGTGGCACCGCAGCTGAGCAGCGCCACCGGCCTGCCCATGCTCGCCGAGGATCCGGGCGCGTGCGACGGCGCCGCGCAGGTGCAGCCCGCGACCGCGGCGCTCACAGGCGACCTCGACACCGACCGCGCGCTCGTCGTCGGCTGGGCGCAGGCCGGCGCCACCCACCTGCTCGCCACCGTGCCCGACGACGCCACCGAAGACTTCCTGGTGCGTTACGTGGCAAGGTATCTCCAGCCGGAAGTCGCGATGCCCGCGTTCCCACGCATCATGGCGGAGGCTCCGTTGCCAGCCTCCCTGGATGAGAAGTGAGATGACCGACACGCCTGAAGGAACCGAGCCCAGCGACGTCACGGACAAGGGCCACAGCCCGATGGGCGGGCTGTCGCGCCTGATCCATCCGAGCAGCCCGGCCGTGATGCTCGACGAGATCGACAGGATGCTGGTGACGCTGCTCGCGGAGGATCCGCGCGCCTCGCACCGCAAGCTCGCCCAGAGGCTCAACGTCTCGGGCCCCACGGTGGGTGACCGCATCGCGCGCCTCGAGCGGCTCGGGGTCATCCGTGGCTACACGGTCTCCGTGGACTGGGCCACGCTGGGCCTGCCCGTGGAGGTCTACATCCCCATCATCATCGCGCCCGGCGCGGACCTCGAGCGGATCGTCACCGATCTCAAGCGGATCCCCGAGCTGGCCTCGCTCGACGTGGTCACCGGCGTCTACGACCTGATGACACGGTTCAGGCTCCGCGATCACCTCCACCTGCAGCGGCTGCTGCTGGAGAGGATCTGGCCGATCGACGGCCTGCAGCGCATCGAGACGTTCCTGAGCCTCGGCGCGGTCGACACGGGATCGCTCCTGGAACGCATGATGTCCCCGGACACCGACCTCACCTGAGGGAGGACCGAGCAGACACGGTCCGCCCCCCGCGGCGGAGGCACGAAGGGCCCCGGGGCGTCACAGCCCCGGGGCCCTCGTCGCGTCGTGGGGACGCGTGGTCATGCCAGCCGCTCGAGCGCCTCCAGCATGCCCCGCACGGTCTGCTCGCCCCGGCCGGGCGCGACGAAGTCCGCGACCTTGACCATCGGCATCTGCAGCATCATCCCCGCCATCTCCTCGTCGGCCAGCATCCCCGCGCTGTCGCCGGCGGCAGCAGCCTTGCCGAACTCCTCGAGGACCCTCGCGCCGATCGGGTGCGCCAGCCAGTCGCCGAAGTTCGAGTCGACGTCGAGGGGGACGACCACCGGCGGCACGTCCAGGACGATCGACTGCGTCGCGACGATGTCACGCGACGAGCGGCCCACCTCGACGACGTACTCGCCGGGCTCCACGGTCCAGCCCTGCGTGCCCCAGTAGGCGAAGGCACGGTCATCGAGAGCGAGCTCGACCACGGTGGCCTCGCCTGGAGCGAGCGCCACCTTCTGGAAGGCGCGCAGCTCGCGGACCGGGCGGTCGACGCCTGCGACAGGGTCGCCGACATACACCTGGACGACGTCGGAGCCGGCGCGTTCCCCGGTGTTCGTGACCCGGACCCGCACCGTGGCGGCCGCGATCGTCGGGTCAGGCACATCGACGCCCAGGAGTTCGTGCGCGAAGGTCGTGTAGGACAGCCCGTGGCCGAACGGGAACGCGACGTCACGGTCCGTGGTGTCGTACCAGCGGTAGCCGATGTAGACGCGCTCGCCGTGGCGCACCACCTTGTCGCCGCCCGGCCAGTTCACGTACGCAGGCGTGTGCTCCAGACGCCACGGCACGGTCTCCGCGAGGCGACCGCCCGGCTCCGCCAGCCCGAACAGGATCTGGGCCAGCGCCGATCCACCCGCCTGTCCGGCGAGCCACATGTCGAGGATCGCGGGCGCCTTGCCCACGACATGCTCGAGCGACACGACAGCGCCGTGGGACAGCACGACGACCACGCGAGGGTTGGCCGCCGCCACAGCCGAGAGCGTGTCCAGCTGCACCTGAGGGAGGTCCATGTGCTCACGGTCCCAACCCTCGGACTCGACCGCGTCGGGCAGGCCCAGCATCAGGACCACCACGTCGGCCTGGGCCGCCGCGTCGACAGCGACGCCGAGGAGGGCGTCGTCCTTCCCACCGTCGAACCGATAGGCGGGGGCGTGGACCACGTCGCGACCCGTCGCCTCGGCGATGGCGGCGAGCGGCTCGTCGAGCCGCGTGGGGTTGACGTGCGACGAGCCTGCGCCCTGATACCTGGGCGCGGTCGCGAACGGACCGAGGACCGCGATGGTCCCGCCGTCCTGCGCGAGCGGCAGCAGACCTCCGTCGTTCTTGAGCAGCACCGCGGAGTCGGCGGCGATCTCGCGCGCGATCTCATGATGCGCCGAGGCGGCGAACGTCACCTCGGTCCGCGTCGCGCGCAGCCGCGCGTGCACGTCAAGGATGCGCTGGACCGCCTGATCCAGCACCGCCTCGTCGAGGCTGCCGTCCTTCACTGCCGCGACGACCGTCGCGGGACCGGCCTCGCCCGTGCTCGGCATGGTGAGGTCAAGGCCCGCCTTCAGCGCGGCGACGGGGTCCCAGGTGGCACCCCAGTCGGACACGACATACCCCTCGAAACCCCACTCGTCGCGCAGCACCTCGGTCAGCAGCCAATGGTTCTCGGAGGCACGCACCCCGTTGATGCGGTTGTACGAGCACATCACGGTCGCCGGCTGCGACTTCTTGACGACGCGCTCGAACGCCGGCAGGTAGATCTCGCGCAGGGTCCGCTCGTCGAGCTCGGCGCTGATGCGCATCCGGTCCGTCTCCTGGCTGTTCGCCGCGAAGTGCTTCACCGAGGCGCCGACTCCGAGCGCCTGCAGTCCGTTGATCCATGCGGCTCCCAGCTCACCCGCCAGGAGCGGATCCTCCGAGAAGTACTCGAAGTTGCGCCCGCCCAGCGGCGACCGCTTCATGTTGATGCCAGGACCGAGCAGGACGTCCACCTCCTGGACTCGGCACTCGGCCGCCAGGGCCGCACCCATGCGTTCCAGCAGCGCCGGGTTCCACGAGGACCCGGTGGTCGCTGCGGTGGGGAACGCGGTGGCGGGGACGGACGCGTTGATACCCAGATGATCGCTGCCCGCCATCTGCTTGCGCAGCCCGTGGGGACCGTCGGTCAGCATGGCCGACGGGACACCCTTGTCCTCGATGCCGACCGTTGTCCAGAAGTCGGCGCCGAACACCAGGCGCGCCTTCTCCTCGAGCGTGAGCGTGGTGGGATCGGGCATGACGGCTCCTCGGTGACAGCGTGCCGGGCCGCACTCCGCGGGCGGGCACTACGGGCTCGTCGAAACGTTACAACAGCGGTCCAGGAACCTGTGACTCCGCGCCGCACACCGTGCGCTGCAGCTGTTCCACGTGGAACATCGTCCCTGCTCGCGCGTCGAACCTCCCGGCAAGCTCCCGTGCGGCCGTGAGCACGACCGGTGCGGCGGTCGCCACGGTCCACCCCTCGCCTCGAGCCGGGAGGAGGGGCCTCACGCTCGGGACGTCCACCCCCGTCAGGCAGCGCTCTCCGAGACCTCGGCGCTGCAGGCCGGCCAGCACCGCCGCGATCTCTCGCAGCGCGCCCAGTCTCAGGTGGGTCGCCAGCGCCGAGCCGTGCACGTACGGCAGCGCGGCCTCCACATGGCCGACAGCCTCGTCCAGCCGTCCCGTCACCAGCGCGTACCGCGCCAACCGGCCCCGCACCTCCGCAGTCGTCGGCCTCGCCGCCACGCGACGCACCGCGACCCCGTACGCCGAGTCGGCATCCTCGCGACGATCCGACGCGAGCCAGGCGAACAGCCCGCGCGACAGGGCGGAGGCGGGCTGATCCAGGTCGTCGCACGGATCCGTGGCGAAGTCGTCGACCGCCATGACCACCGCGGCGGCATCGCCGGCGGCCTCCGCGATCTGCGCGGCGATGTCCCGAGTGCAGCGGACGCAGTGGGCAAGACCGTCTCCCGGCACGCGCAGCGCGGCACCGATATGCGCGCTGGCCAGCGCGACGTCGCCGAGCGCCCACGCATGCAGCGCCCCGAGCGTCCCGAGCGCATGCTCACCTGCGCCGGGACCCAGCCGACGCGCATGCTCGGCGATGAGATCCTCCACCTGCACCGGGCTCAACGCGTCGGACAACGCCAGCTGACGGAGCGTCCAGTCCTCCAGGTACAGCAGATCCTCAGTCCCCGACGCGCGACGGGGGAAGCGTGTCGGATCCGAGTCGTGGCGGACGACGCACCAGGCCAGATGCGTGACGGCCTCGGACACCTCGAACCGTATGGCCGAGTTCGGGACGAGCCGCATGCGCGCGGCGTACTCGGCGTCGAGGTCGTCGGCCTCGCGGGCGAGGCTCACCGCCTCGACGAGCAGCGAGGCCTGCTCCTCGAGCTGCCAGGTCCGATCCGCCCTGGCGATCAGGGCGAGCGAGCGGGCGGCTGTCATCGCTCCTTGGCGATCTTCCGCGCCGCAGCGACCTCATGCGTCGCGGCGACCGTCGCGGCACGCGCCGCCTTCGTGGCAGCCGCCGCTCGCGGCGGCGCGGTCCGGTCGACCTGCGGCATCGCGTCCTCGGACTCGACCTCGTCAGGACTCTCGTCCGGCTCGTTCATGCGAAGTCCTCCGGTCTCACCACGCCGAACCCGGACAGTCCGACGCTCAACGCGACGAGCTCGCTCACCGCGTCGGTGAGCTCCTGGCGGTCGCGCCCTTCCACAGGATGATGCCCCTCGAGCAGCGCAGTGACCAGCATCAGGCGGATCGCGCGCGCGAGCACCGCGTCGTCCTCGAGCCGTGCGAGCGCGCGCACCGCCTCGTTCGACCAGTCGAGGCAGAGCCGCGCGGTGGGGTGGTCCGCGCCGTCGCGCCGCTCGGCCTCATCCACCGCATCGAGCACCTGGGCCCACAGCGCGTCGCCCTCCGCGCGAGCGCGCCGTCGATCCGCTGCGCGGAGCATCGCGGAGTCCTGCACGAACACTGCGGGCATGCGACCACCCGGCATCACGCGCACGTCGACGCTCACGCCTTCGCGATCCACGAGCGTGGCGGCGGCGCGGCGCGCGAGCGCGCGCGCGGACTCGGCGTCCTCCTCGGGCGGCCGCTCGAGCGCGTCGACGATCGCGATGACGTCCACAGGCTCGGTGCGAGCGAGGCCCAAGCGGTCGACGAGCCGCATGATCGCCTCGTCGTAGGCGTGCCCGGCGTTGATCACGAGCTCCGCGCTCAGGGGAGCGACCTGCCTGAACTCGTCGACTGTCGGCGTGTAGCGCAACGGCTCTCCCGAGGCGAGCAGGTCGCCTAGCCGACGTTCGCCGTGCGAGGTCGGCACCACCAACGCAGGCAGGAGCACCCCGGCAAGCTCCGGGTCGGACAATGCGAGCTGCCGCAGCGCGAGTCCGTGGACGGCAGCGAACACGCGCAGCCGTGCGGGGTCCGCGATCGCAGTCTGTCGGATCCATTCGCGCAGGGCTGTGCCGATGCCCTCCCTGGTGACGGTCAGCGCGTCGTCGTCGACAAGCGCCTCTCGGCTCGCGGTGGGGTTCAGCCCCGTCGAGTCGAGGGCGAGCGCCGCGAAGAACGCCCAGTCGGGCAGCAGGCCGGTCACTCTGCTGCCGACGAGCATGCCGCCCAGGTGGCACAGGGCCGGGGCCGCGGTTCCGGGCGGGGGAGGCGTGGGGAGCACATAGGCGGTCCCGCGAGTCCCCGTCGCGGCAACGGTGATCGGGATCGCCGCGAGCGGCACGGCTCCCAGCAGCTCTTCGCCATACAGGCGGCGAGCCACCTCGTCACCGAGGAATCCAGGTGTCTCGTTGATGCTCACCCACCCGCCGCTCGGATCAGCGAGCAGCAGCGCCTCGGGAAGATGGCTCGCGAAGCGCGTCGCGGAGGTGCGGACGGAGGCGGAGGCTGCCAGCACGGCGGCGTCCGCGCGGGGCCGCACCGACACCATGGATCCCACCGGCACTGCGGCCGCGTCCGGCCCGTCCAGCTCGCGCACGGTGAACGTGCCGTCAGACCGGCCCACCCACAGGCACGGCGGCGCGCCGCCCAGCGAACGGGATCTGACCTGCACCTCGTCGCCGATCATGAAGGCGCTGAGCAGTCCCACCCCGAAGCGGCCGAGCCTGTCCGTGCGGGGCAGGTCGAACAGATCCCGCTTGGAGGATCGGCCGACGGTGGACAGCAGCTCGCGCGCCTCCTGCGAGGTGAGGCCGATGCCGTCGTCCTGGATCACGAGCATCCCGTCACCCACGTCTGCCGGCGTGATCGCCACGGTGCCCTGGAAGCCGTGCTCCACCTCGGTCCGCGCCCGGATCGCATCCGCCGCGTTCTGTATCAGCTCCCGCAGGTAGACGCGCGGGCTGGAGTACAGCGAACGCCCGAGCAGATCCACGACCCCTGCGAGGTCGACCTGGAACCGCTCGGGCGCCGCCATGGACTACTCCGCGCTGTCGGCGCCGGGCGCCTCGGCCTCCGCAGCCGCACCCTCGACCGCAACCGTAGCGGCTGACGTGGTGTCGACGGCTGCACCCTCGACGACTACGCCCTCGCCGGCCTCGTCATCTGCCTCGTCGTCGCCGAGGTTGCGCTCGACGTTGCGGGCGATGCCGATGATGCGGTCGTTCTTGCCGGGCTTGGCGAAGATGACGCCCATCGTGTTCTTGCCCTTGACGGGGACCTCGGACACGGGCGAGCGCATGACCTTGCCGGACTCCATGATGACGAGCACCTCGTCGGTGTCCTCGACGAGCATGGCGCCCACGAGGTCGCCGCGCTCCTCGGTGAGGGTGGCGACCTTCACGCCCAATCCGCCACGGTGCTTCGCGGACCAGGCGGACGCAGAGGTCCGCTTGGCGTAGCCGGCGGCCGTGACGACGAACGAGTACGGACCGTCGCCGAGGATCGCGTCCTCGTCGACCTCCACCTCGACGTCGGCGTCCTCCGCGGCCTCGGCCGTGCCGGCGAGGATGACGTCCATGGCGAGCAGCTCGTCGTCGTCGCGGAAGGACATGCCCTTCACGCCGGACGTGGCGCGGCCCATCGATCGGAGCTCGTCGTCGGAGGCGTGGAAGCGCAGCGACTGGCCCTTGCGGCTGACCAGCATGAGGTCGTCCTCGGGGCCGGCCAGGCGCGCGGCGATCAGCTCGTCCGGACGCGTCTCGCCGTCCTCGCCCTCGACCTCGCGCAGGTTGATGGCGATGAGTCCGCCGCTGCGGTTGGAGTCGTACGCCTCCAGGTCGGTCTTCTTGACCAGGCCGCGCTTGGTGGCGAGCACCAGATACGGCTTGTCCTGGTACGTCTTGAGCTCCATGACCTGGGCGATCTCCTCGCCGGGCTGGAACGCCAGCATGTTCGCCACGTGCTGGCCCTTCGCGTCGCGACCGCCCTCCGGCAGCTCGTACGCCTTGGCGCGGTAGACGCGGCCCAGGTTCGTGAAGAACAGCAGCCAGTGATGCGTCGTCGTGACGAAGAAGTGGTCGACGGTGTCGTCCGAGCGCAGCGAGGCGCCTCGGATGCCCTTGCCACCACGCTTCTGCGCACGGTACTGGTCGGAGCGGGTGCGCTTCGCGTAGCCACCGCGGGTGATGGTGACGACCATCTCCTCCTCGGCGATCAGATCCTCGACGTCCACGGAGCCGTCGAACGGCGACACCTCGGTGCGTCGCTCGTCGCCGAACTTGCGGACGATCTCGGTGAGCTCCTCGGAGACGATGGAACGCTGACGGTCCTCGGAGCCGAGGATGATCTGCAGCTCCTTGATCTCCTCCATGAGCTTCGCGTAGCGCTCCTCGATCGACTGGCGCTCGAGGGCGGCAAGGCGGCGCAGCTGCAGGTTGAGGATTGCATCGGCCTGGACCTCGTCCACGTCGAGCAGCTCGATCAGGCCCTGACGCGCCTCGTCGGCTGACGGGGAGCGCCGGATGAGCGCGATGACCTCGTCCAGCTTGTCGAGCGCCTTCACGTATCCGCGCTGGATGTGCGCCTCGCGCTCGGCCTCGCGGAGACGGTACGCGGTGCGGCGCTGGATCACCTCGATCTGGTGCGTGACCCAGTGCTTCACGAACTGGTCGACGGAGAGCGTGCGCGGTACGCCGTCCACCAGCGCCACCATGTTGGCGCCGAAGTTCTCCTGGAGCTGGGTGTGCTTGTACAGGTTGTTCAGCACGACCTTCGCGACCGCGTCGCGCTTGAGCACGATCACGAGTCGCTGGCCGGTGCGGCCGGACGTCTCGTCACGGATGTCGGCGATGCCGGTGACCTTGCCGTCCTTGACCAGCTCGGCGATCTTCAGGGCGAGGTTGTCGGGGTTGACCTGGTACGGCAGCTCGGTGACCACCAGGCACTGGCGGCCCTGGATCTCCTCGACGTTGACCACGGAGCGCATCGTGATGGAGCCGCGACCGGTGCGGTAGGCCTCCTCGATGCCCTTGCGTCCGAGGATCATCGCGCCCGTGGGGAAGTCCGGGCCCTTGATCCGCGCGATCAGCGCCTCCTGCAGCTCCTCGCGGGTGGCGCCCGGGTTGTCCAGGTACCACTGGACGCCGTCGGCGACCTCGCGCAGGTTGTGCGGCGGGATGTTAGTCGCCATGCCGACGGCGATGCCGGCCGAGCCGTTGACCAGCAGGTTCGGGAAGCGGGACGGCAGGACCACAGGCTCCTGCGTGCGGCCGTCGTAGTTGTCCTGGAAGTCGACGGTGTCCTTGTCGATGTCCCGGACCATCTCCATGGCGATCGGCGCCATGCGGGACTCGGTGTATCGGTGGGCGGCCGCAGGGTCGTTGCCGGGGGAGCCGAAGTTGCCCTGGCCGTCGGCCAGCGGGTACCGCAGCGACCAGTCCTGGACCATGCGGACCAAGGTGTCGTAGACCGCGGAGTCACCGTGGGGGTGATAGTTGCCCATCACCTCGCCGATGATGCGCGTGCACTTGGAGAACGCGCGGTCCGGTCGGTAGCCGCCGTCGTACATCGCGTAGACCACGCGACGGTGGACGGGCTTCATGCCATCACGGACGTCCGGAAGGGCACGGCCGACGATGACGGACATGGCGTAGTCCAGGTAGGACTGCTGCATCTCCACATTGAGATCGACCTTCTCGATCGCTCCGTGGTTGTGGACCTCAGATGTCAAGGAACCTCACGTCCTTCGCGTTGCGCTGGATGAAGCTGCGGCGTGCCTCGACGTCCTCACCCATGAGGATGGAGAACGTCTCGTCCGCCAGGGCGGCGTCGTCCATGGTGATCTGCAGGAGGGTGCGGGTCTCGGGGTCCATCGTGGTCTCCCACAGCTCCGAGTAGTCCATCTCGCCCAGACCCTTGTAGCGCTGGATGCCGTTCTCCTTGGGGAGCTTGCGGCCGGCCTCGAGCCCCGCCTTGACGAACGCGTCCCGCTCACGGTCGCTGAAGGCGTACTCGTGCTCGGCGTTCGACCACTTCACGCGGTAGAGGGGAGGCTGCGCCAGGTACACGTACCCGGCCTCGATGAGCGGACGCATGTAGCGGAACAGGACCGTGAGCAGCAGCGTGCGGATGTGCTGGCCGTCGACGTCGGCATCGGCCATCAGCACGATCTTGTGATAGCGCGCCTTGTCGATGTCGAACTCGTCGCCGATGCCCGAGCCGAAAGCCGTGAACAGCGCCTGGATCTCGGCGTTGCCGAGTGCGCGGTCCAGACGGGCGCGCTCGACGTTGAGCACCTTGCCCCGAAGCGGCAGGATCGCCTGGGTCGCAGGGTTGCGGCCGCGGACGGCGGACCCGCCTGCGGAGTCGCCCTCGACCAGGAAGATCTCGGAGATCGACGGGTCCTTCGACGAGCAGTCGCGCAGCTTGCCAGGCATGCCGCCCGACTCGAGCAGGCCCTTGCGGCGGGTCGCCTCGCGCGCCTTGCGAGCGGCCATGCGGGCGGCCGACGCCTGGATCGACTTGCGGACGATCTCGCGCGCCTCGTTCGGGTGCGCGTCGAGCCAGTCAGTGAGCTGCTCGCCGACCATGCGCTGCACGAAGGTCTTGGCCTCGGTGTTGCCCAGCTTGGTCTTGGTCTGGCCCTCGAACTGCGGCTCGCCGAGCTTGACGGAGATGACGGCGGTCAGGCCCTCGCGGACGTCGTCACCGGTGAGGTTGTCGTCCTTCTCCTTGAGCAGGTTCTTCTCACGTGCGTACTTGTTGATGAGGGTGGTGAGCGCGGCGCGGAAGCCCTCCTCATGCGTGCCGCCCTCAGTCGTCGCGATCGTGTTCGCGTACGTGAACACGGACTCGGAGTAGGCGGTGGTCCACTGCATGGCCATCTCGAGCGAGATCTTCTTCTCGGTGTCCTCGGCCTCGAGGCTGATGATCTCCGGGTGCACCTCCTCGGCCTTCTTGGTCGAGTTGAGGTGGGCCACATAGTCGACCAGGCCGCCGTCGTAGCGGTAGGTGACGGTGCGGGAGGTGGGTGCAGCCTCGTCGTCGGCGACCTCGTCGTCCTCCGCCACGATGTGCTCGGCACGCTCGTCGGTGAGGATGATGGTGAGGCCCTTGTTGAGGAAGGCCATCTGCTGGAACCGGGCGCGGAGCGTCTCGTAGTCATAGACGGTGGTCTCGAAGATCTCCGGGTCCGCCCAGAAGGTCTGGGTGGTTCCGGTCGCGTCCGTCTCCTCACCCTGGATCAGGGTGCCCTGTGGCTTGCCGCCGTCGGCGAAGCTCTGACGCCACACATGACCCTGGCGGCGCACCTCGGTCTCGACCTTGTAGGAGAGCGCGTTGACCACCGAGATGCCGACGCCGTGCAGACCACCCGACACCGCGTATCCGCCGCCGCCGAACTTCCCGCCGGCGTGGAGGATGGTCATGACGACCTCGACGGTCGGCTTGCCCTCGGTCGGGTGGACGTCCACCGGGATGCCTCGACCGTTGTCCGTGACCCGCACGCCGCCGTCGGCCATGAGCGTGACGGTGATGGTGTCGCAGTAGCCGGCGAGCGCCTCGTCCACAGAGTTGTCCACGACCTCGTACACGAGGTGGTGGAGACCGCGTTCGCCCGTGGAACCGATGTACATTCCCGGACGCTTGCGGACGGCCTCGAGGCCCTCCAGGACGGTGATGTTGCTCGCGCCGTAGTCGGACGTGCCCGACTTGACGTCGTCTTCAGCCACGTGGATCGCCTTTCAAGCCCCTGTCGCGGCCTGAGACGGCACGCGACATATCTCGGATCATTCTAGTGGCTCTACGGGCGATTTTGGGCCGATTCCGACGCTATTCGGCAGTCGCGCCCCACCGATACTTCGGCGTTCTCAGATCGTGCACGTCAGGGGCGGCGTGTCAAGGGGTCTGCGGCGGATCACCCATAGGTGTCGCGGGGGCCGCGCCCCTTGACGGTGCGGCGGCCCTTGGTCCACGAGCGAGCCGTCGGACCCAGCACCTTGAGGTCCTTCACCAGGTCGCGCCCGAACTCCTCGTTGAGCCGATGGGTCAGCTGGCCCTTCATGAGCGTGAGCTGCGTGGCCCACGCGGTGGTCGAGGCCTTGACCGTGAGCACTCCGTCCTCGAAGCCGAGCGGCTCGCAGCGGTCGGCGATCTGGTCGCCGACCACCTCGCGCCAACGCGCCGTCACCGAGGTGATCTCGATCTGCTCCGCCCATCCCATGCGACGCATGAGCGCCGCCACCGCGTCGGACATCGGCTGCGGGTCACGACCCTTGCCGTAGGGGAGCGCGTCCCGGTCGGTCTGCTCGCGCTTCAGGTGTCGGTCGCGGCGGGCGGCCCGTGGACTGCCCACCCGGGCACCGCGTTCGCGCGCGGACTCGCGTGCTCGCTGCATGGCCTCGCGCGCGATGTCCTGAGCCGACCGGAGCGGGGCATCCTCGAGATCGGCGGCGGGTTCGACCTCGTCGTCAGCCATGCTGCGGGTCCTCCCCCGGAGCGGCGCCATCCAGACCGACCTCGTCAGGCACGGCCGCGCTGAGTCCGTCCTTGGCGACGCGGATCGTCGCCGAACCGGCGGGGTGCGCCGCCAGCTCGGCCGGCACGTCGTCGGCGACCGCTGCGGTGATGAGCACCTGACGCGCAGACGAGAGCCGGTGGGCGAGCGCCGCACGCCGACCGGCGTCGAGCTCGGCGAAGACATCGTCGAGGATCAGCACGGGCTCGCCATCAGGATCGTCATCCGGGCCGCCTTCGGCGGTCAGCAGCGCATAGGTTCCCAGACGAAGAGCCAGCGCGCAGGACCAGCTCTCGCCATGGCTCGCGTAGCCTTTCGCTGGCATACCAGCGAGGATGATGTCGAGATCATCCCTGTGGGGCCCCGCCAGGTTGACACCGCGGTCGATCTCCTGCTGCCGGAGCGTACGAAGCCTGCCCAGCAGGCGTGCCTCGATGAGGTCCGCAGGTGCACCTTCAGGCAGAGGCTCCACCGGTTCGGCGTCGCGGTGGGCGGGCGCGTCCAGCGAGGTGGCGTAGGCGAGCTGGCATCGGCCACCTTCTGGCGCGACGTCCGTGTAGGCAGCCGACACGTGCGGCGCAAGCGCGGCGACCGCTCGTCGTCGCGCCGCGACGATCCGTCCACCCAGCTCGGCGAGCTTCTCGTCCCAGATGTCGAGCATCGTCAGGTCGCCGCGCGCGTTCTTGGCGGTCTTCAGCATGGATCCTCGTTGACGCAGCACCCGATCGTAGTCCGAGAGGTCGCCGGCCATGGCGGGCTGCAACGCGACGACGAGCTCGTCCATCAGCTGACGGCGCCCGGCGGGATCTCCCTTCACGAGCGCAAGATCCTCCGGCGCGAAGACGACCGTGCGGAGCACTCCGAGCAGATCGCGGGGGCGGGCCTGGCCTCGGTTGAGTCGGGCCGTGTTCGGGCGCCCGGCAGCGAGGGTCACCTCAAGCGAGAGCGCGCGACCGTTCTTCTCGATGCGCGCACCGATCACCGCCCGCTCGGAGCCGAACCTCAGCAGCGGCGCATCGGTCGCGACCCTGTGCGAGGACAGGGTGGACAGATACCGGATCGCCTCGACCAGGTTCGTCTTCCCCTGCCCGTTGCGGCCGACGAATGTCGTGACGCCAGGCGCGAGCGCCAGATCGAGGCTCCCGTAGGAACGGAAGTCGGCCAGCTGGAGGTGGGTGACGCGCATCCTCGAGGATCAGGATGCGATGCGGATGGGCACCAGAAGGTAGCGGAACTCGGATGCGAGGTCGCCACCAGGCTCGGACAGCCCGATGAACTCGACAGGCTTCGTCTCCTGCGTGAACCCGAAGCGGACATATTCGGTGCCAAGGGCACCTAGGCCGTCGAGCAGGTACTGCGGGTTGAACGCGACCGTGATGTCGCCGCCCTCAACGGTCGCCTCGAGCGCCTCGGACGCCTGTGCGTCCTCGGTCTGCCCGGCGTCGAGGGTGACCTCGCCGTCGATGAAGGCCAGCCGCACGGACGAGTTGCGCTCCGCCACGAGCGACACGCGCTTGGTCGCGTCGATGATGTCCTGCGTGCGCACGACCGCCGTGATCGGGCTCTCGTCGGGGAACAGGCGTCGGACCTGGGGGTAGTCGCCGTCCATGAGCAGGGAGGTCGTGACCAGGCCGCCGGCGGAGAAGCCGACGAGGTCGACGCCCTGGCCAGAGCTCAGTGCCACCGTGACGTCGCCGGCGCCAAGCGCCTTGGCTGTGTCGGTCAGGGTCTTCGCTCGGACGAGCGCGATAGCGGACGCGTCGGAGGCCGACGGCTTCCACGACAGCTCGCGCAACGCGAGTCGGTACCGGTCGGTCGCGAGGAGCGAGACGTGCGATCCCTCGATCTCGATACGGATTCCCGTCAGGATCGGCAGCGTCTCATCGCGGGACGCCGCCACGCTCACCTGAGCGACCGCGTGCTGGAACTCGGTGCCGTCGATGGTGCCGGACTGCTCGGGCAGCTGCGGGAGATCGGGGTACTGGTCCACCGGCATCGTCGCAAGCGTGAACCGTGAGGCGCCACAGGTCACGGAGACCTTGGTGCCGTCGAGCTCGAACTGCACCGGCTTGTGCGGCAGGGCGTTGGCGATGTCACGGAGAAGACGACCGGAGACGAGCACCTCGCCAGGGGTCTCGACGTCGGCGGCGAACTCGCCGCGCGCGGAGACCTCGTAGTCGAAGCTCGACAGACGGACGACGCCGGTGGCGTCAGCCTCGAGGTGGACGCCGGCGAGGACGGGGACTGGTGGGCGTGCCGGAACGGCGCGCGACGTCCACATCACGGCGTCGGTGAGAACGTCGCGATCGACGGAAAACTTCATGGGTCTCTCCTTGTGTCTGCGCCACAGACTACGCCAGATCGCATGCGGCGCCAGGGGTGCGGGGGAGCGTGGCGCGATGCGTCATGAAGGTCGTCTGGGGAGGAATGACAAGAAGGTACGAGTAGTGGTCATAGGGGCGGTGGATTCTGGGGATTACCGTCATCGGCGCTGGTAGTCGATCATTCGTGGCTGTGGACGTGACGTGGATCGCTCTGAGGAGGATGTGATTCCGTCAGTGGAGAGCGCATCGGAACTCACAAGAAACTTCTTGTCGTTCACAGGTTGTCCCTTGAGCATGGAGACGTCGTTCACAAGAACTCACAGGCTTTTCCCCAGGTGTGCATGAGTGGTCGATCTGTGATATCTAGAGCCCGATTTCATGTGACACGAGGTCGTGTCGGCACCTTCCCTGGGGAAGTCACAGGTCGAGCAAGCAGACCGAGCAACCGGTGGAGCGCTGGATCTCCGAGCGGGAGGCCGACGGCCTCGGCGGGAGCGTCGTCAGGTGGCGCGTCAACCGCGCGACTGCTGCTTGACCCTCGCGTGGATCTCGTTGACCTGGTTGTACATCTGGCGACGCTGCGCGATCTGGTCCTCGACCTTCTTCACCGAGTACATGACGGTGGTGTGGTCCTTGCCTCCGAAGTGCTCGCCGATCTTCGGCAGCGACAGATCCGTCAGCTCCCGGCAGAGGTACATGGCGATCTGGCGGGCCGTCACGAAGACGCGGGACCGCGACGTTCCTGTCAGCTCGTCCATCGTGATGCCGAAGTAGTCGGCCGTCGTCCCGATGATCGACGAGGCTGTGATCTCGGAGTCGTTGTCGCTGATCAGGTCCTTCAGCACCACCTGCGCGAGCGACAGGTCGACGTTCTGCTTGTTCAGCGCGGCGAACGCGGTGACGCGGATCAGCGCGCCTTCGAGCTCGCGGATGTTGCTCGTGATGTTGGAGGCGATGTACTCGAGCACATCACCCGGCGCCGCCACGTCGTCGGCCTGGGCCTTCTTGCGAAGGATCGCGATGCGCGTCTCGAGGTCCGGCGGCTGCACGTCGGTCATGAGGCCCCACTCGAACCGGGTCCGCATGCGCTCCTCGATGCCGTCGAGGTGGCGAGGGCTGACGTCCGAGGTGATGACGACGTGCTTGCCGGCGTTGTGCAGCGCGTTGAACGTGTGGAAGAACTCCTCGAGCGTCTGCTCCTTGCCCTGCAGGAACTGGATGTCGTCGATCAGCAGCACATCCACCTCGCGGTACGTGCGCTTGAAGGTGAGCGAGCGATCGTCGCGGATCGAGTTGATGAAGTCGTTGGTGAACTCCTCGGAGTTCACGTACCTGACCCTGGTCTGCGGCTTGATCTGTCGTGTGTAATGACCGATCGCGTGGAGCAGGTGCGTCTTGCCGAGCCCGGAGCCTCCGTAGATGAACAGAGGGTTGTAGGTCTTGCCCGGCGACTCGGCCACCGCCAGCGCCGCAGCGTGCGCGAAGCGGTTCGAGGATCCGATGACGAACGTGTCGAACGTGTAGCGGGGATTGAGGTGCGGGTCGGGCACCGGCTCGACAGTCCGGGAGATCGGCGTCGGCGCGGTGGGAGCCTTGCGTGCGGCCGAGGCATCCGCGTCGTCGGCGGGCTCCGGCACGACGACCTCGGGCGGGACGACGGACGCGTCGACGGTCACGGCGATGCGTATGTCACGGCCGATCACCTGGGACAACGCCTCGGTCACTCCGCCTCGAAGCGTGGACTCGATGTAGTTCTTGGTGAAGTCCTCGGCGACTGCGAGGAAGACGTTGTCCTCGACGACCGCGAGGGGCTTCACGAGCCTGAGGAAGGACCTGTGCTGGGCGCTGACCCCGCCGTCCTGCACCAGGTGCTCGAGCGCTTGGCGCCAGACCTCGTCGATCCCGGGCGCGCTCGCCTGCTCGGTCACCTGATCCCCTACCGCTCGTCATCCACAGAGTTCTACACAGGCCGTTGAGACTACGTCATGGACTCGTTACTTGGGAAGCAGCGTGTCGCTCCCGGCCCCCCGCCCTGCGATGATGGACTCTATACGTTTCGGGTCGGTACCGCTCCGAGGGCGGTGGAATTTGACCGGTCACGCGCGAGCGCGTAACGTTGGTGCGCTGATGTGACCTCATCCCCCATGATCTTTTTGGAGCATTCCCGTGAGCAAGCGGACTTTCCAGCCGAACAACCGTAAGCGCGCCAAGACGCACGGCTTCCGCCTGCGTATGCGCACCCGTGCCGGGCGCGCGATCCTCGCGTCGCGTCGCCGCAAGGGCCGCGGCGCCCTGTCGGCCTAAGTGCTGAAGGCCGACTCCCGACTCAGGGCGGCCGCGGACTTCCGGTCCGCGATGCGCCGCGGGTCGAGGAGCGGTCGCAAGACCATGGTGGTCTATGTGGAGCGAACCGGCGATGCGTCCAGCATTGCCGGTTTCGCCGTTTCTAGAGCGGTTGGAGTCGCGGTGGTGCGCAACCGGGTGAAGAGACGACTCCGCGCGATCGCCGCCGAGCTTCTCCCCACGCTGCCGGCAGGAACGCATCTGGTGGTGCGCGCACTCCCCCCGGCCGCCGGCTCCTCGTACGAGACCCTGCGGCGCGATCTGCGGGACGCCGCATCGTCCGCGCTGCGGAAGGCCTCACTGTGACCGCCTCGGTGGTCAGGTCCGGGATCGTCGCAGCACCGCGGTTGCTGCTGATCGGGATCGTGCGCGCCTACCAGCTCACGGTCTCACCATGGATCGCTCCCCGCTGCAAGTACTACCCGTCGTGCTCGCACTATGGGCTCGAGGCATTGCGCCGTCATGGTGCGATCAAGGGCACCGCTCTCGCAGTCTGGCGCGTGCTTCGCTGCAATCCCTGGAGCAACGGGGGAGTGGACGACGTTCCGGAAGTGGGAATGCCGCTGTTCCGCAAGCACGAGTCCACCGCATGCACGCACGGCGAGCCTGTAACCTCTACGCCAGTCGACCGACACGAATAGGCATCTCTTCATGGACTTCCTCTCCACGATCCTCTACCCACTTGAGTGGCTCGTCGCCAACGTCATGGTGATCTGGCACCAGGGACTCTCGTTCCTGGGCATGAACCCTGACGCGGGCATCACGTGGGCGCTCGCCATCGTCGGTCTGGTGGTGACGATCCGCATCGCCCTGATCCCGCTGTTCGTGAAGCAGATCAAGGCGTCCAGGGCCATGCAGGTCATCGCTCCCGAGCTGCGCGCGGTCCAGGACAAGTACAAGGGCAAGAAGGACCAGGCATCTCGCGAGGCGATGAGCCGCGAGACGATGGAGCTCTACGCCAAGCACAAGACGAACCCGTTCTCGTCGTGCCTTCCCCTGCTGATCCAGACGCCGATCTTCTTCGCGCTCTTCCGTGTGCTCAACTACTGGCTCGAGGGCGACCGCGGCACGATCGGTCTGCTCTCTCAGGAGCTCATCGACTCCGCGCACAATGCGACGCTCTTCGGGGCCCAGCTCTCCGAGACGTTCCTCAGCACGGGCAGCAGCACGTCGGCCAAGATCCTCTCCGCGGTGCTCATCGTCGCCATGGTTGCGACGACGTTCCTCACGCAGCACCAGCTGACGCAGAAGAACATGCCGGCCTCTGCGCTCGAAGGCCCGATGGCTCAGCAGCAGAAGATCCTGATGTACATCCTTCCCTTCATCTTCGTGCTGTCCGGGCCCAACTTCCCCGTCGGCGTGCTCATCTACTGGACCACCACGAACCTGTGGACCATGGGGCAGCAGTTCTACGTGATCCGCAACAACCCGACGCCCGGTTCCGAGGCTGAACGTCGCCTGAAGGAGCGCCGCGCCGAGAAGGCCAAGCGCAAGGGCATCACCGCCGCCACGGTGGACGGCGAGGGTACCGACGTCACCGTCGTCGAGGACGAGTCGACCACGAGCGGCCAGCGCCAGCAGCCCAAGCGCAAGAACCGCAAGAAGCGCTAGCGACCACACGGCGGCCGCATCATGCGGCCTCACGAGAAACGGCAGGAAACATGACTGACGAGAAGGACACCGCTCGCCTCGAGTCCGAGGGCGACGCGGCGGCGGACTTCCTTGAGGAGCTGCTTGACATCCTTGACATGGATGGCGACATCGACATCTCGGTCGAGGCCGGCCGCGCCAAGGTCGCTGTGGTCGCCGACGGACCCAGCCAGGACCTGAAGCGTCTGGTCGGGCCGGACGGAGAGGTGCTCGACGCGCTTCAGGATCTGGCTCGCCTTGCCGTCCAGGCGGAGACCGGCGAGATCAGCCGCCTGATGCTCGACGTGGCCGACTTCCGCGCGGGACGCCGTGAGCGCCTCGCCGAGCAGGCGCGCGAAGCGGTGGCAAAGGTTCGCGAGACTGGCACCCGCCTCGCGATGCCGCCGATGAACGCCTTCGAGCGCAAGGTGGTGCACGATGTCGTCCTGGCCGCGGGCCTTGGCTCAGAGTCCGAGGGCGAGGACCCGAACCGCTACGTCGTGGTTCTTCCCGCCTCCTGACCGTACGCTGACCAGCGCGCCGCCTCGCCCATCACGGGTGTGGCGGCGCGCTACTGTTTCACGTGAAACAAGGGAGATCGATGACCGACAGCAGCCACGAGGAGAACGACGAGGCGATCCCGCGCACGCTCGAGAACGATCCGCTCGAGGGGTCGCTCGAGGTCGCAGAGTTCTTCGGCCCTACCTATGGTCGCGTTCGCGGCTTCGCGGAGCTCCTGGCCGACCAAGGAGTGCTTCGGGGCCTGATCGGTCCGCGCGAGCTTGAACGCATCTGGGAGCGCCACATCCTGAACTCGGCTGCGATCGCTCCGTTCCTCGGTGCGGGAACCCTTGTCGACGTGGGCTCCGGGGCGGGGCTGCCCGGCATGGTCATCGCCGCGATGGAGCCGGACCGTCGCGTGATCCTGGTGGAGCCGATGGAACGTCGTGTCCAGTGGCTGCTCGAGGCCTCGCGCAACGTGGGCATCGAGAACGTGATCGTGGTGAGAGGCAGGGCTGAGGAGGTCCGCGAGAGCGTTGAGGGGGACATCATCACGGCTCGTGCTGTCGCGAGCGTCGACAAGCTGATCAAGTGGTGCGCGCCGTTGCTTGCTCCCGAGGGGCACATGGTGCTCCTGAAGGGAAGGTCTGCCGCGGACGAGCTGGAGCGCGCGAAGTACGCGCTGCGGAAGCACCGTATGACGGGCGAGGTCCTTGAGGCGGGCACCCTTGAGGGGTTGGAGCCCACCCGCGTGGTGAGGCTCTCGCGGCAGGCGAAGCACTAGACGGAACGGTCGGGCGAATCTCCTGCGCGTCGATCCGTCGGGTCGGCTCGTTGCCAGCCTCCGATGTCCGACGGCACCTGGTCGCCTCGGGGTGGGACCAGGAGGGGCACGTGAGACACCGCTTCATTGCGTCGCTCGGCAAGGCGGAGGTCGCCGGAGCATTGCCACGGCGCACCCCAGGCGGGTGACGCGTCCACCCGGCCGATCAACCCGCGCGAGTTCTCCACACCGTCTGTCCACAGCCGATTCGTGCGTGAGAGGCGTTCTCCCCAGCCGGTTGTCCACAGATCTCTCCTGAACGTGCGGATGAAACCGCGGCTGCGCGCAGGTAGTCTGGCTGATCCGGGGGTTGCTTCGCTGAGTGTTTCACGTGAAACAGCCCGCAAGACCAAGCTCGCTTCGCGCGATCAACGGCGTCACCCACGCAAGCTTCAACGAGCAGTGGTGCGCCATCACGATGTAGGCAGAACCAAGGAGGACCCGTGACAGACGGTCGTGAGACATCCATGGCCGGCGGCTCCACGCTCGGAGCCGCCGACGCATGGCGAGGTGACGTCGCACGGCCGAGCCTGCCGCGACTCCCCGCACAGCGCGCTGCGGACCTCGACTTCGCGACGATGGCGGACCACGCACGGGAGGCGAGCGATGTTTCACGTGAAACGACGCCCGACGATTTCGCGCCAGGGGAGGACAGCCCGGTCGGCAAGGAGCTATGGGAGACCGAGCTGCTGCGTCGGGAGCTGGAGGATGCGGATTTCCCGCGACCCCCTCGCACCCGCATCATCACGGTCTCGAACCAGAAGGGCGGAGTCGGCAAGACCACGACGTCAGTCAACCTCGCCGCTGCTCTGGCGAGCCGTGGCGCGAACGTGCTGGTGATCGACGCTGATCCGCAAGGAAACGCGTCCACCGCCCTGGGAGTGGATCACAGGTCGGGCACCCCGTCGATCTACGAGGTGCTGCTCGAGGAGACTCCGCTGGCTCGTGTCGCGCAGCGCTGCCCGGACATCCCGACGCTGTGGTGCGTGCCCGCGACGATCGACCTCGCGGGCGCAGACATCGAGCTCGTGTCGATGGTCCGCCGAGAGTTCCGCCTTCACGACGCGCTCAAGGAGCTTCTCAGTGGGGCGGGGAAGCAGCTCGACTACGTGATCGTCGACTGCCCACCCAGCCTTGGCCTGCTCACGCTGAACGCGATGGTCGTCGCGACAGAGGTGCTGATCCCTATCCAGTGCGAGTACTACGCACTCGAGGGTCTGACCCAGCTCATCAAGACGGTCGAGATGGTGAAGAAGCACCTCAACCCGTCGATCCATGTGTCCACCATCGTGCTGACCATGTTCGACGCACGGACCAATCTGGCTCGCGAGGTCGCCTCCGAGGTGCGAGGGCACTTCCCGAAGGAGACCTTGGAGCAGACCGTGCCACGTTCGGTGCGTGTGTCCGAGGCTCCGAGCTTCGGACAGACCGTGATGACGTACGACCCGACCTCGTCGGGAGCGGTGGCCTACCTGGCCATCGCGCGTGAGATCGCCGCCCGCGGGGCGGTAGGCGCGGCTTCTGCCGAGACCGGAGGACAGCAGTGAGCAAGCCCAAGCGGGGTCTGGGTCGAGGCCTCGGAGCGCTCATCCCGACCGAGGAGTCCTCCACGCCGCAAGGGGAACGCCCCTCGGACGTCTTCTTCGCCGGTACCGGCACCATCCCTCAGGTCACGACGGCGCAGACACGAGGAGCTTCGGCTTCCGACGATGACGAGGGTCTCGTTCCGGTACCGGGAGCACGTTTCGCTCACATCGACCCGCACTCGGTGGTTCCCAATCCGCGACAGCCGCGCGCAGTCTTCGACGAGGACGCGATGGCCGAGCTGGTCGCGTCCGTGAAGCAGATCGGCGTGCTGCAGCCGATCGTCGTGCGTCCCAACCCTGTGGGTGACGGCTACGAGCTCATCATGGGCGAGCGGCGGCTCAGGGCGTCGAAGGAGGCAGGCCTCGAGGCCGTGCCGGCGATCGTGCGGTCCACGGATGACGTGGACATGTTGCGTGACGCGCTGGTCGAGAACCTTCATCGCAGCCAGCTCAACCCGCTCGAGGAGGCTGCCGCATACCAGCAGCTCCTCGACGACTTCGGGATCACGCACGAGCAGCTCGCCTCGCGCATCAGCCGATCCCGTCCCCAGATCTCGAACACCCTGCGTCTGCTCAGGCTTCCCCCGCTCGTGCAGAGGCGCGTGGCTGCCGGCGTGCTGAGCGCTGGACATGCGCGTGCGCTGCTTGGTCTCCCCGACCCGGCCGCGATGGAGCACCTCGCTCAGAGGATCGTCGCCGAAGGTCTGTCGGTGCGCGCGACGGAGGAGGCCGTCACTCTGGGCGTGGAGGTTCCGACGCCCGCGCGGCAGGGCGCGGTGAGGGCCGGTGGGCGTACGGAGGCGCTCGACAGCCTCGCATCGAGGCTTGGGGACAGGTTCGACACCAGGGTCAAGGTTCAGCTCGGGCGTTCTCGCGGCAAGGTGACGATCGACTTCGCGACGGTCGACGATCTCAACCGCATCATCTCGATCCTCGCTCCCGACGACCCGGGGATCCTGGGCAGCGCACCGTCCACAGAGGGCTGACGCTGGCGCGTCGTCACCCGTCCGCGCTGTCCCGCACGTGGCGATGCCACCGAAGGACGAGGCACACTGGCGCCGGGGTCGCGGCCGCAGCACCGGCCGCCCGTGAGCTCAGGCGCCGCGCGCAGCAGCCGAGGCGACGATCGCGTAGTACAGCTCGCGCAGCGGCATGCCCGCGGCAGCGATCGACTGCGGCATGAGCGAGGTCTCGGTCATGCCAGGAGTGATGTTGATGTCGAGCACCTGAGCCTCACCCTCCTTGTCCAGGATGATGTCCACGCGGGAGAGGTCTCGCAGGTCCATGGTGCGGTGCACGCGCAGCGCGGTCTCCGCGACCACCTCGGCCTGCTCCTCGGTGAGGCGCGCCGGAGCGAAGTACTCGATGCGACCAGGGTTGTACCGGGCGTCGTAGTCGTAGGTGCCCTGCTCTGCGCACACCTCCACCCCGGGAAGCGCGCGGGCCTCCGCACCGCTGCCGATCACGCTCATCGCGACCTCGGTGCCCTCCACGAACTTCTCGATGAGAGCCATGTCGCCGTAGGCGAAGCAGTGGACCATGGCGCGCGCAAGATCGTCCCGGGTGCGCACGATCGAGAGTCCGAGCGCCGAGCCGCCACGCACCGGCTTCACTACGAGCGGGAGGCCCAGGCGCTCGGCGATCGAGTCGAGCATCTGCTCGGCTCCCACCTCGCGGAACAGCGACTGCGGCATGGTGATCGCGGCGGGCGTCTTGATGCCGTTGCGTGCGAGCACGGCCTTGGCCACCGACTTGTTCCACGCCACGCGGGCGGCCTGCGAGGTGGTTCCGACGTAGGGCACCTCGAGCACCTCGAGGAGTGCCTGCAACGAACCGTCCTCGCCGGAGGCGCCGTGCAGCAGCGGCCAGACGACGTCGACGGACCCCGTGGTGAGCGCGGGGATGAGGTCGTGGTCGACGTCGTGCATCGAGACCTCCACGCCCGCGTCGCGGAGCTCCTCCATGACGCGCCGACCGGAACGGATGGAGACGTCACGCTCGTGGCTGAGACCGCCGGCCAGGATCATTGCGTGCATGAGGTAGGTCCTCTCTCGTGAGCCTTGCCGTGGCTCAGTTCAGGTCGGGGGCCGGGAAGTCGACGGTGTCGGTTCCTCCCGTGCCGGAGGTGCCGAAGATGCGTACGGTCTCGAGCTCGGCGTCCACCACGGTGGCGAGGCGCCTCACGCCCTCACGGATGCGATCCGGCGTCGGATAGCAGAAGGACAGCCGCATGTGGTCGGTGCCGGACCCGTCGATGTAGAACGCGGATCCAGCCACGTAGGCGACGCGTGCGGTGATGGCTCGCGGAAGCATCGACTTGGCGTCCAGGCCCTCGGGGAGCTTGACCCACACGTAGAAGCCACCGTCGGGGACATTCCACGTCGCCTCCGGGATGTGCTCCTGCAGCGCAGAGATCGTCGCATCCCTGCGCTCCCGGTACTGCTCGCGGAAGCTCTTGATCTGTCCCTGCCAGTCGTGATGGTCCAGGTAGCTGCGGATCGCGAGCTGGCTCGCATTCGACGGAGAGAGGATGGCCGCCTCCGAGGCGAGCACGAGCTTCTCACGCACGGCGTGAGGCGCGACCGCCCACCCGACACGGAACCCCGGAGCGAACGTCTTGGAGAAAGATCCCAGGTAGATGACCCCTTCGTCGTCCATCGACCGAAGCGCAGGCATCGGCTCCCGATCGAATCCGAGAAGGCCGTAGGGGTTGTCCTCCAGCACCAGGACGCCGTGTCGCCTGCAGATCTCGAGCACCTGCGGGCGGCGTTCGAGCGACAGGGTCACGCCGGCGGGGTTGTGGAAGTTGGGCACGGTGTACAGGAACTTCACGCGCCGCCCCTCGCCCTTCAGGCGGGTGAGCGTGGCGTCGAGCTCACTGGGGATGAGTCCGTCGGCGTCCATGGGAGCGTGGACTACCGTGGCCTCCCTGGCGCGGAACACACCGAGAGCGCCGACGTAGGACGGCGCCTCCGCGACGATCACGTCGCCGGGGTCGATGAAGATGTTGGTGACCAGGTCGAGGGCCTGCTGCGAGCCGGTGGTGACCACCACATCGTCCGGGTGCGCGGAGATCCCTTCGAGCGCCATCACGTCGAGGATCCGCTCCCGCAGGCCCTCGTCGCCCTGGCCGGAGCCGTACTGCAACGCGACCTCGCCCTGCTCGACGACCAGGCGCTTCATCATCTCGCCGATCTCCTCCAGGGGGAGGCCGCCGATGTATGGCATGCCGCCCGCGAGCGAGACCACCTCGGGTCGGCTGGCGACCGCGAAGAGCGCTCGGATCTCGGACGCGCGCATCTCATGCGCGCGTGCGGCGTACGACCCGTACCAGGGGTCGAGACGAGTGCCACCGTTGTCCGAGATGCTCATGCGCGCCAGTCTCGCATGACGTGCCGGTCAGGACCGAATGGACACCGCCTGCGCGCGCGGGAGGGCTCCAATCACGGTGCCACGACGCGCAGGAGCCCGGCCACCGTGTGCGGTGACCGGGCTCCCGGAGACGGGAAGCAGGTCGTCAGGCTGACGCGGTGGCCGCGTCGAGCACCTCGTCGAACAGCGAGACGAGCGACGGCTTCGGCTTCGCGCCGACGACAGACTTCACGGCCTGCCCACCGGAGAAGAACATCATCGTGGGGATCGACGTGATGCCGTACGCCGCCGCCAGCGAGCCGTTCGCGTCGGTGTCCACCTTCACGACCTTGACCCGGCCGGCGTACTCCTCCGCGAGCTCGTCGAGGATGGGGGCCACTGCACGGCAGGGCCCGCACCAGGCGGCCCAGAAGTCGACGACCACAGGGATCGGGGACTCGAGCACCTCGGTTTGGAACGAGTCGACGGTCGCGGGCACCGGAGCGTTGTGCACGGGCACCTCGGGCGCCGTGTCCGCCGTCACATCGACGGTGGGGCCCGCCTGGTCGCCGTGCGCATCCAGCCAGTGCTGTGCGTCGAGCGCCGCAGCGCAGCCGGAGCCCGCGGCGGTGATCGCCTGGCGATACCTGTTGTCCACCAGATCGCCACAGGCGAAGACACCGTCGACGTTGGTGGCCGTCGTACGGCCCTCTACCAGGACGTATCCTGCCTCGTCAGTGTCGACGACGCCCTTGACCAGCTCGGAACGCGGCACGTGCCCGATCGCCACGAAGATGCCGGTCGCGTCGAGAGTCGACTCGACCCCGGTCTTGACGTTCTGGATTCGGACGCCGGAGACCTTTGCATCGCCGTCGAGACCCACCACCTGCGAGTCCCAGACGAACTCGATCTTCGGGTCCGCCTTGGCCCGGTCGGCCATGATCTTCGAGGCGCGCAGCTCGTCGCGACGGTGCACCAGGTACACCTTGCGTGCGAAGCGGGTGAGGAAGGTCGCCTCCTCGACGGCGGAGTCGCCGCCACCGACCACCACGACGTCCTGGTCGCGGAAGAAGAAGCCGTCGCAGGTGGCGCACCAGGACACGCCCTTGCCCGACAGGCGCTTCTCGTCGTCGAGTCCGAGCTCGCGGTAGGCGGAACCGGTGGCGAGGATGATCGCCTTCGCCTCGTACGTCTTGCCCATGCCGCTGGTGACGGTCTTGACCGAGCCTTCCAGGCTCATCTCGGTGACGTCGTCGAACAGGACCTCGGCACCGAAGCGCTCCGCCTGTGCCTGAAGGGTCTCCATCAGCTCCGGACCCTGCACGCCCTCGACGAAGCCGGGGAAGTTCTCCACCTCGGTGGTGTTCATCAGCGCGCCGCCGGCGGTGATGGAACCGGCCACGACCAGCGGCTGGAAGCCGGCGCGTGCGGCATAGATGGCGGCCGTGTAGCCGGCGGGGCCTGAGCCCACGATGATCAGATTGCGGATGTCGCTCATGAGGATCCTCGGAGTTCTGGGGAGGGACGTCTTCCGGGTGTCACAACGAATGCTAGTCGCCGTATCTTCCGTGCGGACCACGGCTCGACCCCGTGGTCGCCAGGGACGGGAGCCGAGGAGGCGCGGCGTGCCGGAGGGCCCGGCATCGTCCGGACCCGTCAACCGTTCGAAGCGGATGCCGACGCGGACGTGCCGTACGTGTAGGCCGGGTAGGTGTTCGACGGAAGGTTGTGCTGGTCCTGCTGGACGTTCAGGGGAGCCTTCAGCAGGGACACCGACGTGACGACGGCGACGATCAGCAGCAGGACCCCGATGATCAGCAGGAGCGCCCGCGTGGGGATGGGACCGGGCTGGGAGGCCTTGACGCGCGCCTGCTCCAGCAGGCGTGTCACGCGCTCCGAGTCGGGCCATCTGCGGTGGAGGCGCTCGAGCAGCGCCTCCCAGACGGACGGTGCGGGAAGCGCGTTCTGCTCCTCCACGATCTCGTCGTACGCCTCGAGATCGTCGAACATGCCTCGTTCGACGATCGGGACGCCCTGTGAGTCGACCTGGACGACGTCAGCGGCCGGTTCCGACGCGGTTGCGGGCGGCTCCTCCGGCGGAACGGCCGCCTCGAGGGCGTCCAGATGGTCCTTCGCGACATCCGGGGCGAGGTCTGGAGCGCTGAGCGCCAGCGCATCGGCGATCGCTGCCGTGTGCGCCGCCTTCTCCAGCGTGCTCACGTCGACAAGCTCCGACGGCGCCTTGCCCAGGGTGGCGAGCGCTTCGGCCTCCGCGACCTCAGGCCTTACCGGCAGCCCCTTCACGGCGCCTGAGAAGCCCCGCAGCGCCCCGTGGTCCGGCGGGAAGGCGTCGACGACCTCAGCCAGCGTGGAGGGTCCCGCGCCATCCAGCACGCCGAGGAACACCTCAAGCGCACGATCGTCGAGCCCCTCGGGTGTCGCAGGGCGGTCGGCGCCGGAACCGCCGCGCCAGCCGGAGAGCGCGAGCACGTAGAGGCGTGCGAGCGCGTCCGCATCGGCGGCCTCGGTGCGCGGCGCGCCCTCGCCGGCCTGATGGAGCAGCTCGTTGTCGATCCCGAGCCCGGACAGGATGGGAACGCCGCTGTCCGCCACGACCACCGCGCTGTCCCTGATCGACCCGTGGTGGATGCCCCGCGTGGACAAGGGCTCGAGAGCGCGCGCGAGCGAGCCGACGATGGCTGCCGCGAGTCGCGGCGGCAGGGTGTGGCGCGCCAGGACCTGTGCGAGCGCGACGCCGCGAGGCCGATCGACCACGACATAGGCCGCTGATGCCCCCTCGACATCGTCATGGCCGCTGGCGACGACCCGCACCAGTCGCGGGTCCCGCACGGACGTGACGCGCGCGACCGACGCGAGCACCGCGTTGGGATCGTCGCAGGTCAGCGTGAACACGGTCGCGTCCTTGCGGAGCCGGGAGTCCTTGGACTGCCACCGTCGCGCACCGGGGACGTCGAACGCCTCCTCGGACACGAGCGTGAAGCGGCGTGCCAGCGTCACACCGGACTGCACGTCATGACCCCCAAGAGTGAACTTCTGTCGAGGCACGGAGTGCCTTGCGAACTTTGTCTATCGTACGCGGCGAACCAGCCGCTTCACAGGCGAGAGGACCTGATCCAACTCCTGAACGTGCAGGAGCTTGAGTCCGATCCCGTACACGAGACCCATCGCCGCCACGATGCCGAGACCGGCGCCGGCCGCGACCATGAGACCGTCCCATCCGCTCAGCTGCGCGGTCGAGGGGACGAGGCGCATCAGGAGCACGCCGAGCACGATCGCGGGCAGCACGGCGATGGCAGACCGGCCGTAGACCGTCCCGATGCGTCGGCCGTCGAGGCGTCCGAGCCGGCGTCGCAGCGTGGAGGTGCGCAGCACGACGGCGACCACGTTCGAGGCGACCAGCCCAGCGGCGACGCCGACCGTCCACCACTGGGGATCCACGAGAAGTCGCGCGCCATAGGCGACCGCGATCCAGGTGATGGTCATGGGTATCTGCACCAGGAAGATCGACCGCGCGTCCTCGAGGACGAACAGCACACGCTTGACGAGCACCATCAGTCCGAGCGGGACGAGGCCGAGCGCCAGGGTCTGGAGCACGGGTGTCGTCGCGTCGACCGAGGCGGCCGACGCTGTGGGCACCAGGACGCGCACGGCGAGCGGACCGATCGTGACGAGCGTGGCGCTCGCCCAGATCGCGAAGACGCCGGTCAGGCGCGCTCCCCGTGAGATCTCCATGATCAGGCCAGGCGTGTCGCCGCGCGCCTGGGCTCGCGCCATGGAGGTGAACAGGGCCGTGAGGAGCGAGACGGTCACGAGCGAGTGGGGGACGATGTAGATCATCATCGCGTTGAAGTACGCGGCGTTTCCGGCGACCACCGCGTGGGAGCCCTGGGCGAACGTGTCGGCCGCTGCCATGACCCGCGTGGTGAGGAGCACGCCCAGCTGCTCGACGCCGACGGCGGCGAGGGCCCAGGTGACCACGGTGCGCAGCGTCGTCAGCTCGCCCCGTTCGCCACGCCAGCGCCACTGCCAGCGATAGCCGCCGCGCACCAGCGGGATGATCAGGATCAGCGCCTGGGCCGCGATGCCGATCGTGGCCACGCTGCCGAGCACGGCGATCCGCTCGGGGGTCCAGGCGGACATGGCGAGCGGCGGCGGAGGGTCGCCGATGCGTCCGAACATCGCGATGTACGCCGCGAAGCCCGCGATCGAGATCAGGTTCGAGAGCACGGGGGACCACATGAAGGGTCCGAACTGCCCTCGCGCGTTGAGGATCTCGCCGAGCAGGGTGTAGAGCCCGTAGAACGTAAGCTGCGGGATGATCCAGTACGCCAGGCCGGTGGCGAGCGCCAGCTGGTCGGAGCTCCAGTGCGACGAGTACAGGCGCACCATGATCGGGGCCGCCACCGTGAACGCGACGCCCGCGACGACGGACGCCGTGGCACCGATGGTGAGGATCCTGTCCACGATGCGCTTGCCGTTCGGCTGCTGGAAGGCGCGCACGATCTGGGGCACCAGCGCGGAGTTGAGCACACCGGCCGCGAGCAGCGCGTACAGCGTGTTCGGAAGCTTGTTCGCGAGGTCGTATGCGTCAGCGGCCGCGCCCGTCAGCCCGACGGCGGCCACCAGCATCGCTCCGCGCACGAGCCCGAGCACCCGCGACACCAGCGTGCCGGACGCCATGATGGCGGTGGATCGGCCCAGCTGCCGGCTGCTCATGCGCTGCCCGGTCGGTGGAACCGCGGGTGCGTCGTCCGGCTCGGGTGAGGTCACGTCAGGCATTGTCGCGCGGCTCGCCGCCGATCGCGTCCTCATCCACAGGTGCGGCGGGATCGGCGTCGTCGCTCGGCTCGTCGTCCTCGGGAGCGCCGGACGCCGAGTCCGAGGCGTCGGACACCATCGACCCATCGGGCAGCGACGTGAACTCGTCCGGGCTCAGGCGCGTGTCGCGCCGTCCGCGGCGAACCGTCCTGATCACGCCCGCGATGAGCAGGAGGGCCAGCAGGATCGAGAACACGAGCGTGGCGGCGTTGCCCCAGTCGGCGCGCACGCGCACCGTGAGGGTCTGCGGCGCCGACAGGTTCTCGCCGGTCTCCGCGCGCAGCACCACCCGCACCTTCACGTTCGCGGTGGACACGGCGCTCACAGGGATCTGCACCACCGTCTCGCCGCCTGCCGGGATGGTGACGGTCGGCTGCCCTGTGATCCGCAGGTTCGGCGAACCCGTGGTGGCGCTCACGACGACGGTCACGTCCTGGTCCACGAGGTTGCGCACCGTGATCGGCAGCGCGCCCTTGGCGGCGATCAGGTTGAGCTCGGCGGAGGTCGCGATGGAGAGTCCGTCGATGGCGTCATGCGCGGTGTCCACCGCGCCGGCGATGAGCGCCGCGCGCGTGCCGGTGTTCGCCCGGGACTGGAGCGACGCGGCGGTCAGGAGCTGTGAGGCGTACTCCTGGAGCGACGCGGTCGGGTCCGCCGACGAGGCTGCGATCAGCTGCACCCCGGACAGCGCGTCGTCCAGCTGAGCGATCGCGTCGGTCGGCAGGTCGTCCTCCGTGCCCGTGGAAGCGCTCGCTGCCGACGCCGAGGGGCGGTCGGGTGCGGAGAGCGCAGCGGACAGCGGCACCGCCTCCACCCAGGGAGCGTTCAGGAGGGCCCGGAGCGGCATCGACGCGTCGGTGTCCGACAGCACCCACGACTGTCCGGGAGACACGACCAGGGGAGTGTCGCGGCCTGCGAGCGCGGACACCGCGGCCTCGGCGACGAGTCGGCTGGCCGCCGCCGCCGTTCCGGGGCGGTACGTGGCGAGCACGGTGCTGAGCGTCTCGTCGGGCCTGATCACGGCGATGGAGCCGTCGCCCGCCGGAACGTCGACCACGGAGGCGTCGTCTCCACCCGTCACTCCCTGCAGATCGAACCGGCGGTCGAGGATCACCGCCGCAGCCCCGGCGCCGGCCGCTGCGTCGAGCGTGGCCTGGTCCGCGACGGCGACAGGCACGATCAGCGGTGCGGTGCGCATGACGGCGGCCGCGGCGTCGTTGGCGGCCCCGACCGCGTAGTCGACGAGCGCAGCACCGTCGTCGCGTGCCATCGACGTCAGATCGAGGCTGCCGGCCGGCACGCGGTAGATCTCGTGCGACGCGACGGCCTGCGCGTCGTTGACCGTCGGGTCCACCAGATAGGCGACCTCCGCCAGGGGCGCGGCGGCGGTCACGGCCGCGGCGCGTGCGGAGGTCCCGGTCGCGGTCGCGACGGCGGCCACCTGCAACGTGGGGAGGTCGACAGGCGCCCACGTGACCACCATCGCGTCGACGCTGACGGCTCCGTCCGCGCCCACCACCGTGACCGTGACTCCGTACACGCCGGCGGCGTCCGCCGGGAGGTCGAGCGTGGTGGCGTCGGCCGCGAGGGTGAGCGTGAGGTCGTCATGGCCGGCGAGCCCGACCGTGCCTCCCAGCGAGGACTCCACGACGGTGTGACGGCCGTACGACTCGGGCGAGTCGAGGAAGTCGGCGATCTGCTCATGGCTCGTCAACGGCGCATCGGTCACCCGAAGATGCACCTGGCTTCCGGTGACCGCGTCGTCCGCGTCGTTGACGATGTCCGCGGTCACCCGCAGCGTGGACGCCGCCGTCAGCACAGTGGGAGTGGCCGTCGTGATCGACCCGGTGATCTGAGGCGCCGCCGCAGAGGCGAGCGCCACCTGTGCCCCGGACGCGCCCAGAGCCGCGGCGGGCGCGACCGCCAGCGCCCCTGCCAGCATCAGCGCGAGCAGCGGGCGCAGCCGACGGATCACGTGGGAGCCAGCAGGGTCACGGCGACCTGCGCCATCTTCCGCTCGTTGGGGAAGGCGAGCCGCTGGACCAGGCGCGACAGGGGGACCCACTCGGCGACCTCGGCCTCGTGGTCGGGGTCGTTGTCGGTCGTGATCGACCCGCCTCGCGCCTCGAGCAGGTAGTGGTGCACCGTCTTGTGGACGCGCCGGTCGTCGCCGGTGAACCAGTAGTCGATGACGCCGATCGGCTGGATGATCTCGGCGGTGATGCCGGTCTCCTCCGCCACCTCGCGCACCGCCGCGATCTCCGGCGTCTCACCCTGCTCGATATGCCCCTTGGGAAGGCACCATTCGAGGCGCCCCGCCCTGTTGCGGCGGCCGATGCACGCGGCGTACGCGACGCCGTCCTCGACCCGGATCGCGATGCCTCCGGCGGAGACCTCGTTGCTCACGGGCAGGTGCATCGCCCTCGCCCCGCCGTCGCGTCGACGCCGCACCGACGACCCCGTGGGGGGCATCGGCGCCGGTCGCGGGCGCGGGCTGGACGGCAGAGGCATGCCGAAATCCTAACCGGGGTGTGCTCCGTCGCCGTGTCTCCCGCACGGGCGAGGACCGCCTCCGCGAGGGACCGGGACCTCCGATCTGGGATGCTTGACGGCATGACCCGTCGACCTTCCGTGCCTGATCGCGTGCCTCTGGACGTCCTGCGCCGCAGGGCGGACGGACTGTGGGCGGCGCTTCCGGCCGAGGTCTCCGAGCTGGGGACGCTCTTCGCGGAGTCGGGTCACGATCTGGCGCTCGTCGGCGGACCGGTGCGCGATGCCTTCCTGGGACGCTCCAGCGCGGACCTGGACTTCGCCACCAGCGCGTCGCCTGACGAGACGGAGCGGATCCTCAAGCGATGGACGTCGGCGACGTGGGACATGGGCCGCGCGTTCGGCACGATCGGCGGTCGGCGCGGCGGGGTGGTGGCGGAGATCACCACGTATCGGGCCGACGAGTACGACGGCGCCACCCGCAAGCCGACCGTCTCCTTCGGCGACTCGCTCGAAGGCGACCTGGCGCGCCGCGACTTCACCGTCAACGCGATGGCGGTGTCCCTGCCCTCGCTGGAGTTCGTCGATCCGTTCGGTGGTCTCGAGGACCTCGCCGGCGGCCTGCTGCGCACGCCCATCGAGCCTGCGGTGTCGTTCGGCGACGATCCGCTGCGGATGATGCGTGGCGCCCGCTTCGCGTCGCAGCTGGGCTTCGACATCGAGCCTGCGACCTTCGCGGCCATGCACGAGATGGCGGGCCGCATCGAGATCGTCAGCGCGGAGCGGGTGCGGGACGAGCTCACCAAGCTGCTCCTGGGGGCGGACGTCCGCGCCGGGCTCACCGCGCTGGTGGACTCGGGCATCGCGGACGTGATCCTGCCGGAGCTGCCTGCGCTCAAGCTCGAGGTCGATGAGCACCACCATCACAAGGACGTGTACGAGCACACCCTGACCGTCGTCGACCAGGCGATCGATCTGGAGACGGACGAGGACGGGCCGGTGCCTGGTCCCGACCTGGTGCTGCGCCTCGCGGCCCTGCTGCACGACGTCGGCAAGCCTCCGACCAAGCGCAACGAGCCGGGTGGCGCGGTCAGCTTCCATCACCATGAGATCGTGGGCGCGAAGATGACCACGCGGCGGCTGAAGGCCCTCCGGTTCGACAAGGAGACCACCAAGGCCGTCAACCTGCTCGTGTCCCTGCACCTGAGGTTCCATGGCTATGCGGACGCGCGCTGGTCGGATTCGGCGGTGCGCCGCTACGTCACCGATGCCGGCGACCAGCTCGAGCGGCTGCACCGCCTCACGCGTGCCGACGTGACCACGCGGAACCGCCGCAAGGCCGACCGCCTCTCGTTCGCCTACGACGACCTGGAGCAGCGGATCGCCGAGCTGCGCGAGCAGGAGGAGATCGACTCGATCCGCCCCGATCTGGACGGCACGCAGATCATGGAGCTCCTGGGGATCAAGCCCGGCCGCGAGGTCGGGGAGGCGTACAAGCACCTGCTCGAGCTGCGGATGGAGCACGGCCCGCTGGGCACCGACCGGGCGGAGGCCGAGCTTCGCCGATGGTGGGCGGCGCGGTCCTCGTAGGCCCGGAGTCGTCCACCGGCACGGCGTTGCGGAGGCTCATGGAACGACCCTGAGCACGCTGGCGCTGCCGCACCGCTATGGTGGCGGACGACGGTGCACCGATGACCGACGCCGTGGGCCGGGGGGCCGACGAAGGGGGATGCGATGGGTTGGTGGATAGTGCTGGCGCCGGCCTGGCCGGGTGGGATCTGGGCGATCGTCGCCGGCGTCCGTTGGTGGGTGGCGCCCGCGAGGCGGGGTGAGCTCGTGAGCAGGTACAGGCTCAGGACCGTCACGTGGCTGATCGTGACCCCGCCGTTGCTGGCGCTGGGAGCGCTGATGCTGGTCGCCGCACAGTTCGGCGGGATCTCGGTCTCACCGTATGTGATGGCTGTCGCATGCATCGCGGTGCTGGTCGCCGCCCCTCGGGTCGTGAGCAGCGGATCGATCCCGGCCGCATGGGTGATGGTCGTCGTGGCCTGCGGGGCGACGCTGGTGACGGTGGGGCCCAGCCTCCTGTCGGCGATCTCGCACCTCGACTGGCTGCTCGACGTCCTGCGCACCTCCGCGTTCGGCGTGCCGACGCTCGTCGGCGGGATCGTGAACGCCTTCTTCGCCCTGGGGAAGGCCCGCGCCGCACAAGGCGTGCGGACGGACGCGGGGCCGGCGGCGGGGACGGGGCCGTCCGACGAGATCCCTGCGCCGCTGTCCTGAGACGACGAGGCGGGCCCCTGTGGAGCAGGAGCCCGCCTCGCGTGAACGGCCTGGAGAAAAACGAAGAGGCGGCCGTGCGGGCCCGGAGGCCCTCTCCGTGCGCCGCCGGACGTGCGACGCGCGGACGTGGGGGTGTCAGACCGCGGCGGGCAGCTGCGGGAAGATCTCGGCGACGGGGCCGTGGACGATCTTGCCGCCGACGGTGGCGAGGCCGCGGGCGAGCGCCGGGTCCTTGGCGGTGGCGACCTCCCAGCCGTCGTTCGCGAGGCGGACGGCGTAGGGCAGGGTCGCGTTGGTCAGCGCGAGCGTCGAGGTGTTGCCGACGGCTCCGGGCATGTTGGCCACGCAGTAGAAGGTGGAGCTCTCGACCTCGAAGGTCGGCTCGGCGTGGGTGGTGGCGTGGGAGTCCTCGAAGCAGCCGCCCTGGTCGATCGCGATGTCGACGAGCACCGAGCCCGGCTTCATCCGCGCCACGAGGTCGTGGGAGACGAGCTTGGGGGCCTTGTCCCCGGCGACGAGCACGGCCCCGATGACGAGGTCCGCCTCGAGGCACGCCCGCTCCACCTCGTAGGCGGACGACACGACGGTCTTGATGCGGCCGGCGTAGAGCGCGTCGAGGTGGCGAAGGCGGGGGACGGAGAGGTCCAGCACGGTGACGTCGGCGCCCATGCCGACGGCCTGGGAGATGGCGTTCTGACCGGACATGCCGGCGCCGAGCACCGCGACCTTGGCGGGACGCACGCCCGGCACGCCGCCCAGCAGCACGCCGCGTCCGCCGGACGACGACTGGAGGTTGAAGGCTCCGACCATGGTGGCCATGCGTCCCGCGACCTCGGACATCGGGGCGAGCAGCGGGAGCGACCCGTCAGTCAGCTCGACGGTCTCGTAGGCGATCGCGGTGGTGCCGGCGGCGACGAGGGCGGAGGTGAGCGCCTCGTCGGCGGCGAGGTGAAGGTAGGTGAAGAGGAGCATGTCCTCGCGCAGGTACCGGTACTCGGAGGCGATGGGCTCCTTGACCTTGAGGACCATGGGCTGAGCCCAGGCCTCGTCGACGGTGCCGAGCGTGGCGCCGGCGGTGACGTACTCGTCGTCGGTGAAGGCGCTGCCGAGCCCTGCGCCGGACTCGATGGTCACGGAGTGGCCGTGCTTGACGAGCTCGTGAACGCCCGCGGGCGTGATCGCCACGCGCTTCTCGTTGTTCTTGATCTCTGCGGGGATTCCGACGTGCATGGTCCCTCTCCTTCGCCTTCGTGCTCTGAGCGGCAGGAGGCTCGGGGGGTCCGGGTCGCCTGACGCGGTCACTGGGTGACTCCCTTCAATTGTCGAAGATCCTCCGGTCCACGCAAGGAATCGTGAATACAATCGCCGAATCAGCGACAAGATCTGGAGAATCTGTGAACGAACGCATCATCGGGCCCTCCCGGCCGTCGAATCTTCGGCTGGACGAGCTGGACGAGCAGATCCTGTGGGAGCTCTCGCGGGACGCGCGCCTGTCCAACACCGCGCTCGCCGCCAGGGTCCACGTCTCGCCGTCCACCACCCACGCGAGGGTCAAGGCGCTGAAGGACGCGGGGGTCATCCGTTCCTCCCATGTGGAGCTGGACTATGAGGCGCTCGGGATGCCGGTGCAGGGCCTGGTCTCCGTGAAGCTCCAGGCGCAGGCCCGCCCGCAGATCAAGACGTACGCCCGCAAGGTGGTGCGCCTGCCGAACGTCGTGTCCGTGTTCTTCGTGGGCGGCCAGGTGGACTTCCTCATCCACATCGTCTGCACGTCCACCGGACAGCTGCGGGACTTCGTGGCCAGCTACATCTCGATGGATCCTGTCGTCGCGTCGACGGAGACGAACATCGTGTTCGAGCATCTGATCGGCGCAGAGCACCACGGGACGACGGGCGGGCTCGCCGCCATGCGCAAGCCCTTCGAGTAGGCGGGTGCCGGGGACGACCCGGGACGCGGTCGACGCAGGCGGTCGCTCAGCCGACGATCGTCGCGGCCGTCGGCACGGGGTTGGGGGTGCGAGGGCTGCGCGCGTAGGCCAGACCCACCGCGACATACGCCCCGGCGATCCCGATCATGACGGCCCGCGACCAGCCGGAGTCGGGCAGCACCAGGGCACCGATCGCGGCCGCGGACATGAAGGCCACGTTGTAGGCCATGTCGTACAGCGTGAAGGCCCGGCCGCGCACGTGATCCGCGGTGTCACGCTGGACGATGGTGTCGACGGCGATCTTGCCGCCCTGAACGGCGAAGCTGACGATGACGGCGGCGGCGAGCAGGGCCCACGGGTACGGACCGATGGCGAGCAGCGCCTGACCGACGGCGCCCACTCCGAGGCACATGAGGATCCATCGGTCCCGTGGAATGCGGTCGCCCAGCGCCGGAGTGAGGACTGCGGCCAGCCCGAAGCCGACCGCCGCGAACCCGAGCACCACGGAGAACGCGCCCAGGCCCGCTGCGGCGTCGGTGGGATCAGCGAGCACCTGCCGCGACGCGAGGATCGCGGCCACGAACATGAGCCCGTAGAGCAGCCGCTGTGCCGACATCACTCCCAGCGCATGCCAGGGCGTGCGCCGGGCGCGCAGGTACCGCTCGCCCTCGAGCAGCTCGGCGGTGAGCGCGCGCAGCTGCTCGGCGAGCTGAAGGTGCTCCAGCGGATGAACCGGTCCCAGCTCGGTGCGGCCGATCCGGGTCGCCGCGGACGACGACGCGCCGAACAGCGCGGCGGCGCCGAGCAGGGCGGTGATCGCCAACGAGCTGTCGGTCACGCTCGGAACGACGAAGGTGGCGACCGCGCCGATCGCGCCGCCGGCCGAGGCGGCGATCGTGCCGAGCGTGGGGAGCACCGCGTTCGCTGCGAGCAGCTGGTGCGGCGGCACCACCTGCGGCAGGCCTGCGGTCATCGCGGCGAGCAGGAAGCGGTTGACCGACAGCGTCACGAGCGCGCTTCCGTACAGCGCCCAGGACGGCGCGTCGGCGAGCACCAGCGCCACGATCCCGGCGGCGAGCACCAGCCGAACGAGGTTCCCGAAGAGCACGATGCGCTGCCGGTGCCACCGGTCGATCAGCGGTCCGACGAACGGTCCGACGAACGTGAACGGCGCCAGCAGTACAGCGAAGCCCACGGCGATCTGCGCGGGGGTCGTGGCATGGGTCGGGTCGAAGAAGAAGGCGGTGGCGATCCCCACCTGGAACATCCCGTCGCCCACCTGCGAGAGCAGGCGCGCCCAGGTCAGCCTGCGGAAGCCCCTCGACTCCCACA
Source organism: Demequina capsici (assembly GCF_032102965.1). Classification (NCBI taxonomy): domain Bacteria; kingdom Bacillati; phylum Actinomycetota; class Actinomycetes; order Micrococcales; family Demequinaceae; genus Demequina; species Demequina capsici. Next base: position 2,952,644 of record NZ_CP134880.1, on the reverse strand, counting down.
GCGCGCCGAGGTCGGCCTTGAGGGACATGTGCCCAGCGTAGAGGCAGGGTGGCGGCTAGCATCGCGCCATGGGGTCACGGGTGGGTCTGGGGGAGATGGTCGACGCGACTCCTGCGTCGAGGGACAGGTATGCGGACCTGCTGAGGGTCGGGTCGCTGCTGGGGGTGATGCTCGGCCACTTCTTCATGGCGGCGGTGACGATGGACCATGCGACGGGCACGATCGCGGTGGCGAACGTGCTGGACACGCAGGCGTGGGCGCGTCCGCTGACGCTCGTGCTCCAGGTCATGCCGGTGTTCTTCGTGGTGGGCGGCTTCGCGCACTCGACGTCGTGGCGGAGCACGCGGGCACGGGGAGGCGGGTACGCCGACTTCGTGCGCTCGCGCATCCTTCGGCTGCTCCGGCCGACCATGCTGTTCGTGGCCGTGTGGCTGCTCGTGGCGCTCGTGATCGAGCGGGTCGCGAACGATGAGACGGTGACCGGCCCGGTCCTGCAGGTCGCCGGTCAGCTGCTGTGGTTCCTCGGCATCTATCTGATCGCGGTCGGCTTCGCGCCCGCGTTGCTGACGGCGCACGAGCGGTGGGGCTGGAGGGTGCTTGTCGCGCTGGTGACGGCCGTCGTGCTCGTGGACCTGCTGCGTCTGGCGGCGGGCGTGGACGGCGTGAAGTGGCTGAACTTCGCCCTGGTCTGGCTGGCCGTGCACCAGCTGGGCTTCTTCTATGCCGACGGCGTGGCCGACCGGTTCGGTGCGCGCCGTCTCGGCTGGACGATGCTGGGCGGGGGCGTCGTCGTCCTCGCTCTCCTCGTCACGCTGGGGCCGTACTCGACGACCATGGTGTCGTATGCGGGCGAACGGCTCTCCAACCTCGCGCCGCCGACGGTCGCGCTGCTGACCTTCGCGTGCGCGCAGGCGGGCGCGCTGCTCCTGCTGCGGGCGCCGGCGAACCGCTGGCTCGAGCGACGACGCGTGTGGTCGGCGGTCATCGTGGCCGGATCCGTCGCGATGACGGCCTTCCTCTGGCATCTCACCGCGTTGATCGCGGTGCACGGCGCGCTGTGGGTGCTCGGGGTGGATCTGACGGGCGATCCGTCCACGGCGTCGTTCTGGTGGGTGAAGCTGGCGATGCTGGTGCCGTTCCTGGCTGTCGTCGTCGTGCTTGTCGTCGCGTTCCGGTTCGGCGAGCGTCCGCCGCCTCGGGTACCGCCGGCAGGGCCCTCGCGCGGGCGTGCCGTGCTCGCGTCGGTGGCGGTCGCCTCGGGGATCGTCGGGCTGCTCGGATTCGCGGTGACCGGCTTCCGTGGTGCGGGCGGGTGGTACGTGGCGCACCTGGTGGGGGTGCCGATGACGGCATGGGCGGCGTTCGCGCTCGTGAACCTCGCCTTCGCCGCTGCCGAGACGGCGGTGCAGTTCAGGACGGTGCGGGCTTACCCTGAACGGAGTTGAACACGTTCAGGAGGTTCTCATGCCCACGCTCGACAGCACGACCCGCGACCGCATCGTGGAGGCCGCCACCGCGCTGATCCTCGAGAACGGGTACGAGCGCACCACCATGCGGGCCATCGCTGAGCGCGCCGAGGTGTCGCTCGGCAGCGCGTACTACTACTTCTCCGGCAAGGAGGACCTGGTCCAAGGCTTCTACCTGCGCATCGCGCGCGAGCACGCGGACCTGAGCCGCGCGCGGATGCAGGGCGAGCGTTCGTTCAAGACGCGGCTGGCGATCGTGCTCGACACCTACCTGGAGGTGTCCGGACGGTACCGTGCGGTCGCGGAGTCGCTCGTCAGCATGGCCGTGGTCCCCACCAGCCCCCTCAGCCCGTTCAGCGCCGAGTCCAAGCCTGCGCGCGAGACCTTCATCGCGCTGTACGAGGACGCGATCGAGGGCTCGGACCTCAAGACCGACGCGCGTCTGCGCCAGTCGCTGCCCGAGCTCCTGTGGCTCGTGCAGATGGTCGTGACGCTCGGATGGGTGCAGGACCTGTCGCCGGACGGAAGGGTGTCGCGGAAGATCGTGGGTCGCCTGGCGCCCACGCTCGCGCGGCTGATCCGCGCGGCCCGCCTCAAGCCGCTCGCACCGTTCGCGGCCGAAGCGATCGACGCCCTCGACGCCATCAAGGAGGCCAGGCAGGCTCGGCTGCGTGGGGTCGAGCAGTCGTCCTGACCCGCCAGGGGAGCGTGGCGCAGGCTCAGCATTCCGAGCGAAGTCCCTGGTGAATCCGCCGAAGGCCTGTTCCGCCGCGTCTCCCGCACGCTAGTGTGTGGGTGCCGGCGAGGCACGACGCAAGGGGGAGATCATGGGCTTCATCGAGGCCATCCGCACAGGCTTCACCAAGTACGCCGACTTCGGCGGGCGCGCCCGCCGGTCCGAGTACTGGTGGTGGTCGCTGTTCACGGGGCTCGTGAGCCTCGTGATGGGCATCGTGCTCGCCATCCTCATGACGATCGCCTTCGTCCCGGTCGTGTCCCAGGCGGACTCCGACGGGAACCTCCCGTCCGACGCGCTCGACGCCGGGTTCTGGGTGCCGATGGTGATCGGCTGGGGCATCTACACCGTGGTCCTGCTCGGCCTGCTCCTCCCGTCGCTCGCGGTCTTCGTGCGACGCATGCATGACACGGATCGCTCAGGGTGGTGGTACTGGATCTCGCTCGTGCCCGGCGGCGGCATCGTCCTGCTGGTCTTCGCGGTGCAGGACTCGACTCCTGGCGCAAACCGCTACGGACCGAACCCCAAGGGGATCGACGGCTCCTGGCCGCAGGCGCCACACGGCTATGCGGCGCCCGGCGCTCCCACCGGATACCAGGCAGCTGCTCCCGGCTACCTTCCTGCACCTCAGGCGGCGTTCCCGGCGCCTCCCGCACCACCGGTGGACGCCGACCAGTCGCCCGACGACCCGTTCGCGCAGCCGCCCCGCTGATCGGCAGGCTCCGCCCACAGGCCCCGTGCGCGTGGACGCTCTCCCCATGGGAACAGTCGACCGACGCGGGGCCGTCCCATGCCGCCTACGTTCGTGGCGAAGGGGGTGGCGGATGCCAGATCTGAAGGTCGACCAGGAGGCAGCCGCGCAGGCCGCGCAGGCGCTGCGCATGCTCGCGGCGGTGGACATCGAGGCGGACCCCGCCGCCGCCGCGGACGCGACGGGCGATCGCGCTCTCGCCGACGCGGCCGCCGTGGTCGGGGCCGATCACCGCCGGGCGGCCGCTGCCATCAGCGCCGATGCCCTGACCCTTGCGGAGCACGTCGACCAGGCCGCGGCGCAGCTGCTGAGCGCCGATGCCGTGGCGGCGGACGCGATCCAGCCCGCGCCGAGCGCCGCGCCCGCGCCGAGGCCAGCTGATGCGTGACGCCGGGGACCCGCTCCTCGCATGCGCGAACGCGCTCAGGGCGGAGGCGGACCGGTGGGATGCCGCGGCGTCCGGGTTGCATGCCGACGTCGGGATCGGACTCGCGGCGGACGAGCTCGAGGCCGCGCAGGAGGAGCTCGGGCGGGACGCGCGGGACCTGGCGCGGCTGCGAAGGGCCGTCGCGGACCAGCTGCAGGTGGCCGGGCATGCGCTGAGCAGCCTGCCGCCGACCCACGCCAGAACCCCGCTGCAGGAGGAGGTGGCGCACCGCACGCTGGCCCAGGCCGCCCGCGCACTCAGCGCCCTGGACCGGCCGCGCGCCCTGCACACGTCGCGACGGGCCACGCTTCCGCTGGTCGGTGCGGCAGCGTCGCTGCTGTGGACGCCGGCAGCGCTGTTCCTCGGCTGGCGACTGGGAACGGAGGTGTTCGCGCCATCGCCGACAGTCCAGCGGCTCCGGCCGGGAGGCCCCGAGGGATCGGACGCCGCGCAGGCGCGGCTCGACGCGGCACGGCCGCGTGACGTGGCCGACCTCATCTCCGCGTGCGCGCTCGTCGACGCGATGGGCCGAGACCAGCGCGCGGTGGTCGACGTCGCCCGCGTCACGCCTGCGAGCGGCGACGAGGTCTGGATCCTCACGCTGCCGTCGACGCAGGACTGGGTGGTGCCCCACGGAGACGCCCCTGCACCCAACGACCTGGACGCGATCCTGGACCTCGCGCTCATGCCGCAGGTCGCCTCGGCATACCGCGAAGGCGTCGAGGAGGCCGTGCGCCAGGCGGGCATACCCGCGGGAGCGCCCGTCCTCGTGGTCGGCTTCTCGTTGGGTGGCATGCTGGCCGCGGACCTTGCGAGGTCAGGGTTGGGCAACGTGTCCGTGGAGGCTCTCGTCGTGGCCGGCTCCCCGATCGACACGGCCGACGACCCGCCGGGGATGCCGGTCCTGTCGCTCGTGCACGACGGGGACACCGTCCCGGCCATGGACCTCGCGCCCGAGGGCGATGGACCGCTGCGCATCACGGTGACCGACTCCGTGCCGCCCGGAGCACAGGCCCACTCGGCGACCACCTACGCCGCGACGGCCCAAGCGCATGACGGAGATGGATCGCTCAGCGCGCCCTTCGCGCGCTTCCTCGCGACCGACGAGAGCACCCAGGTGGTCCATCAGCAGTTCCAGATCGTCGAGGCGAGCCGGGAATAGTGCGTGGTCCTGCCGCGTCGCACAAGCATGGGCCAGCTCTCCGCATCCTCACGAGTCGCGATCGTCGGCGGTGCCGGCAAGATCGGTCGCCTCCTCGTCGACCGGCTCGTCGAGCAGGGCACAGCAGCGGTGCCGCTCGCGCGCCGAGACGTCCAGCTGGAGGCGCTCGCGGTCGCGGGCGGTGATCCGCGTCGCCTCGACATCGAGCACGCAGGGGTCGACGACTTCGTGGCCGCCTTCGAAGGGTGCGACGCGGTCGTCTTCACCGCCGGCGGCGGCGCGGACGGCAACGCGGGACGCAAGCAGACGGTCGACCTCGGGGGCTCGCTCAAGTCGATCGCCGCAGCGGAGCTGTCAGGGATCCGACGGTTCGTGCAGGTGTCCGCCATCGGCGTCGACGCGCCCGCCGACGCGTCCCGCGGCGAGGCCTGGGTCGCGTACGTCGAGGCCAAGCGGGAGGCGGACAGCGCCCTGAGGGCGAGCGGGCTCGCGTGGACGATCCTGCGTCCCGGGCGCCTCACCGACGACGCGCCGACGGGCCTCGTGGAGCTCGGACCCGACGTGGGACCGGGAGCGATCCCCAGGGACGACGTCGCCGCGCTGATCGCCGCCTGCATCGCCGATCCTGCGACAGCGCTCCACCAATGGGAGGTCGTGGGAGGCACCACCTCGATCGAGGACGCGATCGTCGCGCACGCTCACCGGTGACGCGCGGCGGGCGCCCCCACGTCGCCTCGCCGCGCGCACGGCGGGTCGTGCCGCTAGCGTCGGGTCAGGCCCGCCACCGTGACGGCGCCGGAAGGGGAGATCCATGGACGGATACAAGGCGGCGCTCAGCAAGTACGCGCAGTTCAGCGGGCGTTCCAGGCGGGCCTAGTACTGGAGCTTCGCGCTGACGAACGCGCTGATCGAGATCGTGCTCTACGTCCTGCTGGTCACGCTCGGCATGTCGGACTCGAGCCTCACCGCGGTCGGCGTGATCCTGCTCGCGATCATCGCCATCTATGGGCTGTTCGTGCTGATCCCTTCGCTCGCGCTCGCCTGGCGGCGCTACCAGGACATCGGCTGGGGAGGCGCGCTGTCGATCGTCGGCTGGTTCGTGCCGCTGCTGACGTTCATCGTCGCGTTCATCCCTGGCAATCCCGGGCCCAACCAGTTCAGGCCGGATCCGAAGGGCTGATCGAGCCCTCGCCCGGCGGCGGTGCATGCGAGCGGACGGCGAGCTTGCACGTCCGCCGAGACCCCGCTGAATGCGACGAAGGCCGGGACCCCTCACGGGATCCCGGCCTTCGTGCCGTCAGGGCCGCGCGGCGCGCGCCGCTGACGGATGCTGCCTAGCGCTCCACGTCGCCGCGGACGAACGCCTCGAGCGCGGCGCGGCCCTCGGTGTCCTCCATCTGGATGGGCGGGGACTTCATGAAGTAGGTCGACGCCGAGGTGATCGGGCCGCCGATGCCGCGGTCCTTCGCGATCTTCGCGGCGCGGACCGCGTCGATGATGACGCCGGCCGAGTTGGGGGAGTCCCAGACCTCGAGCTTGTACTCCAGGTTCAGGGGCACCTCGCCGAAGGCCGAGCCCTCGAGGCGCACGTACGCCCACTTGCGGTCGTCGAGCCACTCGACGTAGTCCGACGGGCCGATGTGCACGTTGCGGTCGTACTTCTTGCCTGCGATCGGGCTGTCGTGAAGGTTCGAGGTGACGGCCTGCGTCTTCGAGACCTTCTTCGACTCGAGACGACGGCGCTCCAGCATGTTCTTGAAGTCCATGTTGCCGCCGACGTTGAGCTGGTAGGTGCGGTCCAGACGGACGCCGCGGTCCTCGAACAGCTTCGCGATCACGCGGTGCGTGATGGTGGCGCCCACCTGCGACTTGATGTCGTCGCCGACGATCGGGACGCCGGCGTCGGTGAACTTCTGCGCCCACTCCGGGTCGGACGCGATGAAGACGGGCAGGGCGTTGACGAACGCCACGCCCGCGTCGATCGCGCACTGCGCGTAGTACTTGGCGGCCTCCTCGGAGCCCACGGGCAGGTAGCACACGAGCACGTCGGCCTCGGAGTCCTTGAGGACCTGGACCACGTCGACGGGAGCGTCGTCCGACTCGACGATCGTCGCCCGGTAGTACTCGCCGAGGCCGTCGAGCGTGACGCCACGCGAGACCTGGATGTCCGTCTTGGGGACCTCGCAGATCTTGATGGTGTTGTTCTCGGACGAGTTCGTCGCCTCGATGAGCTCCTTGCCCACCTTGAGCGAGTCGACGTCGAACGCCGCCACGAACTCGATGTCGGAGACGTGGTAGTCGCCGAGCTGGACGTGCATGAGGCCGGGGACCTTCTCATCGGCAGGCGTGTTCTTGTAGAACTCGACTCCCTGGATCAGCGACGTGGCGCAGTTGCCGACGCCGACGATGGCAACCTTGAGCTTCGCCATTGGTTCTTCCCTTTCAGTCGTCCCCCGCTGACGCGGCGGATCCGTTCTCTTCTCCGCGCGTGGCGGAACGTTCGTTCTCGATGAGCTGGTCCAGCCATTCGACCTCGCGCTCGACGCGCTCGAGTCCATGGCGGTGCAGCTCGGAGGTGTAGGCGTCGGCACGCTCGCGCTGCCGGCGGCGCATCTCCTGGAGCTCCTCGAGCCGTTCGGAGAGCCGCATGCGGCGGCCCTCGAGAATCCTGAGCCGGGTCGCCGAGTCGGTCTGGCCGAACAGCGAGAAGCGCAGGTCGAAGGAGTCGTCGTCGTAGGCGTGGGCGCCGGCCGACGCGAGCTCGTCCTCGAAGCGGGCGCGGCCCTGGGTCGTGAGGGCGTAGGCGATGCGCGACCGACGCGACCCCGTGGCGACCGCGTCGTCCTCGCCGACGTTCTCGATGAGCCCGGACTCGAGCATGCGCTTGAGGGCCGGGTACAGCGATCCGTAGCTGAGGGCGCGGAACGGGCCCAGCTGCGAGCCGAGCCGCTTGCGGATCTGGTAGCCGTGAAGCGGCTGCTCCGCGAGCATCCCGAGGATGCCGAGGGTGAGCACGTCGGTCTTGGCCATCGTTCTCCTTCTCGGTGCTCGGGCGGTCGAGCCGCGTTCGCCCCAGTGCAGGCGGCGCGATGTATCGACGCGATATGTAGCACCAAGTTGTATCGCATCGATACATCGCGCGCAACCTCGCCACGCCTGTGAGTACGGGAACCTGTGCGGCGCCCCGTTCGTAGACTGACTCCGTGAGCGATGATCCGAAGGCCCCTCGTCGGCAGTCCGTCCGCCCGACCTCCGCCGGTCAGGCCGCTGGGCCGCGCCCCACGCGCCAGACGACCGGCGTGACCAGGGCGTCCACCGGCGCGTCGTCGGCATCCGTGAGCACCAAGGGCGCAGGCAAGGGGTCCGGCGACGGCAAGCCGCCGAAGGCGCCCTGGAAGGTCTGGGGCAAGCGCATCGGCATCGGCGTCGTCGTCACCGGTCTGGTGCTGTTCACCGCCGCGGCGATCGGGCTCTTCGTCAAGTATCAGAGCCTCACGGTGCCCCAGCCCGACCAGTTCGCGCTCTTCCAGTCGTCCACGGTGTACTACTCCGACGGTGTCACCCCCATGGGCGCCCTGGGTCAGGCGAACCGCGAGATCATCACCTACGAGGAGATGCCGCAGTCCATCAAGGACGCGATCGTCGCCTCCGAGGACCGCACGTTCTGGACCAACAAGGGCGTCGACCTCATGGGCACTGCCCGCGCGCTCTACAAGACGGTCATCAAGGGTGAGAAGCAGGGTGGATCCACGATCACCCAGCAGTATGTCGAGCGCTACTACTCGGGCAAGACCGTCACCGACATCCCCGGCAAGATCGAGGAGGCGCTCATGGCTCTCAAGGTGAGCCAGGAGCAGTCCAAGTCGGAGGTGCTCGCCAACTACCTCAACACCATCTACTTCGGCCGCGGCGCGTACGGGATCCAGGCTGCCGCGCAGGCGTACTACGGCAAGGATGCCGCCGATCTCACGGTGTCGGAGTCGGCGATGCTCGTCGGCATCGTCCCCGCGCCGTCCGCGTGGGACCCGCGCAACAACGCGACCAAGGCGGAGGAGCGCTGGAACCACGTGCTCGACGCGATGGTGGCCACGGGCGCGCTCTCCCAGGAGGAGCGGGACGCGCAGGTGTTCCCTGACGTCATCGAGTACACGAACGACAACGTGTACGCGGGACCCACGGGATACCTGATCCGGGAGGCGCTCGACGAGGTGATCGCCACCGGGCTCTACACGCAGGAGGAGATCGAGACCTCCGGGCTGTCGATCATCACCACGATCAACAAGACCGACCAGGACTCCGTCGAGGCCGCCGTCGCGGCCATGCCTTCCGACCACTCGGACCACCTTCGGGTGGCGGCCGTCACGGTCGCGGCGGATACCGGAGCCATCACGTCGATGTACGGGGGCGCCGACTACCTCACGATCCAGCGCAACGCCGTGACCCAGGACATCGCACAGGCGGGATCGACCTTCAAGCCGTTCGCGCTCATCACCGCGCTCTCGCAGGGGATCGGCCTCGGCACCCAGTACCTGGCGAACAACAACATGACGCTCGACGGCTACGACAACCCGGTCCGCAACTTCGGCGGCGTCAGCTACGGCGTCATCGACCTCGTCAAGGCCACGCAGAACTCGGTCAACACCGCCTTCGTGCAGCTCACGAACGACGTAGGCCCCGAGAACGTGATGAACACGGCCATCACCGCAGGCGTGCCCGCGGACACCACCGACCTCAACGCCAACCCTTCGATCGTGCTCGGCGCGGCAGCCCCGCACCCGATCGACATGGCCAACGCCTACGCGACCATCGCCTCCGGCGGGGTGCGCACCGAGGCGTACATGGTGGAGACCGTGAACGACGCGACGGGCGCCCCCGTCTACCAGCACGAGGTCGTGCAGAACCGGGTCTTCGACGCCAACGTCATCGCCGACACCACCTACGCGATGCAGCAGGTGGTCAAGTACGGCTCCGGCAAGACCGCCAGCTCGCTCGGTCGTGACATCGCAGGAAAGACGGGAACCTCGAACGACAACAAGTCGGCGTGGTTCATCGGCTTCACGCCCCAGATCGTCGGCGCCGTCGCGCTCTACCAGGTCGGTGACGACGGCTCGGTCGAGCAGATCGACACGTTCGGCGGCTACAAGCAGATCACCGGCTCCACGGTGCCGTGCGACATCTGGACCGCCATGATGGGCCCCATCCTCGACGAGTACCCGGCCGAGGCATTCCCCGCGCGCGCCAACGTGGGCACCGACCGGCTCCTGGAGCCGACGGCCTCACCCACCCCGTCGGCGACGCCGACGCCCGAGGTGACGACCACCGCACCGGAGCCCTCGCCCAGCGACACGACGACCGCACCGACACCGGCGCCGACCAAGACGACGACCGCGCCGTCGCCCTCGCCGAGCCAGACCACGACCGCGCCCGCGGCCGCCGCCGCAGGCGCGGCTGGAAAGACGATCACCGCTCCCTAGCCTCGCTGACGCACGAGGGGCGGCCCCGCGCACTGCGGAGCCGCCCCTCGTGCGTCAGCGTCGCGTCATCGACGCAGCGCGCGCTTCAGCCGGAGCGCGAACGCGAGCCCGGCATACCGCGGGCCCTTGACCGGCAGGTCCCATGCGCCGTCGACCTCGACGATCTCTCCGAGCTGTTGCTTGAACTCGCGCACGCCCATGAGCTGAGGCGCTCGCTCCGAGCCCACGCCCATGAGGTCGTACTGCGTGACGCCCTCGGCCTTGAGCGTCGTGAGGATGTGCCACTTGAGGCGAAGCGCCGCGTCGGTCTGCCGTGCCTCGTGGTTCCCGGCAGCGTAGACGTCGACCCCCGCGTGGTCGTAGACGGTGGAGATGACCCACGACACCGCGCGACCGGGCGTCAGCGCGCCGTCCTCGCCGGTGTCGTGCCGGCGCGCCACGAAGAGCCGCACGTGCTCGCCGAGCGAGCGCAGCATCGTGAGGTAGACGTCGGCGTCGAAGATCCCGAACCCGTCACGCGAGGCGGTCTCCCGGTAGATCGCGTACAGCTCCGCGAACTGCTCGTCGGTGACACCCGTCTCCTCGGTCACCGTCATCGCCTCGTCCTTGAGGGTTCTGCGCGTCTTGTAGCGGCCCCGCTTGGAGAAGGACTGCATGATGGCGTCCTCGTCCCGGGTGAGGTCCACCACCACCGTGTGGTCGTACGTCACCGTCTGCAGGAGCTCTCGCAGGTCAGGCGCGGCATGCTTGGCGTGAAGGCGCAGGAAGACCGCCCAGGGCGCCTCGGCCCTGACGTATCGCACCAGCGCCTCCCGCACGGAGCGCTCCCGTTCGGGGCTCTGCTCGGCCAGCCAGATCGGACCGTGCTTGGCCCACAGGTACCGGAAGCCACGACCGTCGAACGCGCTGAAGGCGATCAGGGCGACGGGCGCACCGCCCACGGAGACCAGCAGCCGTCGCCACGGGGCGCGACCAGGGACGGCGGCATCGTACGGATCCCACGAAGGCGACTGCTCGATCGGGACCGGATGGTGCGCGCCGCGCGCCAGCTCGAGGAAGCGATCGTCGGGGACCTGGGCGACGCTGAGGGCGTCTGCGGAGGCGTTCACCCCACCAGCGTAACGGGACCGTTCCAGCCGGACGGCGTCGGGCCTGCGGACCTGTGGACCGCGCGGGCGGCTTCGCCTCCCCAGGGCGCCTGGCGAGCACCGGCGCGATGCCGTACCCTTGTTCCTCGTGGTTGCGCGCCGTCACCCGGCGCCGCGCTCCGCGGAGCATCAGCCCTCCTGCCACGGAACGTCCGTGGCCGCATGAGTCCAGAGGAGGTGGGTATTTCGATGCGTCATTACGAGATGATGGTCATCCTCGACCCTGAGGTGGATGAGCGTACGGTCACCCCGTCGCTCGAGAAGTACCTCGGCGTGATCACCGGCGACAACGGCACGATCGACAAGCTCGACGTGTGGGGCCGCCGCCGCCTTGCGTACCCCATCAAGAAGAAGAGCGACGGCATCTACGCGGTGATCGACTTCACCGCGGAGTCCGCGACGGCCAAGGAGCTCGAGCGTCAGCTCGGCCTCAACGAGACCGTCCTGCGCCTGAAGCTGCTCCGCCCGGACGCCAAGTAAGGCGACCGGGCTTGCGTCAGTAACCCTCACCCACAGCTAGCGACCCGTAGGGAGCCATACATGGCAGGCGAGACCCAGATCACCGTGATCGGAAACCTCACCGGCGACCCCGAGCTGCGATTCATCCAGTCCGGCGCCGCGGTGGTCAACTTCACGGTGGCATCTACCCCTCGTACGTTCGAACGTCAGACGAACGAGTGGAAGGACGGGGAGACCCTGTTCATGCGCTGCTCCCTGTGGCGCGAGGCCGCGGAGAACGTGGCCGAGTCGCTGACGAAGGGCATGCGCGTCATCGTGACGGGCCGCCTGGTGTCGCGCTCGTGGGAGGCCAATGGCGAGAAGCGCACCGTCAACGAGATCCAGGTCGACGAGGTCGGACCCTCGCTCCGTTACGCCACCGCCAAGGTGACGCGTACGCAGCGTGGCGGCGGCAACGGTGGCGGCGGCTTCTCGGGTGGCGGTGGCGGCTACTCCGCTCCGGCCGGCGGTTCTGACAACGACCCGTGGGCCACGGCCCCGGCGTCGGACGAGCCCCCCTTCTAAACACCCAGGAACAAGAGATATGGCTAAGAACGACATCCGCAAGCCGCGCAAGAAGGTCAATCCCCTCAAGGCGGCCAAGGTTCAGAAGATCGACTACAAGGACACCGCGCTGCTGCGCAAGTTCATCTCCGACCGCGGCAAGATCCGCTCGCGTCGCGTGACCGGTGTCTCCGTCCAGGAGCAGCGCGAGATCGCCCGTGCCATCAAGGTGGCGCGCGAGATGGCCCTGCTTCCCTACGCCGGCTCCGGCCGCTGATCGGAGGGCTCTCATGGCTAAGGTGATCCTCACCCACGAGGTCCACGGTCTCGGCATCGCCGGCGACGTCGTCGACGTCAAGGACGGCTACGCCCGCAACTACCTCGTGCCCCGCAAGCTGGCCACCCCGTGGTCGGCTGGTGCCGAGAAGCAGATCGACGGTCTGCGCAAGGCGCGTCGCGCCAAGGAGATCGAGAGCATCGAGGGCGCTCAGGCCGCTCGTGACGCTCTCCAGGCGAACGAGGTCGTCGTCGAGGCGAAGGCCGGCGAGTCCGGTCGTCTCTTCGGCGCGGTGACCCCTGCCGACATCGCGGCCGCCATCGGCGACCGCGCCAAGGTCGACAAGCGTCGCATCCACGTCGCTCAGCCGATCAAGGCGCTCGGCGAGTACACCGTCTCGGTGTCCCTGCACGACGAGGTCTCCGCGACCGTCGCCGTCAAGGTCGTCGCCGCGAAGTAGCGCGATCCCGGCCCCCGGTTCCCGGGGCGCTGACGATCCTGCGGACTCCGGTCCGCTCATGAAGGCCCGGCTCCTCCAGGAGCCGGGCCTTCGTGCGTCTGCGGCTCGATGTCCACGGGGTCGTCGCGACGCCGTCCGCGACCTGCGAGGCGGGCGCTTCCGGTGTACGTTGTCAAGGGCGGAAATCGGGGTGAATCGGACGTCCTTCGGGGGCTTGCGCGAACATGGCACGGCGCGCCGCGACACGCCGGTGCGCGACACGCCGACGACTTTTCCCACCGCTTTCTCCACAATGTTGATTGCCCCAACATGGCTGGTAGATAACGCAATTGAGCGGCTGGTGTGTCAGAACTCACAGCGTTATCCCCATGTGTCCACGGGTTCTCCCACACACCGTTCTCCACGGGATCCCCAGGTTCCTCCCAGGTTCTCCACCGACGTCGGGTCGACGCGGCATCGACCGGTTTGATATCGACGCGCGCCACGCCTAACGTCCGTTGTCAGACCTGCGCGAGAGGGTGGGAACGTGTCGTCCAGCCGGACGCCCGTGCAGCAAGGCCGACGCAGGAGAGGGAGTCCCGTATGTCCATCGACGAGCTCGAGTCGTCGTACAACGGACCGACCACATTCGACCGCCTGCCGCCGCAGAACCTCGAGGCCGAGCAGTCGGTGCTGGGAGCGATGCTGCTCTCCAAGGACGCGATGGCCGACGTCATCGAGACCGTCCGCGCCGACGACTTCTACAAGCCTGCGCATGAGCTGATCTTCGACGTCGCCACGAAGCTCTACAACGGCGGCGATCCCGTCGACGCGCTCACCGTGAGCGCAGAGCTCCAGCGCACGGGTCAGCTGTCCCGGATCGGCGGCGCCGAGTACCTCCACACCTTGATCGCGACCGTGCCCTCCGCCGCCTCAGCCGGCTACTACGCGCGGCTGGTCCGCGAGCAGTCGATCCTTCGTCGGCTGGTGGAGGCGGGGACCCGCATCGCCAACATGGGGTACGACGGCGACGGAGGCGAGGTCGACCTGATCGTCGACGGCGCCCAGGCAGAGATCTTCGCCGTCACGGAGCGACGCAACTCCGACGACTACCTGCCGATCGGCGACATCCTCGAGTCCACCCTGGGTCAGATCGACCAGGCATCGAAGCACGACGGCAGCCTCAAGGGCGTGCCGACCGGGTTCCGCGACCTCGACGACCTCACCGGCGGCCTCCAGGGCGGTCAGATGATCGTCATCGCCGCGCGACCCGCGATCGGCAAGTCGACGCTCGGCCTGGACATCGCCCGGTCCGCCTCGATCCACCACAACATCGCCTCCGTCATCTTCTCGCTGGAGATGAGCAAGGAGGAGATCACCAAGCGCATGCTCTCCTCCGAGGGCAACGTGAAGCTGACCCAGCTCAACAAGGGTCCGCTGGGACCGAGCGACTGGGACCGCCTTGCAAGGGCATCGTCCCGCGTGTCCACGGCACCGCTGTTCATCGACGACTCTCCGAACATGACGCTCATGGAGATCCGCGCGAAGTGCCGGCGCCTCAAGCAGCAGCACAACCTAGGGCTCGTGGTGCTCGACTACCTGCAGCTGATGAGCTCGGGCCGCAAGGTCGAGTCTCGTCAGCAGGAGGTCTCGGAGTTCTCCCGTGCGCTCAAGCTGCTCGCCAAGGAGATCGAGGTGCCGGTGATCGCCATCTCGCAGCTGAACCGTGGATCTGAGCAGCGTGGCGACAAGAAGCCGATGCTGTCCGACATGCGCGAGTCCGGTGCCATCGAGCAGGACGCGGACATCGTGATCCTGCTGCACCGCGAGGACGCGTACGACCGTGACAACCGCCCAGGCGAAGCCGACTTCATCGTCGCGAAGCATCGTGCCGGTCCCACCGACACGATCGCGGTGGCGTTCAAGAAGGACTACGCGCACTTCGCCGACATGGCGCCGGAGATGTAGCCAGCCGTCCTGGCAGGGCCGCTGCGCACGCCGGGGCAGCGGCCCGCCGCGCCGCCTACAGCGTCGCTGTATCGATCACGAAGCGGTAGCGGACGTCGCTCGACAGGACCCGCTCGTACGCCTCGTTGATGGAGTCGACCCCGATCAGCTCGGTCTCGGGCGCGATGCCGTGCAAGGCGCAGAAGTCGAGCATCTCCTGCGTCTCGGCGATCGAGCCGATGCTGGAGCCGGCGAACGAGCGGCGGTTGCCGAAGAGGGTGAACACGTGCACGGGCATCGGCTCCGGGGGCGCGCCCACGTTCACCATGGTGCCGTCGAGCCGCAGCATGCGCAGGTAGCGGTCGAGCGGCAGCGCGGCGCTGACGGTGTTCACGATCAGGTCGAACGTGTCGGCATTGTCGGTGAACGTCGCGTCGTCCATGGTGGACAGGTGGCGGGTCGCGCCGAAGGCGAGCGCGTCGTCCTTCTTGTCGAGCGTGCGAGACAGCACGGTGACCTCCGCGCCCATCTGGGCCGCGATCTTCACGGCCATGTGGCCCAGCCCGCCCATGCCGACGACGGCGACGCGCTTGCCGGGGCCCGCACCCCAGTGCGCGAGCGGGGAGTAGGTGGTGATGCCCGCGCACAGCAGGGGTGCGGCCGCCTCGAACGGGATCGCCTCGGGGACCTTCAGCACGAAGTCCTGGTCGACGACCACGTGGGTCGAGTAGCCGCCCTGCGTGATGGTCCCGTCGCGGTCGACGGAGCCGTACGTCTGCGTGTTGCCCTTGAGGCAGTAGTTCTCCATGCCTGCCAGGCAGTTCTCGCACTCGCGGCACGAGTCGACCATGCAACCGACGCCGACGCGGTCGCCGACGGCGTGCTTGGTGACGGCGTCCCCGACCTCGACGACCTCGCCGACGATCTCGTGGCCGACGACCTGGGGGTACGTGACCGGGCCCCAGTCGCCGCGCACGAGGTGGATGTCGGAGTGGCAGATGCCCGCGTAGCGGATCGCGATCAGCACGTCGGTGGCACCGACAGGTCGTCGGGTGATCTCGGTGGGGATCAGCGGTTCGGTGGCGGACGGAGCGGCATAGGCCTTGACGGTGGGCATAGGTTCCTTCGATCGAGGACTGACGGGGCCGCACCGAGGTGCGGTGGCGGCCGGACGACGGTCCGATCGTAGGCGGTGGAGGCAGCGGTGAGCCAGGTGCTGCCGGAGCCTCGGTGCGGCGCGCGCGGGCGGCGCCACGGCACGACCTTGCTCTCGCAACGGATACTGTGTGCGTCACCCGAATGGTCCAGGGGAGAGGGGCGTGCGGCATGGCTTTCGATGTGGTCGAGGCGTCGATCGCCCAGGTGCGCGCCGCGCTCGAGTCCGGCGAGGTCACCGCGGTCGAGCTCGCGCAGGCGTACCTGGACCGCATCGCCCGCCTGGACGCCGGGCCTGGGGGCCTCAACTCCGTGTGCGTGCTCGATCCCACCGCACTGGACCAGGCGCGAGCCTCCGACGAGCGCCGCGCGCGCGGCGCGACCCTGGGTCCGCTGGACGGGATCTGCTACACCGCCAAGGACTCGTACATGGTCCAAGGGCTGACGTGCGCGGCGGGTTCGCCGGCGTTCAAGGATCTGGTGGCCACGCGCGATGCGTTCACGATCGAACGGCTGCGCAAGGCGGGTGCCGTGCACCTGGGCAGGACCACGATGCCGCCGATGGCGAACGGCGGCATGCAGAGGGGGCTGTACGGGCGGGCGGAGAGCCCGTACGACCGCGCCTACCTGACGTCGGCGTTCGGCTCCGGATCGTCCAACGGGTCGGGCACGGCGACGGCGGCCAGCCTCGCGACGTTCGGGCTGGGCGAGGAGACGTGGTCGAGCGGACGTGCCCCCGCGTCGTGCAACGCTCTGGTCGCGTACACGCCGTCGCGCGGCCTCATCTCGGTGCGCGGCAACTGGCCGCTGGTGCCCACCATGGACGTCGTCGTCCCCCATACGCGCACGGTGGCGGACATGCAGGAGCTGGTGCCGCACCTCATCGCGTTCGACCCTGACACCCGGGGCGACCTGTGGCGCATGCAGCACTGGGTGGCCATGCCTAGCCCTGAGGAGATGGCCGCGAGCCGCGGCAGCATGCTCCCTGACGTGGACCTGAGCCGCGTGCGGGTCGCGATCCCGCGCATGTACATCAACGGCACCCCCGACGCGCCGCATCCGATCCGCACGCGTGATTCGGTGATCGCGCTGTGGGAGCGGGCGAGGACTGCGCTCGAGGCGGCCGGCGCCGAGGTCATGGAGACGGACCTGCCTGCCGTCGAGGAGTACGAGGCGGGGGCGTTGGTGCAGCGCGGCTGGGTGCCTGCGGAGTACTTCGAGAACGAGCTGTGGGACCTGTCGATGTGGGGCTGGGACGACTTCCTCGCCGCGAACGGTCAGCCGGGCCTCAGCAGCCTGGCCGAGGCGGATCCTGACCTCATCTTCCCCGCGCCCGCGGGAGCGTCGCCGGATCGCTACGACTCCCCGCACCTCCCCGCCCGCTATGCCGACGACGCGTTCGACCTGGGCGACCACGTGCGGAGGGCGCGTGAGGGCGTGGTCCCGTGGCACCGCGTCGGCTTCCTGCAGCAGGGTCTCGAGGGCCTGGAGCGTGCGCGCAAGGTGCTGCTCGAGGACTGGATGGATGCGCACGGCCTCGACGCGGTCGTGCTGCCCACGATGGCGGACGTCGGCCCAGCCGACTCCGACACGGACCCTGCGTCAGCGGACCTCGCGTGGCGCAACGGCGTGTGGGTGGCGAACGGGAACCTGGCGATCCGGCATCTGGGGATCCCAACGGTGACCGTCCCCATGGGGGTCATGGAGGACACGGGCATGCCCGTGGGCCTCACGATCATGGGCCGCGCCTGGGACGACGCCCACCTGCTGAGCCTGGCGGCCGCGATCGAGAAGGTGCTGCCCCCCCGCGTGCCGCCGTCGTACCTGGGAGGGGACGCATGATCTGGACCATGCCCGCCGAGTGGGAGCCTCACGAGCGCGCCTGGATGGCGTGGCCGTCCGCCGCGTACACGCTCGGGGACCGGGCCCACGAGGCGTGGGCCACGTGGGCGGCGGTGGCGAACGCGATCGTACGGTTCGAGCCGGTGACGATGGTGGTGCCCGCGCACCTCAAGGATGTCGCGACCCGCTACCTGCTGCCTGAGGTGGACACGATCGAGGGTGCACTCGACGACGGCTGGTACCGGGACATCGGGCCGACGTTCGTGCGCGGCACGAGCGGCCTGGGCGCGGTGAACTGGCAGTTCAACGGTTGGGGTGGTCAGGACTGGGCGTCGTGGGAGCACGACGCGGAGGCGAGCCTCATCGCGACCGGCGCCTCGGGGGCGACCGCCGTCGACTCGCCCCTGGTGAACGAGGGTGGCGGCATCCACACCGACGGGCAGGGCACGTTCCTGGTCACCCGCACGGTCCAGCTGGACCCTGGCCGCAACCCGGGCCTCACCGAGCAGGACGTGGAGGCCGAGCTGGCCCGCACGGTCGGCGCCCGCAAGGTGATCTGGCTGCCGCGCGGGCTCACCCGCGACTCGGACCGCTTCGGCACCCGCGGCCACGTGGACATCGTCGCGTGCTTCACCGCGCCTGGCCGGGTGCTGATCCACGACCAGCAGGACCCGGCGCACCCCGACTTCGAGGTGAGCCGTCTGATCCGCGCGACCCTCGAGGCCCAGACCGACGCCGACGGTCGCGCGCTGCAGGTCGTGTCCCTGCCCGCCCCCACGGTCCTGAGGGACGAGGAGGGGTGGGTGGACTACTCGTACGTCAACCACTTCGTGATCAACGGTGCGGTGATCCTGTGCGCGTTCGACGACCCGCACGACGCCGTGGCCCAGGACATCCTGGCAGCCGAGTACCCGGGCCGCGAGATCGTGATGGTCGACGCCCGGCCCCTGTTCGCCCGCGGGGGCGGCATCCACTGCATCACGCAGCAGCAGCCCGCCATCTGACGTCCCCGCCGACCGTTCGTGACGCGGAACCGACAGGTTGAGTCGCGTCCCGCTCCTCACGGCAGACGGTGCATTAGCGTGCATCGGGCCGCGCCCGGAGGGCGCGCTCGATGACGAGGAGACGACACATGCAGCTCACCCACGGGATCGTCGGCCGGTGGCAGCGCTTCGCCGAGAGCCACGCGCTGATCGCGGAGATGGCCAAGTTCTCCGGGCTCTCGTTCCTGGTCGCCGCGCTGCAGTACCTGCTTCTCACGTTCCTGCCGGTGCTGCTGTTCACCTACACCGGATGGGGCGAGACTCCCGCCCAGCTCCTGCACGTGACGCTGGGGCCGATCGACACCTACGTGTTCGACTACCCCGTCACGGGCGACGCGCTGGGCGGCCTCAGCTACTTCGTCGCGTTCGTGCTGATGCTGGTGATCTCGCAGGGCGTGAACTTCCCCCTGCAGCGCAACGTCACGTTCAAGTCCCACGGCAACGTCTGGTTCCAGCTGGCCTGGTACGCGGTGGCGCTCGTGCTCATCACCATGGCGTGCAGCCTGCTCATGAGCCTGTATGTGCCGTTCCTCGCGGCGCACCTGGACCCCGCGATCTACAACCTCGCGGTGACCGTCATCAACGGTGGCGTGCAGCTGGTGATCTACTTCCCGGTGTTCAAGATCATCTTCCCGGCGGACAAGGCCCGGGAGTCGGCGGACGAGCGGGAGCTCGTCGCCGCCTGACCTCCGTGCGCGGCGGAGTGCCCGGCAGGGCCCGCAGCCGCATCGGTGCTCAGAACTGGATCGTCTGCAGGAACCGCAGCCCCGCGATCGACGGGGGGAACGGATCGAACGACGAGTCGTCCAGGGGCGGGTCCCGCTCGATCACGTAGAAGTCCACGTTGTCGCCTGCGGCGGCGAACACCGCCGCGAAGTCGATGACGCCGTCGCCCGCAGTGGTGATGGACCCGTCGGCCGCCATGTCCTTCACATGCAGGAGGGCGATCCGATCCCCGTAGCGCCGCACGAGCGCGACCGGGTCCTCGCCCGCCTTGACCGCCCAGTACAGGTCGAGCTCGAAGGTGACGTTCGCCGGGTCGGTGCGCGAGACGAGGATGTCGAGCGCGCTCTCACCGCCTTCGACGGCCGCGAACTCCGTGTCATGGAGATGCACCAGGTACCGCATGCCGCGCTCGCGCGCCATCGCGCCCAGCTGGTCGATCCGGTCCGCGTACGCCTCCCACCCCTCACGGGTGGTGAGGTCCTCCGGCGTGGATCCCGCACCCACGTAGGGGGCGCCGATCGTCTGAGCGGTGTCGAGCGTCGCCTGCCACTGCTCGTCCGTGGTGGACATGGTCACCGACGTGTGCAACGAGCTCGCCTGGAGTCCGCGTGCGTCCAGGAGCGCGCGGTACTCCTGAGCGGTCAGCCCCTGGAAATGCGTGTAGTCGATCGGCTCCACGTGCGTGTATCCCGCGTCGGAGAGCGCGGTCAGCACCTGGGCCTGGCGGGCCTGCTCCTCCTCCGATTCGCCGAAGCCCACGTAGGAGAAGAAGTTGAACAGCTGCACGCTGATCCGGGAGTCCGGGATGGGGCCGCGGTCGGCGGGGTCGACGGTCGGGTACTGCGGCGTCGAGGTGCAGGCGGAGGCAAGGAGCGCGATCGCCGCGACCAGGGCGATCGACCTCAGCCTGCGGCGCCGGAGCGGTCGAGGCGGGCCGTCGACGGGCCGGCCGAGGCGGACCTCACGCATAGTCGAGGTGGCGGGGGCGGGTGCGGTCACGTGGGTGAGACTAGCCCCGGCGCAGCGTGCCACCGCGCCGGGGCTGGTGCCTCACGGCTTGAGCAGGATCTTGCCCGCGCGGCCGGGCTCGAAGTTCGCGTTCGCCGCGGCGCCGATCTCCTCGAGCGGGTAGATCGCCTCCACCGGCAGCGCGAGCGTGCCGTCGGCGACGCGCGCGAGCAGCTCGCCCATGAGCCGGCGGCGGTCCTCGGCGGCCATGGTCTGGCTGACCTTGCTTCCCCAGAAGCCCTTGACGGTCGCCTGCTTGAAGATGACGTCTCCCGACGAGATGTTCATGGTGGGCGACGCCATGGCGCCGAAGGAGATGAGGGTGCCGTTCTCGGCGAGCATCGACAGCACGTCGCCGGAGGCGTCGCCGCCCACGGAGTCGATGCCCACCTTGATCGGCGCGTCGCCGGCGAGGGCGCGGACCTGGTCCTGCCAGTCGTCGGCGTCGGTGGAGACCACGTGGTCGATGCCGGCATCGGCGAGCTCGGAGACGCCGTCGGCCCTGCGTACCAGGCCGATCACGTGGATGCCCCGCGCGGGCGCGAGCTGAGCGACCAGGCGGCCGACTGCGCCGTTCGCGGCGTTCTGGATCATCCAGTCGCCGGCGCTGAGGCCGAGCGAGTCGAGCAGGCTGATGGCGGAGAACGGCATGGACACGAGCTGGGCGGCGACCTCGTCGGCCACGCCCTCGGGCACGGGGATCAGGGCCGCGGCCTTGGCGATGAAGTGCTCGGCCCACACGCCGAACGTGCCGCCTGTGGCGACCCGCTGGCCGACGGTGAGACCTTCGACGCCGTCGCCGAGCGCGTCGACCACGCCCACGGCCTCGGTGCCGGCCTTCGCGGGCAGCGCGGGCTTGAAGCCGTACGTGCCGCGGACGGTCCACAGGTCATGGTTGTGGATGGGGGAGAGGATCAGGCGGACGCGGACCTCGCCGGAGCCGGGCTCGGGGAGGTCGGTGTCGCTGACGGACAGGACGGAGGCGGGGTCGCCGAACTCGGCGTGGAGGATGGTGCGCATGACGTGCGTCAACGTGCGCGCGCGTGGCGGCATTCCGTGACGTGGGCCGACCGTGCGGGGCTGCCGGCCGGGTGCGGCGCGTCGCCGCGTGCGCCAGGTCCGACGCTCGACCACAATGGCCGGTGTCGCCGCAGCGCGCACGATGTCGATCACGCATCGTGCGAGCGGCGCATCGTTCGAGGTGAGGAAGCCATGACGGAGACCACGCGCGCCCGGGTCGTCGAGCACGACCGCTGCGTGGTGTTGGCCGCGCCGGGCGTGGAGCTGGTGCTGGACCTGGCCGACGGATATCCGATCGTGCGTCATTGGGGCGAGCCGCTCTGTGGTGCCGGCCCGGACGCGGTGCGGCTGCTCGCGACCGCCGCGGTGCCGCACAGCGACCTCGACGACCCGGTGGAGCCGGGGATGCTGCGCGAGTCCGCACGCGGCTTCACCGGCAGGCCGGCCCTTCGCGGGCATCGGGCGGGCGCAGGGTTCTCGCCGCTGTTCCGCCTGCAGGGCGTCCGCGTGGATGGCACGACCGCGACCGTGAGCCTGGGCGACCCGGACGCGCAGCTCGAGCTGGAGCAGCGGTTCACCATGACCGACCAGGGTGTCCTGCTCGTGGATCAGGCGCTCACGAACGTCGGCGGCTCCGTCTACAGCGTCGACGAGCTCGCGACCTGGCTGCCCCTGCCGGCTCGCGCGACGCAGACCCTGGACTTCGCCGGCCGCTGGCTGCGCGAGCGTCAGCCCCACCGGCTCCCGCTGGCCCCCGGGCTGCGGATCCGCGAGGGACGCGAGGGGCGCACCGGCCACGACTCGACGATCGTGCAGTGCGCGATGACGTCCCGCACGACCACCGAGAGCGGCGAGGCGTGGGGCATCGCCGCGCTGTGGAGCGGAAACACGGTGCATCTCGTGGAGCGCGATGTGGTGGGGCGGGCCGCGCTGGGCGCCGGAGAGCTTCTCGAGCCTGGTGAGGTGGAGCTCGCGCCGCGGCAGACGTACACGACGCCGACGATCGCGGTCGTCTACTCGGCAGCCGGGCTGGACGGCATGGGCGAGTGCTTCCACCGCTGGCTGCGCGCGCGGCCCGAGCACCCCCGCGCGCCGCGACCGCTGACGCTCAACGTGTGGGAGGCCGTCTACTTCGATCACGACCTGGACACCCTGACGCGGTTGGCCGAACGCGCCGCCGCCGTCGGCGTGGAGCGCTTCGTGCTGGACGACGGCTGGTTCGGCTCGCGCAGGGACGACACGTCGGGCCTGGGGGACTGGACGGTCTCGGCCGACGCGTGGCCGGGAGGGCTCGGGCCGCTCGTGGAGCGCGTCAAGGGGCTCGGCATGCAGTTCGGGCTGTGGTTCGAGGGTGAGATGGTGAACCCCGACTCCGACCTGTACCGCGCGCATCCCGACTGGATCCTGCACGTGCCCGGCAGGCGTCCGCCGCTCGCGCGCCATCAGCTGGTGCTGGACCTGGCGAACCCCGAGGCGTATGCGCACGTGCTCGAGCGGGTGCACGCGATCGTGTCCTCCGAGGGGGTGGACTACATCAAGTGGGACCACAACCGCGTCCTGACGGACGCGGGGCACGAGGGCCGTCCGGCCGTCCACGCTCAGACCGCTGCGATCTATCGGCTCTTCGACGACCTGCGGAGTCGCAACCCTGGCCTGGAGATCGAGTCGTGCGCCTCCGGCGGCGGGCGGGTGGACCTCGGCATGGCCCTTCACGCGGACCGGTTCTGGACGTCGGACCAGAACGACCCGCTGGAGCGTCAGCAGATCCAGCGCTGGACGTCCCTGGCGATCCCGCTGGAGATGCTGGGCAGCCACGTGGGGCCCACCGTCTCCCACACCAGCGGGCGCAGGCACAGCATCCAGATGCGGGCGGTCACCGCGCTGTTCGGGCATGCAGGCATCGAGTGGAACCTGCTGGAGGCCACCGACGAGGAGCTGGCCGCGCTCCGGAGCTGGGCCGATCTCTACAAGGCGCAGCGCGGCGTGCTGCACAGCGGTCGCGTGGTGCGCGTGGATCATCCGGATCCGAGCGCGCTGGTGCATGGGGTGGTCGCCGACGACGCCTCGTCAGCCCTGTTCGCCTACGTGCAGTGCACCACGTCGCCGGGCACGCGTCCCGCGGCCTTCCGTCTGCCCGGGCTGACGCCTGACGCTCGATACCAGGTGCGGCCGGTGTGGTTCGGCGAGCCTGGAGTGGCGCAGAACCGCGGCCCCCGTTGGATGGACGACGGCGTGGTGGCCACCGGTGCGGCGCTCGCGGCGATGGGCCTGAACCCGCCGATCCTGCGCCCGGAGGAGGCCGTGCTGGTGGTGGTGACGGCGATGCCCGCCGCCACGGACCTGTAGCGGCGTCCCGCTCGCGAAGACTCAGATCCGCTTGGGCGGTGCCGTCGACTCCCGCACCACCAGGTGCGACGGCACGATCACGTTCGGCGCGTCGGAGTAGGCGTGCGAGTCGATCTGGTCGACCACCAGCCGCACCAGCTCGGTGCCCATGGTGGTGAAGTCCTGGTAGATGGTGGTCAGCGGCGGGTCGGAATGCGCGCTGAGCGCGATGCCGTCGTATCCGACCACGGACACGTCGTTCGGGACGTGCCGTCCCGCGGCGCGGAGGGCGTGAAGGACGCCGAGCGCCGTCTCGTCGTTGGCGCAGAGGATCGCGGTGACCTCAGGGTCTGCCGCGAGGAGCGTGCCCGCGCGGTATCCGGACTCCGCGGTCCAGTCGCCGACTGCCACCGGGGGGATCGGGACGCCGCGCTCGGCGAGCCGCAGCTCCCAGCCCGAGCGGCGCACGCGCGCAGGCTCCGAGTCCTCGGGGCCGGAGATGTGGTGCACGGTGCGGTGGCCCAGGTCGAGCAGATGGTCCACGGCGGCGCGCACGGCCCCGATCTCGTCGGCCACGACGGTGGGGTAGATGCCGCGCACGCGGGAGTCCGCGACCGCGACGGGCATGCCGGCGGGCAGCGACAGAGGCAGGGTCGAGGCGCCCTCCGAGCGGATGATGATGAGGCCGTCCACCGTCTGGTGCTGCATGCGACGCGCGGCGGGGCTCCAGCCGTCGGCCGTGGCGGCGTACACGCTCACGAGCGTGACGCTCAGGTCACGGACGGCAGCGGCGCGCAGCACCGCGTCCGTCATCATGGCCTCGCCGGTGCGGTCGAAGCGGTGCGCGAGCAGGCCGATCGACCCGAATCGACCGTGCCGCAAGGCCCGTGCCGCGTGGTTCGGCGAGTAGCCCAGCTGGTCCATGGCGCGCAGCACCCGGTCGCGCGTCTCGGGCCTCACCGAGTCGGCGCCGTTGGTCACGCGCGACACAGTCTGACCCGACACTCCTGCCAGGCGCGCCACATCCATGATCGAGGGACCCGTCTTGCGTCCCGCGCGTGCTCCGTTGACCGCCACATCGACACAGTAGCGGCACTGTCAACGTCGGTATGTTGACGTCACCATTGCAAGCGTCGAATAGTCCGTTTCGGATGCCAACCTTTACCGAATCGTGACTCGTTTGCCTCTTGCGGTCACGGCATCGTCCGTTATGTTGACCTTAACATTCCGAAATCACGGAGCCCGGACGACGACGATGTCGGACCACTGTGCCGTCACCGACGCCGGCCCGGGTGAGCGATGACGGTGTGTTCCACCGGCGGGCGTTCGATGGGGTTCGCCCAGCGATGCCGGGAACGACTTCAACGAAGAAGGCGGATGGACAT
Organism: Demequina capsici; assembly: GCF_032102965.1. Lineage (NCBI taxonomy): Bacteria > Bacillati > Actinomycetota > Actinomycetes > Micrococcales > Demequinaceae > Demequina > Demequina capsici. The sequence goes on along the minus strand of NZ_CP134880.1, from coordinate 2,927,311 downwards.
GAAGATCCTCAGAGCAGGTGCGGCAGTGGCCGCGACAGCGGCATTCACGCTCGGCCTGGCGGCGTGCTCCAGCGGCGGCAGCGGCGACGCGACCGGCGGATCGAGCGAGTCGAGCGGCTCGGGCGGCAACACCCTCACCGTGTGGGCGTGGGACCCGACGTTCAACATCTACGCGATGCAGGAGGCGGAGAAGGTCTACCAGCAGGACCACCCCGACTTCAAGCTCGACATCCAGGAGATGACCTGGGACGACATCCAGACCAAGATGACGACGATCGCCCAGGCGCAGCAGTACGACCAGCTGCCGGACATCTTCCTGGTGCAGAACAACGCGTTCCAGAAGAACGCCATCAACTACCCGGACCTGTTCGCACCGCTGACCGACTCGGGCATCGACTTCACCGAGTTCCCGGCGGGCGTCGCCGCGTACTCCACGATCGACGGCGTCAACTACGGCGTGCCATTCGACTCGGGCACCGCGGTCAACGCGATGCGCACCGACATCCTGTCCCAGGCCGGCTACACGATCGACGACTTCACGGACGTCTCGTGGGACGACTACATCACCATGGGCAAGGACATCCTGGACAAGACGGGCTACCCGCTGCTGTCGGGCCAGGCCGGATCCTCCGACATGATCATGATGATGCTGCAGTCGGCCGGTGCGAGCCTGTTCGACGACCAGGGCAACCCGACCATCGTCGACAACGCGGCGCTCGAGGCCTCCATCAACGTGTACTCGGAGATGGTGAAGGACGGCATCTTCACCGAGGTCAACTCGTGGGACGAGTACATCAACTCGCTGGTGAACGGCAACGTCGCGAGCACCATCAACGGCATCTGGATCTCCGGCTCGCTGCAGTCCGCCACCGACCAGTCCGGTGACTGGGCGGTCACGGACCTGCCGGCGCTGTCCGGCATCGACGGTGCCACGCACTACTCGGCCAACGGCGGCTCGTCGTGGGCGATCAGCTCGAACGCCGACTACGCGCTCGCGTCCGACTTCCTGAAGTCCACGTTCGCCGGGTCCACCGACCTGTACGACACGATCCTGCCTGGTGCGGGTGCCGTGGCGAACTGGCTGCCCGCCGGCGACAGCACGGTGTACTCGCAGCCCGTCGACTTCTTCGGCGGACAGGCCATCTACGCCGACGTCCTGAAGTTCGCGGCGCAGGTGCCGTCGAACAACACGGGCGTCTACTACTACGAGGCTCGTGACGCAGTCTCGGCCGCGATCACCAAGATCATGGGCGGCGAGGACATGCAGACTGCGCTGCAGGAGGCGCAGGACACCGTCGAGTTCGCGATGAGCTGACACCTATCCGGATAGGGAGGGGGCCGGGTCTCCGGCCCCCTCCCGCACCAGCCATCGGGAGTTTCCTGTGTCAATGACGACGCCCGCCGCGCTCACCGAGCTCGGCGACACCAAGAAGAGCATGAAGAGGCCCAAGGGCCCTTCGCCCAAGCTGTCCCCTGCCGCACGCCGCCGGAGCCTGACCGGGTGGGCGTTCCTGCTGCCCGCCGCAGCGCTGATCGGCATCATGATGTTCTGGCCGATGTTCCAGGCGCTGATCCTGTCCTTCAAGACGGGGCGCGGCACCAACCTCGCGTTCGCCGACCCGCTGTGGTTCAACTACACGCGCATGCTGCACGACGAGGTGTTCATCCAGACCATCAAGACCACGATGCTGTACCTGGTGATCCAGGTGCCGATCATGCTGATCAGCGCGCTCGTGCTCGCGAACATCCTCAACAATCCGCGCTTGAGGTTCAAGGGCTTCTGGCGCACCGCGATCTTCCTGCCTGCCGCGATCTCGCTCGTGTCGTACTCGCTGGTGTTCCGCACCATCTTCGCGACCGACGGCCTGGTGAACGACTGGCTCCTCGCGCTGCACCTGATCGACGGTCCGGTCAACTGGCTGGGTCAGCCGGGCACGGCGCGGATGGTCATCATCCTGGGCCTGCTGTGGCGCTGGACCGGGTACAACATGATCTTCTACCTGGCAGGTCTGCAGAACATCGATCCGACCACGATCGAGGCCGCGAAGATCGACGGCGCTGGCCCCCTCAGGACCTTCTTCTCCGTCACCATCCCGCAGCTGAAGCCGATGATCCTGCTCACGGTGATCATGTCCATCAACGGCACGCTGCAGATGTTCGACGAGTCCTTCAACCTCACGCAGGGCGGGCCGGCGAACACGTCGATGACGATGTCGCACTACCTGTACAAGGTGTCGTTCCAGAACAACCCGAACTTCGGCTACGGTGCCGCGCTGTCCTACGTGATCCTCATCATGGTCGCGATCCTGGCAGCCATTCAGATGAAGGTGGGTGACAAGCGTGACTAGCGCACAAGTCTTCCGGGGTCTCCGCGAGGTTCCCAAGTATGCGTTCCTCACCATCGTCGCCGCGGTGTCGATCGGCCCCCTGTACTTCATGGCGGTCTCGGCCACGAACACCAGCAACGACGTGCTCGCGTCACGGATGCTGCCCGGCAGCTCCCTGATCCAGAACTGGCAGACGCTGCTGGGCCAGCAGGACGTGTACGCCGCCATGTACCACTCGACGGTCAACGCGGTGGCGACCACGGTGCTCGCGCTGGTGGTCAGCTCGATCGCCGGCTACGGCTTCGAGGTCTACCACTCGCGCAACAAGGACCGCCTCATGTGGGTCCTCATGCTGGCCATGATGATCCCGTTCGCGGCCACGATGATCCCGCTGTTCCGGCTGTTCGCCAACTTCGGCCTCATCAACTCGGTGTGGGCGGTGGTGCTGCCCGCGATCGCGACCCCGCTGCTGATCCTCATGTTCCGGCAGTCGGCGCGCAGCTTCCCGCACGAGATCATCGAGGCTGCCCGCATGGACGGCCTTGGCGAGCTGTCCATCTTCTTCCGCATGTTCGTCCCCACCATGCGGCCGACGTACGCGGCGGCTGCGGTCATCACCTTCATGGCGGCGTGGAACAACTTCCTGTGGCCCAAGGTGATCCTGGTCAACGCCGACTATCAGACCATGCCGATGCTGATCTCCAACTTCACCGGCGGCTACGTGATCGACTACGGCGCGCTCATGCTCGCGGTGCTGATCGCCTCGCTGCCCACCATCGTCATCTTCTTCGTACTGCAGCGGTCCTTCGTGGCCGGTTTCACGGGAGTCGTCAAGTGAGCTTCAAGATCGACCGGATCACCGATCCGGAGTACGTGTCCGAGAACCGCATGGCAGCCAGGTCGGATCATCGTTGGTTCCGGGACGCCGAGGAGGCGCTCACCGGGGACAGCGGCTACGAGCAGTGCCTGAACGGGCTGTGGAAGCTTCATCACGCGAAGAACCCGTCGATGACGCTTCCCGGCTTCGAGCAGCCGGGCATGAACGTGGACGGATGGGACGACATCCCCGTCCCGGCCCACGTGCAGATGCACGGGTACGACCGTCCGCAGTACGCGAACGTGCAGTACCCGTGGGACGGGCTCGAGGACCTGGAGCCGGGCCAGACTCCCCGGGACTGGAATCCGGTCGCGAGCTACGTCAAGGAGTTCACCCTCGAGCGACCGCTGGCGGCGGGCGAACGGCTGTCGGTCCGGTTCCACGGGGCCGAGAGCGGCATCGCGGTGTGGCTGAACGGCGCGTACGTGGGGTGGGCGACGGACTCGTTCACCCCGTCGGAGTTCGACCTCACCGAGCATGTGGTGGACGGCGTCAACAGGCTGGCCGCGCAGGTCTTCAAGTGGACCGCCGCGTCGTGGCTGGAGGACCAGGACTTCTACCGCTTCCACGGGATCTTCCGCGACGTGGTGCTGCACCGCCGTCCGGCCGCGCACGTGGAGGACGTGGAGCTGTCCGCCACGGTGGCGCGCGGTCTGGCCGTTGGTGAGATCGCGCTCACCGCGACCCTCGAGGGACCGGGCTCCGTCCGTGCGACCGTGGTGGGCGTCGGCCCGATGGCGCAGGAGGACGGCCGCCTGGTGGTCCGGCTCGACAGCCCGAGGCTGTGGAGCGCCGAGGACCCGTACCTGTACGAGGTGCTGATCGAGGTGCTCGACGCGGACGGTGCGGTCACCGAGGTCATCCCGCAGCGCGTGGGCCTGCGGCGGGTCGACATCGAGGACGCGATCCTCAAGATCAACGGCAAGCGGGTGGTGTTCCACGGCACCAACCGTCACGAGTTCGGTGCGCGCGGCCGCGCCATGACCGCGCAGGAGATCGAGCGGGACGTCCAGCTCATGAAGCGCGCCGGCGTCGACTCGGTGCGCACCAGCCACTACCCGAACTCGTCGGTGTTCTACGAGCTGTGCGACCGCTACGGCCTGTACGTGATCGATGAGATGAACCTGGAGACCCACGCGATGTGGGACAAGGTCGTCGCGGGCGAGCTGACGGTGGAGCAGGCGCTGCCCGGCGACCGCCAGGAGTGGAAGCCCGCGCTGCTGGACCGTGCGAACAGCATGTACCGGCGGGACAGGAACCACCCGAGCATCGTCATGTGGTCGCTGGGCAACGAGTCGTTCGGCGGCTCGGTGCTGCGCGACATGACCGAGTGGTTCCATGCGACGGACCCCACGCGCCCTGTGCATTACGAGGGCGTCCACTGGGATCCGCGCTACCCGGAGACCACCGACGTGACGAGCCAGATGTACACGCCGGCCGCAGAGATCGAGGCGCACCTGAAGGAGCACCGCGACAAGCCGTTCGTGCTGTGCGAGTACGCCCACTCGATGGGCAACTCGTTCGGCGCGGTGGACAAGTACCTGGATCTCGCGGACCGGGAGCCGCTGTTCCAGGGCGGGTTCATCTGGGACTTCGTGGACCAGACGCTGCCGCTGGTGGACCGCTACGGCGTGGGCTTCAAGGGCTATGGAGGCGATTCAGGAGAGACGCCGCACGACGCGGAGTTCAGCGCCAACGGCATCGTCTTCTCCGACCGCACGCCGACGCCCGCATACCAGGAGGTCCGCTACCTGTACCAGCCGTTCCGGACCGCCATCGGCGCGGGCGAGGTGCGGATCGCGAACAGGCGTCTGTTCACCGACCTCGGCGACGTGGACGTGGTCGTCGCGCTGGGCCGGGAGGGTCGCACGCTCCGCGAGGTCGTGCTCGAGGTCGACGTGCCCGCCGGCGAGGCGCGCACGTACCCGCTGCCGTTCGAGGTGCCCTCCGCGCCGGGCGAGTACACGGTCGACGTGTCCTACCGGCTCAAGGCCCGGACGGAGTGGGCCGATGCCGGCTACGAGCTCGGCTGGGAGCAGGCGGTCGTGAACGTGGCGGTCCCGGCCGACGCGCCCGCGCCTCGTCGTGCCCCAGCGCCGCGCGTCGTGGAGAGCACCCACAACGTCGGCGTCCACGGATCCCACTTCTCGGTGACGTTCTCCCGTCTCTACGGCTACCTGGTGTCCTACCGGTACGGACGCACGTCCGACGGCGGGCGTGAGCTGTTGCGCGACGTCCCGTACCCCAGCTTCTGGCATGCGCCCACCTCGAACGAGCGCGGCTGGGGCATGCCGTTCCGCGACGGCCAGTGGGAGGTGGCGAGCCAGGCTCGCAGGCCGCGAGCAGGGTTCGAGAAGCCGAAGGTGGTGCGCCACGAGCACACGGTCGAGGTGCAGTTCGGGTACGAGCTGCCCACCGTGCCGCCCTCCGAGGTGGACGTGACCTACGTGGTGGACGGTGACGGCCATGTGGACGTGACGACCACGCTCCGGCCGGGCGAGGGCCTGCCGGACATGCCCGAGCTCGCGTTCACGCTCACCGTCGACGCGGACCTGCACCGTTACCGCTGGTACGGCGACGGGCCGGCCGAATGCTACGTGGACCGTCGCGGCGGCTCACGCCTGGGCGTGTGGGACGGCGACGTGCGCGAGCAGCTCACGCCGTACATGCGCCCGCAGGAGTCGGGCAGCCGCACTGGCGTCCGATGGGCGGAGGTGCTGGACGACGCGGGCTTCGGCATCCGGCTCGACGCGGCGGACCCCGTGGAGCTGTCGGCGCTGCCGTGGACTCCGTTCGAGATCCAGAACGCCAGGCATCCGAACGAGCTGCCGCCGATCCATCGGACCATCCTGCGTCCCGCCCTGAAGCGGCGCGGCGTGGGCGGCGACAACTCGTGGGGCGCCATGACGCACCCCGAGCACCGGGTGCCGACGGGCGAGCTGAGCTTCACCTTCGGGTTCCAGGGGGTGCTCAGGTAGGCGCCTCCTACGCCTCGTCCCTCGGGTAGTCGACGTAGGCGAAGCGCTGGGAGTCCGGCGCCCAGCTGTTGACATTGATGGTGCCCTGGCCGCCCTGCAGCGACACGATCGTCGCAGGGCGGTCCCAGGCGTCGGCCTCGACCAGGCGCAGCTCGACGGGCCGGTCGGCAGGGTGGCCCACCGTCCCGCTGGGGTAGCTGAGGTAGACCGCGCGGGCGCCGTCGGGTGACGGGTGAGGGAACCAGTCGACGCGGTCGCTGTACGTCAACCGCTCGACGTCGCGTCCGTCGGGTCGCATGCGTGCGATCTGAGCGTGGCCGGGCGTCTCGGTGAAGAGCTCGGTGTTGAAGTAGATCCAGGCGCCGTCAGGGGAGTACTCGCTGCCGTCTGCGGGCGAGCCACCCTGGGGGAGCCGCGTGTCCCCGGTGCCGTCGGTGGACACGGTGAACACCTCCGCGCGGGCCCACCACTCGTCACCCTCGGGCTGCAGTCCGATGTACGCGAGCGTGGTCCCGTCGGGACTGATGCCGTGCAGGAAGTGCAGGCGGCCGTGGTCGTCGCCCGTGACGCGTCGGGCCTCGCCGCCCGCGAGAGGTGCGGCGTAGAGGTGGAAGTCGTTCGCGGACACGTAGACGGTGACGCCGTCGGGCGCGAGCACGTGGTCGTTGTTGAGGTCAGGGACGCCGTCGATCGCGATCTGCGCGAGCGCGCCCGACTCCACGTCCAGAGTCCACAGCGAGCCGTCACCGTTCAGCACGAGCCGACCATGCCTGTGCCAGTTGGGGGCCTCGAGCAGCAGCTCCCACGTCTCGAGCACCGTGGTCGACTCGTGGGTGCGCAGGTCGTGGATCCTCACGCGGCATCGCTGACCCTCCGCGAGCGTGCGGGGTGCGGGGGCGGAGGGGGTGGCGCTCATCCCTGGTGCTCCCGGAGCGCCTCGAGGGCTGCGACCGCGACGTCGTGGTCGTCGTCCGACGACAGTCCGGACACGGTGACGGCCGCGACCGTGCCCGCGCCCGTGACCTTGATGGGCACGGAGCCGCCCGCGGCGAGCGCGCCCTCGGGGAGCCATCCTCGCAACGGGTCCAGGCCCATGGCCTCGAACTGGAGGGATACCAGGGAAGACGCGCGTTCCATGCGCAGGCAGGTGGCTGACTTCTGAGCGATCCAGTGCTCGTTGTCGGGGGTTGCTCCTGGCAGCGCGGCGTGGAACAGCACCTGGTTCACCCGGCGGATGTCGACCGCTACCCGGTACGAGTGCTCGCGGGAGTGGGCGACGATCCAGGAGCCCAGCCACCACGCGTCGTCCAGGTCGAAGCGGGCGAGCGTGAGCTCGGCGTCCTGGAGCTCGAGCTGGGTCCGCCTGTCGACGGCGGGCTGCGGTTCGGCCGGGGCGGCGCTCATGGTGGTCTCCTTCGACACGTGAAACTTATCGCTGATAGATTATCGGCAGTTCGGCACCGCGGCCACAGAGAGGACGACGATGTTCACCACAGTCTTTCCCGCCCCCCGGCTCTTCGCTCCCGGACAGGGCGAGCCGTCACTGCGCTGGGGAGTGATCGGCCCGGGCAGCATCGCCGGCTGGTTCGTCAGCGCCATGCGCACCCGCACCGCGCAGACCGTCGCCGCCGTGTCCTCCCGCTCGCTCGAGCGAGCCGAGGAATTCGCGGCCCGGCACGGCATCGCGCGCGCCTACGGGTCCACCGAGCAGCTGCTCGCCGACCCTGAGATCGACGTCATCTACATCGCCGCCACCCAGAACGAGCACGTCAACCTGGGCCTCGCGGCCATCGCCGCCGGCAAGCACGTGCTCGTGGAGAAGCCGCTCGCGATGACGGCCGCCGAGGCCCAGACCATGGTCGACGCCGCTCGTGCGCAGGGCGTCCTCCTCATGGAGGCCATGTGGAGCCGCTACCAGCCCAAGGCGTCCGTGATCCGCCAGCTGCTCGCGGACGGCGTGCTCGGCGAGATCCGGCACGTGCACGCCGACCACGGCCAGTCGTTGCCCGCGGGCCACCGCCTCTACCGCGCCGACCTGGGCGGCGGAGCGCTGTTCGACCTGGGCATCTACCCCGTGCAGCTCGACTCGATGGTGCTCGGCGCGCCGCAGTCGATCCACGTCACCGGGGCGATGACCGACAGCGGCGTCGACGCTCACGCCACCCTGGTGCTGGGCCACGGCACGGCGCAGTCGACTCTCACCACGTCGATGATCGCGCGCACGCCCACCACCGCGGTGATCGCCGGCTCCGAGGCGTGCCTCGCTCTCGACGGTCCCTTCCACGTGCCTGCCGACATGGTGCTCACCGGCAACCAGTTCCTGGGCGAGCGTCACGTGTGGAGCGACCCCACCGGCGTCGGCCTCATGGATGCGCTGTGCTGGGAGGCGACAGCGCTCGCCACCTACGTGGGCGAGCAACGCCTCGAGTCGCCGCTGCACACCCACCAGGAGACGGTGTCCATCATCGGCACGCTCGAGGAGGCGCTGCGTCAGATCCGCGCGTCAGCCTGAGCCGCGCAGACGCGCCACCGCGGCCTCGATCGCCGCGGGCGCGTCCACCCTCGGGTCGACCAGCGCCTGCAGCTGCATGCCGTCAGCCAATGCGATCAGCTCGCGCGCGGCGGCGTCGGCATCCACGCCGGGAGCGATGCGGCCCGCCCGCTGCTCGGCGCGGATCGCGTCCCCGAGCTGCGCGTGCACCGCGTCGAAGCGTCGCCGGAAGTACTCGTGCGAACGGTGGGACCGCTCAGCGGCCTCGGCCGCGAAGGCGAGGTACAGGTGGACGATGCCAGGGATCGTCAGGTTCGCGCGGATCGCGTCCGCGTACCGGTCGAGCGCGGTCAGCGGGGCCGACGTGTCTCCCAGCCGCGCCACGGGGCGAGCGTCCCAACGGTCCACCAGCGCCTCCAGCAGCGCCTCGCGCGTCCCGAAGTAGTAGAGGATGTGCGCCGGCTCGAGGCCCATCGCGCGCGCGATCGCGCGCACCGTGGTGCCGCCGTAGCCACTCGCGGCGAGCTCTCGCATGGCTGTCTCGAGGATCTCCTCGCGCCGCGCCAGACCCTTGGGTGAGAGCCGGTGCGAGTCCACGGTCACATGCTACTGGCGCGCCCTGACGCCTTGCCTTCGCGCCCCTGGCCTCCCGCGCTTCGTCGGCCCCGGCTCCTTCCCGGCCAAGAAGCGGAAGGATGGGAGCAGGAGGTTCGCGATGGCCGCGACGGCCCTGGAACGTGCGGCGCCCGGCATCCGCCTGGCGCGACGCTACCGGCGTGCGTGGCTCTGGCCCGACGTGCGCGCCGGGCTGGTCGTGACCGCGCTGATGATCCCGGCGGGCATGGGGTACGCGACGGTCGCGGGGCTGCCGCCGGTGACGGGTCTCTACGCCTCGATCGTGCCGCTGGTCGCGTACGCCGTGTTCGGGCCGTCGCGGATCCTGGTGCTCGCGCCCGACTCCGCGCTCGCTCCGATCATCGCGGCGTCGATCCTGCCGCTCGCCGCCGGCTCGCAGACCAGGGCAGTCGCGCTCGCGGGCCTGCTCGCAGTGCTCGTCGGCGCGTTCCTCCTGGTAGGTGGACTCCTTCGCCTGGGCTTCGTCACCGATCTGCTGTCCAAGCCGGTGCGCGTGGGCTACCTGAACGCGATCGCCTTGATCGTGATCGTGTCGCAGGTGCCCAAGCTGCTCGGCTTCTCCGTAGGCCGCGACGGCGCGTGGGCCGCGCTCGAAGGCGCATGGACCGGCGTGGCCGACGGCAGCGTGGTCCCGGCCGCAGCCGCCGTGGGCGTGGGGTCGCTTGCGGTGATCCTGGTGCTGCGCCGCCGGCGGACGCCGCTGCCAGGGGTGCTCGTGGCGGTGGTGCTGGGCATGCTCGCCGTCTGGCTGGGCGGCCTGGCGCAGACCGTCCCCGTGGTCGGCGCGCTGCCGCAGGGCCTGCCCGCGCCCGCGCTGGGCGGGCTCGGCTGGGCCGACGTGGGGGAGCTGCTCGCGCCCGCAGCAGGCATCGCGCTGGTTGCCTTCACCGACAGCGCCGTGCTGTCCCGCACCCTCGCTGCCCGCCGCGGGGAGACGGTCAGCGGCAGCGCAGAGATGCGTGGCATTGGGCTCGCGAACATCGCGACAGGCGCGCTCGGCGGCTTCCCCGTGTCCGGCTCGTCGTCCAGGACGCCCGTGGCGCAGGACGCCGGCTCGCGCACCCAGCTGACCGGTGTGGTGAGCGCGCTGCTCGTGCTGCTGTTCATGCTTGTCGTCCCCGACCTCACGCGGTATCTGCCAGACGCCACGCTCGCCGCCGTCGTCATCGCCGCCGTCCTCACCTTGATCGACGTGCGCACGCTCGCGTCGCTGTGGCGCATCAACAAGGTGGATGCGCTCGTGTCCGTGGTGGCGCTCGCGGGCGTGCTCGTCTTCGGTGTTCTCGAGGGCATCGTCGTGGCGATCGTGCTGTCGCTTCTGACCTTCGTGAACCGATCGTGGAGGCCGTACCGCGCGCAGCTGGGACGCGTGCCCGGGCTGCGCGGGTACCACGACCTGTCCCGTCACCCCGATCACGGTGCCCCCGTGCCGGGAGTGGTGATCGTCCGGTTCGACGCGCCGCTGTTCTTCGCGAACGGCGCGATCTTCGACGACTGGGTGCGCGCCACCGTCGCCCACGGCGGGACCGACGTCCACACCGTGATCCTCGCCGCCGAGCCCATCACCGGCATCGACACCACCGCATTCGACGAGCTCACCGAGCTGGACGACTACCTGGCCGCCCACGGCATCCGCCTGGTGTTCGCCGAGGCGAAAGGGCCCGTCAAGGACACCCTGGTGCGCTACGGCGCCGCGGACCGCTTCCCTCCCGAACGCTTCTTCCCGACCGTGGGCGCTGCCGTCGACGAGGTGACCGGCACCCGGCGGGACGACCTGGGCGGTGCTTCGGGCGCGTCGATGCGGTAGCCGCACCCTGGCCGATGCGCACCTTCCTATGCATCGTCGCGCGCCGTCACCCCAACGTTCGTAGGTGTCGCTGCGTTGTGGCTGGTATGAAGGGCGGGGGGACACGGCTGGCATGACAGCAGGGGGATCAGGTACATGAGTGAGACACAGGCACCGGTCGAGCCGTGGGAGGCCCGACCGCGGGGCCGATGGCCAGAGTGGGCGAGGACCCTTGTCGCGCTCGCCGCGGCGGCCGCCGTGCTGTGGGCAGTGGTGCAGTTCGGCACCGGGGGAGTCCTCGTCGCCGGTTTCGGCGCGTTGATCGGCCTCGGATACGTCGCGGCAGCCCTGATCGGCGGTCCGGTGCTGCTCACGCTGATCGCGAAGAAGCTGACCGGGGTCCCTCACACGGTCGGGGCGATCGCCGGTACCGTGATCTCCGTCCTGCTGACGATCGTCGCTGCCTCGCACTACGGGCAGCTCTCCATGATGTGGGTGCCCGCGCTAGGCATCGATGTCGCGTATCCCCTCGCGGGCCTGGCAGGGGCGCTGGTGTGGAGCGCATCCGTGGGGCCGTGGCCCTTCCGAGCGCTCGGTGCGTTGGCCGGCGTCGGCGCGGTCGGCCTGGCGTTCGCGGTCCTCGGATCGGACCCGCTGATCCCTGCGGTCCGCGTGGGTGCGCCGTCCGCGGAGGAGGACTTCGAGGACTTCAGCGACAGCATCGACGACTTCCTCTCGACCGACGCGCCTGGTACGACGTCTCGCAGTCGAGACGACACGGTCGCACTTGGCGCTTCACGGCTGCAGCCGGCCCAGAGGCATCTTGCGCGTGCTCGCCGACGTACATCACGGCGCCGGGCCCGGCTTGCGACCTCTCGTGGCGGCCGTCTATGGAGGTGTGTCTTCCATTCATTCTTCGAGGGACCCCAACGTTCTCGCCTATGGTTGCGTTGTTGCTGGTGTGGCTGTGGGGGATCTGGACGCCAGCAAGACCGTCGGGGGTTGGTTGATGAGTGAGATTCAGGGCCCGTCTGAGCATGGGTCCGGCAGGCTGCGGCCGTGACCATGTTGCTCGCGGCGAGTGGGCTGCGTGTTCGGTGGACACGCCCGGGCTGGCGCACCCGCATCGTGACAAGTACATGCATCGTTGTCTCGGCGATCGCACTGTCCTCATGCGACTCGTACGACCGCGCATACAACACCGCAGAGCGGGCAGCGCTGCAGGGCTTGGGGAGGGTGCACGCCGAGGCCGTGACCTGCGTGACTTCCGGTCTCGTCTCCAACCCAGAGTTCGAGGACAGTTCGCCCCCAGAGTGGGTCACGGATTGCCTCAATCCTCGGGTTCTCGGCATCAGCGACAAGGACCTCCCCAACGAGATCACGGGCCTTCCGCGGGGGAGCTGGCTGCGAACGTTCGAAGTCGAGGGTGGCGTTGCCACGCTCACGGTGACCGACGTGTCAGAAGTGAGCGTCTCTGACGGCCTGAATCAAGTGTCGAAGTCCGCGGTCCAGTGCTGGACCGCGCAGATCAACCAACACGGTGCCTTTTCCCCGCCCGAGAGGTTGAAGTGCAGCGACGCGACGGTGGCCGTCGTCGAGAGCCACTACCCCGACGAGCCACGGTCTCTCATCACGAAGGGTCCGGACACGGCGAACGGTTAGGCAGGGCACGCCAGGCCATGGCGCGGTAGGTCGCGACCTCATGAGCAATATGCGCGGCGATCATGAACGCGTCGCGCCGTGGTGCCGGACTCTTGGCTCAGGCTCCGACAAGAGCGAGGGCGTACGCACCGAGGCGTCGCATCGACCTCGCACATAGCGCCTCGACCACTTCCCGGTCTCTCATCCATCAACTCCTGATCGCAGGGTAGAGCGAACAACCCATGTCAGAGGTTGGGGCCCTGTACGAATGCGGCGAGGTCAACCGCCCGCAACCGACCAGGGACTGAGTCGCCAGTGCAAGCCCGACGGCGCTCACCGGCGAAGAGCGAGATCGCGCGACGCCCCTGAGTTGCGGTTCGACCAGGTAAGCCCGTCTGAGTAGTTTCCCTGGCTTTGGTTCGGGCGTTAGCCCACGTGGAACTGGCCGATGATGGTGATGCCGTCGCTTTCATAGACGGGGATGTCGCCTGTGCCGTAGTTCGGGTCTTCCATCTGTGCGGCGGCCCCTGTCGGCGATGTAGGCAGGGGTCCTTGAAGGGCTTGGAGGTCTTCGCGGCGGATGTAGCCGAGTTTGCCGTTGGTCGCGTAGGCGGAGATGAGGTCGGGGTCCGCGTCGTACGCGTTGGTGCCGTATGTCTCACCGCGGGCGTTGGTGGCTAGCGGCACGGGCTCGTTGGATACGTACGCTGCGGTGATGGACCATGCGGCGTCCGGGGTTGTGGTGGTGATCGTGAGGTAGCCGTCGACCACGTCGGACAGTTCCAACTGGCCGCCGCCGGTGGTCGAGACCGAGGCGGCCTCCGCGTCGGAGTAGACGAAGTGTGTGCCGCCAGGTCCGAGTGCGAAGCTCCCGCCGGTGAGCGCCTCGAACGTGTACTCGACCGCGTCCGCGCCCTGGGGTGCCTCACCGAGGTACAGGCTGCCGTCGCCCACGCCAGTCTGGGTGACCGCCTCGCCGAGGTCAGTGCTGACCTCTCCGCCAGGCGTGCCGACAAGTCCGGCGGTAGCCGCCCCCGCGCCGGCGAGGAGCGCGAGCGAGACTCCACCGACGATCCACCCTCGACGCCACCACGCCGGACGCGGCCGCGTTGAGGCGTCGGCGGTCTCGACGAGCGTCTTGCGCAGTGCTGCGGCGAAGACGGGATCGAGCGTGTCAACCATGACGGACCTCCTTCAGTTCGTCGTCGAGCGCGGATTCGCCGAGTGAGGCGCGCACCTGGGCGCGAGCCCGTGACAGGCGCGTCCGAGCCGCCGCTGGGCTCATCCCCATCGCCTGTGCGGCGTCCACTGTCGACATGCCCTCCAACGCTGTCAGCGCCAACAGTGCCGCAGACGCTTTCGGGAGCCGCCTGATCGCAGCGGCGAGTTCAGGGTCGATGTGCTCCAGCACGTCGGATGGCACAGCGGCCAAGACGTCCGCGGCAGACGGAGACGTTTCACTCCTCGGAAGCGCGTCCAACAGCGCCCGATACCGGCGTGTCGACCGAGCCATGTTGCGACTGAGGTTCGTCGTCGCGACCAAGAGCCACGGCAGTACCGACTCTCGGACGAGCCGTACCTGACCGCGCTTGCGCCACAGCTCGAGGAATGCCGCAGCGGTGGCGTCCTCCGCGTCCTGGCGGTGAGACAGCAGGCGCAGTGCGTGGCGGAAGACCCGTGGGCTGTGACGGTCGAAGAGAATCCCGAGCGCACCGCCGTCGCCCGCGCAGGCACTCGCCCACTCGGACGCGTCACTCGCCTGCAGTTCCCTCATGCCCAGTAGTGTCCAGCAACCGCCGATGTGTGACAGGCAGGCATGACGACGAGCGGTCGCCGCCGCTGCTTGGTATTCGGATATTGGGGCCAACCCCCACGGAAGCCTCTCTTCGTGCGTCTACCCTTCGACAGGGGGTTCGATGTCCGATCAGCAGATTCTCGCCGCGCTGCACGCACAGGCGCTGCCGCGACTCGGCTCGCATGCGTACGCGCTGACGGGCTCGTATTCGGCGGCGGAGGAGCTGGTGCAGGCCGCGATCGTGAAGGCGTTCTCGCGCAAGCGCGGCTTCCGCGACGTGGCGGGCGCCGAGGCGTACGTGCGCGCCGCGATCCGCACCCTTCACCTGGACGCCCTGCGAAGGCAGGCACGATGGACCGGTGCGCTGCCGGTGCTGGCCCGCGAGGAGTCGGTGGACGACGGCACGGCGGCAGTCGACGGCGCTGACCTGGTGGCCCGCGGGATGGCGACGCTCGCGCCACGCGTGCGCACGGCCATCGCGCTCCGGTACATCGAGGACCTGACCGTCGCGGACATCGCGCATGCGATGCGGATCTCGGAGGGCACCGTGAAGGGCTATCTCAAGGAGGGGCGCGCGCGGTTGGGCAGCCTGTGGGGCGTCGAGGCCGTGGATGACGACGAGGTCGTCGAGGTTCGGGAGGTGCGGCGATGAGCGAGCTGCGAGACATGCTTCGTTCCGGGATGGACGATGCAGGTGCTCGAGTGGCCGACCGGGTCGCGTCGTCCTCGGCCGAGGACCTGGACTGGTCGCGGATCCAGCGCGGGCGTCGTACCCGCCTGGCATGGCGGGGCGGTGTTGCGGTCGGCGCCGTGGTCGCGGTCGTGGCCATCGCCGTGGCGCTGCGCCCCGCGGCACCGGAGCATTTTGAGCCGGCGGTCACGCCCTCGCCGACGTACAGCCTGACGATCGACGCGAGCACTCCTGTGGTGGACGCGGCGTTCGCGGTGGGCGACCACGCAGTGGCGTGCGGAGACCGGCTCACGCTCACGCCTGGCGTGACGGTGCAGCAGCCCGGCGTGCTTCCGGCGGGCACGACGCTCACGTCGGACTCTCACGACGTCGCCGGCGCAGACGGCGGTGCTGTGTATGTGACGGCCGTGGATGGCGGAGGCATCTACCCGATCGCAAGCACGGTTTGGGACGCGACCGTCACCCTCGGGGCAGGCGCTCAGGCGACCGAGCCCCTGCGGTTGCGGACCATGAGCGTCGCGTCCACGGGCGAGGTGGTCACCGGCCTCGTGCCGTCCATGGACTACGCCACGTCCAGTGCCACGTCCGTCCTGTCCTCGCCTCCTGCCGGGTTCGTCCAGGCGAGCTCCTACGCGGACACCGCGGGGATCGCCATCTCCGGATCCTGCGGCTCGTCGACCGACGACGGATACCTTGCGGGCGGCGACGAGTCGGTGACGCTCGTCGCGCAGCTCGTCGATGCTCAGGGAGCTCCTGTGGCGACCTGGGTGTACCAGCGCGCCGGCGACCCCGAAGCGCTGGTCGGTCCGACGACACTGGGCGACGTCTCGCTCGCCTGCGGTGCGACGCTCCCGCGCTCCATCTCGACGGGCGTCGATGTCCAGGACCTTGCGAACCTCTACGTGGGTACCTCGTTCGGCACCAACGGAACCCCGATCAGCGGCGACCCGACTGCCCGTGCCGGCTGGGACACGGTGTTCGGCCGGGTCTTCGCCGCCACCGAGACGCACAGCGAGTACACGTTCTACGCGACGGTCGTCGTCACCCGCGACGGGGTGATCGTGACGTCTGAGCCGCTCTGGGTCTTCCCAGCGACCACCGAGGACGACGTGCCGTCAGACGTCCGTGTCGGCGCATCGCCCCTGCTCCCCGGTGTGTGCCAGACAGGGGAGACCACCGCGAGCGGCTGGTCCGATGGTTCAGGCGTCGGCGAGACGGCCTACCAGGTGCATTTCGCGATGATCGCCGTCGACGCGTCGGGCCTGGTGGTCGGCAGCTGGTTCGATCCTGGCGGCGCGCCTTACGCGTTCAGCGTGGCGCATGAGGCGGGTGCTCAGGTCGACGGTGCAGGCGGCGCCTGATCGTGGCGCCCTGACCGACACTCGGTCACCCCGGAGGCGGCTACCAGGTGCCCGAGTCGGTGGCGGGGCGGATGCCGAGCACCTCGCCCGTCGTCGCGTCGAACGTGACGTACGTGTCGTCGTACGCCTCGGACACGACTCCCGACCGGTAGTGCTCGGTGAGGTGGCTGGTGATCTTCACCAGCCTGTCGCCCGTGGGGTCCGCGACCGTGGCCTCCACGCCCGCCGTCTCGACTGTGGCGGTGACGATGTCCACATCGGAGAATCCGGGCGCCGCCTGCTCCTCGAGGCTGCGACACCTCTCGATCAGCGACGCCACCTCGGCGAGGGCCGCGTCGCTCAACGGCACCACCTGCCCGATGGCGGCGGCGCGCTCGGTCGGGTCCTGCTGGCGCTCGGCGCGCGCGTCGACATCCCACGCGGCGTAGTCCGTGGTGCTCGACGTCTGCAGCGCGCTGATGCTTCCTGGCGCCGGGACCGTCCTGCCGTCGAACGACGCCAGCGTGGGCCCGTAGCTCGAGTCCAGGATCCCGGCCAGCAGGCGGGTGGCCAGCTCCTCGTACCCTGCCGATGCCATCTCGGACGCCGACACCTCGCCGCTGTGCTCGTCGGCAACTGCCTGCGTCGTGCAGCCGGACACGGATCCGGCCGCGAGGAGCGCCCCCAGCGCCCATGCAGAAGCCGTCCTCCGACGTGTGCTCGTCTTCACCTGGTCCCCCCGGACAGTGATGATGGCCCCTTCCGGGCCCCATAGTGAAGACGTTGCACGCGCCGGAAAGGTTGGGGTGCGAATCGCGCGACCTGTGCCGTGCGTCGCGGTCGCGCTCCGGCCTTAGGAGCGCGGCGCGGGTAGCGTGGACGACGGTCGAGCCGAGGAGGACCCATGACCGCGCCCCGCCGCGCACTCGTGATCATCGACGTGCAGCAGGAGTACTTCACGGGTCGCCTGCCGATCCAGTTCCCTCCGCGGGAGCATTCGCTCGCGCGGATCCTCGAAGCGGCTGACGCGGCGGAGGCCGCCGGCATCCCGATCGTCGTCGTGCAGCACGACAGCGGCCAGGGCGCGCCGGTGTTCGCCCCCGGCACGCCGGGCTATGAGCTGCATCCCGCGCTCGCGACGCGGGTCGGTGCCGACTGGAAGCGAGTCGTCAAGCACCATGCCTCGGTCCTCGCGGGCACAGGACTGGAGGAGTGGCTGCGCCAGGAGGGGATCGACACCCTCACGCTCGTGGGCTACATGACCAACAACTGCGTGCTCGGCACCTCGGTGGATGGCGCCACGCGGGGCTTGGGCATCGAGGTGCTCTCCGACGCGACAGGTGCGATCGACCTCTTCAACGCCGCCTCGAACGCAGATTCCCGTACGGTGCACACGACGCTCATGGCCTTGCTGCACTCCAACTGGGCGGCGGTGGCGGACGTGGTCACGTGGGTGGACGCGACGCAGGAGGCGGCGTCGCTGCCCAAGAGCAACCTCATCGCTTCCGCGCAGGGCATCTGACCCGCGGGCTGACCCCGCCGTCGGCCGCTTTCGTCGCCGCCGAGATGCTCGCAGATCCGCAAGCACCTGGTGTCACCGATTGCCTGATCGCAGCCACTGCGCAAGCGCACGGGGCAGCGGTCGCCACCAGGAACGTCCGTGACTTCGCGAGGACCGGCGTCCGCGTGATCGATCCGTGGGGGGCCTCCCGTCGCCCGACGGGCGTGTCTGAGAGCGGCGCGCCGGCGCGTCAGGCGCGGAACCGGCGCTGAAGGACGCCGTAGGGCACCGCGCCCTGCAGGAACCGCAGGCTCCCGGACTCGAGCAGCTCCTTGCCGGCCCGCTCCACGAGGCTCAGCGCCGCTCGGGCCAGGCTGCCGCCCACGCTCACGCGGGTGACGCCGAGCGAGAACAGGGTGCGCGCATCGATCGTGTTGGACAGCCCCGCCACGATGTTGAGCGGGCCGGGGATCGCGTGCGCGAGGTCGCGGATCGTCTCCGCCTCCACGACGCCAGGCACGAAGATGCAGTCCGCGCCCGCCTCCACATAGCGCTGCGCGCGCAGCACGGTCCGCGAGAACGCCTCGTCGTCGCGGCCCGTGAAATAGGTGTCCGTCCTCGCGTTCAGCACGAAGGTGCCCTTCGGCGCCGCCGCGCGTGCTGCCTCGAGCCGCGCCACCGCCACGTCCATGGGGAACAGCTCGCCCGCCACCGCGTCCTCGATGTTCGCCCCGACGACGCCCAGCTGGACGGCCGCCGCGACCGTCGCCGCGACCTCCTCTGGCGTGGAGCCGTAGCCGGCCTCAAGGTCCGCGGTCACGGGGACGTCGACTGCGGCGACGATCTGCGCCACATGCTCGAGCATCGTGTCCCGATCGAGCGGTCCGCCGTCCGGCAGGCCGAGCGACCAGGCGATGCCCGCGCTCGTCGTCGCGATCGCAGGGAAGCCCACCTGCTCGAGGATCCGTGCCGACCCCGCGTCCCACGCGTTCGGGAGCACGAAGCCGTCGCCGGCATGGAGGGCGAGGAACGACGCAGCCTTGACGGACCCCTCAGCACCGCCATGCGTCGCCTGTGCAGGCATGACCCCATGGTGCGGCCCCGGGTCGATTCGCGCCATTCGAGCGCTCGCCCCACCTCCCTGCCGATCCTTGGACGTTTCTTGGCGCGCTGCACTCACGCTGGTGAGTGAATCGCTCCGAGCCTGGCCGAGCCTGGGCTCGACGCGCCAACGAGAGAAGGACCGCCACGTGATCACCGAGACGACGAACGGGGCCGGCCGATGACGGGCCTGCACCTGAGCCTGCTGCCCGACACGGGCACGCTGCTGCACTCCTTCGGACCGTGGGTGCTGGTGGGCATCGCGGTGATGATCTTCATCGAGTCGGGCGTGCTGTTCCCGTTCCTGCCCGGAGACTCGCTGCTCGTGACTGCGGCGATCCTCGCAGGTGCGCTGGGCATCGCGCCGTGGCAGATCGTGCTCGTCGGCGTTCCCGCGGCGATCCTCGGCGACCAGGTGGGCTACCTGCTCGGCCGACGCGTCGGTCGCCGCCTGTTCAAGGACGACGCCCGGGTGCTCCGCACCGATCGGCTCGAGGAGGCGGAGCAGTTCTTCGCCCGCTACGGAGGATTCTCCCTGGTGCTGGGCAGGTTCGTCCCGATCGTCCGCACCTATGTGCCGCTCGCGGCCGGCACCGCCGCCATGCGCTACCGGCGCTTCCTGCTGTGGAACGTGGTGGGTGCGACGCTGTGGGTGGTCGGAATGACGACCGTCGGAGTGCTCCTGGGCGGAATCCCGTTCGTGGCGAACAACATCGACGTGCTGATGATCGTGGTGGTGGTCGTGTCGTTGCTGCCGATCGCGATCGGTGCCCTGCGGCGTATGCGCGCGGGCAAGGCCGCGCAGGCGGTCGCCGGCGCGGACCTCGTCGTCCCCATGGCCGATCGTGCGGGCGACCCGACCATCGAGAGCGCGGCCCGATGACCTCGCCTCGCGACGGCCGGCTCGGCGGCGCCCTGCTGCGCCCGACCAACGCGCCGCGTGCCGCGGTGGTGACGGTCGCCGTGATGGCGGTCCTGGTCCTCGTGCTCGGCCTGGTGGTGAGGGACCACCCGATCGATGCGGGCATGGTGCGTGCGCTCAACGACCTTCACGTGGGCGCCTGGGGCGCGGTGGCCACCGGCGTCTACCGCGCGCTCGAGCCGACGCTCGCGATCCCGCTGGTCCTTGTCCTCGCGGCGGTGCTGTGGGGCGCGACCCGTGATCTGCGCCTGGCGCTCGCGTTCGGCGGGGTGGTCGCGCTCACGTGGCTGCCCACCGAGGTGTTCAAGGTGGTCGTCGACAGGGCCCGTCCCGACCCGTCGATGCTCACCCACCCGTACGCTCCGGCGCAGACCGACGGGTCGTTCCCCAGCGGTCACACCGCGTTCGTGGTGGCGATCGTGCTCGCTGCGTACTACCTGGTGCAGGGCACCAGGTGGGCGCGCGGCGTGATCGTGGCGGGCGTCGCGGCGATCATGCTCATCGGGCTGGCCGTCGTGAGCGACGGCCTGCACTACCCGACCGACGTGATCGCATCGGTCTGCTGGGCGCTCGCCATGGCGCCCGTGGCGCGGTGGCTGACGGTGGACGTGATCCTGGCGCGCCTGGACCGGCTCCTGCCGTCAGGCCGGGGTGCCCAGCCGGTAGCCGACGCCGCGGACCGTGGTGATGAGGTCCCGGTCGGTCTTGCGTCGAAGGTAGTGGACGTACGTGTCGACCGTGGTGACGCTCGCACCATGCTCGAAGGCGGCGGTGAGCAGCTGCTCCCGTGAGAAGGTGCGCTGCGGTTGGGCTGCGAGCACCGCGAGCAGCGTGGTCTCCGCGCCCGTGAGCATGATCCGCCCCGCATAGGGCGACTCGATGCAGCTGTCGTCGGGGTAGAACACCCAGCCGCCGATGTCGATCCCTGCCGCGGCACCTGAGTAGTCGCGGGTCAGCGCGCGCAGGCGGGCGGTGAGCTCCTCGAACTCGAACGGCTTCACCAGGTAGTCGTTGGCCCCCGCCTCCAGGCCCTCGACCTTGTCATGCACCTGTCCGAGCGCCGTCAGCATGAGGATCGGCAGGCTCATGCGCCGGGACCGCAGAGTGCTCACCAGGTCCTCGCCGCTCATTCCCGGCAGACGACGGTCGCACACCATCACGTCGAAGACGCCACCGGCCGCGGCGGCGAGCCCCTCCTCGGCCGACGGGCAGAGCGTCACCTCCCATTCGGCGGTCAGCACGTCGCGCATGATCGGGCCCAGTCGAGGGTCGTCCTCGACCAGGAGCAGCCGCTTGCTCATGCGTCGTCGCCTTCCGCCGAGTCGCGCGCGGTGGCGCCCGAGTCCGACGCGAGCTCGAGCAGCTCGTCGACGACGCCCGACATGATCCGGGCGTCCTCACGAAGCGCGTCCACCACGTCGCGGCGCTCGTCGTCCTCGGGGGTCATCGCAGCGAGCTGCTGGGCGCGGGCGCTCACCACGGCGATCGGGGTGCGCAGCTCGTGGCTGGCGTCGGCGATGAATCGGCGCTGCATGCGGAACGCCTCGTCGAGCGGCCGGATCGCGCGGCGGGCGATCAGCCATGCGGCCAGGCCGGCGCACAGCACCGCCCCCGCCCCCACGATGAGCCCCGCGACCACCAGGTCCACGGGATTCATGTAGATCAGCACGTCATGCGACCCGTGCGACTCGTTGAGCTGGGCGGGCGTGGTCTGCCACCACACATAGAGAAGGGCGAGCGCGCCACCCGCGACGACGAGCCCGGCGCAGACAGCGGCGACCTGCCAGCCGATCGAGAGCACGGACGCGCGGTAGGCGTGCTCGTCCGGGGCGTCGGTCTGGGCGCGGCGCGCGGGGAGCATGGGCGTCACCGAGCCCTGGCAGGGGCCGAGGGCCGGGTCACGACGCGGCCCTGGTGCGGACGAGCGAGACGAGCGCGTCGGTGTCGAGCCCGCGGCTGCGCGCCGCCGCGATGTACGCGTCGGCGGCCTCGGTGAGCCCCGCGTCGGCCACCGTCTGGCCGACGACGCGGGTGCCGTTCCGGCCCGCCGTCACCACGAGCCCGGACGCCTCGAGCTCGGCGTACGCCTTCGCGACCGTGTTCGCGGCCAACCCCAGGGAGGTGGCCAGCGCGCGGATCGCCGGGAGCCTCGCTTGATCGGCGAGCCGACCGTCCATGATCTGCGCGGCGATCTGGTCGCGCACCTGCTCGAAGGGCGGTGCCGCCAGCGCAGGATCGACGCGGATGTCCATACCGCGAACCTAGCGCGCGCAATCGGCGTTTTGCGCATCGTTCGTTCTTCTGGGCCCAGCGAAGGGCCTTCCGTTCCTACTCTGAACGAGCCCACAACGGCGTGGACACACAAGGAACGGAACAGTCCCCATGAACCACCTTGCAGCAGATGGACGGCGCCCGCGCGGCGCACGTCGCCTTGCCCTGGCAGCGATCCCTGCAGCGGCGGTGCTCACCATCGCCGCATGCACCCCCGCAGGCACGGGAGGCACCGACACCTCCGGATCGGCTAGCGGCAGCGCGACCGACACCATCAAGATCGGCTACATCGCGCCGGCCACCGGTGTGCTCGCCGGGTTCACCGACGGCGACCCGTACATGCTCAGCTACGTGCGTCAGCAGTTCGCCGACGGCATCACGATCGACGGCAAGACCTACCAGGTGGAGATCCTGGACCGCGACTCGGGCTCGGACGCCGCGAAGGCAGGCGAGCTCGCGCAGGACCTCATCACGAACGAGCACGTGGACCTGCTGATGGCCACGTCGACGCCCGACACCGTGAACCCGGTGATCGCGCAGTGCGAGGCGAACGCGGTGCCGTGCCTCACCGCGAACGCGCCGTGGCAGGCGGTCATCTTCGGCGCCGGGTTCGGGCCGGACAACCCGATGAAGTGGTCGCATCACTTCTTCTTCGGCATCGAGGGCTTCGGCAACATCGACCCTCTCGCGTGGGACCAGGTGGAGACCAACAAGAAGGTCGGCGTGCTGTGGCCGAACGACTCCGACGGCGGCGCCTTCCGTGACCCGACCACGGGCTACACGCCGTACGCCGAGGCCGCGGGCTACACGATCGTGGACCCGGGCGCCTACGAGGACGGCACGCAGGACTTCACGTCGATCATCCAGACGTTCAAGGACAACGACGTCCAGATCATCTCCGGCATCCCGCTCCCGGCCGACTTCGTGACGTTCTGGACGCAGGCCGCGCAGCAGGGCTTCCAGCCGAAGGTCGCGACGATCGGCAAGGCGCTCTTCTTCCCGACCACCGTGCCGTCCATCCCCGACGACCTGGGCCAGGGGCTCGCCTTCGCCACGTGGTGGGGACCGACGTTCCCCTACACGTCGAGCTTCGACAACCTCACGCCGCAGCAGTGGATCGACAACTTCCAGGCCAGCCCCGAGGGCCAGGGCCTGGTGTGGAACCAGGCGACGCCGTTGAACCTCTCGCTGTTCGAGGTGGCGAAGGCCGGCTTGGAGGCCGCCGGCGACCCGCACGACGGGGCCGCGGTCAACGCCGCGTTCGACTCGATCAACATGATGACGCTCGGAGGTCAGATCGACTTCACCAGCGGACCCTTCCCGGGCATCGCCACGATCCCGACCGCGATCGGTCAGTGGCAGCTCGCCGACGACGGGAGCTGGGAATGGGTCGTCGTCGACGCCGGCGACGTCCCCGACCTCCCGGTGGACCGCTCGCTCCAGGAGCTGATCTGGAAGTGAGCACTCAGGCGGAGGCCGCGACGCCCCTGCTCGAGGTCGACTCGGTGGCCAAGTCGTACGGAGCGCTCGACGTGCTCACCTCCGTCGACCTGACCGTCCCCGCCGGGCAGGCCCTGGGCATCGTGGGTCCCAACGGCGCGGGCAAGTCGACGCTGCTGAGCGTCATCAACGGCACCGAGAAGGCGACCGCGGGGGTCGTGCGGTTCGCAGGGCGCGACGTCACCGGCGTCGGCCCCGCGGACCGGGCCAGATCCGGCATGGGCCGCACGTTCCAGATCCCACGCCCCTTCACGCACCTCACGGTGTTCGAGAACGCGCTCGCCGGAGCGTCGTACGGCGCGGGCCTGCACGGGCATGCGGCCGATCGGCGGGCGCTCGAGGCGCTGGAGATGGCCGACATGCTGCCCGACGCCAACACGCCCGCAGGCACGCTCCCGCTGCTGGGGCGCAAGCGGCTGGAGCTGGCGCGGGCGCTCGCGACGGACCCGCAGCTGCTGCTGCTCGACGAGATCGCGGGCGGCCTCACCGAGGCCGAGTGCGACAGCCTCATCCTCACGATCCGGCAGCTCCACTCCGAGGGCATCACGATCATCTGGATCGAGCACGTGGTGAAGGCGCTGCTCGCGGTCGTGGAGCGCCTGGTGTGCCTGGCCTCGGGGGTGATCGTCGCCGACGGCGAACCGAGCGCGGTGATGCGCAGCCCCGAGGTGCGCCAGGTCTACCTGGGAGGTGGGCTGTGACGCCTCTTCTGACCGCCGAGGGGATCGACGCGCGCTATGGCGACGTGCGCGCCGTGTCCGGCGTGTCCCTGCACGTCGACCAGGGAGAGCTGCTCGCGCTCGTCGGAGCGAACGGTGCCGGCAAGTCGACGCTGCTGCGCGTCCTCGCCGGCGCGCATCGTCCCGTCGCGGGGGCGGTGGGTCTGCGCGGGGACGACGTGACGGGCCTGCGGGACTTCGAGCGCAACCGCCGTGGGATCTGCCTGGTGCCGGAGGGGCGTCGGCTCTTCGCCTCGCTCACCGTGCGGGAGAACCTGCTGGTCGGCGCCGGGTCGAGGCGCCCCGGGCGCTGGGACGTCGACGCCGTCGCCGACGTCCTTCCGATGCTGAGGCCCCTGCTGGAGCGCAACGCGTCGCAGCTCTCGGGCGGGCAGCAGCAGGCGGTCGCGATCGGCCGAGCGCTGATGTCCAATCCCGACGTGCTGCTGCTCGACGAGGTGTCGCTGGGGCTCGCGCCGATCGTCATCGACGAACTGTACGAGTCGCTTGCCGCCGTCCGCGGCGGCGGGCTCGCCGTGATCCTCGTGGAGCAGGACCTGCAGCGCACGCTCGCCGTCGCCGACCGGCTGGTCTGCATGCTCGAGGGCGAGGCGGTGCTCGAAGGCACGCCCCACAGCCTCACCCACGAAGCCATCACGGACGCCTACTTCGGTCATGTGGCCACGCCCGCGGGCTCAGGCCCCGGCGGGGATGATGGCGGGCCGACGACGGGAGGTGCCGGGTGGTAGTCGTCAACGCCCTGGTGCAGGGCATCCTGCTGGGCGGGGTGTTCGCGATGGCAGCGCTGGGACTCTCGATCGCGTTCGGCGTCCTGCGAGTCGTCAACCTGGCGCACGGCGAGATCATGACCGTGGGCGCGTACATCGCCGCGATCGGGCTGTCCCGGCTGGGCATCAGCGTGTGGATCAGCCTGATCCTGGTGGTGCCGGTCCTCGGGTTCGCGGGCTACTGGGTGCAGCGGCTCCTGCTGCAGCGGGCGCTGAGGATCGGCGAGCTGGCGCCGCTGCTGGTGACGTTCGGGCTGGCGATCATCATCCCCAACGCGCTCATCGAGCTCTTCACCACGAACAAGCAGACGATCCCCACGGGCGATCTGGCCGTGCGCAGCATCACGATCGTCGAGGGCGTGAGCATCGGCGTGCTTCCGCTGCTCACCATGATCGTGGCGGTGCTGCTCATCGCGGGCACCCAGCTCTACCTCACGCGCACGCGCACCGGACGCTACATGCGCGCGGCGGCCGACGACTCGGAGACGCTGCGCCTCATGGGCGTGGACCATCGGCGGGTGTACGCGCTCGCGATGGGCCTGGCGTTCGGGATCGCCGCGCTTGCGGGCGTGTTCTTCGGGATGCGTCAGGGCGGCGTGACGCCGTTCGACGGCCACCTGGCGGTGCTGTTCGCGTTCGAGGCCGTGATCATCGGCGGGCTCGGCTCCCTGTGGGGGACGCTCGCGGGAGGGGTGGTGCTGGGCGTGGCCCAGACCCTCGCCGGGGTGATCAGCCCGGAGCTGCCGCTGCTCGTCGGGAACCTCGTGTTCCTGGCCGTCCTCATGTTCCGCCCCACGGGAATCGTCCGAAGCAAGGTGGCCGTCTGATGCAGCTTCTCTCCGCGGACACGGTGCGCGTCGACAGGCTTCGCACGCGCATGATCACGATGCAGGTGGCTGGCGCGGTCGCGGTCCTCCTGCTCGCGTTCGCGCCGTACGTGTTCGAGCCGGCGGTGACGAGCCAGTGGATCAAGCTCTTCTACCTGATCACCCTCGCCACCACCTGGAACCTGCTGGCGGGCTATGCCGGCATGGTGTCGGTGGGGCAGCAGGCGTACATCGGGCTGGGGGCGTACGGGATCTTCGTCTTCAACGACCTGGGGATGGATCCGTACTCGAGCGCGCTGATCGCGTCGATCGCGATCGGGGTCATCGCCTTCGGGCTCTCGTTCGTCGCCTTCCGCCTGCGCGGCGGCTACTTCGCGATCGGCACGTGGGTCATCGCCGAGGTGGTGAGGCAGGTCGTCATCCGCTTCGACTCGCTTGGCGCGGGCCGCGGACGCAGCATCGTGGACTACACCGCTGATCCGATCCTCAGGAACCTGTTCACCTATTGGCTCGCGCTCGGCATCCTCGCCGCGACGCTGATCTCCACCCTGTTCCTGCTGCGCAGCCGCATGGGCGTGGCCCTGCAGAGCATCAGGGACGACGAGGTCGCGGCCCGGGCGCTCGGCATCCACGTGGGGCGCACCAAGCGGATCGTGTTCGTCGTCGCCGGCATGGGCGCGGGCCTGGCCGGCTCGATCATCTGCCTGCAGGCGATCGGGGTGCAGTCGCCGTCGCAGATCTTCTCCGTCAGCTTCTCCGCCTTCATGGTCTTCATGGTGCTGATCGGCGGGATCGGCACCATCGAAGGGCCGATCGTCGGCGCGGTCATCTACTGGGTGATG
Source organism: Demequina capsici (assembly GCF_032102965.1). NCBI lineage: Bacteria > Bacillati > Actinomycetota > Actinomycetes > Micrococcales > Demequinaceae > Demequina > Demequina capsici. The sequence goes on along the minus strand of NZ_CP134880.1, from coordinate 2,900,278 downwards.
GACATCTACTTCAGCCAGCTCGGGCTGTGGTACCTCGTGGTGCTCGGCGTGCTGGCGATCGCGGTGACGCTGTTCCTCCCGAACGGCCTCTGGTGCGCGCTCACGTCGCGCTTCGACATCAGCGTCTTCCCGGTGGGCCACCGCGTGATCCCGCTCCCGGGAGCGGACTCGAGCGCTCGTCCACGACCCGCCGAGGCCCCTGTGCCTGTGAAGGACTGAGACGCGCATGGACTCGACACACACCGAATAGTCGCCGGACTCGGCAGGAAAGGGAGGAGCCGCCATGGCCTTCTTCGATCAGGGCATGTGGGAAGGAAGCACCTACCTGGGTGGATGGACCCACCTGGGCCGGACTGCGGACGCCGTCTCGCCGTCGACGGGCGAGAGCGTGGGCACCTTCGCGCTCGCCGAGGCGGGCGACGTGCAGACCGCCGTCGACCTCGCGGCGAGCGCGCAGAGGACGTGGGCGGCGGCCTCGCCCGAGGAGAGATCGGCGGTGATGCGTCGCGCCGCGCTGCTGATCGAGCAGCATGTCGACGTCCTGGCGAGGTGGCTGGGCGACGAGGCCGGGTCGGCTCCCGGGAAGGCGGCGTTCGAGGCCGGGCTGGTCGCGTCGGAGTACCACCTGGCGTCCGCGACGGCGATGATGCCGTACGGCCAGCTGCTGAGGACAGGGCGTCCGCGTATGAGCCTCGCCAGGAGGCTTCCGGTCGGCGTGGTCGGCGTGATCGCCCCGTTCAACTTCCCGGCGATCCTCGCAGCGCGCTCGATCGCACCGGCGCTCGCGCTGGGCAACGCCGTGGTGCTGAAGCCGGATCCGCGCACGACGATCGCGGGGGGCCTGTTCCTGGCGGCGGTCCTCGAGGAGGCAGGGCTGCCGCCGGGCCTGTTCAACGTGGTGCCCGGCGGGGCCGACGTGGGCATCGCCCTGGTCGATGAGCCGCGGGTGCCGGTGATCTCCTTCACGGGCTCCACTCCGGCGGGTCGCGCCATCGCGGCACGCGGGGGTCAGCTGCTCAAGCGCGTTCACCTGGAGCTCGGTGGCAACAACGCGCTCGTGGTCCTCGAGGATGCTGACGTCGAGGCTGCCGCGTCGGCCGGGGCCTGGGGCTCGTTCCTGCACCAGGGACAGATCTGCATGACGACCGGCCGTCATCTTGTCCACGAGAGCCTGTACGACCGGTACGTGGAGCTGCTCGCCGAGAAGGCCGGTCACATCGTGGCGGGTCCTCCGGACACCGGTGCCCCGCTGGGCCCGATCATCGATCGGGGGCAGCGCGACAAGGTGCATTCGATCGTCGGACGGAGCGTCGAGGCCGGGGCGCGGCTCGTGGTGGGCGGCACGTACGAGGGCCTGTTCTACCAGCCGTCGGTGCTCGCCGACGTGTCCCCTGGCGTCGCGGCGTTCGAGGAGGAGATCTTCGGCCCTGTTGCCTCGGTGACGCCGTTCTCGACGATCGACCAGCTGGTGCAGCTCGTGAACTCCTCGCCCTTCGGGCTGTCGCTGGGCATCCTCACCGGTGACGCGTACAAGGCGTTCGAGCTCTCCGATCGCATGCGCACCGGCATCGTCCACATCAACGACCAGACGGTGGACGACGAGGCGCAGGCGCCCTTCGGCGGGGTGGGCGACTCGGGCACCGGCGTGAGGTTCGGCGGCCATGAGGCGAACATCGAGGCGTTCACCGAGACCCAGTGGGTGACGATGCAGGGCGAGATCGCCGCATACCCGTTCTGACCTGGGCATACGGCCTGGGGCATCCTCGATGGTCGGCAATCTTGTTGACAATCCCGTGGCGGCGGCCTATTTTTCGGGAATCAGCGCAAGGAGGCGGTGATGGTTGTTCACGCGGCACGCAGCGCGGACGAATGGCAGGAGGTCGTCAGCCGCTGCTTCATCCCGATCAACTTCGGGTCTTTCGAGCCCGGCTTCACGGGCCGGATGGATCACCTCGAGCTGGATGACAGCATCTCGATCTCCTGCGTCGCCACCGACGGGCACACCGTGGACAGGTCCGAGCGCCTCGCCGCCCATGCCGAGGTGGACGACCTGCACCTCTCGCTGCAGGTCGCCTCGCGAGGCACCGTGCGCCAGGGCCGGCGGATGGTGGCCGTCCGACCAGGCTCCACGTCGATGTACGCGACGGACTCGCCCTACTACCTCGACTACTCCGAGCCAGGGCAGCAGCAGCTGATCGTCCAGGTCTCCCGCGCAGCGCTCGACGCGCCCTCGGAGGCGGTCCGCGGCGGTCTGAACCGCCTCACGGTCCCCGCGTCCGACGCGACGAGGGTCTTCTTCACCTACGCTCTCGATCTGCACCGGCAGGGCTCGTTCACGCGCACCAGCGGCGCGCAGGCGGCCGCAGAGGTGGCGAAGGACCTCGCCGCGACCATGATCCGCGCGTCCGCGGAGGGCACGAGGGTACTGCCCAGGACTCGTGGAGGACTCCTGCGCGCGATCCAGGACTTCGTGTCGGTCAACCTCCCACGCGTGAGGGTCGACGACATCGCCTCGGAGTTCTTCCTCTCCCGACGCACGGTCTACCACGTGTTCGAGGAGGTGGGCATGACTCCCAGCGACTATCTGCGCACCCGGCGGCTGACCGTGGCCACGGCGCGGTTGGCCGACCCTGCGCTCGCGGACGTGTCGATCGGCGAGATCGCGGTGAGCGCCGGGTTCGACGATGCGACGACCTTCACGCGGGCCTTCCGTCGGGAGCACGGGATGACTCCGCGCGAATGGCGCGCGGGCGCCTTGGCGCCGGAGCTGCCGATCGCCTCCTGACCGTGTGAGGTCGGCGGTGCTGCACTAGCCCGCGAGCCGCTCGTGGAGCGCCGCGAGGAAACGTTTCGGGTCGCGGTACAGCGCGAAGGACACGAGCACCGTCGTCCCTGAGATCTGCAGCCAGTCGCCGGCCACCGGCAGCACGGCGATGTGCCGCAACACCGTGGGGGAAGCCGTCAGCATCGTCTCGCGTGCCAGCCACGCGGGATCGTGACGCGGCCCTTGCGTGGCGGTGGCGACGAACTCCTGATGACGCGCCGCGGTCCACGCGCGGAGCGACGCACCGTCGTCAGCGTCGACACCCTCGCCCAGCGCGGCCCACAGCTGCGGGCCGTCATCCGGCCCGACGGGAAGGTCGACGTGCTCGGTGGCCACCGCGTCGTCCCATATCGACGTGAGCATCGCGCCGTACTGCTCGCGCCGCGCGACCGCGTCCGCTGCCTGCGACACCGGGGGAGCGCACGGAGGAACGTCGGGCGCGTAGTCGAGCCCCCACCGGTCGCGCCGGTAGAGGAGCCGCGCCACGCGCCTAGGCATGTCAGCGGTCACGCTCAGCGGCGACTGGAACGCCTGCTCCGCGCCGACGTTCGCCGTGAACGCCTTCAGGGCGAAGCCCGCCGCCAGCAGCAGGAGGATCCCCGCGGAGATCCTCGGCACGGGGGAGACCGTGCACTCGCCGGGCGCATCCACCCAGTCCGTGCAGGTGCCGGTCTGGACCTGCCACAGGAACACCGCCGCGAGCGCGAACACGACGGCGAGCAGCATCCAGCCGACGTGGATCCCCCTGCGTCGATCCATGCGCGCCCTCCTGATGACAGCCCCTTGGCAACGTATCGCGCTCGCGGCGAGGATTCCAGGCAATCTGCTCCGCGCGTGCCGGACGAGGCGGTGGCGGACCGGCGTCGAACGTTCAGTCGCTGACGATGATGCCCAGGTGCGCCGCCATCACCGGCGCCAGGTCCAGCAGCTGCTCGGAGCTGACGACGATGCCGCGCGCCGAGTCGAGCCCTCCGATGGTGTGCAGATCGGCGCCGGTGAGGTCGACGTGCTGCAGGCGTGCACCGTGCAGCAGCAGGGTGTCGATGCGGCAGTCGCGGAAGGCGATCCGCTCGGCGGTGGCCTGGCTGAGATCCAGCTCGTCGATCACGCAGTCGGTGAGGGTGACGTCCTTGAGGGTCGCGCCGCGTAGGTTGACGAACGAGAGCTTCGATCGGGTGATCGCGAACGTGTCGAGCTCGGCCTCGTAGAGCTCGACGGCACCGAGCCGCGACGACTCGATGCGGGCCTCGTGCCACGTGGAGCGGGCGGCCTTCAGGACGGGCGCGTTCGCTCGGACGATGCGGGTCTCGAGGATGCGGGACAGGTCGAGCCGGGTCTCGTGGAGGTCGCAGCCGGTCAGCTCGCATTCGGCGATGGTCGTGCCCGTGAGGTCACGTCCCGCGAGGTCCACGTCCGCGAAGCGGAGCCCGTCGCAGCGGTCGTGCGGGGTGAGGTCTCCAGGGAAGCCCTCCGCCAGGTCGTCGAGCGCCAGTGCCGGCTGACGCGGCGGCTGCAGGCCCTTCTCGGGTTGCGCCGCGCGGCGGTGCGTGGGGCTCGATGCCATGACGATGCTCGCCTTCCTGGGGACGGTGCCACTGTAGTCGGGCGATCTGACAGGGAGCGCTCTGCCAGGGAGAACGCGGAGAGCGTGACGTATCGATTGAAATCGTTGGGGTACTGACCTATCGTGACTGCACCCCGGAAGCATCACTGATCAAAGGAGATCAGCCATGCAGTTCTACCGCGACGGCTACCGCCCCGGCGACCCCGACCTGAAGCCCGCCTCGCCACAGGCCAAGGCCCGCACCGCCGACATCCCCGACGAGGTCGACGTGCTCATCGTTGGCACCGGCCCTGCCGGAGCGGTGCTCGCCGCACAGCTCGCGGCCTTCCCCGGCATCGGGACCCGCGTCATCGAACGGCGCGCCGCCCCGCTCGAGCTCGGGCACGCCGACGGCGTCGCCTGCAGGACCGTCGAGACGCTCCAGACGTTCGGCCTCGCCGACGCGCTCCTGCGTGAGGCGTACTGGGTCAACGAGGTCCGCTTCTGGGGCCCGTCGCCCGAGGACCGCGACAGGATCACCCGCACAGGATGGGTGCAGGACACCCCCGACGGCCTGAGCGAGTTCCCTCACGTGATCGTCAACCAGGCGCGCATGCAGCAGTACCTGCTGGACCATGCCGCCAAGTCCGCCAGCCGCCTCGAGGTCGACTACGGCGTCGAGCTGTCGGACCTCACCGTGGGGGAGGGCGATCACCCCGTCCTGGTGACGCTGCACCACACCGCGGGCGAGCACCAAGGCGAGGAGCGCGTCGTCCGGGCCCGGTACGTGGTCGGCTGCGACGGCGCACGCAGCAACGTCCGCCGAGCCATCGGCCGCGAGCTCGTCGGCGACGCCGCCAACCACGCGTGGGGCGTCATGGACGTCCTGGCCACCACCGACTTCCCCGACTGGCGCACCAAGAACGTCATCCAGTCCGCCGGCAAGGGCAGCCTGCTGATGATCCCCCGCGAGGGCGGCAGCATGGTCCGCTGCTACGTGGACCTGGGTGAGGTGCCCGCCGGCGACAGCGCGATCCGCCAGACCACCGCCGAGCAGCTGACCGAGATCGCCAACTCGATCCTGCACCCGTACAAGATCGACGTGCGGTCCGTGGCCTGGTCCTCCGTCTACGAGGTGGGACAGCGGCTCACCGACCGCTTCGACGACGTGCCCGACGACCTCGTCGGCCTCCGCCGCCCCCACGTCTTCATCGCGGGCGACGCCTGCCACACCCACTCCGCGAAGGCCGGCCAGGGCATGAACGTCTCCATCCAGGACGCGTTCAACCTGGGCTGGAAGCTCGCCGCCGTGCTCGAGGGCCGCTCGCCCGAGAGCCTGCTGGACACCTACTCCGAGGAGCGCCAGAGCGTCGCGCGGGACCTGATCGAGTTCGACAAGTTCTGGTCCGCGTTCATCGCGCAGCCCACTACCGACCCCGAGCACCCCGAGCTCGGCGGCGTCACCCCCGACGAGATGCAGACCGAGTACGCGCGGCAGGGCCGCTACACCGCGGGGCTCGCCACCCGCTACCGGCCGTCGAGCCTCACCGGCGACGGCGCCCACCAGGCGCTCGCGACAGGCTTCGAGATCGGCACCCGCTTCCACTCGGCGCGCGCTGTCCGCGTCGCCGACGCCCGGGGGATGCACCTGGGTCACGCGCACACCGCCGACGGACGTTGGCGTCTCTACGCGTTCGGCGACCGGACCGGGGAGCAGCTGCTGGCGCTCGCGGCCTGGCTCACCGACTCGCCGGACTCACCCGTGCATCGGTTCCAGCGGGACGACGCGGATCTGGACTCGGTGTTCGACGTCCACGCGATCCTCCGCTCGGGCCACCACGACGTCGACATCACCTCGTTGCCCCAGATGCTGCTGCCGCGCTCCGGCCCGTTCGGCCTGCAGGACTGGGAGAAGGTCTGGGCCGTGGACCCGGCCGACGACGTCTTCGCCGCGCGCGGCATCGGGGACGACGGCGCGCTCGTCATCGTCCGACCTGACCAGTACGTGGCGCACGTGCTGCCTCTCACGGCCCGTGCCGAGCTGAGCGCGGTCTTCGAGCCGGTGCTCCTGGAGCAGGCGCCGATCGCTCTGTCATGATCGACCGGTGAGCGACACCGAGCAGGAGCCGCAACGGCACACCGGGTACCTGATCCGCCGCGCCCAGCAGGCGCACCTGGCCGCGTGGTCGCGCATCGTCTCCACGGAGATCACGAGCGTCCAGTACTCGATCCTGGTCGTCCTCGATCGCCGCGGCAGCGCGAGCCAGCGGGAGCTGTGCGATGAGGTGGACCTGGACCGCTCGACCGTGGCCGACCTGGTGACGCGGATGGAGCGGCGTGGGCTCGTCGCACGTGAGCGTGACTCGGCTGACGCTCGCCGCAACGTCGTGACCCTCACCGAGCGCGGGCTCGCGGAACGGATCCGCCTGCAACCCCTCGTCGCCGAGGCGAACGCGCAGCTGACAGCGGCACTCACAGACGAGCAGCGCAATGCCCTGCGCAGCGCACTCAACGCGATGCTGGGCAACTAGAAGGCTGGTGCGCGGAGGAGCCTGCAGGGCGCCACGACTCGACAGTGCCTCGCATCGGTGGCGCGTCCCGGCGGGCGAAGGGCCTGCTCTCAGCACCGATGGCTCGCGATCACGTGCCCTGATCCGTACCTCGGCGCGTGTCCGTTCGCCAGGCACGCCCTACAGACGGCCGCGGCCGCGAAGCTCGATCGCGATCTCCGTCGCGTCCAGGTTCGCCAGCTCGGACTCGAGCACGTCCGCGTCGAACCTGCCGTCGGCGCGGGCGTCGAGCAGGGCCGCCCGTTGGGCGGCGAGAACCTCGAGGCGGTGCGTGCGCGCAGCCTCGAGCTTCGTCTCCCGAGCCGCGTCCTCGGATACCTCTGGCGGGGCGATGGCGCGTGCGCGCTCACGCAGCAGGTCCAGCACCTCGGCGCGCTCCGCCCTGTCGAGCGCAGCGACGTCGACGGGTTCCGGCGGCGCGATGATCCGGAGGAAGAGGCCCATGGTGCCGCCCTGGAGCAGCAGTGAGAAGAGCGCCACGAGGAACGCGATCAGCACCAGGAGCGACCGGTGCGGGGTCTGTGCAGGAAGCGTCTGCACGGCGGCGACGGTGACGGCTCCGCGCATACCCGCCCACACGACGACGGCGCCCTCGCGCCAGCCGAGAGGGGCGCGCACGAAGTAGTCGATGTCGGCGAGTGAGCGCGCGATCCGCTGGCGGACCTGCAGCGTCTGCCGTTCGGAGAACTCGCGGCCCTTGAACACGTACGGCTCGGAGCGCTGCTCGTCGTGCACCGCGGTGTCGATCTTGTCTCGAAGCCTGACAAGGCGCTCCTGCGCCTGCACCTTCCGCGCGGCCTTCCGCTTGAGGCCCACCAGCAGGGGGCCGACGAACGCGGTGCGCACGGCCAGGGTGAGTCCTAGCGCCGCGAGAGCGATCAGCGCGGCGGTGCCCGTCCCGCCCACGTTGTCCTGCACGTGCGTCACGACCGAGCGCAGCTGCAAGCCCATGAGCAGGAACACGATGCTCTCGAGCACCAGGTCCATGGTCCGCCAGTTGAGGGTGTCGGAGAGTCGATTCTGCGGGGAGATCTCTCGGGGCGCGCGGATGCCGGCGACGAGGCCTGCGACCACGGCTGCCACCAGCCCGGACGCCCCGAGGAGCTCCGCGGGCAGCGAAGCCGCGAAGGGCACCATGAAGGAGATGACGGTGCTGACCGTCGGCTCCTTCACTCGGGCGCGCACCTTGAGGTTGAGCATGCCGATCGCTCCGCCGATCAGGACGGCGACGATCACCGAGTAGGCGAACGTGCCTGCGGCGCCCCACAGGGAGAACGTCGCCGCGGTCCCGACGATCGCGGTGCGCAGCAGCACCAGCGCGGAGGCGTCGTTGATGAGGCTCTCGCCGTCGAGCATGGAGATCACGCGCTTGGAGACCGGGTGGCGCTTCACGATGGACGTGGCAACCGCGTCCGTCGGGCTCACGATCGCTCCGAGCGCCACGCCCCAGGCGAACCCCAGTCCAGGTACGGCCCACATGAAGAACAGGCCGAGCGCGAGCGACGTGGCGATGACGAGCGTGACGGACAACGCGCTGATGGACGTGAACTCGCGTCGGAAGTTCATCGCGGGCATCGATACCGCGGACGAGTACAGCAGCGGCGGCAGCAGTCCTTCGAGGATCCATTCGGGTTCGACCTCGATGGATCCCAGCGACGGGAGGAGGCTCGCGGCCACGCCGACCGCGACGAGCATCAGCGGCGAGGCGACGCCCAGCCGGGGGCCGCCGACGGCCGCGGCGGCGGTGACAGCGAGGACGGCGAGCAGCGCTACAAGGATCTCGGTCACGCCAGCCATTGTGGGCGGCGCGCGTCAGTGCTGGCAATCATGGTGAGGCAGGGACCGCGTGAGGGCTTCCATGTAAAACCAAGCGAATGCTAGGGTTTGAAAGCGAGGGACTGCAGCTGCCGCGACGCCAAAGGAGGCGACGACGCCATGAATCCGATCCGCTGGATCACGACCACCGAGCACCTGGCCTGGCAGGAGCGCGAGGCACCGTCCCTGAGCGCGGTGAGCGCCATGCCGTCGGTCCTGCTGCAGCTGGACAACCCTCAGCAGACCATCGAGGGATTCGGCGCGTCCTTCAACGAGATGGGCTGGGACGCGCTCGCCCTCCTCGACGCCGACGCCCGCGAGGACATCCTGCGCGACCTGTTCGCGCCTGGCGCGGGCCTCAACCTGAGCCTGTGCCGCATGCCGGTCGGCGCCAACGACTTCTCCCGCGACTGGTACTCCTATGACGAGCAGCCCGGGGACCTCGCTCTCGACCACTTCAGCATCGAGCATGACGAGCAGACCCTGCTGCCGTTCATCCACGCCGCGCAGCAGCAACGGCCCGGCCTGCGGCTCTGGGCGTCCCCCTGGAGCCCGCCCACATGGATGAAGTCCAACGGACACTACGCCGGCGCCATGCCGCACCCCGCCTTCGGCAACGTCCAGAACGGACTGCGCGAGGACCAGGTGGGCCACGAGGGCACGGACATGTTCCTGGTCGACGACGCCCACCTGACGGCCTATGCGCGCTACTTCGGTCGCTTCATCGACGCGTACGCCCAGCGCGGCATCCGCATCGACACCGTGATGCCTCAGAACGAGTTCAACTCCGCGCAGCCGTTCCCCAGCTGCACGTGGACGCCCGAGTCGCTCGCGCGCTTCATCCGGGTCCTGGGCCCCGAGATGGACGCGCGCGACGTGCAGGTGTTCCTCGGCACGCTCGAGCGCGCGGACGACGGCATGGTCACCCGGGTGCTCGACGACCCGGAGGCCTCGCCGTGGGTTCGTGGCCTGGGAGCCCAATGGGCCGGGAGGGGTGCGGTGCCCTTCGTTCACCACGACAACCCCGACCTGCCCATCTGGCAGACAGAGCAGGAGTGCGGCGACGGGCGCAACGACTGGCGCCACGCACGTCATGCCTGGCAGATCATGCGCGCCTTCTTCAACAACGGCGCCACGGCCTACATGTACTGGAACATGGCGCTGCTCGAGGGCGGAGTCAGCCGGTGGGGCTGGTCCCAGAACTCCTTCGTGGTCGTCGACCCCCACACCCGTGAGCACAGGCTCACCCACGAGTACCAGCTGCTCAAGCACGTGTCGCACCTGGTGCAGGTGGGCGCGCGCGTCGTCCCCACCCTCAGCTACTCGGGCTTCGAGAACCAGCTCGCGTTCACCAATCCCGACGGCTCGCTCGTGATCGTCGCCCACAACGACGGCGGCGCGCCGGCGGACGTCTCCTACCTGGTGGGTCACCAGGTGCTGGCGGTCACGCTCGATCCTGACTCGTTCCACACGTTCGTGATCCCGCCCACCTCTGGCGACTGAACGTCGCGCGGGCGGGGGAGTAGGTTCTTCCCAGCCCCCGCAGCGCAGAGGAAGGCCCATGGAGAGCATCACCAAGAACCGCCAGCCGCCGCGGGTGCTCCGGCAGATCATCGAGCGGGCCTACGGACCCGACCAGGTGCCCGACGGCGACGACTTCGCCGTGGAGCTGGGCGACGGCTACTTCAACATCGCCTATGTGCTGACGCTGCGCAGCGGGCGACGCGTGGTGCTCAAGATCGCGCCGCCGGCTCACGTCACGGTCCTGACCTGCGAGCGGGGGATCATGCGGAACGAGGTGGCGGCGCTCGCGCTGATCGCCGACCTCACGGACGTTCCGGTTCCCGCGGTGGAGCATGTGGATGTCACGCACGAGCTGGTGGACGCCGACTGGTTCGTCATGCCGCTCATCGAGGGAGCGACCCTCGCGGCGCTGACCGACTCGGCCGCGCTGACCGAGGCCGGTGCGGCCGGCCTGCGACGCGATCTCGGTGCGCTGAACAGGGAGCTCAACGGGATCGTCGGCGACCGGTTCGGGCCGTTGCACATGCCCGGCTTCGGCACGTGGCGCGAGGCGTTCGCCAGCATGATGGAGGACATCCTTCGCGACGGCGAGCGCGCCGGCGTCGACCTCGGCGTCCCCTACGAGGCGATTCGAGGCGACCTTGCGGCGCACCTCGACGTGCTGGACGAGGTCACCGAGCCTCGGTTCGTCGAATGGGACCTGTGGCCGGGCAACGTCATGGTGCACGACGGCAGGATCGTCGCGCTCATCGACCACGAGCGTGCCCTGTACGGCGATCCGCTGATCGAGGCGGGCTTCACCGGCGTCGACCTGCCCGACTTCGGCGACCCGAGCGACTTCATGCGAGGCTACGGCCTCGAGGAGCTCACGCCGGCGGAGCAGACGCGTCGTCGGCTCTACAGCGCGTACGTGCTGGTCCTGATGATCGTCGAGACCGCCTACCGGAGGTACCCGGACGACGGTCAGTACCACTGGGCGCGCGGCCTGCTGTCAGGCCTGATGGAGTTGGGAGGCCGCTGAGCGACCGACGCGCATGGGTCCCCACGGGGGAGAGGACCCACGCGCGCCGATCGTTGCCCGAGGCGACGCAGGGTGTCAGCCCAGCGACGCCCCGTTCGAGGCGATCAGCTCCTGGTACCACCCGAAGCTCTTCTTGCGCGTCCGGTCGTACGTGCCGTGGCCAGCATCGTCCGCGTCCACGTAGATGAGCCCGTACCGCTTGGTCACCTGCGACGTGGAGGCGCTGACGATGTCGATGCCTCCCCAGCAGGTGTAGCCGAGGAGGTCCACGCCGTCGGCGATGGCCTCCCGGACCGCCTCCAGGTGCCGCTGCATGTAGTCGATGCGGTGGTCGTCCTGGATGGAGCCGTCGGGCAGCACCTGGTCGGTGGCGCCCAGCCCGTTCTCGACGATGAACAGCGGGACCTGGTAGCGGTTCCACAGGTCGTTCAACGTCACGCGCAGGCCGACCGGGTCCAGGTGCCAGCCCCATTCCGTCACCGGCAGGTTCGGGTTCTTGATGGTGCTGAACAGGTTCCCGCCGGTCTGTCCGTACGTCGACGGGTCGGCTGCGGCCACGAGTGTCATGTAGTAGCTGAACGACAGGAAGTCGACGGCGTGCTCCGCCAGCAGCTCCTCGTCGCCAGGCTCCATGGCGATCTCGATGCCGTGCTCCCGCCAGTAGCGACGCACGATCCCGGGGTACGCGCCCCGCACCTGGACGTCGGTGTGCTGGAGGTTCATCTCGTTGAGGCGCTGGGCCTCCAGCACGTCGTCCGGGTCCGACGTGGCCGGGTAGTGGGTCATGCGGGCCAGCATGCAGCCGACCCGGTTGGCAGGGTCCACCTCATGCGCGATCCGCGTGGCGTGCGAGCTCGCCAGGTACTGGTGGTGGAGCGCCTGGTAGGAGCGGGGCTCCATGGGGCGCTCCGGGTCCTCCAGCAGGCCCGCGCTCGTGTAGGGCTCGATCAGCGTCGTGTTGATCTCGTTGAACGTGAGCCAGTGCCGCACGAGCCCCCGGTAGCGGCGCAGGATCGTCTCTGCGTACCGCACGTAGTGCCCGATGACCTCGCGGTTCTCCCAGCCGCCCAGCTCCGTCACGAGATGCAGAGGCATCTCGTAGTGGGAGATGGTGACGACCGGCTCGATGCCGGACTCGCGCAGCCGGGTGAACATCCTCTCGTAGTGCGCCAGGCCGGCCTCGTTCGGCTCCGCCTCCACGCCGTTCGGGAAGATGCGGGTCCACGCGATGGACATGCGCAGCGCCTTGATGCCGAGCTCCGCGAAGAGCGCGGCATCCTCCTCCCACCGGGCGTAGGCGTCGGTGCCGCGACGCTTCGGGTAGCCCTCGGTGCCGTGGTACGCGACCGCCGTGGCGATCTGCTCCCGCGACACCTTCATGAGGTCGCCGATGTTGACGTAGTCCATCGCCTGCGGTGACGGGATCACGTCCGCCTGGGACAGGCCCTTGCCGTCGGCGTCGTAGGAGCCCTCGCACTGGTTGGCGGCGTGGGCCACCCCCCACAGGAAGCCGTCGGGGAAGCCGGCCGTCATGCGACCACCGCCACCGCGGCGGCCGCTTGGGCCGTCATCAGGGGAGCGCCCGCCTTCACGTCGCCGCGGGTGTCGGCCACCACGCCATCGTCGGCGGCACCGTCCGTCACCACCATGATGACCGTCGTGTCGTGCGTGGCTCCCACGGCGTCCAGGTCCACGGACACCAGGCTGTCGCCGGCTTTGACCGTGTCGCCCTGTGCGACGTGGGCGGTGAAGCCCTTGCCGCCCAACGCCACCGTGTCGATGCCGATGTGGATCAGCAGGTCGATGCCATCGGCGGTACGAAGCCCGAGGGCGTGGCCGGTGGGGAACACGGTGACGACGGTGCCCGCCACGGGGGACACCACCTCGCCGTTCGCGGGGACCACGGCGATGCCGGGGCCCATGACGCCCTGCGAGAACGTGCGGTCGTCCACCGACGCCAGCTCGACGGCCACACCGTCCACCGGGGAGCCGATGATGGTGCCGGCCTGCGAGGATGCCTCGTCGCCCGTGGAGATGCCTGCCGCCCTGTCCAGCGCCGACTCATCGAATCCGAGCATGACGCTCGCCACGAACGCGACGACCGCTGCGACCACGACCGCGATGATCGCCCACACGAACGTGTCGCCGATCAGTGCAGGGATGCCGGGGATGCCGCCGTTGCCGGCCAGCACGAACGCCTTGGCGCCGAAGCCGAGCGAGATGGCGCCACCGGCGGCGCCGCCGATCATGGTTGCGATGAGCGGACGACGCAGAGGGATCGCGATGCCGTACAGGGCCGGCTCGGTCACGCCCATGAAGCCGGTGAAGCTCGTGGAGGCGGCGAGCGCCTTGAGGCCCTTGCTCTTGGCGCGCACCGCGACGCCTGCCACCGCACCCGCGGTGGCGAACGTCTGCACGTACGTGAGCGGCAGGAACTTGTCGTAGCCCAGGTTGGCCAGGTTGGTGAGGATGAACGGCACCAGCGCGTAGTGCATGCCGGTCATGATGATCAGCGGCAGCAGGCCGCCGATGATCGCGCCGCCCAGGAATCCGCCGTTCTCCATCAGCCAGTTGATGCCGCCGGACACGCCGTTGCCAACGAAGGTGCCCAGCGGGCCCAGCAGCAGGATCGTGATGGGGAAGACCACCAGCATGGTCAGCAGCGGCACGAACATGAGCTTCAGCGTGTCCGGGATGACGCGCTTCCAGCCCCTCTCCACCACGGCCATCAGCGGGATCGCCAGCAGCACGGGGATCACGGAGTAGGAGTAGGTCACCGCGGTGACCGGCATCCCGAGGAAGCGCACGGCGTCCTCGCCGCCCAGCAGCGCGGTGAAGCCCGGGTAGATCAGCGCGCCTGCGATGCCCATGGCGACGTAGGGGTTGGCCTCGAGCTTGCGCGCCGCGGTGACGGCGAGCACCACGGGAAGCAGATAGAACACGGAGTCTGCCAGGGAGGACAGCAGCGTGTAGGTCTGCGTGGTCGCGTCGATCCAGTTCAGGAACACGAGCAGCGCCAGCAGTCCCTTGAGCAGACCGGCGCCGGCGATGGCCGGGAGGATCGGCGCGAAGACGCCGGAGATGAAGTCGAAGAACGACTCGTGCCACTTCTTCCTGGGAGCGTCCGCGGCCTTCGCCGTGGACTGGCTGCCGGCGAGCTGCGGGGCCTCGGCCACGAGGGCCTCGAACACCTGGGGCACGTCGTTGCCGATGATGACCTGGTACTGCCCGGAGGCCTTGTTGACGCCCATGACGGCCGGGACCGCACGCACCGCGGCGGTGTCGGCCCTCGACTCGTCCTTCAGGGTGAACCTCAGGCGCGTGATGCAATGGAACACGTCGGCGACATTGTCTGCGCCGCCGACGCCTTCCAGGATCGCGACTGCGTCGTCGCTGTACTTCATGGTGACTCTCCTCTGTAGGGAAGCGGCTGACGCGGAGAGACCTGACGCGCCGCGGATGGGTTCGGACGGGGTCAGGCGACCCTGTCCAGGTGCATCGTCAGATAGACCATCTCCGACGATGACATCTCCTGGCCGTGGCGCTCCTTCACGAACGCGGCGATGCGCACCGCGCAGGCGACGAGCTCCGGCTTCTTCTCGACGAGCACGCTCAGCAGGCCGTCGTCGTCGTCCTTGTCCACGGTCTTCCCGCGCAGCACGCGCTGGGCGAAGTACCGCACATGCTGGGAGAAGCGCTGATACTCGAGGCTGCTCTCGTCGTACGTGAGCCCCAGGTGGAGGCGCGCGACGTCGAGGATCTGGTGGGTGAGCTCGATCTCGCGGTGGGCCGATCCGCCGCCGGCGGTCTGCGCGTTGATCAGGTGCAGCGCGATGTTCGTCGCCTCGTCCCGTGGAAGCGCGGTGCCGATGACGCGTGCGACGATCGCCAGGGCGTCCAGCCCTAGCCGATGCTCCGCGGGGTAGAAGCGGCTGACCTCGGATTCGAGGGCGTTCGCCAGCGAGACGCCCTGCGCCTGGCGCTCGACCGCGTAGGCCAGGTGGTCGGCCAGCGCCGCGAAGACGGTGTCGGACAGCGGTGCCTCGAGGCGCTCGCGGGCTGCGGCGACGATCTCCTCGGTCGCCTGCAGCACCTCGGCGGGCACGGACTGCGCGACGAGCGCGAAGCGGTCCTGCGCGGCGCGTCCATCCAGGCGGAAGACCTTGTCCACGGTGGCGGGGTCCACGTGCTGACCAGGGGACGACTTGAACCCGATGCCACGGCCCAGCAGGATGACCTCATCGAGGTTGTCGTCGATGGCGGCGACGATGCTGTTGTTGAGAACTCGGCGGACGATCACGGCAATACCTCGTTGCATGGACGACGTAGGGAGGCCATCGTCGGTGATGGCACCCGGGTATTGCCCGCGTCAAGGCGCGGTTGCAAGCCTCCGCCGACTATAACGTCGAACCGGTACGGGTGCCAAACAGCCTGGTCTGGTGAGGCGTCAGTCGGGCAGACGCACGGACAGGAGCTGCTGCAGCCGTCGCCGCAGGAGCCGAGGCATGTCGATGCTCGGGTCCAGCAGCCACTGGATCTGGAGTCCGTCGGTCAGCGCGATCAGCTCCGCCTCGAGCCCTTCCGGCTCCACGCCCTTGGCGAGAAGGCCCTGGCGCACGAGCTCGGCGACGGTGCGCGCATAGTCGTCGCGTGTGGTGGCGTAGCGCTGCACGAAGTAGTCGTGCGCGGGATGTGCAGGGGACGACGCCTCGGCGGAGAGCACCGCGAACAGCCTCACGAGCTCGGGTTGTGTGGTGTTGAAGGCGGCGAGGTCGACCAGGCCTGCGAGCCACTCGAGCGGCCGGCCGGGATCCAGGTGGTCGAAGTGGCGGGCGTCGTCGATCCTGTCGCGCTCCTCGAGCACCGCCGCCAGCAGCTCCTCCTTGGTGGGGAAGTGATGCAGCAGTCCCGCGCGGGAGATGCCGCAGGCGGCCGCCACCTGCACCATGCTGGTGCGCTCGTAGCCTTGGGCGGCGAACAGCTCGAGAGCCACGGAGACGATGTCGGCCTTGCGGCGCTCGCCTTTGGGGTAGCTGCCGGAGGAGGGCTTGGATGCGGGGTGGCTCATGGGCGCTCCGACCGTACCGTGAACGCGGTGGTGCGGCGTAGCACCAGCCAGGCGGCGCCTGCGGCTGCGGCCTCGCCCAGCGGCAGCGCGATCCAGATGCCGGCAGGCCCGAGCGTGCCGAGGGCGAGCACCAGCGGGAGCTTGATCCCGATCAGGGTTCCCACGGAGATCCAGTACGACGGCGACGGCCGGCCGAGCGCCTGGAAGCATGCGGAGATCACTGGGGGCACTCCCGCGAGCACCACGCCGGCGGCGACGGCCCGGATCGCTGTCGTGGCGACGTCGATGGTGGCGGGGTCGGTGACGAAGGCGCCCGCGATCCAGGGCGCGGCGATGAGGAGGAACGTGGCGGCGAGCGCGCCGTAGACCACGGTGGCGCGAAGAGCGAGCGTGCGGGTGCGGTCGACTCGTGCCTCGTCCAGTCGCCCGGCGTTGTAGCTGATGATCGGCTGCGTGCCCTGGGTGATGCCGGTGTGCGGCATGGACGCGAAGGTCTGGACGCGCCCCGCGACCGCGTAGCCGACGAGCGCGGCGGTGGAGGCGGCTGCGAGGGTCACGTTGACGACGAGCGCGAGCAGGGTCGCGCCGAGGCCCGTGAGGAACGACGGCGCTCCGATGGACACGATCTCCTTCACCGTGCGCGCGTGCGGTCGGAGGTGCGAGGCGCGGATCCGGTACGGGCGGGCGCGCTGTCCGAAGAAGAACCACAGCGCCATGAATGCGGACACGGCCTGCCCTCCGACCGTCCCGAGCGCGGCACCGACGACGCCCAGGTGGAGGCCGTAGATGAGCACGGGGTCCAACGTGATCTGCACGATCACGGGGATCACCCACAGCATCGTCGAGAACAGCAGCCTGCCCTCGGCCCGCACGATCGCCGAGAAGCCGGTGGAGAAGATGGCGCCGGCGATGAGCACCGCGGCGTAGGGGCGCGCGTAGGGCAGGGTCGCGTCGTTCGCCCCGACCAGGCGCAGCAGGGGATCGAGCAGGGCGAGCCCCACGACGGAGACGGTGATGGCGGTCGCCCAGAACAGGCCGAACGACTGCGCTGCGGCGTGCGCCGCGTCGTCCGGGCGGCGGGCGCCGAGACTGCGCGACACGAGCGATGCGCCGCCGACTCCCACCGTCGTCGACGCCGCTCCCAGGAGCAGCAGGAGCGGTGCGACCAGGTTGACGGCGGCGAGCGCGTCCGCGCCGACGCCGCGGGCGACGAACCATGCGTTGGTGAGCGCGTAGACGCCGTAGATCCCGACGGACAGGGTGGTCTGCGAGCACGTCCACCAGAGCAGTCGGCCGATGGGGCGGCTGCCGAGGCTCTCCGCGTGGTCGCGGGTGGCTCGGGTGGTCACGGCGGGGTCAGCGCGTGCGGCCCAAGGCTGCCATGAGCGCGTCGAGCTCGCGTCGGCCGAGGTCGTAGATCTCGGTGGTGGTGTGGCCGCGGTACCTCGTCTCCACGGTCATGATCACCGCCAGGTACAGCGAGTACAGGCGTCGCCGGGTGCGCTGGGCGTCGGTGAGCTCGGTGAGGCCGAAGCCCGTCATGAAGTCCGTCGGGTCCCCGAAGAACGGCATGTCGAGCCCGGTGAGGCCGGCCTCCATGAGGGGGTCGCCGTAGATCGCGCGCTCGTGATCGAGGATGGCGACGATGCGCCCGTCGCGGATCATCGAGTTCTTGGCCCAGAGATCGACCTCCACGAGCTGCGGGGTGGTGACCTCGTCCAGGGCGTCCGCGTGCTCGGCGAGCACGGCGCGGATCGCGTCCGGGTGCCAACCGAGGTCGATCCCGACCTTCTCGCCGTCCGCCAGGGTCTCCTCGATCATGAGCGTGAACGCCTCGCGCCAGGTGGGCGATCCCGCACCGAGCAGCGGCCCGAAGTGTGGACCGATGATCGAGTTGATCTCACGGTTGAGGGCGCCGAGCTCACGGTTGCCCGCGGCGACGGTCTGCGCGTCCAGCCTGCCGTCGCCGGCGGCGAATCCGAAGTTGTCGGCGTCGATGAGCTCCATGAAGAACAGGTCGGCGTCCACCACCTCATGCGAGAGGTCGGCATGGTCGATGCGTGGGACCGGCACGGTGGTGTGCTCAGCGACCAGGCGCATCGCCTCGAGCTCGGCGCGCATCATGCCCACCTCGCGGGTGAGCACGGGGACGTCGCTCGGGGGTGCGATCTTGAGCACCGTCTGACGTCCGTCGCGCAGGCGGATGCGGTAGGCGACGTTGAACCAGCCCTCGGTGATCTCGTGCGCGAACTCGGGCTCCGTGGGCACCTGGTCGTCGCCGTAGGCGGCCGCGATCAGGGTGCGGAGGGTGGCGTCGGACTGACGGTTCTTGGTGGTGCTCTCCATTGAGACTCCCTGTGCGAGGCCGTGGGCGTGCGACGGCGGTCGAAACGTTTCGGTGCTATGGTACCGAATACCGACAAGGTTGTCTGTTTGTGACGGGAGATCGCCGCCGATGTCCAGCCCCACGGCTCTGCTCGCGCGGATCCTCGCAACCCAGGAGAGTTGACCCATGACATCGCACCCCGCGGACCTGACCCGCAGCCCGGCGGCCGTCGCCGCAGCCAGGAACGCGACGCTCCTGGTCTTCACGGTGAACGGCTTCGCGTTCGCCTCGTGGATGTCGCGCGTGCCCGACGTCAAGGACATGCTCGGCCTGACGCCCGGGCAGCTGTCCCTGCTGCTCCTCGCGCTCTCCGTCGGCTCGCTCTGCGGCCTGCCGGTCGCGGGACGAGTCGCGCATCGCATCGGTGCGGCGAACACCGTGCGGCTCGGCGGCGCCGTATCGCTGCCTGGCATCCTGCTCGCGGGCGTGGCCGTCGAGGCGCATGCCGCGATCCCGCTCGTGATGCTCCCGCTGTTCCTCGTGGGGCTCGGGTTCGGCACCTGGGACGTGGCCCAGAACCTCGAGGGCTCGATCGTCGAGCAGGCGCTCGGGCGCGCCATCATGCCGTGGTTTCACGCGGGGTTCTCGGGCGGCACGGTCATCGGCGCGCTGCTCGGCGCCCTGATCACGTGGCTCGAGGTGCCCGTAGGCCTCCACATCGGTGCCGCCGCCGTGCTGAGTGCGGCAGGCATGTGGTGGGTGACCAGGAGCTTCCTTCCGGCGTACGACGAGGGCGGCACCGAGGCGGTCGACGTCACCCGCAGGGCCCGCTCGCCGTGGCTCGAGCCGCGCACGCTGCTGATCGGGGTCATGGTCCTCGCCGCCGCCTTCACCGAGGGCACCGCCAACGACTGGATGGCAGTCGCGTTCGTCGACGGCCATGGCACGTCGAACGCGATGGGCGTGGTCGCGCTGTCGGTGTTCCTGGTGTTCATGACCGCGGGGCGGATCCTCGGAACCGGGCTGCTCGACCGGTTCGGCCGGGTCGCCGTGCTGCGGGTGCTGTTCGCGACCGCGATCGTCGGATGCGCACTCGTCGTCTTCGGGCCGCCATGGCTGGCCTTCGTGGGCGTCGCCGTCTGGGGCGTCGGCGCGAGCCTCGGCTTCCCAGTCGGCATGTCCGCCGCATCGGACGATCCCGCGCGCGCCGCCGTGCGCCTCTCCGTCGTGTCGACCATCGGCTATGGGGCTTTCCTCATGGGCCCCCCGCTGATCGGCTTCCTGGGTGACCACGTGGGCGTGCTCGACGCGATGCTCGCCGTCGGCGTCGTCTCGTTGCTCGCGATCGCCGTGGTGCCGGCGGCGAAGCCGCTCAAGGAGACGACGGCCGCGACCGCCGAATGAGCACCGAGCCAACAATCGTCCGCCTAGACCTTCACTATTAATCCGGATAGACACCCAACAATTGTCGGCATAGTGCTCGATTGTGGGTAGCCTGAAGGAATGGATACCGAGGCTGTGCAGGGGCGCGAGTATCGGCCGCGCGTGATCGACGGTGCGCTTCAGCGTGCCTTGCGCACCGCCGGTGCAGTGGTGATCGAGGGCGCTAGGGCGAGCGGAAAGACGATGACGGCGCTGCACGCCGCTGGTTCGCACGTGTTCCTCGACGACGATGAGATGGGGCTCCTCGCATCGGTCGCTCCGAAGTCGCTGCTCGACGGCCCGTCGCCACGACTGCTCGACGAGTGGACCAACGCGCCGGTCCTGTGGAATCTCGTGCGGCGTTCCGTCGACGCGTCACCGGCGACGGGCCGCTTCATCCTCACCGGCTCGGCTGTGCCTGCCGATGAGGTCACACGGCACACCGGTGCAGGCCGATTCCTGCGGTTGCGTCAGCGCACGATGTCGTGGTGGGAGAAGCTCGACGAGCCGTCAGGTGCCGTCAGCCTTGCCTCCCTCTTCGCGGGTGAGAAACCAGCAGCCGACCTTGGCGCCGGGATCGAGCTGGAAGCGATCGTCGGCAACCTGCTGCGACCGGGATTCCCTGCGATGACCGAGCTAGCGCCGGACGACGCGGCCGACCTCCTTCGCGGATACATCGATGACGTGACGAGGGCCGACATCCGGCGCATCGCCGACATACGCCATGAACCTGCGGTGCTCCAGCAGCTCATCGCCTCGCTAGCACGGGCGGTCGCGTCTCCGGTGAGCCACAGGACCTTGGCCTCGGACATGCGGTCGATCGCGCCGACGATCGACGCTGAGACCGTGGGGCGCTATGTGGGACTGCTCGAGCGGCTCTTCGTCATCGAGTCGCAGCAAGCGTGGGCCCCGAAGCTCCGCTCGCGCGCCACCGTCCGCGTCTCGTCGAAGATGCACCTCGTCGACCCCGCGCTTGCCGCCGTGGCGCTGCGCGCGGGGCCTGAGAGGCTCATGGGCGACCTGCAAACCCTCGGATTCCTCTTCGAAAGCGCGGTGGTCCATGACCTTACCGTGCTGGCGAGCGGGCTCCGGGGCGAGGTCAAGCACTATCAGGACTCCTACGGCAATGAGATCGACGCCGTCGTCACCCTCCCTGACGGACGGTGGGGAGCGGTCGAAGTCACGCTCGGAGGCGCACAGCTGCCGAAGGGAATCGAGTCGCTCGCACGGGCAGTCGCACAGATCGAGACGGAGTCCGAGCAGGAGCCGTCGTTCCGACTGGTCGTCACCGGAACCGGTCCCATCCTGGTGGCAGACGATGGCACCGTCACGGCGCCGCTCAGTGCGCTCGCGCCTTGATGCGGGCTGAACCTCAGAGCGCATCCACCAGCGACTCCGCGATCTCCGCTGCCGGTGTCCCTGAGCGCCAGGCGATGCCCAGCTCACGCACCAGAGGGGGATCGAGGGGTACGTACGTGATGCCGTCGTCGTCCCTTCCGGGGGTGCGGGGGAGGACCGACGCGGCGAGCCCGCCGGCGACGAGGGTGCGCATCGTGTCGATCTCGCTGGACTCGAAGGTGACGTTGACCTCCACGCCCTGGTCGGCGAGCAGCCCGGCGATGACGCGGTGCAGCTCCGTGATGCGGGAGAAGCCGATGAAGTCCTGGCCCGCGAGGTCCTTGACCGTCGGACGGTCGATCGCGGAGAGCGGATGCGTGTCCGAGAACGCGAGGCACAGCTGCTCCTCGTGGAGCTTGCTCCACTCCACGCCGTCGATCGCCGAGGGCGGCTCGTTGGCGAGCACCACGTCGATCGCGTCCGCCTCGATCCAGCGGTAGAGGTCGCGGCTGAACCCCTGACGGAGGGTGATGCGCAGGTCCGGGTGCAGCGTGCGCAGGCGTTGGATCACGTCGGGCACCATCCAGCGGGCGAGCGAGTGGAGGAAGCCGACGCGCAGCACGCGGGCGTCCCGGGCGAGCGCCTCCGCATGGCGTCGTGCCTGGTCGATCGCGTCCAGGACAGCGGCGGCGTCGGCACGGAAGGCGGCGCCGGTGGCGTTGAGCTCGAGGCGTCGACCGTGCCGGGTGAACAGCGACGTCCCCACCTCCGCCTCCAGCCGTGCAAGCGTGCGCGACACGTTCGACTGGTTCACCCGGAGGAACGCCGCCGTGTCGCGGGTGTTCTCCGTCTCCGCCAGCGACAGGAAGGTCCTGAGCGTGTACTCGTCCACGCGGCAAGGCTAATGCGGGTAGCGCATCAAAGCGAGCGATTGCGTCATTTCCCTTGACAGCGTCGCGGGCGCATCCTCGATGCGTGACCGTCACCGAGACCACCGCGACCTCCGCCCCAGCCAGCACCCGCGTCGTCCCCGCCCCCGCGATCAACGCCAGCCGGGTCCTCGCGGTGCTCGCGCTCGGAGGCCTCGCCAACTTCGCCCTCGTCTACTTCGTGCAGCCGCTGCTGCCGCGGCTCGTCACGCAGTTCGGGATCAGCGAGGGATCCTCCGGCCTCGCGCTGTCCGTGACCACCGCCGCCATGATGCTCGGGCTCCTCGTCGCCGGCCCCTTCGCGGACCGCGTCGGCCGCGCCCGCGCGATCGCACTCTCACTGCTCAGCTCCGGCATCCTGTCGATCGCCGGCGCCTTCGCGCCCACGTGGGAGCTGTTCCTCGTCACCCGCGCGCTCGCAGGCCTGACGCTTGCGATCCTCCCCGCCATCGCGCTCGCGGTCGTGCGGGACATCGCGCCGAACGGCGACCACCTGCGCGCCAACTCGATCTACATCGCCGGCACCGCCGTGGGGGGAGCGCTCGGCCGGCTCGCCCCGCTGCCGCTCGCGAACGCCTTCGGATGGCAGTCCGCGGCCGTGGTCCTCGGTGTGCTGAGCCTGGCCTCGGGCATCGGGTCGCTGCTGTGGCTGCCGCGCAGGCCCGCCCGAGCGGGCGAGCGCCCGTCGCTGGGAGTCGCCGCAGGGCTGGTGCGCGCCGTCCGCTGCCGGCCGATCGTCCTCACCTGCGGCGTCGGCCTCACCGGGATGGTGGTCTTCGTGACCTCGTACAACGCCGTGTCGTTCCGGCTGCAGTCGCCGCCGTTCGACCTCGGCGCGGCCGAGGCGCTCATCTACCTTGCCTACCTGCCCGGCATCGTCGGTCCGAGCGCATTCCGCCGGCTCGCCGCATCGAAGGGCCGCGGCTTCGCGGCGCTGACCGCCCTCACCGCCATCGCCGCCTCGATCGCGGTCCTCACCCTGCCCACCATCCCCGCCATCGCGATCGGCCTCGGGCTGCTCACCTTCGCGTTCCTGGGCCTCCACTCGATCCTGTCGGGCTGGGTGGTGAAGTCGGCGCACGAGAACGGAATCGACACCTCGCGAGCCTCCAGCGTCTACCTGCTCGCCTGGTACCTGGGCAGCACCGCCGCCGGCACCGCGTCCACCCACGTGTGGGCGCTGGACGGATGGACCGGCGTCACCGCGGTGTGCGGCGTCGCCGTGCTGGCGTCGGGCGCGTTCGCCGTGGTCAGGACGCGCGGCCGCTGAGAGGCGGCGCGGGCGGCAGGAGGATCGACGGCGACCGAGCGCGCGATCGTGGCCTCTGTGTCCAGTCCGAGGACATTATGGCGAGAAACGATGTAAGGTATGATGCGTTTCGCCGTATTACAGGTGAATCTGAGCCAAAGGAGCCGAAGATGAACCCGCCTCGCTCCGGGGACGAACAGCGTCTCGAAGCCAAGTGGCCCGATCGACGCGATGATCGCGTCACCCGGTTGTTCGTCGGCACCTACGCGTCTCGCGAGGGCGCTGTGAGCCGTACCGAAGGCTCCGTCCAGTCTTGGATGGTCGATCCCGAGACGGGTGTCCTCGTGCAGCACTCGGAGACTGAGATCGGCATCGAGGCCGGCTACCTCGCTCTGACCCCTGACCGGAGGGCCTTGGTCGTGGTCGACGAGCGCAAGACCGATGGAAGGGGACCCGTGGGGCGCCCCGCGGCGGTCCTCAGCCTCGGGCTGGCCGACGACGGTCTGACGCTGAGCAGGACCGCGCGGCAGCCGGCGCTCGGGCCATTCCCCACGTACGTGTCGCTCCATCCGCGGGGCGTGGCGGCCGTTGTTGCGAGCCATGGCTCGTTCGAGCACGTGGAGCGTGTGGTGCGAGGTGAAAACGGCTATGACGTCGAGTACACCTACGACGACTCCACTGTGGCGGTCTACCCGCTGGCGCCCGACGGAACGCTTCAGCAGGCATCCGATGTGGTCGTCCTCGAGGGTCACGGCGTCGATCCTCACCGGTCGGCGCAGGCGGGTGGCCATCCGCAGGCGACCGCCCACGCCCACTCTGCACAGTTCGATCCGTCGGGTGAGTTCGTGATCGTCTGCGACAAAGGCACGGACCGGATCCTCGTGTATCGCCTCTGCGAGGATCTCACGCTGGCGCTCACATCGACGTTCGTCGCGCCGGCCGGATCGGCGCCGCGGCACCCGGCTTTCCACCCCTCGCGGCCGCTCGTATTCGTGTCTGACGAGCTGGCATCGACCGTATCGTCGTACCGCTTCCACACCGACAGCGGAACGCTCGTCCATATGGCCACCGTCTCGTCGCTCGCGCCGTACGCGAGCCGGAGCAGCGAGCCTGCAGACATCCAGGTGGATCCGAGCGGTCGGTACGTCGTTGTCAACAACCGAGGTCAGGACTCCCTGGTCTCATTCGCAATCGCCGATGATGGCACGGTCGAGTATGCCCACTCGGTGCAACTGGCCGAGTCGGTCCATCCTGGCCTGGCGGCGCGTAGCTTCCGATTCGACGTGACGGGCAGGTGGTTGTTCGTCGCGGACCGTCCCGCAAACGCCATCATCACATTGGAGTTCGACCCTGGGTCGGGTTCCATGCGCGAGGTGAGCCGCGCGGCCATCGCCGATCCGGCCTTCGTTCTTCCGTGCTGAGCGAACAACGCATTCCGTAGATGCGAGCCCGCCGGGCCTCGCGAGCTGGCTCGCGTGAATGCGGCGGCTCAGAATGTGGACGGCGTGCGGACCAGGTATGCGGGAGCGGGCGCGAGGCCCAGAACGAGCTCCTGTGCAAGCCGCGCCGCGCCGATCACGCCTGCGAGCTCGCGCACGCGACTCGGAACGATCTGCAGCGACGTCGACGCGACCCCGGTCGAACGCGCGTGCACGGTCTCACGGATTCCTGCCAGCAGGCTGTCGCTCGCCCGCGCCAGCTCGCCGCCGATCACCACCACCTCGGGGTTCAACACGGAGACGGCCACAGCGATGACCTCGCCAAGCGCGCGCCCGGCGTCTCGGAGTCTGCGGGCGGTCTCCGCGTCGCCGCGCGCCGCTGACTCGGCGATCGCGACGTGTGGCAGGGGGTGGAGGTGTGTCACGCCCAGGTCACGGGCGATCGCGGGCGCGCCCGCGATCGCCTCGACGCACCCGGTCTGTCCGCAGCGGCACGCGGTGCCCTCGGCCCGCGGCACCTGCATGTGGCCTATGTCCCCTGCGGATCCGTGGTCACCACGGACGAGGATGCCATCGGCGATGACCCCGGCGCCGATGCCTGTCGCTGCCTTCACCAGGAGCAGATTGTCGACATCGCGCCAGGCGGTCGTGTGCTCTCCCACCGCCATGATGTTCACGTCGTTGTCCACGAGTACCGGCGCCCCAAGTTCGTGGCCCACGTGGCCGGCCACGTCGTAGCCGTTCCACCCGGGCATGATCGGTGGTGAGACAGGGCGGCCTGTCTCGTGCTCGACCGGGCCCGGCAATCCGATGCAGGCGGCGGCGATCTCGCGGCGTGTGCGGCCGTTCTCCGCCAGGAGTGCGTCGATCTCGGCGATGACGATGCCGACGCCCCGTTCAGGCCCTTCTGTGAGGTCCGCTGCGAGGGCGCGCGCGTCAATAATCGCGCCTGTGAGGTCCGCGATCGCGACGCGGCCGTGTCGCGCACCGAGATCGACTGCGACCAGAAGCGCATCGTCCAGCCTCAATGAGTACCGCGTGGAGGGACGCCCAGGCGATGACGAGGGCGCCTCCCGCGCCACGAGCACGCCCTGTTCGGTCAGATCGCGCACGCGCGCTCCCACTGTCGTGCGCGACAGGTCGAGCGCGCGGGCGAGGTCTGTGATGGTCAGCTGGCTGCCGTCGCGCATTGCCGCGACGAGGCGTCGGGTGATGGCATCGACGCCTTCGCTGAAGGAGGGCGACTTGGCGCCGGTCCGCTGAGACACGTCAGGCGCCGATGCGGGTAGGAATGGGCTCGCCGCGGTAGTACACGACGGGCCGCTGGGGCAGGCCGAACAGGTGGTTCTGCACGAGCCGGGACGCGCCGACGATCGATGCGAGCTCAAGATTGTGCGCCAGGACAATCTTCAGGCTGTTGGTGGTCAACGGTTGGGATCGCCCGTAGACCGCTTCACGGATGCCGGCCAGGAGGGGCTCGCCCACCTGCGCGACCTCGCCACCGAGGACGATCGCTGCGGGGTTCAAGATCGCCACCACGCCTGCGAGGACGCTGCCGAGCGCCCGTCCAGCCTCTCGGACCGCGCGGCCCGCCTCTGGGTCGCCAGAACGGGCAAGGTCCACAAGGTCGTTGGTCGTGAGGACATCGCTGCGCGCCTCCGAGAGTGTCTGCACGAGGCCGGTACCGCTCGCCACAGTCTCGAGACACCCCATCTGTCCGCACCGGCAAAGCCGCTGCTCGACGTCCGGCACCCGCACGTGCCCGATGTCACCGGCCGCGCCTTGCGCGCCACGCACGAGGCGGCCGCTGGCGATGATTCCCGCAGAGATGTGAGCCGACACCGTGACCATCACGAGATTCTGCTCCGCAGCCCACGACTCCACCCACTCGCCCACCGCTGCGACATTCGCCTCGTTGTCGACGATGATCGGCACGGAGAAGTCCTGCTGCAGCAATGTGATCGCAGGGTGCCTGTCCGTCGCCGCGCGAGGCTGGGCGTCCTCCACGGCCGCCTCGATCGGTTCGACAGGGCCGGGAACGCCGACCCCGATCCCCACGAGATCCTCTACAGAGCGCTGCAGGTCCGCAAGCATCTCGTGGAGAGCCGACGCGACGAGGCGGAGGAGCTCGGTGAGAGAGGCGCCCTCGGAGACGGTCAGGTCTCGGCGCGCCACGATCGAGCCGATAAGGTCCGTCAGCGCGACGATCGCCGTGCTGCCTGTGAGCTCGGCGGCACCGATGAGGCGCGACTCTGTGGCGAGCGCGAAGACGGCGGACGGACGGCCCTTCGTGGTGGCGGACTCCTGGAGTTGCGTGACGAGGCCCGCGTCGATCAGCTCCGCCAGGCGGAGCGAGACCGTCGACCTGACCTTGCCGGTCTCGTCCGCGAGCTCGGACTTGGTGCGCGGACGACCGTCTCGCAGCACGCCAAGAACGTCATCGGCCTCGGTCTCGAACATCGGCGTCCTCGGTTCTGTCGATCAGGGTTGGAGCTCAGGGCCGAGGTGCGGCCCACGCCGCCATACTACGGCGGAAGCAGTTCATCGTGTCAGAAGTACGCCCGCTAGGTTGGCGCATCGGGGTTGACTTACGCCGATTGGCGACATAAATTATGTCGAGCATCGCCGAATCAATGAATGGCGTTGCGGGAGGCGAAGACGCCTCGTCATGGCGTTCAAAGGAGAAAGCGATGAAGCGATTCACCCCAGCGCTCGCGGCCCTGGCCGCGACGGCACTACTTCTTGCAGGATGCGCATCAGTCGGTCAGAGCGGTAGCACCGCATCGGACGATGGAAGCGTTGCGGCAGGACCCTGTCCCGATGGCCCGGCAGTGATCAGCCTCGGCGACGCGACTGACACGTACCTCAGCTACGTCGGCGACACCGTCAAGCAGGCGCTCGAGGCGGAAGGGTGCACGGTCCAGATCCTCAGTGCACAGAACGACATCCCGACCCAGCTCACCCAGATCCAGAACACCGCGGCGTCCGGAACGGGCTTCCTCTATGTGTTCCCCGCGGGTGACGCGCAGGCATACAAGGATGCCCTCACCGAGGTCACCGCGGCTGGAGTGAAGACTCTCGTGAGCAACAACTTCCCCGGCGACGGCGCTGCAACCGCCTTCGTCGGCGCGGACGAGTTCGTCATGGGCGTGATGATGGCCCCGATGGTCAAGGCGTGGCTGGACGAGGCCTACCCCGACGCGGCACCCGGATCGGTCAAGGCCCTCGTGCTCGAGGCGAGCGTGATCCCGAACATGGTCAAGCGCTCGGCCGGCATCAAGATCATCGCGGAGAAGTTCCTCCGGCAGGTGGACCTGTCGACGGGAACCTACATCAAGACCGACGGCGACCCGGTGAACTACGTCGACGCGGACGGCAACACCCAGCCCGTTGACGAGCCCACGGGCGGCCTCGTTCTCGACGCGGACGGCAACGCCATCCTCAACCCCTACTACGACGCGCGGATCGACCTGCACCAGATCTCGAACCGCAACATCTTCGCCCCGGTCGACGCGCAGAACGCGATCGACACCTTCGTGACCGAGGACAACCGCGCGAACTCCGACCTCAAGGTCGTTCTCAGCTATGGCGACACCGCGGCTGCGACGTCTGAGAAGCTCCTCGAACTGTCGCAGTCCGGCGTCATCTCCACCGCACCCGAGGGGCTGGCAACATTCGGTTCCGACCTCACCTCGGCGAACGCAGACCTGATCCCCACCAGCGTGGACAACTCGACCGTGTTCCGTGGCGTCATCACCTCCGGTGACCTCCTTCAGACGGTGGTCGACACCGCCGTGAAGATGGTCAACGGTGAAACAGTCGACGCGATCTCGTGGGAGAAGCTCGGCTACACGACTGTCGGCGCCGACGGCGCCCTCGTGAACTCCACGTACGCCGACGACCTGCCGGCCACCGACGAGTTCTTCCCGACCAACTAGTCGGCGTCCAAGACCGCACCAACCAACACAGCACTCAGCGAAGAGAAGGGAGACCGTCGTGGGCGAGAAAGTCCTTTCGTTGAGGAACATCACGAAGACCTACCCGGGTGTCACCGCGCTGGACGACATGTCGATCGACTTCCATGCGGGAGAGGTGCACGCACTCCTCGGGGAGAACGGCGCAGGCAAGTCGACGATGATCAAGGTCATCGCAGGCGCGATCCAACCCGACGCGGGCACCGTGGAGTTCCAGGACGGAGGACCGCTCACGGCGGTCTCCCCTCAACTGGCGAAGGACCACGGGGTCGAGGTGATCTACCAGGAGTTCAACCTCATCGGATGCCTCACCGTCGCGGAGAACATCTGCTTCGGCGATCACTACGGCCGCTTCGTCAACTACAAGCACATGAGAGAGGTCGCCCAGAAGACCTTCGACGCTTTCGACGTCGACATCGACCCCAAGGATCCCGTCTACAGCCTGCCGTCGTCGAAGCAGCAGATCGTCGAGATCGCCAAGGCCATCTCGCGCAAGGCCCGCATCCTCATCATGGATGAACCGTCAGCGCCGCTGTCAGTGGTCGAGGTCGAGAAGATGTTCGAGATCGTCCGCCATCTACGTGATCAGGGCGTCGCAATCATCTACATCAGCCACCGCATGGAGGAGCTGTTCGAGATCGCGGACAAGGTCACGGTGATGCGCGACGGCAAGTACATCACGACGCTCAACACGGCCGACACCAACCGCCGCGAGCTCGTCAACTACATGGTCGGACGCGAGCTCAAGGAGACTTTCCCCAAGCGCGAGCCTCACGCGGGCAAGGTCGCGCTCAAGGTCGAGAACCTCTACGGCGACGACAACAGCGACGTGTCGTTCGAGGTGAGGGAGGGCGAGATCCTCGGCCTCGCCGGACTGATCGGCGCAGGACGGACGGAGGTCGCCCGACTGATCTACGGCGCGGACAAGCTCCACAGCGGCACCATCACCTTGGACGGCAAGCGGCTCTCAGTGAGTTCGCCGCGCGCCGCGATCGCCTCCGGAATCGGCATGATCCCGGAGGACCGCAAGCGTCACGGTGCGCTGTTGGGACGCAGCGTAAGAGTCAACACCACTTTGGCGGCGCTGCCACAGCTGTCGCGCTTTGGAATCGTCAACCGCAAACTCGACCGCGAGACCACCGAGCACTACGTCGACGCGCTCCACATCAAGACCCCTGGACTCGAACAGGCGGTCGGCAACCTCAGCGGCGGCAATCAACAGAAGGTCGTCATCGCCCGCACCTTGGCTGCGAAGTCCAAGGTTCTGATCTTCGACGAACCGACACGAGGGATCGACGTCGGCGCGAAGCAGGAGATCTACAAGCTCATCTCCGACCTCGCCGAGTCCGGCAAGGCGGTGATCCTGATCAGCTCCGAGATGGAGGAGCTGATCGGCCTGAGCGACCGCATCCTCGTCCTCCACGAAGGCAGCGTCACCGGCGAGCTGCAGCGAGACGAGTTCACACAGAGCGCCATCCTCGAGTTGGCGTCCGGCATCAGCGAGCCAGAGAGGGCAGCATGAGCGACACCGGCAACGCAATGACCAAGATCGGATCGGCGTCGATCCGCATCTTCAAGAAGTACACGATGCTGTTCGTGCTCGCAGGCCTCGTCCTGATGTTCAGCATCATCACCCCGTCGTTCTTCTCGGTGCTGAACCTGAACAACCTCATCGTTCAGAACAGTTACATCGTGGTCGTCGCGGTGGGCGTCTCGTTCATCATGATGAGCGGTTCGCTTGACCTGTCCGTCGGATGGCAGATGTCCGCGATCGGGGTTCTCACCGCGAAGCTGATGACCGTCAACGACATGAACCCGTACCTCGCCATGGCGTGTGGAATCGCGCTCGGGCTGACGTTCGGATTCATCAACGGAGCCGTGGCGGTCGTCCTCAAGATCGAGCCGCTCGTCGTGACGATCGCCACCGCATTGGCTTTCTCCGGAGTGTCATATCTGATCTCCGGAGGCGCAGCGTTCAACACGTTCCCCGACTCGTTCCGCCAGATCACCAAGGGAGTGATCCTCGGAATGCCCGTAGACGTGGTCCTCGCGATCATCGCGGTCGCAGCGGCGAGCTTCGTCTACAACTACACCTACTTCGGCCGCTACGTGAAGGCCATGGGAGGCAACCCCGAAGCCACCCGTCTCGCGGGCGTGCAGACCGGACGCCTGCGCATCCTCACCTTCGTCATCAGCGGCCTCTTCGTGGCCGTCGCGGCCTTCATCCTCATCTCCAAGACCGGCACCACGAACTCGTCCGTGGGCCCGGGCACCGAGATCACGGCGCTCACCGCAGCAGTCCTCGGCGGCATCTCGTTCAACAGCGGCGAAGGAAAGATGTGGGGCCTCGTCACCGGTGTGTTCGTCCTGGCGGTGATCTCCAACGGCATGCAGCTCGCCGGCTGGAACCAGTACATCCAGCTCATCGTCAAGGGCGTGATCCTCGTGGCCGCCATTGGGTACGACAACTACAACCGCAACGCCGCAGGTCGGC
This sequence comes from Demequina capsici, assembly GCF_032102965.1. Classification (NCBI taxonomy): domain Bacteria; kingdom Bacillati; phylum Actinomycetota; class Actinomycetes; order Micrococcales; family Demequinaceae; genus Demequina; species Demequina capsici. The sequence goes on along the minus strand of NZ_CP134880.1, from coordinate 2,868,742 downwards.
GCAAACGGCTCCAGGTGCCCCCGAACGTCCCCGCCACACCCGAACCGGTCAAGGCGTGACCCGAGCCCCCGTACTCACCCCTCACGTCGACAAGACAAGGAGACTCCTGTGTTCGACAACTTCCTGATCAAGGCCGACAGCCTCAAGAACGAGGTACGAGACGGCGAGGTCGTCGGCTTCACGATGGCCGTCAAGCACGCCAACTACCGAGGCTGCTTCCTGTCCCTCCACAACGGCTACTTCGTCGAGGTCGATGGCGTGAGCTACCCGGTGTCGGTTCAAACCTTCGAGGTCAATGGCAAGGCTCCGAGGACCTTCGACGAGGTCAAGGCCGCGGTGTGGGAGCACTGGGACTATCCCGAGGCGGCCATCCTTCACGTCGCCGCGCCAGGAGGCCTTGCCGAGGGCGACCACACGATTCGGTTCCAGCAGTCGGTGCTGGCCGCCTACGGATACCTCCCGACCGACGAGGAATGGGTGGTCACGCCACCCACGCCAGGTACGGGCGCGGGCTCCGACAAGACGCCCTACATCGTGACCTACACGCTCCCGCTGTCGGGGAGCACGACCACCGAGGAGGTGACCCAGCGATGACCATCAAGCGCGGTGTGTCGCTGTACAGCTACCAGCAGGCTCAGTTCCTTGAGGAGATGACCCTGGAGGACGAGATCCGCGAGGTGGGGACAAACCTCGATGGGGCCGACGGCATCGAGATCGTCGACGAGATGTCGTTGCGCTACCCGGATCCCGGCGACGCGTTCGTCGACGAGTGGTTCTCCTGGATGGACACCTACGGGACCACGCCGGTGGCGATGGACGTCTGCATGGACGTCCTTCAGTTCCGTGACCACGTGATGACCTACGAGGAGTCCGCCGACCGGCTTCGACGCGACCTGCGCCTTGCCAAGCGCCTCGGATTCTCCAATGTCCGTGTCCTGTCGGTGGTGCCGGTGGAGATCCTGGAGATGGTGCTTCCTCTCGCGGAGGAGCTCGACATCCGGCTCGGCAAGGAGATCCACCAGCCCATGCCGCTCGAGGGGGCAGCGGTCACCGAGATCAGGGAGCTGGTCGCGAGGACCGGCACCCGACACCTCGGGATCGTGCCGGACTTCGGCATCTTCCAGTTCGCGCCTTCCGAGGTCCAGCTCGCGCTCTTCGAGCGTCGAGGTGCGGCACCGGCGGCCACGTCTGCGGCGACCGAGCTGTCCGAGCAACTGCGTGCCGGCACCGCCGAGTTCGGCTACGTCGACCTGTCCCACTCCACCGCGGGCAACCTTCGGTCCGACTTTGGACGCTTCCTGTCGAGCGGCGACGTCACACCTCAGTTCGCCGACGCGTTCAACGGCATCAAGAAGTTCGCAGACGACCGGGTCAGCGATCCGCAACACGTGGACTACACGACGGTGGCGGAGGCGCTGATGTTCTCCAACACTTCGGCCGACCTCCTCGGTGAGCTGTCCGACCTTGTCGTCCACATCCACGGCAAGTTCAACCACATGTCCGAGATCCCGGGCCGGCCCGGCGAGTTCCACGACGCCACCATCGACTACGACAAGCCGATCGCCGCGCTCAAGGCCGCAGGCTGGGACGGGTACATCAACACCGAGTATGAGGGTCAGCGCTACCACCAGGACCGTCCCCGCGAGTTCCTCATGTCCGAGGTCGACCAGGTTCGCATGCACCACACGATGCTCAAGCGCCTCATCGAAGCCGACGAGCCGGCGACGAGCAACTGATGTCTGTCGAGACGTCCGAGACCAGACTCCGGGTGAGGGCCATGCGCGTGTTCAGCCCCTCCAGGCTTGCCGCGTATGCCATCGGCGTGCCCGTCCTCTCCGCGGGCATCGTCGTCACCATCCGGGCTGATCTCGGCGTCTCGCCGGTCAACTCCGTCCCCTTCGTCCTCTCACAGACCTCGGCGTGGTCGCTCGGCGTGGCGTCCTTCGCAATCTACGGGCTGCAGGTCGCCTTGCAGGCGCTCGTGCTGTGGCGGCGGACCACGTGGAAGGTGCCACTCCAGCTCGTGGGCGCGTTCGCGTTCGCGTGGGCGATCGGCACTTTCGACACCGTGATCCCCGAGCGCACGGGGAGCGGCTGGCTCACGAGCGCGGTCCTGCTTGCTGTGGGCATCGCCCTGACGGCACTTGGCACGACACTCGTGATCCGCTCGAACCTGCTCGTCGCCCCGCCCGACGGCGTAGTGCAAGCCGTGAGCATCCGCACCAGCTGGGAGTTCGGCATCGTCAAGATCGTCCACGACTGCGCGATGGTCGCCATCGCCCTCGTGATCGGTCTGATCGCCGGTCAGGCCGGAGTCGGAATCGGCGTGGGAACTCTCATCTCCGCGCTTCTCGTCGGATACGCCATTCGGCACTTCGCACGTGGGTTCGACGCACTCACGGGAAGGAACGATCCCCGATGATCACGGACGTTGAAGCGGCGTCTGCCGTGGCTGTCGCGGCGCTTCGTGAGAGCACTCCTCGGCCCCTGCGTTGGGCCGTGATCGGGTACGGATTCATCGGACGCCGTCACGTCGCCTCACTTGACCAACTCCCCGGTGCGCGCGTGGTCGCCGTGTGCGACGTCTCGGACGCGCGCCTCGCGGAAGCGCGAGAGGCCAAGCCGGGCATCGCGACGTACGACTCAGTCGCTCGGTTGCTGGGCGAGGCGTCAGTCGACGCGGTCGTCGTCGCTACACCGAACCGCACCCACGCGGAGATCGTGATCGCAGCGGCGCACGCGGGCAAGCACATCCTGTGCGAGAAGCCCGCTGCACTCGACGTCGCCGAGCTCGATGCCATGCTCTCGGCAGTGGCCGAGTCCGGCGTGCGCTTCACGGTGCATCAGCAGCGGAGGCTCGACAAGGACTACTGCACGGTCAAGGCCGCCGTCGAGAGCGGAGCCCTCGGTGAGGTCTACACGATCCAGAGCTCGCTTTACGGCTACAACGGGCGCATGCACGACTGGCACGTCTACACCAACGAAGGCGGCGGCATGCTGTACGACTGGGGCGTCCACATGATCGACCAGGCTCTCGACCTCGTCGATTCGGAGCTCGTGTCCGTGTGGGCCGAAGTGCGCAACGTCATCAACGACGAGGTCGACGACTACTTCAAGATCCTCATGTGCTTCGCCAACGATGTCGTCGTCGAGCTCGAGCTTGGCACATACTTCCTCGCCGATCGGGATGGCTGGTTCGACCGCCACTGGTACGTAGGCGGCAGCACAGGCGCCCTTCAGGCCGATGGGTTCGACCCGGCTGGGGCGATCGTTCGCACCACGGCCCTGCTCGAGAACGTCGCCCACGACCAGGACAAGTCCGCTGCGTCGTACGGGCCCACCAGGTCGTTTGGTGTCCCTAGGCCGGGCCTGATCGCCACCGAGCCGTTGCCCACGGTGGAGGTCGACCACGCCGAGTTCTACACGGACATGCTCGACGCGTGGCGTGACGGACGCGACTCGCGTGTCAGGGCCGCAGAGGTGCGGCGGGTCCTCGCGGTCATGGAGGCCGCGCGAGAGTCCAGCCGCACCCGCATGTCCATCGACTGTTCCCACATCAACAAGGAGGTATTGCGATGAGCCGCCCCATCACGCTGTTCACTGGACAGTGGGCCGACCTGCCGTTCGAGGAGGTCTGCCGACTGGCGTCCAGCTGGGGTTACGACGGACTGGAGATCGCCTGCTGGGGCGACCACCTGGATGTCTACCGCGCCGCGGAGGACCCCGCGTACGTCGCCGAGCGCAAGGACCTCCTCGACCGCTACGGCCTCGGCGTCTGGGCCATCTCGAACCACCTCAAGGGCCAGGCGGTCTGCGACGACCCGATCGACTTCCGGCACCGCGACATGGTCTCGGACCGAGTCTGGGGCGATGGCGACGCCGAAGGGGTACGCCAGCGCGCGGCCGAGGAGATGAAGCTCACCGCGATCGCCGCGCGCAACCTCGGTGTCGACACCGTCGTAGGATTCACCGGCTCGAAGATCTGGCAGTACGTGGCGATGTTCCCCCCGGTGCCGGACTCGGTGATCGCCGAAGGCTACGAGGACTTCGCGCGGCGCTGGAACCCGATTCTCGACGTGTTCGATGACCAGGGCGTCCGCTTCGCGCACGAGGTGCATCCGTCCGAGATCGCGTACGACTACTGGACCACCCAGCTCACCCTCGAGGCGATCGACAACCGTCCCGCCTTCGGTCTCAACTGGGATCCCAGTCACATGATGTGGCAGGAGATCGACCCCGTGGGCTTCCTCGTCGACTTCGCCGACAAGATCCTTCACGTCGACTGCAAGGACACCAAGATGGCGACCGGCAACGGCCGCAACGGGCGCATGAGCTCGCACCTTCCGTGGAACGACCCTCGTCGCGGATGGACCTTCGTCTCGACAGGTGAGGGCGATGTGCCCTGGGATCGCGCATTCAGGACCCTCAACGCGATCGGCTACCAGGGGCCCGTCTCCATCGAGTGGGAGGACGCTGGCATGGACCGGCTCGAGGGAGGTAAGCGAGCGGTCGACTTCGTCCGCGCGCACCTCGTCGATCCCCCCACCGCCTCCTTCGATGCGGCGTTCAGCACCGCCAGGCAGCCCGGGGAGTAGGTGGCCTCATGACATCGGAAGGCCTGGCCGTCGGAGTCGACATCGGCGGCACGAACATCCTCGCCGGTCTCGTCGACAATGACGGGGAGGTCGTGGTCCGCACGAGGCGCACGACCGATCCTGCCGACCCGGAGGGCATCGAGGAGGACGTCGCTGCGGCCGTGGCCGAGCTCAGCGAAGGGCGCGGTGTCGTCGCCGTCGGAGTAGCCGCTGCCGGATTCGTCGCCCCCGACAACTCGACGGTGCTCTTCGCTCCCAACATCGCATGGCGAGACCACCCCCTCGGGGCACGGTTGAGCTCGCTCATCGGGCTGCCCGTCACGGTGGAGAACGATGCGAACGCAGCCGCCTGGGCTGAGTTCCGCTTCGGAAACGGTCGTGGCCGCCACGACATCGTGATGCTCACCCTGGGCACCGGGCTCGGGGGAGGGATCATCTCTGGCGGCAAGCTGCTGCGAGGAGGATTCGGCGGCGCGGCGGAGCTTGGCCACCTGACGATCGTGCCCGACGGGCACTACTGCGGTTGCGGCCGAGAAGGGTGCTGGGAGGCGTACGCGTCAGGCACCGCGCTGGGTCGGCTGGCGAACTCCATCGCCACCGCGGACCCGGACGCTGCGGCAGCCATGTCCAGGCTCGCCGGAGACGCGCCGATCGGAGGGGCACACGTCACTGCGGCGGCGCGTGAAGGCGACGCCGTCGCACTTCGACTCCTGCGCCGATTCGGGTACTACCTCGGACGGGGGATCGCGACTCTTGCCGCGGTCGTCGACCCGGAGGCGGTGATCATCGGCGGCGGGATCTCGGCGGCCGCTGGCGACCTCATCATCCCGAGCGCCGAGGACGGGTTCCGCGCGAACCTCTCCGGCCAGGGCGTGGGCGGGAGGCTGCAGATCCTGACCGCGCTGCTCGGCAATGACGCCGGCTTGATCGGCGCTGCTGACAGCGCCCGCGTCGCCTCTACCTCGGCGGTGCTCAGCCTCTCCTGAACCCGGGCTGAGCGGACGCGCCGTCCCTCGGCCACACCACTTGAAGCAGTGTGAAGAAAGGAAAGAACAATGAAGAAGCTCCGCATCGGAATTGTGGGTCTCGGCTACATCGGCACGGCCAAGCACCTGGCCGGTCTGTCCGCCCACCGGGACCGCGCCGAGGTTGTCGCCTTCTGTGACCTCGAGATCGGGAAGGCTGAAGCCGCCAAGGAGACCTACGGCAACCCGGGTGCCTACGTGTCGACCGACTACCGTCAGCTCCTCGCCGACGATTCCATCGACGTGATCCACGTGTGCACGTGGAACGTCACCCACCGCGAGATCACCGTGGCCGCCCTCGAGGCGGGCAAGCACGTCATGTGCGAGAAGCCGATGGCTGTCACCGGAGAGGACGCCCGCGCAATGCGCGATGCGGCCGTCAAGGCCGGCAAGAAGCTCTCCGTCGGCTTCCAGTACCGGTTCCGTGACGACGCCGAGTTCATGCGCAAGTGCGCGGACGAGGGTCGCTTCGGCGAGATCTACGCAGCGCGCGCCCACGCCGTGCGTCGGCGCGGCGTCCCTACGTGGGGTGTCTTCACCGACAAGGAGAAGCAGGGCGGTGGCCCGCTGATCGACCTCGGTGGCCACTCGATCGATCTGGCGCTGTGGCTGATGGGCAACTACGACGTCGAGTCCGTGACCGGCGTCGTGAACTACAAACTCGGCGACAAGCCCGAGGGCAACATGGTCGCGCCGTGGGACCCGGAGACCTATGACGTCGAGGACTCTGCGTTCGGGTTCGTCCGCTTCAAGAATGGTGCATCTCTCTTCGTGGAGGCGGCGTGGGCCCTCAACATCCGTGAGTCTCGTGAGGGTGCGGTGACCCTCTTCGGCACTGAGGGCGGATGCGACTCGACGCAGGACGGTGATCGCTACCTCGTCACGCTCAACAATGTGCAGGGTGGCGAGCTCACCACGACCACTCCTGGAATGCCTGCCAACTACTACGGCCCCGGTCAGAAGGCGACCTCCGTGGTCGAGTACATGGCCGCCAAGGAGGCCAACGTCTGGCTCGACGCGATCCTGAACGATGGCGAGCCGATGGTGACCGCCGACCAGGCCTGCGTCGTCACCGAGATCCTTGATGCGATCTACACCTCTGCTCAGACGGGCAAGCCGGTGTACTTCGACTGAGACTCCTCCCGAGCTGGCCGCCTCGACCTACACAGGGGTCGGGGCGGCCTTGGAGGATCAGTTCACCACAGCAACACATCGGAGCCCTCCGCGTCCCCCGGCGGCGGATCGCTCCCGCAGCATGGAAGAAGTCGACATGGCCAACCTGGAGAAGACGTTCGACGTTCTAGTCGTCGGTTCCGGACCTGCGGGGAGCACCGCGGCGCACGAGCTCACCCGACGCGGGATGGAGGTGCTGCTGCTCGAAGCGGGGAGGAACATCACCCCCGACGACTTCGTGCCGCCGAAGCCCTCCAAGCCGCGCGACATGAGCATCGATCTCGTGGGCCGTGCAAAGTCGACGCTGAGCGGGCAGTACGTCCAGATGAGGCGTGCGATGTTCAAGGAGCAGACCAGCCCGTTCCTGGTCAATGACTTCAAGCACCCGTACACGACCGGCGGTGACCCTTTCCTCTGGATCCGGGGCCGACAGCTCGGTGGACGGATGCACTCGTACGGAAGGATGCTGCTCCGCGCCTCCGACCACGAATTTAAGGCCGCGAGCCGTGACGGACACGGTGAGGACTGGCCGATCTCCTACGCCGACCTTGAACCGTACTACGACGATGTCGAACGCTTCAACGGCGTCTATGGGACAACCGAAAGCCTTCCGCAGTTGCCCGACGGGCAGTACCGCGGTCCTTCGCCGCTGTCCTCCTCGGAGAAGGAGTTCAAGGCCAGCGTCGAGGCACGATGGCCCGAGCGGCACGTCATCCCCTGGCGCTTCGCCGCGCCAAACCTCGGCCGCGTGCCGCTTGGAGTCGCAGCCGCACTCAAGACCGGACGCCTGACGCTCCGAACCGACGCGATCGTCACACGCATCACCGTCAATCCCACCACCGGGCGCGCCGACGGCGCGGTCTTCATCGACCGCCTGACCAAGAGCGAGACCAGGGTGCATGCGGACGCAGTGATGCTCTGCGCCTCCGGGATCGAGTCGGTGAGGTTGCTGCTCAACTCCGCCACGACCAGGCATCCGGATGGTCTGGGCAACTCCACCGGGCAGCTCGGCCGCTACTTCATGGATCAGACGCCGAGCCTGCTGTTCGGGTCCGACATGGCGCGGACCGGGGTGGACCTTCCCCCTGACCCGGCTCCAGCGGACCCGTACTATGCGCCGGTGGGCGGCATCTACGTCCCCCGTTGGGAGAACCTCGACTCCGTCACTCGCCCCGAGTTCGCCAGGGGCTGGGCGATTCAGGGCACCATCGGACGGTTGCCGGTGCCGGACGACACTCCTTCGGCCGTGGGCCTCATGGGCTTCGGGGAGATGCTCCCCAACGCGAACAACCGCATCACTCTCGCGCGCCACCGCAAAGACGCATGGGGAGTCCCTGTCCCGCGCATCGATCTCAGGATCAGCGAGAACGAACGGGCGATGATGCGTGCGCAGATGGCTGGCCTGCGTGAGATGGCGGAGGTCGCTGGCTACCGCGTGAACTTCGTCGGCTCGACGGTCGGGTTGGACTCCAAGAAGATCTGGCCGGACGCGGACCCTTTCAGCCGGCTCGTGTTCAAGCTCGGGTTCCGACTCAGCCTGGCGATGGGCGCGGCGATCCACGAGTGCGGAGGAGCGCGAATGGGTTCCGATCCGGCGACGTCGGTGCTCAACGAGCACAACCAGGTGTGGGATGTCCCGAACATCTTCGTCACCGACGGCGCGAGCTACACATCGAACGCTGTTGTCGGCCCTGCGCTGACGATCATGGCGCTGACGGCGAGAGCCTGTGACTACTTGGGGGCTGAAGCGGCAACCGGCGCACTGTGACCGGGGCGATCGACGATCGCGCCGGAGCCCGTCACAACTGCAGCAGGATCTCGCCCGTCTCAGCATCGACTGAAGCGGTGACGCCACGCAGGTCCTGCACCCGGGCCAGGCCTGCGGTCACGTCGGCCTGCAGGCCGCCTACCACCACCGTCGTCGCCCCCGAGGCGACCGCCGCGCGGAGGCCGGCATCGGCGTCCTCGAAGACGACGCACCTGGCCGGGTCGACGCCCAGAAGCTCGGCAGCCAAGAGGTAGCCGGCTGGGTCGGGCTTGCCGACGGGCATCTCCTCGGCCGCGACCATCACCTCCGGGACGCGAAGGCCCGCGGCCTCGATCCGGACGCGCGCGAGCTCGCGCGGCGCAGAGGTCACCACGGCATGCCGAGCGCCGACCAGGGAGTCCATCAGGGCCCGCGCCCCAGGGATCTCCACCGTGCCATCCGTGACGGCCAGCTCCGCGAGCTCATGAGCGGCGACCGCCGCATCGATGTCCGCGCCCGCGGGCAGGAAGCGCGTGAAGGTGTCGCGGCTCTGCCGCCCGTGCGAGTACTCCAGGATCCCGTCGAGATCGAGGCCATGCCGCTCCGCGACCGCGGACCACATGCGTTCCACGACCTCCGTCGAGTCGACGATCGTGCCGTCCATGTCGAAGATCACGGCGTCTGCGCGGAGCGTCGCGGGGGCGTGGTGGACGGTCATGAGCGGCTCGCGAACGTCGAAGGCGCGGGCTGCGCAGAGTGTGCACATGGGGCGGAGGGCGCGGTCTTCACCCGCTCAAGTTATCAAGGCGGACGGGCCGCATTTGACCTACTTGTCGGACTTGCCCACCTTGGCGGCCTTGGCCGGCTTCGCCTTGGCGTGCTCCGACGACTTGCCCTTGCCGTCGGACTTGCCAGGCGCCGTCGCGCTCGGCTCCGCGGCCTCGTCCGAGAGGGAGGCCTCAGGGTCCCCACTCGGGTCGACTGTCGCCAGCTCGTCGGCACTCGGGTCCACGCTCGGGTCGACCGACTCGTCCGAGGTCGCCGCGTCGTCCACCCAGGTGCCGCGCGCGTGCTGCGACACGGCCTGGCCGAACTCCTTGCCGGTCAGCTCGGTCGTCGCCATGAAGGTCAGCATCTCCGCCACCTGGGTGCGGCGCTCCAGCGACTGGTCCGAACCCTCGCTCAGCACGGACTGCGCCGCGTTCAGCAGGCCGGTCAGGTCCGTCGCGTCGGTCTCGTCGAGGTCGCCCATGTCGTCGACCGCCTCGTCGGCTGTCTCGACAGCGAGGTCCAGCTCGCCCTCGTCGACGAGCTCCTGCGTCTCCGCCAGGCGCTCCTCGGAGCCGCCATCGTTGATGCCGACGGTCTCAAGCGCGCGGTCCACGCTGTACAGCGGGTCGCCGGGCTTCGCCTCGTCGGCAGCCGCGGCCCCGCCGACGGCCAGCGCCGCCAGCCCTGCCACGCTCGCCGCTGCGATCGCGTTGCGGCGCAGGCGGGACATGCCTGCGGTGGGCTTGGTGTGGTTCCGCGAGGTCTCCATACCGTGGTCACCGCTGCGTCCCCCGAATCCGTGACGTCGGCGCGACGGTGTGTGGTGCATTCCACAGGGAGGTTGACCGCGGAGGATCCGCGCGTACGGGTGGTGCGGCCGCTGCCCTGCGGGGGCGCATCGTCGCACTGGTGTGGTCCGACTGGCGGGGAGTAGGTTCGGCACGAGTGGGGTGGGTGCGGACCGCGACGATGCCGTCCGCACATCAGGCTGAATCGACGTGGGGGTCGGCATGGCAGCAGGGAGCAGGATAGCGCAGCCTCGGGTCACCGCCGCGGGGGTCGGCGTCGCGCTGGCGGCGGTGGTGTTCGTCGTCGTCGTGACGCTGGGTTGGTATTTCGCGCCCAAGATCGTGCCATCGGTGACCGGTCTGTCCGTCGACGACGCCGTCGCCACCCTCGCGGACCATGGCATCAGCGTACGGGTGGACCCGAGCGCGTCGGCCGGAGTCGTCATCGACGAGCGCCCGATCGCGGGTGAGCGCTGGAGCAGGGGAGAGCCGTTCGTCCTCACGTACACGCTCGACGGACGGACCTACACGAACATGGACGACGGTTCGAGCGAGTAGGTGCACCACCTGGGAAAGGGACTACCTTCGCCGTGCGCGGCGCGCTCAGGCCCTCCGCACGGCGCGGGCAAGTGCATAGCCGGCCGCTGCGAGCGTGGCGACGACCACCGCGCCTTGGAGCAGATGGTTCGCCACCGTCGGGCCGCAGCGGTTCCCTTCGACCTCCGAGAAGTAGCCGTCCGGGCAGTGCACGACGGTGGCGGCGGAGAACGCGAAGAAGCCGACCACGATCACTGCGACCGCTGCCCAGACCCACCCGTAGCGAATCTCCACGTGCACCTCCCGCGCTTGCATGCCCCTGGTGATCGTACGGGCCGACAGGCGAGCTGAGGTCAGGGGTGTAGCGCGGGCGGGCTTGGTGGCGGGGTTCCGCCGTGCGCGCACTGTCGGGCAGTGCGGTTGCGAGCCTCGGCGACTCAAGCCAACGCGCTGGACGCTGCAAGTCGAGCTCGACCTGCTCGCACCGCCCTCATCACAACCAACGTGAGCGCGAGGGCCAGGAGCAGCGCCGACAGGGGGTAGACGATCGCAGGAGCGATAGTCACGAGCACGGCACCCACGACCAGCCCGATCGTGCGGCGCGAAATCCACGCAACCGCCACGCCGACGAGCCCGCCGAGGGTGAGCGCTATGAGCCACGGGTTAGCGCCTAGCCAGCCCGAGGTTGCCAGGAATGTGAGCGCGTCGATGGCCTCGACGCTGGCCACGACGCGGATCGCGCCGACGACTACGCGATCGCCCCGATGCGTGACTGCCTCCATCGCACACCCCTTTGATGACACATCAACGTCGGTGCAGCCAGCATGGCATCTTCTGTTCACGATTGCCAGAGATGAGAATGCAACGCGGTCGTCACGGCCGTCGAGCCTGCGTACACAAGGAGGCTCGACCGGGTGGATTGAGCACTAGCGGGCTTGGCGGAAGGCCTGGCCCCGTTAGCCCGGATGCGCTTGCCTCAGGACCCGCACGAGAAGCACACGCTAGATTCACATCACTGCCAAAGGACGGTGTCGACATGCGTTTCGAGTACAGCGACATTGACGACTCAGCGCTCGACCCAGAGACCGCTGAGCTTGAAGGATCTGTGCTCCGCATCCGTGGCCATGTGCGATGGGACGGGATCGCTGGGAAACGGAGTCGCACGGTGCGACCCGATACCTCGATCGACCTTGAACTACGCGTCTTCCCAGTCAAAGGGTTCCGGTTCTGCGGCCTGGCGCGTGGCACGTGAGAGTTCATCGCGACCGACGCCAAGGGCATCATTCACGGAGTGCTTCCAGGCGATCTTGAGGTCACAGCCTCGTCCACGCCGGAAGCCTGGTTCGTATGCGCAAGCGTCGTTGACGACAACGGCGTGCTGACGGTGAAGTGACGGGGTGGATTTGCGCGTAGCGGGCTTCAAGGTCTGATCCACACCTCCTAATAGCGGCTCCACCATCCGCGGGGGTCCGAGTCGAGTTCCCATTACGATTCGAGCCATGGATCGGCGCGACGCAGAGGTGATTTCGGAGCTTCGCCTGCGACTCGAAACACAGGCGCGAGCCCTGGGCGTCGAGGTTGAGTTCGAGGTCCGAGAAGAGCGCGCTGCGGGCGCTGCGTCCATGCCGTCGTTGCACTGTCGAACACCCGGCGTAGCCGCGACCGTCGAGCTCTACGTTGAGGATGCGGTTCTGGCGTGGATCGAAGTGCGCGGTGTCGAGTGGATGCACTCGGACCTTGCAGATTATCGACTCGACTGGCTTGGCTCGGAGGAGGGCGTGAGGTGGCTGGGTGACCTGGTGAGCGGGCGCTGGACCGTCGAGCGTCGCCCCCGATTCCTCGGCTTCCGCAGGCTCCGTACTTCGGGCGGAGGTCCGAGCCTTCGAGTGACGCGCACGAGCGGGTAGACGCGCGAGCCCGTGGGCCTCAACGGGGTGGATTGGCGCGTAGTGGGCTTGCCCACCTTGGCGTCACATCTAGGTGGCGCAGGCGTCGCCACCCGCGACGACACGTTGTGCGTAGAGGTGCTCCGTGCTTGCTCACGAGTTGTGCGGTCGCGGCCAGTTGCGGACGAGTGTCGCGAGGCGCAAGGCCGGCACGTCACTACGCCTCGGCGCGGAGCTCTCTGGCGAATCCTGGCATGTCGTCTTCGATCCAGGATGCGAGTTCGGTGAGTGACTGTGGCGGTTTCGCGTAGTCGTCGCACATCTGGCGCATCGCACTGATGGTGCGGCGGCGGTCGAGGTCGAGCAGGTCGAGGAAGAACGTGTCAGGGGTGATCGCGACGACGTCGTACGGGTCGCACGCTGCGGCGGGGAAGTCTTTGATGTTGGCGGTGACGATCACGCCGGCGTCGGCGCGTACCGCGGCTGCGAGGAAGTGGCGGTCCTTGGGGTGGTTCGTCATTGCGTCGATGATCGGTTCGTAGCCGGTGACGTTCGCGTCCGGGAACAGGTCCTGCATCCAGGCGATCCGCCCGGCGGCCTTGTCGGGGGTGCGACCGAGGTGATCGACCAGGGTGCGTTCAGTCTCGGCCAGGATCGTCGCCGACCAGGCTGGCCGGTACAGATCCTCATGCGCCAGGCGCAGCAGCATGGCGTAGTGGGGATGCGGGGCAAGCACGCACGCATCCAGGACCGCGGTGAAGGCCATCGGCTACCGCGTCGCGACCATACGATCCGGGCCGCGGCCTGCAGACGTCTCCTCATGGGTCATCTGTCGCAGTGCCTCGCGGCGGGCCGCATGGGAGGTCTCTTGGAACTCGAGGAGGTCGCGAAGCAGTACACGACGATGCCGGCTGGGACGGGAGAACGGGATCCTGCCCTCGTCGAGCATTCTGACGAGCGTGGGGCGGGAGACGCCGAGGAACTCGGCGGCCTGCTGTGTCGTCATCACGCTGTCACGCGGGGTCAGCGTGATCGACCTGCCAGCGTTCATCGCATCGACCACCTCACGCAAAGCCTCGAAAGCACCCTCGGGCAAAGGCACCTGCTGGCCGTCGGGGCCCACGAGGGCGGGCATCTGCCCGCCGTGGAGGATCGCGACGACGCTCGCGAGGTCCTCGCCCTGGCGCGGAGAGATGGTGTGGGCAGGTGCTGTATTCATGCATCCAGCATAATTCGAACGAAACGAAAGTAAAAGTGTGCGGCCTCTCGAGACAGGGGAGAGGCCGCGGCCTGGGGCGCGTGAGGCTCATGGGCGGCCATGTGCTTGCCGATAGTGGCCGTGAGCGGGCTACGGACCGAGCACGCCAGGGGAGAGGAGCGGTCGCGACGGTGCGAGCCTTCCCCGAGGGCGAGCTGCTCGCGCACGTGGGAGGCAAGATCGTCGTCGAGTTCACGCTCGCCGACGGCGCGCTCGCCTCCTATGCCGGCACGGTCCTCAACCTGGTCGACAAGCGCGCGGCCGCCGCACAAGGCCCCGACGAAGGCACGAAGGCCGTCACGACGCGCATCGCCCTGTCAGGCCTCGAGGTGCTCACGATCGACTGGCCGACCTCGGCGTACGTCTGTGGCGACGACTCGGCGACGTTCTCGAAGGTGAAGTTCGCACGCGTGCTGTGAAAGTGTGGCGCGACCGATGCGGATGGCTTGCCGTGACTTCGGTCGGCGCCGCAACAGCCCGGAGTTGCCCGGCGCCCGTACGCCTCGCGGTGCCGTGAGGATCGGGATCGTGTCTGGGCATGCCAGACGGCGGTTGTGGCGGTTCGCGCATTGCTCTAGCGGCGGGCGTGGGGGTGGTGCTATATATCTTTCAGCCCACGAGCAGGGGTGTTGCCTGGGGAGGCAGCTACGGGGCGGCGGTTGGCGGGGTGCCAGGTCCGCTGTTCCGGACGCGTGTGCGTCCGCTGGGGGCCGTTGGGGGCGGGGTCGCTGTGGCGATTTCTGTGGGTTCTGCCTGTGTGGCTGGTCGTTGGTCCCGTGGGGTGCGTGGGGTGTCGATCGCGGTGATCGCGGCGTTCACGATCCTGATCGTTGGTGAGGGTGGTGCGGTCGCTGCCGAGCCGACGCCTGCCGCGGCGGTGGATTGGACGCAGCAGGGTGCCTGGGAGGGGTTGACAGCTCCGGATGCGGTGTCGGCGGAGATGCTTGCGGTCCTCAAGGACGAGGCGGTCGAGGATCTGTCGCAGCGCACGGAGACGTCGCAGACATTCGCGCTTCCTGACGGTCAGTGGCGCTCCGACATGTATACGGGCCCGGAGTGGGTGGCGACGGGTGAGGATCGGACGACGGAGGCCGGCTGGGAGGCGTTGGACACGGACCTGGTGTCCTGGTCGGATGGGTCGTATCGGCCTGGCGCGCATCCGGCGAACCTCGTGTTCTCCGGAGCGGCCACGGGCCATGTGGCGCTCGTGACGGGCACGGATGCTGATGGCGGGGACTTCACGTTGTGGTGGGACGGTACTGTGCCGGCACCGATCGTGGACGGTGATGCGATCCGGTATGTCGACATTGAACCGGGCATTGACGTCGTGTTCTCGGTCACCGCGACCGGGTATGAGCAGTTCTTCGTCGCCAAGGACGCCCATGCGCTTGCGCGGGCTGAGGAGCTGTCGCTCACGTTCGACACCTCGAGCGCTGAGCTACGTACCAATGGCTCCTCGATTGTGGGTGTGTCCGACGAGGGTGATCGAGTGGTGCACGTCTCGGACGTTCAGGCGTGGGACGCGGACAATGACGCGCTGCGTGGCGAGCCTGTCGCGGACATGGCGCCCGCGCCGGGGGCAGGGGCCGGTGTCTCTGCATCGCCCTCGCCGACGATCCCATTGGATGCGGCACTGAACCAGGTGCCTTCGCAGGTTGATGTGCCTGCGCAGATGGGTGTGTCGGGCGATACGGGATCGATCAGGATCGATACCGCTGATGTTCCGTTCGATGCCTCCGATGCGTTCCCGGTGGTGATCGACCCGTCGGTGAACTTGACGTTGTCGTTCGACACTTACGTGTCGACGGCGTGGAACTCGGATCGCTCGAGCGAGACGGATCTGTTGATCGGCACGTGGGACGGGGGAACGTCGAAGTATCGGTCCTACATCAACGTGAATGTGTCGCCGATCCTAGGCAAGGCGGTGACGAGCGCGACCTTGTCGCTGTGGGAGTACCACTCGTGGTCGTGCACTCCCGAAACGTGGGAGGTGTGGGCGTCCGCCTCGCCTGCATCGACGTCGACCCGGTGGTCGAACATGCCTGCCCTGTATGGGAAGTACGCGACCGTGTCGACCACGAAGGGCTATTCGTCGTCGTGCGCGGACGGGTGGGTCAGTGCGGACATCACCCAGATGGCGAAGAACTGGTCAGGCGGTTCCGAGACGACGAAGGGCGTGATCGTCAAGGCTACGTCCGAGACGGACAACTTCTATTGGAAGCGCTTCAACTCGGGCAACGCAGCATCGAACAAGCCCGTGCTGTCGGTGACATACAACTCGTATCCGAACATGCCCTCCCGTGGTGATCTGGTCGCGGGACAGTTCAACTGGTACCCGTCGTCATCGGATCCGAACCGACAGCTGTTCGTCAATGTCGTGAGGCCCACGATCTCCGCAGTCGTGTCCGACCCGGATGGCGGCAACGTGCAGGCGGTCTTCACCGTGCATACGGGCACCTCCACCGCGGGCACCGCCTACTGGAACAAGGCGTACGGCACCGCGGTAGCGTCGGGCGGCACCTCCACGTGGTCGCCTAGCACGGGTATGCCAGCGCTGGTGAACGGATCGAGCTACACGGCAGAGGTGTGGACCTCGGATGGATCATTGCTGTCCACGTCGTCGCGCACGTTGTGGACGTTCACCGTCGATACTCAGCCACCGGGCGTCACGACGGTCACCTCCCCCCAGTTCAGCGATGGCCAGTGGGTCAAGACCGCACCCACGGTCGGCAGCGCAGTTCTGACCGCGACCGACGCAGTCACGTTCGAGTACAAGCTCGACTCCGGGGCCACGAAGACCGTCACCACGACCTCCGGCACGGCGACGATCACGGGCCTGGCGTTGACCAACGGCGGGCACAAGGTAGAAGCGCGTGCCCTGGATCGGGCGGGCAACGCCAGCGCATGGACGACGTTCGAGTACGGCGTCGGGTCGGTCGGAATCTCGGCGCCGACGGTGGGCTACAAGACCACCGACAAGGTGCCCGTGAACGCGTCCGCACCTCCGAGCGCGAATGGCACCATCGCGCGGGCGGTGTACTACCGTGCCGCAGGAACCGCGAACGCATCGGACTACACCACCGATTCTGGTTCCGCGACAGGATGGACGAAGATCACCGACCTGAGCACGGTCGCTGCGGGAGTGGATCCCAAAGTGAGCTACACGTGGTCTGCCGCGGCGTCCGTGCCGGCGGGCAAGGAACGGGTGCCTTACAGGATGGAGGTGCAGGTGTGCTTCACCTACTCCTACACCGGTGACGTGCTGTGCACGTGGCGCGATGATGCGGCAACGCATGCCACAGTGCTGCGCGTCCCGCACGCCTTCGGCGACAGCTTCCCCGTCACGACTGCAGGGCCCGGGCAGGTCGCCTTGTGGACCGGAGAGTTCAACACCTCCGCGACCGATCTCGAGGTGCCGGCCTATACCGGCACCATGTCGATCTCACGCAGTTACAGCTCGTTCGCCGGCGGTACGGAGACCTCCGTGTTCGGGCCTGGGTGGACTGCCTCGTTCGAAGGATCCGACATCGGCCAAGCTGGTCTTACGGTGTACGACTCCACTGGCGACGACGGGGTGATCGCCTTCGAGCAGACCGACGGCACCTACCTGCTGTATGTCGAGCCCGGCGGTGGGACCACCGCCCTCAAGGCCGGTACCTACACCGCCTACGACGACGACACGGCCGCGCTTGGCTACACCGTCGCCGTGACCGGCACCGGCACGGCCGCGAAGCTGACCATGGTGGACGACCTGGGTGTGTCGACCACGTGGGGTCGCACCGCCGCTGGCGGCTGGGTCGCCGAATCGATCCTGGAGCCCGCCTCGTCCGGCACGACCACGTTCACCCACGACGCGTCGGGGCGCATCACCCAGATCCTCGCACCCGTACCCGCAGGAGTGACCTGCACCGCCACCCTGACGGCTGGCTGCCGGGCGCTCGAGGTCCAGTACTACGCGACCACCGACACTGCCACCGGCGCCTATACCGGACGCGTCAGCTCCGTCATCTTTCACGCATGGGATCCTGCTACAGGTGCGATGGGGGCACAGAGCGTCGCGCATTACACGTACGACTCGGCAGGGCGTCTCGCGTCGGTCACCGACCCTCGCTCGGGCAGCGCCGTCACCTATGGCTACGGTGCTAACACCGCCTCCGGCGCGCCGAAGCTGACATCAGTGACTCCCTCGGGGCTGGCCGCGTGGCGCTTCACGTATGGCACGTCGTCGCAGGGCTCGGACTCGCTGCTGTCCGTCTCCCGTGACGGCGCCACCAGCGGTGCGTCAGCGGTGACCGTGTCCCGTTTCGTCTACGGGTTGAACACTGCGTCGATGCCGTCAGGGGCGCCCAACGTGGCGGCGGCCGTCACGGCATGGGGGCCTTCAACCGAGCACCTGCCGACCGCCGGGTTCGCCGTGTTCTCCCAAGGCGACGACCCCGGCACATCAAGCCCCGCGTCCGTACCGTCAGCTTCGTGGAAGAACGCGGACCTGCAGTTCACGGACGACCTGGGCTACACCGTCAACACCGCGAGCTATGGGGCCGGCGCGTGGCAGTACACGGCAGACGAGTTCGATACTGGTGGGCGCGTCGTACGCCACCTCGATGCCGCCGCCACCGCCTACCTCATCGCGCAATCCGCCGCGACCGGCGGGCAGACGCTCCCGGCCGACGACGTCAACGCCGTCGCGACCCTCACCCGCTACAACGCCGATGTGAAGGCCACCGCGACCACCGTGTGGACCAATGCTGCCGGAGTGCAAACCACCATCAAGGCAGGCGACCTCCTGGTGCCGGCAGGAAGCTACGTGACCGACACGTGGGAGCCAGCAGAACCCACCCCCGACGGCTCCATGGCACGCCTGCACACCCACTACGACTACGACCAGGGCGCACCCAACAACGCCGTCAACCCCCGCACAGGCCAGAAGTTCACCCTGGTCACCACCACCACCGTCACTCAGGCGGCAGCCGACACCGGCACGTGGGACACCACCGTGCCGGTCGCCACAGGCGAGACAGTCCTGTCCCAAACACTCACCGGCTACAACCCGATCGACACCGCGTCCGCGACATCAGACACGTCCGGATGGATCCTGTCAGCGGCGACCGTCGCCACCACCGTGATGGCCACGAGCACCGACAACATCGTCACCAAGACTCGTTACGACAGTCTCGGGCGTGTCGTCGAGACCCGCGCACCTGGCTCGACCGGCACCGACGCCGGCACCGACCTCACCACCTACTACACCGCCGACACCAACAGCGCCGACGCACAGTGCGGAAACAAGCCCCAATGGGCGGGCCTGACGTGTGTGACCAAGACGGGTGAGGCGACGCCCACAGTGCCGGCGGTGCGCACCACCGGGTACTCGATGCTGCTCGCGCCCACGACCACCGTCGAGTCCCTCGGCACGGTCACGCGCACCACCACGACCGCATATCTGGCGGATGGTCGGACCGCGTCGTCGTCGACCGCGACGGCCGGGCTGGCATCATCCCAGGCGCTGCCGACCACCGACTACGTGTACGACCCGGTGACGGGTCTGCAGACCGCCACAAAGTCCGTCGATGCGGCTGGAGTGACCATCTCGAGCGTGTCTATCGGGTATGACCGGTGGGGTCGCACCGTCACCTACACCGACACCGACGGCGTGGTCACGACCACCAGCTACGACACTCACGGCCGCACCGCCGCCATCGATGACGGGCACGAGGTCACCGCCTACACGTATGACGGTACGGACGCGACGGGCTTGCAGGAGCGTCGCGGCCTGCCCACCGCCGTCACCATCACCGCGAAGAGTCTCGACACCGTGTCGGGCACATATCCGGCCTACACGTTCACCGCGGCCTACGACGCGGCAGGGAACATGACCGTGCAGACGATGCCCGGTGGCCTCACACAGACCACCAGCTACACGCTCGCCGGCACCACCACCGGCCTGACGTATTCGACCGTCGACGCGGCCGGCGACACCGTCGCCCTGGTCGGTTGGAGTGAGGTGTCTGACCTGTTCGGTCGTGTGGTCGCGGAGTCGACGCCTGCCGGCGAGGTTGATCCTGACAGTGTTTCCCCGTATGACCGGTCGTATGCGTATGACATGGCGGGACGCCTGACGGTCGTCACGGACCGCACCGCCGTCACAGGTGAGACGGTCAACACGGATCCGGCTGCCGGAGATGTCACGGCATGTGTGACACGCTCGTACACGTTCGACGTCCGTGGGAACCGTCTGTCTCGCACGGCCGGACTCTCGGGCACGGACGGGGGGTGTGTGGCGGCCGGGACCGGTACGGCACAGTCGTGGACGTATGACACCGCTGATCGGGTCCAGACCGCAGCGAACGGTGGAGCCGCATACGTGTATGACGGCCTGGGGAGGCAGACCCTGATCCCCGCAGCAGACACCCCAGCAGGAGTGTCCGCGGGGGATGTGACGGTCGGCTACTACGACAACGACCTCGCCGCGTCGGTGACCCAAAACGGTGTCACCACGACCTACAGCCTGGATGCCCTGCAACGGCGTGCGAGCGCGTCGACGACGTCGAGCTCGGGCACGACCACCCTCGTGCGTCACTACGCGGATCAGTCGGACAGTCCTTCGTGGGCGGTCGCGACCGACACCACCGGCACCGTGTCGACGTCTTGGTATGGGTCGTCCCTGGGTGGCGACCTGGGACTCACCCTCACCGACGGGGTCGCGCAGGTCCAGTTGTCCGATATCCATGGTGATGTCGCCCTGCCGATCACCGTCAGCGCCGACAGCACGGTCACGGGCGTCGGTGGGTATGCCGACTTCGACGAATACGGCAACCCCAGTGCGTTGACGACCGACACCGACACCGGGGTCCTGACCTACGGATGGCTCGGAGCGAAGGAACGCGCCACCGACACCACCGGACTCATGCTCATGGGAGTCCGCCTCTACAACCCCGTCACCGGCTCCTTCACATCAGTGGATCCCGTCCCCGGAGGCAACACCACCGCCTACACCTACCCCCAAGACCCCATCAACAAGTACGACACCACAGGCAAGAACTGGTGGTCAAAGCTTGCGAAGAAGGCTCTCGCTAGCCGGGCACTGCGAATGATCGCCGCTGGGGCGATTGCGGCAGCTGTGTGCGCGGGTACGGCGGGACTCGGGTGCGTTATTGTGGCTGGCGCGATAGTGGGCGCTGGACTGTCCGTCGCCAATTACCGAGTCTCCACGGACACCAGGAGCACGAGCGGCTACGCGAAGGCGCTAGGAGTTGGAGCTCTGGAGGGCGCGGTCGCCGGACTCACCGCTGGTCTTGGAAAGTACCTAGCGGCAACCAAGTATGTGCGCGCTTCGAAAGGGGCCTCGGGAAACTTCCGGGTGTCGATCGGGCAGACACGCCAGTACTACGAGGCGAGCGGACGTGGCCCGCAGTGGAACATTCATATAGAACGCAGGTATGCAGCTTTCAACAACTACGGTCGTGGCAAGTATGTCAAGTTCTGGGAAAAGTGAGCTGAGATTCCGTGAGCATCAGTGAGGATCTTGACCGGCTCATCGTCGCCGCGCTTGCGCGGTACACGCAGGTGCGAAGGGTCGCCTTGCCTAGACGAGTGACGTACGAAGTGGCCTCAGACGTTGGTCGCACTGCGGAGATCGGGCATGCGAATGACGTTCACCTGTGGCTCCAACTTGGGGAGAAATGGAGATATGACACCCACGCAGACGACCTTGAGGGGCTTAGCTTCGAGATGCGGGAGATTCTGGCTACATGCACCCGTTACCTTGACGGAGCGCTGGCAGAGCCCGACAACGAAGACACGCGGGCACGGTGGCACCTTGGCAGTGACGGATTCGTGATGAGGTCAGTCAAGAAGTAGATCCCCGTCGAGTTCGATACCACAGTGAGAGCGTCGTGAGCCTTGCAGTCTTAACTCGACTATCTGAATTGGCTGTGGGTCTGGGAGCGGCTGGCCTAGGGCCGGCTGGCGGGGTGGGTGTTGCCGATCCAGGCGTGGGTGCTGATCGCGATCTACGTGGCGATCGTCGTGTAATGGTTGGGTCTGCCCCAGCATCGGTTGACTTCTTGACCTGCCCCAGGGTTTGGTTACCGGTGGCAGTGTGTCGTTCAGGCTCGATTGCGAGGAGTCCGAACCAAGCCCAAGCCCTACCCGCCCGAGTTCCGTCATCGTGCCGTCGCCCTGGTGCGCGCCGTCAATGCTCACACGGGAGCGCCTCGCCTTATCTGTTCGACGTCGAGGAGATGCTAGGAAGATGATGAGTCGGTCAAGAGTTGGCGCCGGGATGGTGTGGCGCAGCTCGGTGCAAGCGAGGATCCTCGTAAACCTCCTCTCGTATCCGGCCTCGTTCCTGATGATCCTGCTGGTGGCGTCGGCCGATTCCAGCGGGAGCCGCGACACGTCGGGTGTGGTCGTCTTCGGCATCGCCGCCGTGTTGATGACGGCGTGGGCGTCTGCGTCGGCGTTTCGTGCGCGGGTGGTGGTCGACGGGGAGTCGTTCACGGTGGTGAATACGTGGGTGACGTTTCGGTATCCGCGGACGGCGGTTTCGGGGGTGGCG
Source organism: Demequina capsici (assembly GCF_032102965.1). Taxonomy (NCBI): domain Bacteria; kingdom Bacillati; phylum Actinomycetota; class Actinomycetes; order Micrococcales; family Demequinaceae; genus Demequina; species Demequina capsici. The sequence continues at coordinate 2,846,402 of NZ_CP134880.1, read as the reverse complement.
TCGGACGGGTTGTCGTTCTTGCGGGTCGATTTCACGGATGGGTCGAGTCGGCGGTGTTGGGCGATCCAGGCGACGAATCTGATGTTGATGTTGCGTCGTCGCACGAGGGTGGACAAGGTTGCTGACGAGATCCTCGAAGCGTTGGGTGGTGAGGGTCGGGTGGTGTCGAGTGAGCCGTTCGAGGTGGCGAGGTCGTGGTCGGGGTTGCCGATTCACGCGTGGGTGCTGATCGCGATCTACGTGGCGATGGTCGTGCAATGGTTCGCCACCACGTGACAGCAAAGAGGGCCACGCGTGGTGCAGTCGGCGCAGTCTGCAATGGCGTCCACGCGGCCGCGTACGTGCGACTAGGTGTACCGGGCCATCAGGTTGGTAGCACCGCTCGAGTTGTGACGACGAGAACCTCCGGAGCCTGTCAAGTTTTCTGTGTAAGTGACTTGGTCAGTGGGTCAGGCAGGGGTTGATGCGCTCGGGGTAGGCGAGCGCGTGGTGGGCCAGGGCTAGCTTCCAGTTCGTGGTGTGATGCGCCCCGGGTTTCAGCCGCAATTGCCGTGGCCGCAGCCGTCGTCGGTGGTGCCGCTGGCAGGCTCACGGAGGTTGCGGTGGCACGCGCGGGTTCTGCTGCGAGGGCTTCGTTCTCGCGGGCTATCGTGAGGATCGGACTTGGAAGCAGGAGATAGATGACGAGGTACGACTTGACTGTGCGTAGGGTCGGCTTCGTCGCGGAGCATGTGGTCGGATATGGCGTCAGCAAGTGAGTCAGGTGGTAGGTCGTCTGTGCGCCAGTTGATGGAATCACGGCACGTCGTTCGCTCGGGCCTGGTTGCGTGGGGATTCGCGGCGATGCTCGTGGTGCTTGGCCTCGCGACGTTCATGGGTGCGGTGGATACCGGTCAAGGTGGTCTGTTCGGAGCATTCGGGCTGGGAATGTCGGTACTCGTGGTCGCCAGGGTCTTCGTGGGCGGCGTCTGGGTGGACCGGCATGGTGACCTTGTGGTGCGGGACTGGCTTCGTACGAGGACATATCGTGTCGACCACGACCTTGTCATCGGCTATGTGCCGTATGACGGATTCGTGAACTCCTATCAGGACTCTCGAGTGTGGGCGACGCTCACGTTCAAGGACGGCCGTGGGAGTGCGCGGGCGTGTCGGCTGACGGTGGCAGGGTTTGGCACGACGAAGCGTCGGGTGAAGGACTTGCGAGAGCAGTTCGGCTTGCCTGCTGGCCCTGGTCGGTTGGAGTGAAGTGTCGGACCTGTTCGGTCGTGTGGTCGCGGAGTCGACGCCTGCGGGGCTGGTCGACTCTGACAGTGTTTCCCCTTATGACCGGTCGTATGCGTATGACATGGCGGGACGGTTGACGGTCGTCACGGATCGCACCGCCGTCACAGGTGAGGCGGTCAACACGGATCCGGCTGCCGGAGATGTCACGACCTGTGTGACACGCACTTACAGGTTCGACGTCCGTGGGAACCGTCTGTCCCGCACAGCCGGGATCTCAGGCACGGATGGGGGGTGTGTGGCGGCAGGGACGGGCACGGCACAGTCGTGGACGTATGACTCGGCTGATCGGGTGCAGACCGCCGCGAACGGTGGAGCCGCATACGTGTATGACGCGTTGGGGCGGCAGACCCTGATCCCCGGAGCGGACACCCCTGCAGGAGGATCGGCTGGGGATCTGGCGGTCGGTTATTACGACAACGACCTCGCCGCGTCGCTGACCCAAAACGGTGTCACCACAACCTACAGCCTGGATGCCCTGCAACGCCGCACGAGCGCGACGACCACGTCAAGCTCGGGCACGACCACCCTCGTGCGCCACTACGCGGACCAGTCGGACAGTCCTTCGTGGGCTATCTCGACAGACACCACCGGCAACCAGACCACGTCTTGGTATGGGTCGTCCCTCGGCGGCGACCTAGGACTCACCCTCACCGACGGGGTCGCGCAGCTGCAACTGTCCGATATCCATGGTGATGTCGCCCTGCCGGTCACCGTCAGCGCCGACAGCACCGTCACCAATGTCGGTGGGTATAGCGACTTCGACGAATACGGCAACCCCGTCACCAGCACCACCGACACCGACACCGGAGTCCTCACCTACGGATGGCTCGGAGCGAAGGAACGCGCCACCGACACCACCGGACTCATGCTCATGGGAGTCCGCCTCTACAACCCCGTCACCGGATCCTTCACGAGCGTGGATCCCGTCCCCGGCGGCAACACCACCGCCTACACCTACCCCCAAGACCCCATCAACAAATACGACACCAACGGCAAGAACTGGTGGTCAAAGATCAAGAGTGGTGCATGGGCCGCGGGACGTTGGGCTTGAAAGAATTGCACCCTCGTGGCGAATATTGTCGCTGCGGGCGCTTGCATCGTTGGAGGCTTGTTGGTGTGCGCAATCGCGCAGGCTGTAGCTTTTGGCGTGCGCGCGCAACAGCGTGCAGCTGAGGGCGGCGGATGGCGGAAGACAGCGAAGGCGACCGCTGGTGATGCGGTGCCGACGGTGGCTACGTTCGGGCTTCTAAGAGTTCCGATGACGATGGCTCGCGTCGGTCGGCTTACCACGTTCGCCAGGGGTACCTCCACCGCCGCGTGGAAGGGTGCGCCTGCCAAGATTCTCGGCCGCGATATCTACTATCAGGGGGCAGTGGCGTCGAGTGCAGGCTTGGTCCTTCCGGCCTTGAAGGTTGCAGGCTGTGCCAAGCGGAAGAATCAATACTGTTAGAGAGTGGCTGGGGAGCGGGGCGTGTGACATGACCAGGATCGGCGCGGTGCGCGTAACTTTGCGCGGCGGTTGGGTGCAGTTCGTCGGGCTCGCGCTCTGTTCTGCCGGATTCGCCCTCGTCGGCTGGTCGATGGTCGACTATTCGGAGGATTTGGTGGGTGAAGTGATGGGATGGGTGATTGCGATCCCATCCACTTTCTTCATGCTCCGCGCACCGTTTGTTCGCGTTGTCGCTGACAGCGGTGGCGTGTCGATCCACGGTTGGGCCTCGCGACGCAGGATCGCGTGGGCACAGGTCGCGGCGGTCGACTCTGCAGTGCTTCAGGATCGGATTCTTTGGTTCTCGCAAGCGCCTGTTCTGACGATTGTTGGGCGCGACGAGCCATTGATTCTCCAGCAGATCTATCACTATGAGCCACGCGAGGAACCCCGGCCAAGCGGCCGAGTGATGCGTCAGGTCGGACAACTGCGGGAGTTCCTCAAGGCGAGTCGCGTTGGCGGGTGACCCGCGAGTTCTCGCGCGATTGGGCCACACACGGTTCGTGGACTGAACCGTCCGCGGTTTCTTGCCGCTTCTATGCGGGTGTCGGCACCGACGGTGCGGGCGTGGTGATGTCAGCGTAGTAGGCAGCCTCGAACTCGTCGGGCGGGACGTCGCCCAGGCGCGAGTGCAGGCGGTGCTTGTTGTACCAGTCGACCCATGCCAGCGTGACCCATTCGACGTCTTCCAAACGCCTGAGCGGGCCGTCGCGGAATGGTGAGTCGTCGCGGATCGCTTCGTTCTTGAACAGCCCGATCGTGGACTCTGCCAGGGCGTTATCGTAGGCATCGCCGATAGATCCGCTTCGCAAGCTGCGATGCCTTCGAGGGCGAGGGTCTCGGCGAAGGAGACGGACGTGAACTGGCTTCCTGCGTCAGAGTGATGCACCAGGCCGTCGCCTGCAGGGTGCCCGGCGCGGTCGCGCCGCCACAGTCCCATGCGCAGCGCGGTCGTCACCAGCGGCGTCGTCTTCGACATCGACGCATGCCAGCCGACGATCGCCCGCGAGTAGCAGTCGATGACGAACGAGACGTAGGCGAAGCCGGCCCACGTGCGCACGTAGGTGAAGTCCGCGACCCAGCGGATGTTCGGGGCCGGCGCGGTGAAGTCCCGCTCCAGCAGGTCCGGGGCGCGGTCAGCATGTCGGTCAGCGATCGTGGTGTGCACACTGCGGCCACGCACACGACCGTTGAGTCCCAGGTCTCGCATGAGACGGTCGACCTGACGGGCCGAGGCAGGTAGGCCTTGGCGTCGCAGGTGGGAGACCATCTTGCGACGCCCGTACATGCCCTCGGGAGTGCCGGTCGTGGCCAGCAGCGCGTCGATCACGACCGCATCGCTGCGGTCCCGCACCGATGCGTCACGGATGCGCATGTCTCGGTAGGTTCGCGCGGCGATGTGGACGCCCTGGTCTCGCAGGACGGAGCAGATCGACTCGACCGCACGACCCTTGGCGCGCTGCTCGTCGATGAACGCGACGATCAGCGCCGACGGGGGTCGAGTTCCCTTAGCGCAAGAAAACCGCTGCGTCCTTGAGGATCGCGTTGGCCTCCCGCAGCTCGCGGTTCTCACGCTCGAGCTTGCGAATCTTCTCGGACTCGGACGTCGTCACGCCCTGACGCTCACCGGCATCGACCTGCGCTTGGCGCACCCACCGGCGCAGCGACTCGGCCTCGAAGCCAAGCCGGCCCGCGACCGTTTGGCACGCGACGGTGAGATTCGGGTAATCGTCGAGATGGTCCAAGACCAGCCGCACGGCGCGCTGCTTGGTCTCCTCGGGAATCCTCTTCGGCATGGGCTCTATCTTCCTTCCAGACTCGAAAGGAAGCGGCATCAAACCGAGGACGGTTCAAAATCGTCGGCAGCATGCAGACGGGCCTCTCGCCGATGTGGCTGTTTGTGGCGGTGTTGATGGCGCTTGTCATCGTCGACATAGTGAGAAACGACGTGAAAGTCGCGCCGAGGTGGGCGTGGATCGGCGCAACGGTCCTGCTCTTCCCGATCGGCCCGATCTTGTACCTGCTGTGGGGACGCGCGAGCCGCCGCACGCAGGGGAACCTGTCCGCCGGGGCCTAGTCTCAAGGCGTCGCACCCAGAGCCCCCAAAGGGGTGGACTAACAACTGGCGGGCTTGCCCGTCTGATCGACTCCCGACGGGAGTGTCGGGTTCAGATGCGCGGGTCTGCACCCTGGCAAATGCCACGCTTGATCGACCGCGGTGCCGGATGGACGGTCACGCCCAGCCGCGGCGGCAGCTTCAAGCAGCTACAGCTCGCCGTGGTTCTGCAGGAACTTCATCGCGAAGTACCCCATGGGGATGCGCGCCCAGTACGAGATCAGGCGGTAGATGATCGCGACAGGCACGGCGACGGCGCCGAGCCCCGCAGCGGTGAGTCCGGCGATGAGCGCGGTCTCGACGGCACCGAGCCCGCCGGGCGTGGGCACCAGGGCGCCGACAGCGTTGGACAGGAAGTAGAGGACGGCGACGTCGATGAGGGCCAGGTCCTGGCCGAACGCCTCGAGCACCGCCCAGAACGCGCCCACATAGGCGCCCGCGAGCACCAGGTTTCCAGCGATGCCGACCGCCAGGCGCCAGGGCTGGCCGATGACCTGCGACAGACGCGGCCACGTCTGGCGGGCCATCGGCACCACACGCGCGGCGACCAGCTTGCGCACGCGCGGCACCGTGAGCGACAGCGCCACGACGGCAGCGACCACGCCGACGCCGATCAGGATCGACGTGCTCGGCAGTGCCGCGAGCGTTCCCTCGGAGCCGGTGGTGAGCGTGAGGAGCACCAGCGCCGTCACGGTGACGATGATGGAGCTCACCTGCACCAGGCCGACGGTGGCGACGGCCAGCGGCGTGGGCACCTTCCGGCGCGTGAGCAGCCGCAGGTTGAGCGCGGCGGGGCCGATGCCGGCGGGCACGGCGAGCGCGATGTACGCCGCAGCCGCCTGGGTGAGCCACACGCGGTTGAACGGCATGCGGATCGGGCTGAACGCGGCGAGGCTGATGGCGGCGCCGATGAACGTCAGCCAGTCGAAGGACAGCGCCACCAGCAGCCACCACAGGTTCGCCTCGGACAGGGCGGCGATGATCGTCTGCGTGTTGAAGCTGGCAAGGATGATCGCGGCGGCGATCACCCCCAGGAACAGCGTGAGCACGGTGCGCCAGCCGAACCGCTGGATGTTCTCGGTCTCGATGTCCGCATCGGGCAGGCGCGTGATGATCGCGGAGCGGATGTTCGGCAGCGCATGGTGGTCCGCCTTGCGCAGGGCGTGCCGGGTGGACCGTGGCAGCACGATCGACTGCAGCAGCGGCGCCACCTGCTCCAGGTCGTCATCGCTCATGGCGCGCAGGGCGGAATCCACGGCGCGCTCGCGGCCGACGACGGGCACCAGCAGCGCGAGGGTCTGCGCGAGGTCGATGCGCTTCGCGAGCGTGGACGTCGCGACCTCGCCCAGCTCCCAGCTGGTGAGCCACACGACGGGGTCCGCGCCCTGATCCTGGCCCACGAGGATCGTGTCCGCTGACAGGGAACGGTGGGAGATGCCTGCGTCGTGCGCCTGGCCCACCTGCTCCCAGATGGCGTCCACGGTCGCGTCGCTGACGGCGTCGGCGTCCAGGCCGGACAGGGGGACGACGCCGCTGGGTCGCTGATAGATGATGATCATCGTGTCGCGCACATGGCTCATGCCGAGCACACGGGCGGTGCGGACGCCGGCGGTGCGCGCCGCGTGCGAGACCAGCGCCGTGGCCTCCGCGGTGTGGCGCAGCGACACGTCGGCACGGGCGTCGATGCCGCGCAGCCGCAGGGTGTTCCAGAACTTCACCAGGAAGCCGGCGGCGTGCTGGTCGCCGTCCAGGGCGATCGCCAGCAGGTGGTGGTTCTCCCGCGTCGTGAGCGCGTAGACGCGACCCTCGCGCGTGCGGCCCATCGCGGCGGACACCTCGTCCAGGTCGACGGCCGCGTACTCGTCGTGCACGTCGGCGCGCACCAGCTCCTTGGGGTCGAAGCCGGCCCTGCGGATGCCGGCCACCAGCGCCTCGCCGTAGGCACGGTCAGCGGTGGAGCCGATGGACCAGCGCAGCAGCAGGCCCGTCGCGCGGCCGATCAGCACGGTCACCAGCGCGGCAGGGAGCGTCACGATCGATGAGATCACGGCGACCGCGATCGCGGCCCACACCAGGTTCCACGACACGGACAGCACGCGGCGCCCGGAGCGGAACCCCGCGACGGTCAGCATCGCCGCGACCGCGGAGATGTATGCCGGCAGCGAGACGACCATGCTGCCTTCCGAGTTCCGGATCGCGAGCCCGTGGATCAGCTCCGTCGAGCCGAAGTAGGTGGTGGTGAGCGCGGACACGACGGTCGCGATGAACGCCAGCACTGCGGCGCCCATCATCTCGAGGATGCGGCGCGGCTCGCGTCGCACCGCCATCTCGATGATCACCACGGCCGGGATCACGAGAGTGACGATGCCGGAGAAGATGTTCACAGGCGCCACCAGCAGGCGCTGGAGGACCTTCGCGAAGCCGCTCACATCCTCCGTGATGCCCTCGGTGGTGCCTGTCGCATACGCGCCGATGAGCAGCACCACCACGATGCCCACCAGGGTGGCGATCAGGGACAGAAGGTCGGTGAAGCGATGGACCCGCACCTCCGGTGCGTCGACGATCCGCACCTGTGCGGGGCCCGCCGGCTGACCCGGCTGGTCCACGAGTGCGTCGGCGGCCATGGAGCGAGTCTAGGGGGCACGGTCCGGGACTGCGGCGCAGGGTGCCGCGTCGTGGGGAGAGCGTCCTCTACTGCAGACCCAGGGCGGCCAACCAGGACTCGGGCGCCACCGTCGGCCCGATGAACGCGACCGCGTCGATCAGCAGGTGCGCGGCGATCAGCGGGCCCAGGCGTCCGCGCCTGACGAACACGTACGCGAAAACGAGGCCCATCGCCACGTTGCCGAGCGCCATGGGCCATCCCTGGTACAGGTGGTAGCTGCCCCGCAGCAGCGCCGACGCGACGATCGCCGCGGGCGCGCCCCAACGGAGCTCGCGCAGGCGGGTGACGAGGTAGCCGACCGCGATCGTCTCCTCGAGGATGCCGATGCTCGCCGCGGACAGCAGCAGGATGGTCGCCGCCCACCACTCGGACGGCAGCCCCGACGTGTCGACCGACACGGTCAGGCCCAGCGCACGGCTGCCCAGGTACAGCCCCAGGCCGGGCAGGCCGATCGCGGCGGCGATCGCGAACATCCAGCCCGCGTCCCCCCGCACCTTCGACCACGGTCCCGTCAGGCCGAGCGTGCGCCACGCCGACCGCCCACGGTCCGAGAGCAGGTAGAGCACCAGCAGCACCGGCATCAGCCTGAACCCGATCACCAGGACCTGCGAGATCAGGTCGATCCACGCGATCGTCGACCGTGACGTGTTCAGCGTCGACGTCGTGGAGCCGATGTCGATCCGCTTCACGTAGTACTGGATGAACTGCACGATCGCGAACGCCGCCGACTGTCCGAGCGACAGCCCCAGCACGATCGCGATCTCCCACCTGAGCCGCCGCGGCGAAGGCCCCTCGGCGGGCTCGGGCAGGGACGCCCTCTCGGTGGGTGGAGTGGCGTCCAGAGGCGCGACGGCCCGCGCCTCGACCTCAGTGGCGTCGTTCATTCCGCTCACTGTAATGAGCGATCCGCTGAACTGACTGAGAATCCGACGGCGCGGTCCTAGAGTGACGGCATGCGCGTCGTGTCGATCCGCCGGTACCCCGTGAAGTCCATGGCAGGGGAGTCGCTCGAGTCCGTCGAGCTCGACGCCCGCGGCCTCGTCGGGGACCGAGCGTGGGCGGTGCGCGACCAGGACTCGCGCCTCGCCTCCGGCAAGAGCACCAGGCGCATGGTCCGACGCGACGCGATCTTCGACTACGCCGCCCGCACAGACCTGGGCGCAGTGCTCGTCAGCGACGGCACCAGCGAGTGGCCGGCAGGCGACCCGGCGCTCGACGCGGCGCTCGCAGCCGCGATGGCGGCCGACGTGCGCATGGCGAGCGAGTCGGACGTGCCGCACTTCGACGACGGCGCAGTGTCGCTCATCGGCACCGCCACGCTCGAATGGTGCGCCCGCGAGCTGGACGTGGACGCCGACCCACGCAGGCTGCGCGTCAACCTGGTGGTGCAGACGCAGACGCCCTTCGTCGAGGAGACCTGGTTCGGCCGCCAGGTCACGATCGGCGGCGTCGCGTTGCGACCCACGCAACGCATCGAGCGGTGCCGCACGATCGACCTGCCGCAGGACGGGGTGGCCGACCGCACTCGCTGGCTCAAGGGACTGGGGGCCACCCGCGACATGCGGGTCGCCGTCTACTGCGACGTCGCCACGCCGGGCGCGCTCGCGGTGGGCGACGAGGTGCTGCTCGACTGAGCCTGCGGCGATCCGCCCACCGGCGCGACACTGAGATCCTCACCACCCGACGATCCTCACCACCCAACGATCCGGGCGTGCCGCTCCGTTATCGGGGTGAGGTCGACGGCAGCGTGGACGGTGAGGTCGACTGCAGCGTGGACGATGCGGCCAGGGGTGGTCGCGCAGGGCGGGGAGCACGACGTGGCGCAGTGGGAGCCGTTGCTCTACGAGGTGATGCGTGAGCGCACGCCGCGTCTGCTCGCGTACGCGCGCCTGCTCACCAGGGATGACACGGAGGCGGAGGACGTCCTGCAGGACGCTCTGGTGCGGTCCTTCTCCCGTGGACGATCCTTCGCCGACGTGGACCATGCCGAGGCCTACGTCAGGCATGCGATCCCCAGCGTGTTCGTGGACCGGTACCGGTCACGTCGCTCGCGTGAGGCGGCGCAGTCGAGGCTCGCACGCCGATCGGCCGCGCCGGCGGACCAGGGCGATCGTGCCGCGGTGCTCGACGTGCGCGCCGCGCTCGCGGACCTCCCGCCCAGGGAGCGTGCGTGCATCGTGCTGCGCTTCTACGACGACATGACGGTGCCGCAGATCGCGCACGCCCTGCACCTGGCCGAAGGCAGCGTCAAGCGCTACCTGCACGACGCGTCGGCCCGGCTGGCGGTGGTGCTCGGCACGGTCGTGGAGTGGGACGGCGGGCCCTCGACCGTGCCGGTGACGGTGCGCGCGGCGAAGGGAGGCCGGTGATGGATCGGATCGAGGACACGCTGCACGGCGTCTTCGAGGACGACGCCGCACGATTCCGAGAGTCGACGTTCGCGGAGCAGCATGGCTCAGGGATCGCAGCCCGGGTGCGTCGCCGTCGGCGAGCGAAGGCCGGCGGCCTCTCCGCGCTGGGCGTGGCAGCCGTGGCGATGCTGAGCCTGGCGGCGCTCCCCGCCCGTGATGACGCGTTCGGCCCCGCCGACCTGCCCGCCTGCCTCCCCGTGCCCGTGAACCTGCCGGACTGGTGGGACCCCGCCGGCAGCGGCGGGAGCTTCCTCAGCGGCTATGGGCTCATTCTCGCGGTCACCGTCAGCGAGGACGCGATGGAGCTGTCCGAGGTCGCCGATCCCGGCTCCTCGCTCACGATCCCGATCGAGGATCACCTGCTCGACGGCACCACGGAGAACGGCCAGGACCTGGACGTGACGTTCCCCTCGGGCACAGGTGCCGTGGTCTCGCTCGACTGGACCGACGACACTGTCGCGGTGACCACGTCTGTCGACGGCAGGGACGACTCCCAGATGACGTTCTCCGTCCATCGAGCGAGCTACGGGTTGGACCTGCACGATCCCACCGTGCGGTACTGGGGCTACTCGTACACGGCGTCGTCCGTGGACGGCGTCGAGCTGCCTACGTGGACGGTGACGGACAACTCCAACGGGCTCAGCGCCTTCGAGGTCACCGTGACCGATGACGGGCAGGCCACCGTCACCTTCCCCGACGGCTCGCAGCAGCGGTTCGACGCGGGGGACGACCACCACGCCACCTTCGACTGGGTGGGGGCCACCGTCTTTCAGATCCTCTGGGACCGGGACTCCGCGACTCTGAAGATCGGGGACGACGCCACTGTGCCCGTCGATGCGCTGATCGTGGGGCCGCAGTACTGCCTGTCCGGGTCGGCGACCGTGTCCCCGTCCGTGTCCGCGTCCGCGTTCCCGTCCGCGTACGCCTCTGCGTTCCCGTCCGTGTCCCCGTCCGCGTCCGCGACGGTGGAGTCGGTGGTGGTGCCGCCATCCACGGTGTCGCCCGACACCATTCACGCCGTGCACGTGTCGCCGGGCACGACCTACTCGGCCCACGTCGGGGGCTCGGCGGGGTGAGGCCGGCGCGCCTCTCCCCAGACGGGCGAGTCCGGTTTCTCCTATTTGTCAGACCCCACTGATGGAATGGTCCCATGGTGATCGGGGCCGACGAGATCGAACGGGTGAGCACGCGGGTGCGTGCGCTCGCGGCCTCGGAAGTCTCCGGTCTGACCAAGGATCAGCTGCTCGAGGTGAATGCGGCCGTCGCGAGGCTCGAGCGGCTCGTGGGGGCCGTCGGCTCGAGGATCGCCGGAGAGATCGCCCGACGCTCGGACCCGGCGCTGCCTGGAGGTGGGCTCGCGCGCCGCGAGGGCTTCGGCAACGCGGGCCGCATGATCTCCCAGGTGAGGGGAGCGTCGGTGAGCGGCGCCAAGCGTGCCATCGCCGCGGGAGACGCGTTCACGCCGCTTCCTGACGCGCAGCGACCCAAATACCCACAGGTGGCGCACGCGCAGATCGCCGGCGACCTCTCCGTGGATGCCTCAGGGATCATCGTCACGGGGCTCAACTCGTTGGAGGGACGGCTGGAGCCTGGCGTCGCAGAGAGGCTGGAGAGGCGTCTCGTCCAGCGCGCGATGGGCATGTCGGCGCACGACGTGCAACGCATGGTGACGCGCGCCATCGCTCGTGCCGACCATGCCGAGCACGAGCGTCGGGAGCGGAGGAACTTCGAGGACCGTCTCCTGTGGTGGAAGCAGGAGCACGACGGCATGGTGACGTTCCGGGGTCGGCTCGACTCCGTCACTGCGGCGCCGATCATCACCGTGCTCGAGCAGCTGACCACGCGGGACATGCGGCTGCAGTCGCGCAGAGATGAGGGCGGAGTCGGCCGCAGTGACGCCTCCGGCGTCGCGAGCCATCCACAGGCCGTGGACGGCGACCATCGCACCCCGGGCCAGATGCGAGCGGATGCGCTCTTCACGCTCGCGCGGCATGCCCTCGGCTGCTCCGAGACTGCCGCGTCCGGCGTGCGCACCAGCCTGGTCGTGCGCATGAGCCTCGCGGACCTGCGCCTCATCGACGCGACCGGCGGCGGTTCCGGGATCGAAGGCGCTGGAGGCACGCATGCGGCTGCGAGCGCCGGCGCCGATGGCGCGGCGTGCGAGTCAGACACCATCCGTGGGCTCGGTTCGATCGACGGGATCGACCAGCCGGTGTCGGTCGCAGAGCTGAGGCGTCTCGCGGGCGACGCAGGCATCATCCCCGAGGTGCTGGGAGCCGACGGCGAGGTGCTCGACCTCGGACGCGAGCGGCGCACGTTCACGCGAGCGCAGCGGGTAGCTCTGCTGGAGAGAGACGGCGGGTGCGCCAGATGTCACGCGCCACCGGAGCACTGCGAGGCGCACCACATCGTCTGGTGGGAACACGGCGGAAGATCTGATCTTGAGAACGGTGTGATGCTCTGCACCAGATGCCACCACGATGTGCATCGACAGGGCTGGGGGATCCAGGTGACGCGTGGACAGGTGAGCTTCAGGCCGCCTCCCACGCTGGATCCTGCCCGTACTCCGCAGCTCGGGGGAGTCGCCGCGCTTGACGCGGGGGACGTTCAGCTGCCTGTGGCGTAGTGCGCGTTGAATGCGGGGTCTTGAACCCAGGCGCCTTCAACGCGGGGACTTGAACGCAGGCGACTTGAACGCAGGGACTTGAAACCAGGCGACTTGAACCCAGGGAGAGTTGTCCGTAGGGGCCGGTGTCGGGGCCCGTGTCGGTGTCGGTGTCGGTGCTCGGAACCGGGTCCGCGGTCCTCAGCGCAGGAAGCGATCCACCAGCGTCTCGGCGAGGCCCACGTAGCCGCCCGGCGTGAGGGAGGCGAGGCGTTCCGCGGTCTCCGCAGGGAGTTCCAGGCCGCTCACGAACGTCCGGATCGACTGGGCGTCGATCTGCTGGCCGCGGGTGAGGTCCTTGAGCCGCTCGTACGGGTTCTCCATGCCGGGCACTCCCGCGATCGAGGCCGCGCGCATGGCCGACTGGATCGGCTCGGCGAGCACCTCCCACGACGAGTCGAGGTCGGCGGCCAGCGCCGCCTCGTTCACGCTCAGCGTCGTCAGGCCACGCCGTACGTTGTCGATCGCCAGCAGCGAATGGCCGAACGCGAGCCCGATGTTGCGCTGCGACGACGAGTCGGTGAGGTCGCGCTGCATGCGGCTCGTCACCAGGGTGGCGGCGAGGGTGTCGAGCAGCGCCGCCGAGATCTCCAGGTTCGCCTCGGCGTTCTCGAAGCGGATCGGGTTGATCTTGTGAGGCATCGCGGACGATCCGATCGAACCCTTCGCGGCTGCCTGAGCGAAGTAGCCAAGGGACACGTAGGTCCACACGTCGGTCGCGAGGTTGTGCAGGATCCGACCGAAGCGCGCCACGTCGGCGTACAGCTCCGCCTGCCAGTCGTGGCTCTCGATCTGCGTGGTCAGCGGGTTCCACGTGAGCCCCAGGTGCTCCACGAAAGTGCGGGAGATCTCGATCCAGTCCGTGGTGGGCACCGCCGCCGTGTGCGCGCCGAACGTGCCCGTCGCGCCATTGATCTTGCCCAGGTACTCCTGCCGGCCGATCCGTTCCAGCTGGCGGCCCAGGCGGTGGGCGAGCACCGCGAACTCCTTGCCCAGCGTGGTCGGCGTGGCCGTCTGGCCGTGCGTGCGGGACAGCATCGGAACGGCCTTGGCCTTGCGGGCCAGCTCCGCGACGTCCGCCACCAGGGCGGTCGCGGCGGGCAGCCACTCCTGCTCGACCGCGCCCTTCACCATCAGGGCGTAGGAGAGGTTGTTGATGTCCTCCGACGTGCACGCGAAGTGCACCAGCTCCTGCAAGGGCTCCAGCGACGTCCCCCTGATGCTGTCCTTGATCAGGTACTCGACGGCCTTCACGTCGTGGATCGTGACGCGCTCGTGCGCGGCATGCGCGGCGATGCCCGCAGCGTCGAATCCGGCAGGGATCGCGCGCAGCAGCGCGACCTCGTCGTCCGTCAACGGCCGCACGCCCGGCACCGCGTCCTTGGCGCACAGGTGGATGAACCACTCCACCTCCACGTGGAGGCGCATCCGGTTCAGCGCAGGCTCCGACAGGTGGTCCACCAGTCCGGCGACCGTGCCGCGGTAGCGGCCGTCGAGCGGCCCGAGGGCGATGGGGGGAGTGATGTCGGCGAGGCGGGTCCAGTCGTTCACGTCGTCATTGTTTCATGCGGCGCGCGCACCGGACGGGCCGCGCGGGGCGGCAGGCGCGGCGGCGTGGGCTCAGCAGCGCGGGTTCAGCAGCGCGGGCTCGGCGTGGGCTCAGCGGCGCGGACGCGGCGCAGGCTCACCCGCGTGGGCTCAGCAGCGCGGGCTCGTCGTCGCGGACACTGCGCAGGCTCAGCGCCGGTTCGCGCCCGGGACGATCGCGCTGAGCACGGCCGTGGTGATCGCGATCACGATCGCGGCCACGACGCTCAGCCAGAAGTCGCCGATCTGCAGCGTCGCGAAGTCGACCTGCTCGGTGATCCACGCCGTGAGCCACAGGATGAACCAGCTGATCACCAGGCCGAACAGCCCCAGGGTGAGGATCTTGATCGGCAGTCCCAGCACGTCGAGGATCGGCTTCACGAGCTTGTTCAGCAGCGTCAGCACCAGGCCGACAAACGCGAACACCAGCGCGCGATGCCACCACTCGTCCCCCTCACCGCCGATCACGGTGACGTCCAGGGGCAGCAGGGTGACGACCCACACTGCGACGGCGGTGATCGCGACTTCGAGGAGGAACTTCATGCGGACGATTCTGGCATGAGGGCGGGACCGCGCGGCCGACCCGTTGACATCGGACCGCCGCGAACTGGCATCCTGGAGGCCATGACCACTCCTGCGCCTCGTCCCGTGATCGCGTCCCTTCCTCGCTACGTGCCTGGAGCCCGAGGCGCGGCGGACGGCCCGGAGCCCATCAAGCTGTCCTCCAACGAGATGCCGTACGGCCCTCTGCCCAGCATCGTGTCCGTCGTCGAGCAGGCGAGCGGGGAGATGCATCGGTACCCGGACATGATGGCGTCGGACGTGACCGAGGCGATCGCGAAGCACTGCGGCGTGCGACCCGCGCAGGTCGTGACCGGCGGCGGCTCGGTCGCCGTGCTGAGTCACATCCTGCAGGCGTACACGGGCCTGGGCGACGAGGTCATGTTCGCGTGGCGCAGCTTCGAGGCGTACCCCATCCTCACGCAGCTCGTCGGCGCGTCGCCCGTGACCGTCCCGCTCGACTCCGAGTCGCGGCACGACCTCCCTGCCATGGCGTCGGCCGTCAACGAGCGCACCAAGCTCATCATGCTGTGCTCGCCGAACAACCCGACCGGCCCCACCATCCACCTGGACGAGTTCGAGGAGTTCATGGCGGCCGTGCCGCAGACCGTGCTCGTCGTCCTCGACGAGGCGTACGGCGAGTTCGTGCGCGACGCCGACACGGTGGACGGCATCGAGGCGCTCACCCGCCACCCCAACCTGGTGCTGCTGCGCACCTTCTCCAAGGCGTACGGCCTCGCGGGCCTCCGCCTGGGCTACGCGGTCGCGTCCGACGAGATCGCGGCCAACGTCCGCACCTGCGTCACCCCGTTCTCCGTGAGCGGCGTCGCGCAGGCCGCCGGCATCGCCTCGCTCGACGCCAAGGAGGAGCTGCTGGAACGCGTGGAGATCATCGTCGCCGAGCGTCACCGCGTGGCCGACGCGCTGCGCGAGCAGGGCTGGACCGTGCCCGACGCGCAGGGGAACTTCGTGTGGCTCGGCGTCCGTGAGGGCACCGAGGCGCTCGCCGCCGCGATGGCAGGCGCTGCGCGCCCCGTGCTGGTGCGTCCGTTCGTCGGCCACGGGGTCCGCATCACCATCGGCTCGCCCGAGGAGAACGACGCGCTGATCGCCGCGCTCGCGGACTACCCCGACAAGGCCTGATCCCGTTCTCCCCGACACCGCCCCGCAGCGATGTGGGGCCGTATCCTGGTAGCCGCCTTTCCGACGACCTCCAGGGAGCTCACATGACCGACGCCGCCGCGCGCGTCGCCGCAGTGGTGGTCGCCTACAACCGGGCCGACCTGCTCCGCGAGTCGCTCGAGGCGATCCGCGACCAGACGCTGCCGCCTGTGGGGATCGTCGTCGTGGACAACGCCTCCACCGACGCCACCGGCCAGGTCGCCGCGTCGTTCGCGCCACTGGCGTCGGTGACGACGCTCGCGCGCAACACCGGTGGCGCAGGCGGGTTCGCCGTCGGCATCGCGACGGCCCTGGAGACGCTCGACGCGGACTACGTATGGATCATGGACGACGACTCGATCCCCACCCCCACCGCGCTCGCCGAGCTCGTGGCCGGGGTGCAGGCGGCGGGCGCGGCGCTCGGTGCCTCGCGCGTCGTCTGGCACGACGGTCGCGACCACCCGATGAACACCCCGCGCGAGCGGCCCTTCGCATCGTCCGCCCGCAAGGAGCGCGCCTCGTCCGCCTCCGCCATGACCGTGCGCTCCGCGTCGTTCGTGTCCCTGCTCGTGTCCACCGAGGCCGTCCGTGCTGAGGGCCTGCCGGTGGTCGACTACTTCATCTGGAACGACGACTTCGAGTACTCCACCCGCATCCTCCGGCACCGCGACGGCGTGTACGTCCCCGCCAGCGTCGTGGTCCACAAGACCGCCAAGTTCGGCGCCACCGACGTGGACCCCGGCGAACGGTTCTACTACGAGGTGCGCAACAAGCTGTGGATGCTGCGGCGGTCCCGCTCGCTCAGCGCCGGCGAGAAGTGCCTCTACGGCGCCTCCACCATGCGGCGCTGGATCCGCACCATCCGCGCGTCCGAGCGCCGCGACGTGCTGCGGGCCGCCTTCTCGCGCGGCTGGCGCGACGGCTGGCGCACCGACCCGCAGCCGAACGCCGACGCGCTCGCAGACCTGGGCTCCGTCGCCGACACCGTGAGGGCGGCCGAGCCGACCGGACGACCATGACCACGCCCTTCACGCTCCTCCTGCCGGTGTACGCCGGCGATCAGGCGGCCCACCTGCGCGCCGCGTTCCACAGCTCCGTGGAGCAGCAGACCCTGCCGCCCGCCGAGGTCGTGATCGTGCGCGACGGCCCCGTGCCTGAGGAGATCGCCGACGAGCTGTCCGCCCTGCGCGACTCCGCGCCCGTCCCCGTGAGGGTGGTCGAGCTCGAGCGCAACGTCGGGCTCGCCGCCGCGCTCGAGGCCGGGCTCGCGGCCTCCACGCACGACGTCGTGGCCCGCATGGACGCCGACGACCTGTCGATGCCAGAACGGTTCGCCCAGCAGATCGACGCGCTCGAGGCCGGCCTGGACCTGGTCGGGTCCGGACTCGTCGAGTTCGAAGGATCGCTCGACACGCCCGGCGCCGTCCGCACCCCGCCCATCGGCGCCGCCATCCCGTCGTATGCCCGCTTCCATCAGCCCTTCAACCACCCCACCGTCGTCTACCGACGGTCGGTCGTGGCCGGCGTCGGCGGGTATGCGCCCATGGGTCGCATGGAGGACTACTGGCTGTTCGCCCGCATGATCCACGCCGGCGCGCGCGTCGACAACGTGCCCCAGCCGCTGCTCGGCTACCGGGTCGACTCCGGGGCCTACGGCCGCCGCGGCGGGCTCGAGCTGCTGCGCTCCGAGGTGGCGCTGCAGAAGGCGCTGCGCGGCATCGGCTTCACCACCCGGGCGCAGCAGGTGAGGAACCTCGCGGTGCGCGGCGGCTACCGCCTGGTGCCCGAGGGCGTGCGGCGCGTGGCGTACCGGTCGCGCTTCACGAGCTGATCGCGGGGGAGCGCCCACGGTCGCGGCGGGCTCGCGTCCGATTCGTGTGAGATGGGCGACAACCGGCTGCTGCGCGGCGTGGATCCCACCGTGACGACGCGCGCAGTGTCTACGATGACCGCGATCGTACGTGCGGCAGGGTCGCGCGCACGCGCCCAGTCCAGCATCGTGAGGAGACAGTCGATGAACGCCAAGCACGGACTTCTCGTCGCCGTGGCCGCAGCGTCGTTCGCGCTGTCGGGCTGCACCGGCGACACGCCGGAACCGAGCACCACGCCTACGACGTCGGCGACCGCCAGCTCCACCCCATCGACGAGCACGTCATCGACGCCGTCGGAGTCCCCGAGCGCCACCCCGTCATCGGACGGCGTCGCCACGGACTCCGCGGCGCCGACACCGACGGCGACGGCGGGGAGCGGTCGCGTCTCGGCCGTGGTGGCGCTGACCCGGTACGGAGTCACCAACGGTGAGCTGACCGCCGCGGGTTTCGTGCAGGATGTCGTCGAGGAGGGCGGATACTGCACGATCACGGCGACTCGCGGCGACCGGTCCGCTTCGGCGAGCGGCCTGGGGACCCCGTCTGCGGCGAGCACCGATTGCGGTGAAGGCCTCTCCATCGACACCGCGCAGCTGGGATCAGGCGACTGGAAGGTGGTCCTCTCGTACCGTTCCGACGGCTATGAGGGCGCGAGTGCGCCTGTCACGGTGACGGTGCCATGATCCGACGGCTCCGCACGGGAAGCGCGCTCGTGCTCGTCGCGGCGCTCGGCCTCGCCACGTTCGCCGCGGTCGCCGCACCTGCGCCTGCCGCGCAGGCAGTCACCGCGGCCGGTTTCAATCCGGGCATGATCATCACCGATGACCTGTTCTACGACTCGGATGCCATGACCGCCACCGAGGTGCAGGCGTTCCTCGATCGGATGGTCCCCGTATGCAAGGACCCGGACCTCAGCAACGACATCACCTGCCTCAAGGACTACAGCACCACCACCGTCGCCAGGTCTGCCGCCATCACGTCAGGCAAGGTCCTCTGCAGCGAGATCCCCGCCCAGACCGCCACCGCAGCCGAGGTCATCGACCTCGTGGCCCGCGCGTGCGGCGTGAGCCAGAAGGTGCTGCTCGTGCTCCTGCAGAAGGAGCAGGGGCTCGTGACGGCGACCGACCCTGGCATCGCCAAGTACAACAAGGCGACCGGCTACGCCTGTCCGGACACGGGCTCGTGCGACACGAAGTACTACGGTCTGTTCAACCAGCTCTACTGGGCTGCCTGGCAGTACCGGTACTACCAGGCGACGGCCAGCACTCGCAGCTACGTCGCCGGTCAGTACAACTCGATCGGCTATCACCCGAGCTCCTGGTACAACCCGCCGCTCTGCGGCAAGGCGACCGTCTACATCCAGAATCAGGCGACCGCGGGGCTCTACATCTACACGCCTTACGTGCCGAACGCGGCGGCGCTCACCGCGGGCTACGGCACAGGTGACTCGTGCAGCTCCTACGGGAACCGCAACTTCTACAACTACTACACGGACTGGTTCGGCTCCACGACCCGCATCTTCGTCGGCACCGCCTTGGCGAGCACCTACTTCGCGGCAGGGGGCTCGTCGACGGTGGGAGACCCGACCGGCTATCCCGTCCAACTGACGGACAACGGTGGCGGCTGGTACCAGGAGTTCGACAACGGTGTGCTGTACTACTCGACCGCGGCTGGCACGGGCGTCTTCCTGAAGTACGGCACGGCGCTCTACAACGCCTACATCTCCGCCGGCGGCCCGAGCTCCACGACATGGGGTTGGCCCCTCACGGGCTACCGCTGCTACGACTCGTTGTGCGCCATCGAGTTCCAGCTGGGCGTGATGACACAGACCGGCACGTCCGCGATCGCCAAGGTGGACAACGCCACGTGGGCCACGACCAGCCCGTGGAGGTTCGGCACCGATTCGCTGACGGTCCGCCGCGAGAACGCGTACTACATCAAGAACACCCTCGGAAGCGGCTCTGCGGACGTCACGCTCTATTACGGACGCGCGGACGACGCGGTGCTCGTCGGCGACTGGGATGGCGACGGCGTCGACACCCTCATGGTCCGTCGCGGCAACGCGTACTACGTGAAGAACACGCTCGCAGGCGGCGACGCCGACAAGGTGCTCTACTACGGACGCGCGGACGATGTGGTGCTGGTGGGCGACTGGGATGGAGATGGTGTCGACACGCTGGCCGTCCGCCGCGGCCAGACGTACTACGTCAAGAACTCCCTCAACGGTGGCTCTGCGGACGTGGTGGTCAACTACGGACTCGCCACCGATCAGGTGCTCGTCGGCGATTGGGATGGCGACGGCGTCGACACGCTCGCCGTCCGCCGCGGCCAGACCTACTACGTCAAGAACACGATCGCGGCCGGCGGAGCGGATCTGACGTTCAACTACGGGCGCGCTGACGACGCGGTGCTCGTGGGCGACTGGGACGGCGATCTGCGGGACACGTTGGCCGTGCGGCGCGGCCAGACCTACTACTTCCGCAATCAGCTCGGCGCGGGTTCGGCGGATCTCGTGGTCAACTACGGGCGCGCTGACGACGTCGTGCTCGTGGGCGACTGGGACGGCGACGGCGCATTCCCATGAAGCGATCCTGATCAGACGCTGACGCTCGACGGATCCGTGGCGTTCGACGACGCCGTCGTCGTGGAGGCGTCGGCTCTCTCCGATGCCTGGGCGGGCACCTCGGTGAACGCCACGAGCTTCCGCCGCAATGCGAGCGTCGTCGGCACGTACGCGGGCACGGAGTTCGAGGCGGTGGCGTACTACGACGCGGCCGCGCAGGTGGTCCTCGCTCGCCGCGATGAGGGTGCCTCCGGCTGGACGGTGTCCGGCACCGGACTCTACGGCGACCCGGACGACGCGCACAATGTCATCTCGCTCGGGGTCGATGGCAACGGCACGCTCCACCTCGCGTGGGGAGTGCACAACGCGCAGCTCCGGTATGCGACCTCGGCCGCGGGCGGGCGAGGCGCGTTCGTGCGCGGCACGATCCTGGGGGACGACGAATCGCGGGTCACGTATCCCCAGTTCTACGCACGGTCCGACGGCGGCCTGTACCTGATGTATCGCGATGGCGTCTCCGGCAACGGGACCGTGGTGCTCGACCGCTTCGACGCGACAACGCTCACGTGGAGCCGGATCGCCACCTCCCTCATCTCTGGAGACGGCGAGCGTTCACCATATTGGGAGGCGGTCGTCGACTCTCAGGACAGGCTCCACGTCATGTGGACGTGGCGTGACACGCCCGATGTCGCGAGCAACCACGACATCATGTACGCCGTCGCCGCTGACGACACCGGTCTCACCTGGACCGACTCGTCAGGGGCAGAGTACGACCTGCCCATCACGGCTGACACGGCGGAGGTAGCGGTCGCGGTGCCCCAGGGCAGCAACCTCATGAACCAGACCGGGCTGACCGTGGACGCCGACGACCGCCCGTACCTCGCCACCTACTGGGCAGAGGGCGGCATCACCCAGTACCGCGTGGTCACACGGACTGCGGCTCCCGGTGGATGGACGGTGCTCGACACCGGCATCCGCAACACCACCTTCGAGATGGCCGGGGCGGGCACCAAGGCGCTCCCGCTCGCGCGGCCGGACATCGCGGTGTCCGGCAGCGGGACGGACGCGGTCATCCACCTGCTGATCCGCGACGACGAACGGGACGGCGCCTTCTCCATCGCGACCTCGGTCGCTGGAGGGGAGTGGCACGTGCGCGACGTCACCGCCGGAAGCGACCTGGGTTGGTGGGAGCCGACATACGATCGCGACGCGTGGCGGCGTCAGGGGTTGCTCACGGTGTACGTCCAGCGCCTGATCCAGACCGACGGAGACTCCGGTGCTCCAGCGCGACGCTCACCTGCCTACCTCGTGACCGTCGATCCTGCCGCCCTCACCTGATGACGGCTACGACGACGAGTGCTGAACCTTGCGTCGCCGCCACAGGAGAGGGACGCCTGCGAGCGTCACGTCCGCGACCGTGAAGAGGACGCGGGAGAGCAGCACGAGCACGAGCACCTCCGCCTGATCCAAGAGCCCGGAGAACACAGGGATCAGCACCAGCTCGCGGGCCCCGATCCCCGCGGGCATGAACAGCGCCGCCAGCCCCACGAGCCACGCGCCGGCGAAGCCTCCGGCAGCGACCGTGAACGTGCCGAGCGTCGCTGGCAGGCCGAGCCCGATCCCGATCAGCCACACCTGCGCACCGGCCAGCAGCCACGCGACGAGCGACCAGCCGGCGGCGCGCGCGATGCCTGCGCCGGAGAACGCGAGATCCGTGTCCGGCCTGCGCAGCAGCCGCAGCCCCAGATGAAGAGCACGCGTCAACAGGGGTGGTGCGAGGAGCGCAAGGCACACAGGAGTGGCGAGGCCGAACAGGCGCACCCAGCCGGGAAGCGTGTGAGGGGCGAAGGCTGCGCCCACGCCTGCCAGCGCGCCGCCGACGAGGACGGAGACGAGCATGGTCATCGCCAGCGTTCCCGCAGCCCTTGCGCGGCTGATGCCGCGATCCTTCGCGAGCTCGGCGCCGGCGACCACGTTCCATACGCCGCCGGGGATGTACTTGCCGAGCTGGCTCGTCAGGAAGATCTCGGCCGAGTCCCGCCACGGCAGCTTCGCATGGATGTCGGCGAGGACGGAGCGCCACGACTCCATCGAGGCGAGCACGTACAGGAAGCTGAGCGACGTCGCGGCGACCGCGAGCGGCCAGCCGATGCCGACGAGCGCCGACTGGATCGAGTCCCAGTCGCGGAGGACCGCCCATGCGGCGAGCCCCAGCGCGGCGATCAGGAAGCCCCATCTGACGATCGGGCTGCGCGCGAGCCCCATGATCCGGCTCATGCCGTGACCTGGGCGATCCGAGCCATCAGCTCACCGCCGAGCGCCGCCGGGCTGAACCTCGCCTGCGCGAGCTCTGCACCCCGGAGCGCGAGCGCGGCGAGCTCGGTGCGGTCCGTCGCCAACCCGGCGATGGCGTCCGCCAGCGCCTCCGCGTCCCCGGTGGGCACATACCTCACCGCGTCCTGCAGCATGCGCCGCTGCGGGGGAGTGTCCGACGTGATGACGGCGCAGCGGGCGGCGAGCCCCTGGTAGACCTTGTTCGGCACCACACGGCTTCCCTTCGGCGTGGTGCCCACGATGCCGAGGCACACGTCGTGAGAGGCGACCAGCGCGGGAAGATCCGCGGGCTGCACCCAGTCGATCCAGGTCACCGGTGCCTCGCCCGCCGCTGCGACCGTGGCCGCATGGTCCTGACCGGTGCCGACCATCGTGATCGCCACGTTCGCGCCACGCTCGTGGAGCAGCCGGGCCGCGGCGCCGATCGTCTCAGCGCCCTGCAACGGCGTGAACAGGCCGTAGAAGATCACCGAGAGCGGCGCGTCGGGGTCACCTGCGGCCCGCGAGGCGCCCGACTCGAACCACGCGTCGGGCGCGCCGACCGGCACCACGAGGCCCTTGCGTCGGGCACGGTTCGGAAGCATCGCCAGGTGCTCGTCCGTGTCCAGCACCACCACCGTCGCCGACGCGATCGCGGTCCGGTCGAGCACGCCGAGCAGTCGCTGCATGAGTCCCGACCCGGAGGAGCGGTCACGGGCGGTGTCGGCCGCGAAGATCAGGTGGTCCAGCACGATCGGAGTCCGGGGGAACAGCACCCTGGCGGCGATCACGTCCATATGGCCCAGGTAGCCGACGAGCAGCGCGTCGACCGGCTTCCGGCGCATCTCCTTGCGCGCCCTGCGCGCCAATCGGAACCAGACTGCCGGAAGCTTGAGCACAGTACCCAGCGCGGCGCCCATGCTGGACACCGCGTCGACCCTCTCTGCGGTCGACGTGGAGTCGGGCTGGTTCACCTCGACCACGTCCGCACCCGAGGCACGAAGGCCGTCCAGCAGGATGCCCGCCCGAGGGTGCCGCGACGCGTCGTACGTGCCCCAGCCCATCACCCGCAGCGGGGCGCCTCTGCTCACGACTCGTACTGCTGACGCTTCGCGTACTCCAGCGCCTGCTCCTGCAGGATCCGGTTCGTCCGCTGAAGGTCGGAGAGCACCCCGAGCGCCACCGACAGGAGCGCGCCCACCAGGAGCAGCGTGCCGAGCATCAGCGACTGGAAGTGGTTGCCCTGGTCGCCCGTCGCGATCAGCACCGCGTAGCGGGCGAACGGGAACAGGCCGACGATGCCGAAGACCACCCCGAGCATCGCGAAGATCGACCACGGCTTGAACATGATGTACGAGCGCAGGATCGCCTGGCCCGACTTCAACATGTGCTCGAACATGTTGGAGAACAGCCGCGACTCGCGGGTCTTCGGGTTCGTGTCGATCTGCACCGACGCGATCGCGATCCGCTTGTTGCCCGCTTGGATGATCGTCTCCATGCAGTAGCTGAACTGCGTGACGACGTTCAGCTTGTACAGCGAGTCCCGCGAGTACGCGCGGAAGCCCGAGGCGGCGTCAGGCAGGTCCGTGCCCGCCGCCTTGTTCACCACCCACGAGCCGAAGCGCTGCATGATCTTCTTGAAGCCGGAGAAGTGCGCGATCTTGTGCGTCTGGCGGTCGCCGATGACGATGTCCGCCTCGCCGTTGACCACGGGCGCCACCAGGTCGGGGATGCGTTCCTGCGGGTACTGATTGTCGCCGTCGGTGTTGACCACGATGTCCGCGCCGTGGCTCAGAGCCCAGTCGATGCCGTCGCGGAACGACTGCGCCAGACCCATGCGACCGCGGTGACGGACCACATGTGCGCCGTGCTCACGCGCGATCTCCGCAGTGCGGTCCGTCGAGCCGTCGTCGATCACGAGGATCTCGAGCTCGTCGATGCCGGGGATCTCCTTGGGGATGGTCGACAGCACGAGAGGAAGCGTCTGCTCCTCGTTGAGGCATGGGATCTGTACCACGAGTTTCACGGTGACAAGGGTAACCTGAGGCCGCCCCAGCGGCTTGCGACTGGGCCACCACGGGAGGAACCGATGCCCTACGCCCAGCCGACGGCGGACCGCGACGTCGTTCCCGTGCTGCGCGCACGCTGGTGGGAGCACCTCGCTCTCGTGCTGCTCGGGGTCGGCGGGCCGTTCGCGTACGCGGCCGCCTCGCCCGTCTACTCGAGCGGTGACGAAGCCGCCCACGTGGACTACGCGTACCAGGTGTGGCACGGCACGCTGCCCGTGTTCGAGAAGGGCCTCGTGCTCATGAACACGGTGGGTGCGCATCCGCCGGTTCAATGGACCGCCCAGCATCCACCCCTCACCTACGTGCTGCTCGCGCCGATCGTCGGACCGCTCGTCGATGCCGGCTACATCAACGCGGCCGCCATGGCCGGCCGCATGCTCATGGTCGTGCTCTCGGTCGGCCTCCTCTACGCGGTGCGGGCCGGCGCCAACGCGATGATGCCGAAGGTGCGCCATGTCGGGATCGCCGCGGCCGCCGTCGTGGGGCTGTCCGTCTGGTTCGTGCGGCTGGGCGGCTCCGTGTACAACGACATGCTCGCCGCGCTGCTGCTCGCCACGGCCTTCGCCGCGGCGGTGAGGTTGGTGAAGGGACTGTCCGGCATGCGCGCCGCGATCGTGCTCGTCATCGCGGTCGCCGCGGCGTCCACGACCAGGCTGTCGTCCGTGCCGTTGGCCGCCGTGATCGTGGTGCTCGTCCTCGTCTCGGCGGCCCTGGTGCGACGACCCCGGCCTGCTCTCGCGTGGTGGACAGCCGCAGCCGCCGGGCTCGCAGCGCTCGCCTCGTCGGGATGGTTCTACCTGCGCAACCTTGAGATCACCGGGTCCATCTCAGGCGGGCATCCCGAATGGGCCGCCGATCACACGAGCCGGGTGGCACGCCCGCCGCTGGAGGTCGCGTTCGATGCGTCCTTCTGGGCGAAGATGCTGCAGCAGTTCTCCATCGAGGACAACGGGACGCACCTGCCGGGCACCGTGATCGCGCTGGCCAACCTGCTGCTGTTCGCGCTGCCGGTGGCGGTCGGGTTGGTGCTGGTGGTCGCGCGCGCGCTCCGGCGTCGTCCGGTCGCGTGGGACGACGTGCTGATCGCATCCTCGGCAGTCGGGATCGCGGGCGGCATCGCCGCGATGCAGGTGCTCCACACTGCTGGGGGCGGATCCGTGCTCCCGCGCTACTTCTTCGCGATGATCCCTTTCCTCGCGCCGTACATGGCGTTCGCGCTGCTGCGCGGCGGGAGACTGCGGCCCGCCCTGCTGGCGTGGCTTGCGGTACGAAGCGTGCTGCTGGTGATCGAGGTGGGCGCCACGCTGTCGCGAGACCTCTACGGAGCTCAGGCCCGGATCTTCCCGGTGGCCGCGTGGGTGGGCGTGGCGCTCGCGCTGGCGGGCGTCGGCGTGGTCGCGGCCGGCGTGCTCCGCGACCGTCAGTCCAATCTGCCTTCCGCAGCCAGCCTGTCCTGAAGCTCTCCGGGCATCACCCACACGATCGACCCCAGGTTCCCGAGGTCGGCCATCGCTATCGAGCCTGTGACAGACCGAGCGCCGTACGCATCGGCCTCGGGCCAGTCCGGGCATCCGATCACGACGTCCCACGAGGACAGGTCCGTCTCCGCCGAGCTGCTCACGTCCATGATCGACGGCAGCATCCACCACCCGAAGTAGTTGAATCCCGCGGACATGGAGGTGCGGCCCTCCGCGCAGGAACCGTCGTACACGACGGAGGTCGCACCGGTGGCCTGCATGTCGCTCTTGAGCAGGTCCAGCACCGGGACAGGGCCGTCCTCGTTGTCGTGCGCGATGTCTGTCGAGGCGTCCGACAGGATCGAGGCGAAGCCGAGCACGGCGACGAGCGTCGCTGCGATCAGCTCGGTCCGTCGACGCATCAGGACGAGCATCGCGTGGACGACGAGGCTGGTGAGCGAGGCCCAGGCCCAGAAGCTGTTCGCGTTCGTCAGGGTCGGGAGCATCGCGGTGTCCACCGTGCTGTCACGGGGAAGCAGGATGTACCAAGGCATCACACCGGGGATGTGGGCGGGCGTCACATAGCCCCACGTGGTCGCGCCGGGGGCGATCCACACGAGCGTCACGGCGGCGACGGCCGCATGGATCGCCAGCGCCGACCAGGCGATCCAGCGCCGCATCCGCAGCATCATCACCGACAGGGCGAACATCACCAGCAGCGCGACGATGGGGTCCAGGTAGCGGCCGTAGATCCACACGTCCAGTCGCATCCAGCTCGCGTCGGTGAGAGGTCCGGGGTCGCTCCAGCTGACGACTGAGACCGCGGCGATCACGAGCAGGACGCCGAAGACCCACACCATGGGCTGGGCCTGGAGCCTGCGGATGCCGTGCCAGGCCACCATCACGACGACCAGCAGGCCGATCGCCGCGAGCCCGAACGATGCGACGATCTGCTCCCACGCCTGCGCGACACCGACCTTGGCCATGAGGATCGGCGTCGAGTTGCGCAGGGACTGGAGGAAGCTGTCGCTCTGGCCAGGGCTGTCTCCGATGATCGCGACGTTGAGCGCGTCTCCGACCCGCTGGGCCACGTAGGTCGCGACGGCAAGCGTCGCAAGCCCCGCCAGCGCGGACCTCCAGGAACGGCGCAGGAAGAGGAGCAGCCACACGACGGTGGCGGCGACGATCACGAGGGCGCGCAGGTGCGTGAAGTACGCCGCGGCCGCGAGCAGGCCGACGACTGCGGCTCGCCACGGCGTCGGCCTCTCCCACGCTCGCCAGACTGCGACCGCGGTGCACGCGATCACCAGGAAGAGCAGACGCTCCGACAGCAGGAAGTCCGCCTGGACGGTCCGCGACGGCATCGAGAGGACCAGGAAGGCCCCCGTGAGCGCTTGCGGAAGGTGAAGACCGACGCGACGGCCGAGCGCCGCGAGCGGCAGCGCCGTGACCATCGCGACCACGATCCCCAGCACCAGCCCTGCACGGTAGAAGTCCTCGGGGTCCTTGAAGATCCACCACAGCGGCGCGAGCAGGACCGACCACCCTGGGAAGTAGCCGTGGCCCGTGCCCTCAGGCGCGCCGACGCCGGCGATGACCCGCGACATCTGCAGCAGGTTGACCTCGTCGAAGGGGAACGTGGGCGTCGTGGAGCCCCACATGATGAAGATCTGCACGCCGAGCGCGACCACGCCCGCGATCGCGGCGACCACCCACCAGGAGCGATTCGGGGTGGCTCGTTCGTTGCCCTCGGTGAGCGGCGCGAACAGAGGATCGACGGGGACGGGCCGGGCCGTGAGATGCATCGTGAAAGGTCCGCTCTCGACGTGACGGTGGGGTTCGCGGTCTCCACTGACCGGCGCATGGCCGGGCGGTCCGCTTTGAGCAGTAAGTAGTATAGGTGCGGCGCTTCCAGCGCACGGGGCGCCTTCGCGCTCCGCGCGTGGCTCCCGGATCCGTGGCTTGAACGCCCGGAGGATGGGTGTGTCGCGCCGTTGTCAGCAGCAGTCGATCTTGTCAGGAGCGTTGAATGACCGACATCGTCGTAGTGGGTTCCGGGTTCTTCGGGCTCACCGTCGCCGAGCGTCTCGCCGAGCAGTACGGGGCCAAGGTGATGATCATCGACCGTCGGCCGCATCTCGGCGGCAACGCGTACAGCGAGCCCGAGCCGGAGACCGGCATCGAGGTGCACACGTACGGCACGCACCTCTTCCATACCTCCAACGAGCGGGTGTGGGAGTACGTGAACCGCTTCACGGACTTCACGCCCTACGTGCACCGGGTCTACACGACGCACAAGGGCGAGGTCTTCCCGATGCCCATCAACCTGGGCACCATCAACCAGTTCTTCCGTAGCGCCTACGGCCCCGAGCAGGCGAAGGCTCTGATCCGCGAGCAGGCGGCCGAGCTCGGCGGGAAGGAGCCGGAGAACCTCGACGAGCAGGGTGTGAACCTGATCGGCCGTCCGCTCTACGAGGCGTTCATCAAGGGCTACACCGCCAAGCAGTGGCAGACGGACCCCAAGGACCTGCCCGCGTCGATCATCTCGCGCCTGCCGGTGCGCTACACGTACGACAACCGCTACTTCAACGACACGTACGAGGGACTGCCCGTCGACGGCTACGCCGCGTGGCTCGAGCGCATGGCCGACCACCCGAACATCGAGGTGCGCCTCAGCACCGACTTCTTCGACACGACGCAACCCATCAACAAGGACGCGATCGTCGGCAAGATCCCGGTCGTCTACACCGGCCCGGTGGACCGCTACTTCGACTACTCCCAGGGCGCGCTCTCGTGGCGCACCATCGACTTCGAGCAGGAGGTCCTGCCCATCGGGGACTTCCAGGGCACCGGAGTGATGAACTACGCCGACGAGGACGCCCCGTACACGCGCATCCTCGAGTTCCGTCACCTGCACCCCGAGCGGGACTACCCGACCGACAAGACCGTGGTGGTGAAGGAGTACTCGCGCTTCGCCGAGGAGGGCGACGAGCCCTACTACCCCGTCAACACCCCCGAGGAC
Source organism: Demequina capsici (assembly GCF_032102965.1). NCBI lineage: Bacteria > Bacillati > Actinomycetota > Actinomycetes > Micrococcales > Demequinaceae > Demequina > Demequina capsici. The sequence continues at coordinate 2,817,171 of NZ_CP134880.1, read as the reverse complement.
CGCGAGAAGCTCACGGCGTACCGCGAGCTCATGTCCGGTGAGAAGGACGTCTTCTTCGGCGGCCGCCTCGGCACCTACCAGTACCTCGACATGCACATGGCGATCGGATCCGCCCTGTCGATGGTGGACAACAAGCTGGCGCCGCTGTTCGGCGGCGCGGCGGAGGAGCCCCGATGACCGCGCCCGTCACCGCTACGACCACCGAGGAGGCGGTCGCCACGCGTCGCGTCGTCCACCGCATCGTGCTGCCGACCGACTCGGACCCGGACACGCTGCCGCTCTACATCGACTTCGAGATGGCGCGGCCCGGACGCGAGGACGACTCCAAGGAGGGGCCTGCCGCACCTGTCGCGAAGAAGGTGACGGCGATCCAGGACACCGGTGTCGAGGTCACGGGTCGCCGCACCCTCACCATGGACAAGGGCGCGCGGTTGTCGTTCGCGAGCTACTTCAACGCCTTCCCCGCCTCCTATTGGCGACGCTGGACGGATCTCACGTCCGTGCGGCTGGACGTCGAGGTCTCCGGCCCCGCGACGATCGTCGTCTACAAGTCCAACGCACGCGGCGAGTCTCAGCGCACCGCGCTGCGCGCCGCGGCCGGCGGGATCGAGAGCTTCGACCTGCCGCTCGCGCCGTTCGGCGACGGCGGATGGTACTGGTTCGATCTCTACGCGACCGACGGTGGCGTGACGCTCGAGCGTGCGGAGTGGTCGGTCGACTCCTCGTACGCACGCCAGCAGGGCACCGTGTCGGCGGCGATCACCACGTTCAACCGTCCCGACTACTGCGTGGCGCAGATGCGCACGCTCGGCCGCGACGAGGGCCTCAAGGACGTGCTCGACCGCATCTACGTCGTCGACCAGGGCACGCAGCGCGTGCAGGACGAGGACGGTTACGACGAGATCGCCGCCGAGCTCGGCGATCGCCTGCAGCTGGTGCGCCAGGGCAACCTCGGCGGTTCCGGTGGGTTCGCCCGCGGGATGCGAGAGGTCGCGTCGAAGGGTGACTCCGACTATGTCCTCCTGCTGGACGACGATGTCACCTCCGAGCCCGAGGGAATCCTCCGCGCCGTGGCATTCGCCGACTTCTGCCGCACCCCGACCCTCGTGGGCGGCCACATGTTCTCCATGTTCCTGAAGTCGCAGCTGCACACGTACGGCGAGCGGGTCAACCGCTACCGCTTCTTCTGGGGGCCGGTGCCGGGCACCGAGGAGGCCCATGACTTCGGTGTCTCCAACCTCAGCGCCACGCGGTGGATGCACCGTCGCGTCGACGTCGACTTCAACGGCTGGTGGATGTGCCTGATCCCTGTGGAGACGGTGCGTCAGATCGGGCTGTCGCTCCCGGTGTTCATCAAGTGGGACGACTCGGAGTTCGGGCTTCGCGCCCAGGCGGCAGGGTTCCCGACAGTGTCGCTGCCGGGAGCGGCCGTATGGCACGTGCCGTGGACCGACAAGGACGACACGATCGACTGGCAGGCCTACTACCACCAGCGCAACCGCTGGCTGGTCTCGCTGCTGTACTCGCCCTATCGGGGTGGCGGCTCGTTGCCGCGCGAGAGCTTCGCGGTCGACGTCAAGCACCTGCTCTCCCTGCAGTACTCGGCCGTCGAGCTTCGGCTCAAGGCGCTCGAGGACCTGCTCGAAGGACCCGAGCACCTGCATCGGACGCTCGGCACCATGCTCGCCGAGGTCCGTGTCACGCGCTCGCAGCATCCTGACGCCGTGATCTCGAAGGACCCCGCGGCGTATCCGGAGACCCGTCGGCACCGACCGCCGTCGCGTGGTCGCGATCCGAAGGCCCCCTCGAACATCGTCGGATTCGGCGTGTCCGCCGCGACCGGAGCGCTCAGGCAGCTGCGTCCGGTGCGCCCTGCTGCCCTCGAGATCCCCGAGGAGCGCGTGGCCGCGGTAGCCGCACGATGGTGGAGGCTCTCGCACCTCGATTCCGCCGTGGTCACGTCCGCTGACGGCACCGGAGCCTCGATGTACATCAGGGACCCCGAGCTGTTCCGCAGCTACCTCACCCGGTCGATCAGGCTCCATCGGCGCGCGAGCCGCCAGTGGAAGAAGCTTCAGGCCCAGTACCGTGACGCGCTGCCGCAGTTCACTGCTCAGTCCACGTGGGAGGACACCTTCGCGGCCAACGGCGTCGTGGATGATGACAGCTGAGTCGATGCCAGCCCTACCGGCTGGCATGACCCGTCCGGGGCAGGCCCGGGGCCTCGCCTCGATCCTTCCGCATCGCTACCTGCTGACGCTGCTCGTCCGCAAGGAGCTCCGAGTCAGGTATCAGGCCTCCTTCCTGGGGCTCGCGTGGAGCTACGTCAAGCCGGGTGTGCAGTTCGCCGTCTTCTACTTCGTCATGGGGACGTTCCTGGGGCAGGCGCGGTCGCTCCCGCCGTTCGCGGTGTTCCTCTTCTCCGGCATCGTCGTGGTGAACCTGTTCTCCGAGATCCTCGGCAACACGACGCGGGCGGTCGTGCAGAACGCCCCGCTCGTGAAGAAGATCTACATGCCGCGGCAGCTCTTCCCCGTGTCGTCGGTGCTGGTGGCGCTCGTGCACTTCGCACCTCAGCTGGTGATCCTCGTCATCGGCGCGGTCGCGTCAGGCTGGCGGCCGGACGTGGTCGGCGTTGCCGCTGCCGTGGCCGGCACCGTCATCGTGATCGCGCTCGCGCTTGGCCTGGGCCTCCTCTTCGGCGCGATCAACGTGGCGTACCGCGACATCGAGAACATCGTGGATCTCATCCTCATGGTCGCGGTCTGGTTCTCGCCGGTGCTGTACCCCACGTCGAGGGTGACTGGCTCGTTCGGCGGGTGGAGCTGGCTCGAGCAGGTCTACTTCGCGAATCCGTTGACGGTCGCGGTCGAGCTGTTCCATCGTGCGTTCTGGTGGGGAGCGGCCGACCCTGCCATGCGCGACGCCGAGCTCGTGAACGCGCTCGCGCTGCGGGGGATGATCGCGCTGGTCATCGCCCTCGCGCTCGTCTTCATCGGCGACCGTGTGTTCACACGCATGTCCCGTACCTTCGCGCAGGAGCTCTGACGTGGCCGAGAGCGTGGTGATCCAGGGGGTCACGAAGAGGTTTCGCATCAAGCACGTGAGATCGCTCAAGGAGATCGCCGCACGCGCGATGCGCGGTCGCCCTGACCAGGTCGATGAGTTCGTCGCCCTGACCGACGTGAACCTCACCATCAACGAGGGCGAGACCGTCGCGCTGCTGGGCTTCAACGGCTCCGGAAAGTCGACGCTTCTCAAGTGCATCTCAGGTGTGCTGACCCCCGACGACGGTCGGATCGGGGTCCGCGGCAAGGTCGCGGGTCTGATCGAGGTGGGCGCGGGCTTCCATCCGGACCTCACGGGCCGCGAGAACGTGTACCTCAACGGTGCGATCCTCGGGATGACGGAGGAACAGATCGCGGAGCGTTTCGATGACATCGTCGCGTTCTCCGAGATCGAGGACTTCATCGACACCGAGGTGAAGTTCTACTCGTCAGGCATGTTCCTCCGCCTCGCCTTCGCGGTGGCGGTCCATACGGACCCCGACCTCTTCCTCGTGGACGAGATCCTCGCGGTGGGTGACGAGCCGTTCCAGCGCAAGTGCATCGCCCGGATCCGTGAGCTGAGGGCCGAAGGGCGCACCCTGGTGATCGTGAGCCACGACCTGAACATGGTCGCGGACCTCTGCGACCGCGGCATCCTGCTCGAGCACGGCAAGGTCGTCATGGACGGCGAGCCGCATGCCGTCGTCCGGAGGATGCGCGGCGAGGACTGAAGGCCGTCAGCGGCCGAAGCGGCGACGGGCCCGCGCCTGCGGGGGATAGATCCTCTCCGCCAGCGCGACGCGGTCTGCGGCCGCCTTGCGGGCGCGCGCGGGGAAGTCGGCCGATGCGGAGGGCGCGGGCCACGGCTCGCCGACCTGTGCGAGGCCCCACCCCGAGCCCAGCCGGGATATTGACGCATGCTTGACCCGGTAGTAGCCGAGGCCCGTGTTCACCGCGATGCCGCGGGCGCCATGCGCCGCCGCAAGCAGATGGTGATGGAAGCGTGACGTGATCCACGTCTGGCCGGCTCGCACGGGGAGGCCATGCGTCCAGATCTCGCTGAAGGAGTAGAGGCGGGTCGCCGCACCCCACGCCTCCCGTATCCGGTCGAGGTGACGCGTGTCGTCCGGCGGCACGGACTCGATGATGCCGAGAGTCGTCCCTCCCAGGCCCGCCTCTCGGAGCGCCTGGACCGACAGGTCGACCGCGTCGGCCATCAGGGCGGCGTCATGGACGTCTCCCTGGAGGAGGACCATCGCGTCCGGAGATGGTCGGGGGTCGACCCTGAGCGCGCCGTTCGCGAGTCCGAGCAGGGCATCGTCCGCGCCCAGCGGCAGGCCGAAGGCCGCCGCCGACTCGGCGTCGCGCACATCGCCATGCGAGAGGTCGCCGAGCGCCTCGGAGACGATGCGTCGGTCCGCGGCGTCCATGGGGAGCAGGCCGGCGCCTGTCATGTGCACGGGGACGCGGTGATCTCGATGCAGCTGCGAGGCGATGGTGAGCAGCAGCAGGTTCATGGGCCATCGGGTGGTGAGGTAGCCGCCGCCCAGGAGGTGGATGCTGCTCGCGGTGCCGGCGAGCATCAGCCCGAGGTCCTCGCGGGGCGTGCCGAGCCTGCTCGTGAGGGCGCGTGCGCGTGCGTGCGCCTTCTCGTGGTCGTCGCCGTGCACCTGGCCCGCGACGCGCCAGAAGGTGTCGGTGACGTGCAGGTGCGGGTGGATGCCCGCGAGCATCACCGCGGCACGGCCAGGATTGTTGCAGTCCAGCCAGACGCGGGCGTCGGGCCGAGCGTCGGCCAGGTATCGGAGCCACGAGGCGGCGATGAGCTCGTCACCGTAGTTGGGGTGACCCGCGCTGGATACCAGGTAGATCAGCTCGGAGTCGGTCATCGATCGTCATTCCCTCAGCAGTCGTGCACGTCGTTGTGCTTGGCAAGCATTCCATATTCTGAGAGGTGAGTCACCCACGCCTGGCGTGGCGGTCGGTGCCGTGTGCCTGGCGTGGCGATGTTGCAACCTACGGAACCGTAGCCTACGCTTGCGTAAGTTAGCGCGCGGCACCCCGTGCGAGTTCGATCTGCAGGGAGTTGACTGTGGAAGCTATGGGACCTCTGAGCGACGATGGGCTGGTCCAGCTGCTCGACGTGGACGGCACGCGCGTGGCCGACCCCGACTGGGAGCCCTACGCCTCCCACCTCACGCCCGAGGCGCTGCGTGTCTTCTGGCGGCTCATGACCCTCACCCGCACGTTCGACGCCGAGGCCACCAGCCTCCAGCGCCAGGGCGAGCTCGGCCTGTGGGTGTCGTGCCTCGGGCAGGAGGGTGCGCAGATCGGCTCCGGCACGGCCATCCGCGAGCCCGACTACGTGTTCCCCAGCTATCGCGAGCACGGCGTGGCCCTCACGCGCAACGTCGACCTTCCCCAGATGCTCACGCTCTTCCGCGGCCTCGAGCACGGCTCCTGGGACCCGGCGAAGCACTCGTTCCACCTCTACACGCTGGTCATCGGCGCGCACACGCTGCATGCGACGGGCTATGCGATCGCCATGGACAAGGACGGCCTCGTCGGGAGCGGCAGCCCGGAGAACGACGGCGCCGTCATCTGCTACTTCGGCGACGGCGCCACCAGCCAGGGCGACGTCAACGAGTCGTTCGTGTTCGCCGCCGTCAACAACGCACCCCTCGTCTTCTTCGTCCAGAACAACCAGTTCGCGATCTCCGAGCCCACCACACGTCAGTCGCGCGTGACGCTCGCCCAGCGCGCCGATGGCTTCGGCATCCCGCGGGTGCGCGTCGACGGCAACGACGTGATCGCGGTCCACGCGGTGACCCAGTGGGCCCTGCGTCACGCCCGCTCCGGCCAGGGCCCCGTGCTCATCGAGGCGTTCACGTACCGCATGGCCGCGCACACCACCTCCGACGACGCGACGCGCTACCGCACGCGCGCCGAGGAGGAGAAGTGGCGCCAGCGGGACCCGATCGACCGGCTCGAGAAGCACCTCCAGCAGCTGGGCCAGCTGCCCGACGAGTTCCGCACCGCCGTCGAGGCGGAGGCCAAGGCGCTCGGAAAGCGCACCCGTGAGACCGTGAAGGCGTGGGAGCGGCCGCCGCTGCTCAGCATGTTCGACCACGTCTACGCCGAGCCGCACGCCCAGGTGGAGGCGGAGCGCGCATGGTTCGACCGTTACCAGCAGTCCTTCATCGACGAGGGGAGCCACGCATGACCGACACCCACCACCGCGTCCCCGCGGCCACGGAGCAGGAGTCCGCCGTCCGCACCATGACGATGGCCGGCGCGATCAACGCGGGCCTGCGCGCCGCGATGGAGCGCGACCCCAAGGTGCTGCTGATGGGCGAGGACGTCGGCCAGCTCGGCGGCGTGTTCCGTGTCACCGACGGCCTTCACAAGGACTTCGGCGGAGACCGCGTGATCGACACCCCGCTCGCCGAGTCGGGCATCGTCGGCACGTCCATCGGGATGGCCATGCGCGGCTACCGTCCGGTGGTCGAGATCCAGTTCGACGGCTTCATCTTCCCTGCGTTCAACCAGATCACCACACAGCTGGCCAAGATGCACTACCGCTCGCACGGCAGCATCCAGCTCCCCGTCGTGATCCGCGTGCCGTTCGCGGGCAACATCGGTGCGATCGAGCACCATAGCGAGAGCATCGAGGCGCTGTTCGCGCACACGGCCGGTCTGCGCATCTGCTCGCCCGCCACGCCGCAGGATGCGTTCGACATGATCCAGCAGTCGATCTTCGCGCCGGACCCGGTGATCTTCCTGGAGCCGAAGGCGCGCTACTGGGACAAGGGCGACGTGGACACCGACGCCGTGCGCACCCGCCTGGACGCCGCCGCGGCCACCGCGGACATCGGTCGTGCTCGCGTGGCCCGCCCCGGCACCGACGTCACCGTGGTCGCGTACGGGCCTACCGTCAGGACCGCGCTGCAGGTGGCCGACGTGGCCGCAGGGGAGGGGACGAGCGTCGAGGTGGTCGACCTGCGGTCCATCTCCCCGCTGGACGCCGCCACCGTCATCCGCTCCGCGAAGCGCACCGGCCGTGTGATCGTCGTCCATGAGGCGCCGACGGCCCACGGCGTGGGCGCGGAGCTCGCCGCCCGCATCGGCGAGGAGGCGTTCTTCCACCTCAAGGCGCCCGTGATGCGGGTGGGCGGCTTCCACATGCCGTACCCGCCGTCCAAGTTCGAGCACGAGTACCTGCCCAACCTCGACCGCGTCCTCGACGCCGTCGACCGTGTGATGGCCCACTAGGAGACGCACGATGCCTACCTTCGAGTCGTTCCGTATGCCCGACGCGGGCGAGGGCCTCACCGAGGCCGACGTCGTCACCTGGCACGTCAAGCCAGGCGACACCGTCGAGGTCAACCAGCCGCTGCTGGAGGTCGAGACCGCGAAGTCCCTGGTCGAGCTGCCGTGCCCGGTCGACGGCGTGGTCACCGAGCTGCGCGCCGAGATCGGCGACACCGTCGAGGTCGGCACCGTGATCGCCGTCTTCGACGTGGACCCCGGCGGTGAGTCCGCGCCCGCCGCTCCCGCGCCCCAGGCTGCGGCGTCGGCACCTGCCCATGCTGGCACCGCGTCGGCCGCCGACAGTGCGAACCAATCTCGGGCGGACACGCCGGTCGATACGCCGCATGGGACGGGAGACGCCGGCGTGCCGCAGACCGGATCGGTGCAGACCGTCGGCGCGGCATCCTCCGGGACCGCGACCCCCGCGCCTGCCGTCCACGCGACCCCCGCGCCTGCCGTCCACGCGGCCCCCGCGCCTGCCGTCCACGCTGGGGACGAGCCGACGACGGCGCCCGAGGACGAGCCGTCGGGAGCCGTGCTCGTGGGCTACGGCGTCCGTGCCGGTTCCGCTCAGCGTCGTCCCCGCCGCGCCGACGCACTCGAGCCGATCGGCGGTGCGAGCGACACGGAGTACCCGGTCCTCGCCAAGCCGCCCGTGCGCAAGCTCGCGAAGGAGCTCGGCATCGACCTCACGACCGTGACGCCGTCCGGTCCGGGTGGGCTCGTGACCCGTGAGGACGTGGAGTCCGCGGCGAAGTCGTTCAGCCCCCAGGTGCTCGCCACCTACCCGGGCGACGACCAGCCGTGGCTCGCGTCCGGCACCATGACGAAGGACGGCCGCGCCACCCGCGTGCCCGTCCGCTCGGTCCGCAAGCGCACCGCCGAGGCGATGGTGTCGTCCGCGTTCACCGCTCCGCATGTCACCGTGTTCCTCACCGTCGATGTCACGGAGACGATGAATCTGGTCGCGCGCCTCAAGACCGACCGAGAGTTCGCGGACGTGCGCGTCACGCCGCTGCTGATCGTCGCGAAGGCGTTCCTCCTGGCGGTACGCCGTCACCCCGAGATCAACGCCTCGTGGGACGCGGACGCCCAGGAGATCGTCTACAAGCACTACGTGAACCTCGGCATCGCCGCATCGACCCCGCGCGGCCTGCTCGTTCCGAACATCAAGGACGCGCACCGGCTGCCGCTCCACGCGCTCGCGCAGGAGATCCAGGAGCTCACCGGTCTGGCGCGCGAGTCCAGGACGCCGCCGAGCGCGCTCCGTGACGGCACCATCACCATCACCAACGTCGGCCCGCTGGGCATCGACACCGGCACACCGATCCTCAACCCCGGCGAGGCCGCGATCCTCGCTTTCGGCGCGATCCGCGAGCAGCCGTGGGTGCATGACGGCGAGATCAAGATCCGCTGGGTGACCCAGCTCGCGCTCAGCGTCGACCACCGCCTGGTGGACGGCGAGCTCGGCGCGCGCGTGCTCGCGGACGTGGGCCGCGTGATGAACGACCCGGGTCAGGGGCTCGTCTGGGCATAGGCGGGAGCAGACCACCGGCGTCAGCTCACCGCAGGGCTACGCCGTTGCGGACCCGTCCCGTGGCAGGGCACCGGTGCGGATGTGGCCCATCAGCGCCACCAGGAGCGGCGCCAGCAGCACCGCGCCCGCGATCGACAGCCCCTGGTAGCCCCACGCGGCCATCGCCACGCCGGAAAGCGCCCCGGCCGTGGCTCCCGCGAGGCCCATGGTGAGGTCGGCGACGCCCTGGACGTCCGTAGGCGTCGCGCCCCCGTGGTGCGACAGGACCGCGACGAGCGTGGCGGCGGCGATCGTCGCCGCGGACCAGCCGAGCCCGATCAGCACGAGGCCCACCGTCGCCCATGCTTCCGCGGCGGCGTGCGAGCCGCTACCCGTGTCCGCGCGTCCGGAGGACCAGGTGCAGGCCGTACCGGCGAGGAGCAGCGCGCCTCCCAGACCGACCACGGCGCGCGCCCCCAGCCGGTCCGCGAGCCAACCGAAGACGGGCGCCAGCGCGTACATCCCCGCCACATGGGCGCTGACGACGATCCCCACGAACCGCAGGGTGGAGCCGTGGCCATGCAGGTGGACCGAGGACATCGCCATGATGCCCACCATGACGGCATGGCCGGTGGCCATCGCGATGAGCCCCAGGCGCCCGTCGGCGTGGTGAAGCATGGCGGTGAGGGTGGTGCGGATGTGCCGGCGCGGGGGCGCGCTCGCGGGGCGCCCGTCCCGCAGCAGGAGCGCGATAGATGCCGCACCGATCGTGAGGGTCGTCACCGCGAACAGCCAGGGTCCCGCGAGCGACGTGACGCCGAGCGCGGCGCCGAGCCTCGTGCCAGGGCCGATGAGGTTGGGCCCCAGCACGGCACCGGCGGCCGAGGCCCAGACGACCAGGCTGAGCACGCGGCCGCGGCGGGAGTCGGGCACGCCGTCCGTCGCGGCGAAGCGCGCCTGGAGACCTGCGGCCATGCCACCGCCGGTGAGCGCCGCCCCTGCGAGCAGCACGGGGAGCGATCGCAGGGCGCCGCCGGTGAAGGCCACGAGCGCACCGAGCGCGGCGATGCCGTAGCCGAGCGTGAGCGACGCGCGCCTGCCGTGGGTGCCGGCGAAGCGCGCCAGGGGCACCGCGGCGATCGCTGAGCCGAGCACGATCATGGTCTGCGGCAACCCGCTCCAGCGCTCGCTGGAGATCTCCTCCGCGAGCAGCGCGCCCACGCCGATGCCACCGGAGACGCCGACGCCGGCGACCAGCTGGGTACCCGCGAGCGTGGCGACGCGTCGCCTGTCGACGCGGAAGGGCGCGGTGACCGGGGACGTCACCTGTGCCTCAGCCCTCGGTGATGCCGCCCTCGAGGATGGTCCCGTCGAGCACGTGGTTCGGCTCGCCGTTGTCGTCCTCGAGCACGACGGTGCCCACCACTGTGACGTTCTTGCCGAACGTCCAGTCGCCGTAGATGGTGAGCGACGACGCCTCCTTGAGCGACGGCACTCCGTACGGGAAGTGACGGTCGAAGTCCTGGACCGTCTTGTAGTGGTCGCTGTCCAGGTCGATCGTCGGCGCCTTCTTGACGGCGAGGCGCAGGGCGCCGTCGGTGGCGAGCTCGTAGGCGTCCGAGCGCAGCAGCATCAGCTCGTTCGTGGTCTTCACCGGCAGGAAGCGGTCGCGGCCCACGACGATGGCCGTCGCGCCCTCGAAGACCTCGATCGCGGCGCCCATGGCGGTCTCGATCTGGAAGACCTCGGGCGACTGCTTGTCGGTGGGATCCACGTTCTTCTTGTTGCGGATCAGCGGCAGGCCCAGCACGGCGCCGCGCTCGGTCAGGGCGGCCTTGAGCTTCTCGAGGTCCCACCACAGGTTGTTGGTGTGGAAGAACGGGTGGTGGAACTCGTCGGTGAAGAAGTGCATCTCGTCCTCGGCCGTCTGCGCGGTGTCGCGCAGGATCAGCTGGCCGTCGGCCTTGCGGATGGCCAGATGTCCACCCTTGCGGTCCATGGCGGTGCGGGGGCACAGCTCCGCGGCGTACGGGGCGCCCGACGCGGCGAACCAGCCGGCGATCCGTGCGCTCGGCACCGCACCCAGGTTGTCCGAGTTGGACACGCACGCGTAGCGGAAGCCCGCATCGAGCAGCGCGTCGAGCGTCCCCGACGCGAGGATCGCGGTGTAGATGTCGCCGTGGCCCGGGGGGCACCACTCGAGCTCGGGGTCCTGCGGCCACTCGGCGGGCGTGAGGCCGTCCACCAGCAGCTTGGGCTCCTTGTTCTGCAGGAACTCGAGGGGCAGGCCGTCGACCTCGAGGCCGGGGTGCCTGGCGAGCTCCGCAAGGGAGTCCTCGCTGGTGCGGAAGCTGTTCATGAGCACCAGCGGCAGGTCGGCACCGGTCGCCTCGCGGGCCTTCTGCACCTGGCCGACGATGAGGTCCAGGAAGCTCTTGCCGTCGCGGACGGGCAGCAGCGACTTGGCACGGTCCATGCCCATGGAGGTGCCGAGCCCCCCGTTGAGCTTGATGATGGCGGTCTTCGCCAGCGCCGCGCGGGCGTCCTCATCGGACACCTGGACGTCGTCGAGCCTGGCCGGGTCGAGCAGCGGCTCGATGGTGTCCTCGAGGATCAGGCCGGTCGCACCTGCCTCCAGCTCCCCGTAGTAGTACGTGAACACGTCGATGGCGGCCTGGCTCACGCCCTCCGCCTTCATCTTCTCCTGGGCCGAGGTGAGGCCTGCTGCATCGCTCATGGGCACGAGCCTAGAGACTCCGGGCGGACGACGCGAGGACCATCGGCCGGGTGCCCCGTCCCACCCCACCGTCTTGGTCAAGGAATGGTAAATTGCCCGCATGCGTCACAGACCCTGGACCGCGGAGCAGCGCGACGATCCCGAGGCGTTCGCCGCCGCCCTCCACCGATGGGCGGACTCCGCGGTCGACTCGCCGCTGTACGAGCACCTGGCACGGAGGATCGCCGAGGATCCGCGCATGCGGGCGGTGGTGGCGCAGATCGACCGCGTCCCGCCTCTCAACCTGCTCTTCGGCGGCGTCCGCATGGCGCTCACCCCGGAGCACCCGCTCGCCGCCTGGTACCCCGTGCTGGTCGGCGACGCCGCCCGCGAGCCCGACGACGAGCTGTGGGACGTGTTCCGCGCCTACGTGCTGGAGCACGAGCAGGAGCTCGTGGAGATCGGCTGCACGCGTCGTACCCAGACCAACGAGGCGGGCCGCAGCGCCGCCGTGCTGCCGTGGATCGTGGAGGCGGGACGACGCTGGCAGGAGCCGCTGCATCTGGTGGACCTGGGAACCTCCGCCGGGCTGAACCTGTGCATGGACCGCTACGACCACGACTACGGCGACGGCTACGTGCCCGCCGGCAACCCCGCGTCGACCAGGCTGACGCTCCGCTGCGAGAACCGCGGCGGCTTCACGACCCCGGCCGGCACGCCCCGGATCGCCACCCGCACCGGACTCGACCTCGACCCCGTCGACGCGACGGACGCCGACCAGGCGGCCTGGCTCGAGGCGCTCGTCTGGCCCGAGCACGTGGACCGCCTGCACCGGTTGCGACAGGCGCTCGCGATCCGTGCCGAGACCGCGGTCAACCTGGTCAAGGGGGACGCCGTCGCGCTCGTCCCCCAGCTGGACCGGTTGCTGCCGCCGGGGCCGATCGTCCTCATGCACACCGTGATGGCCTACCAGCTGGCACCAGAGCAGCAGGTGGCTCTCGACGCCGCGTGCCTGGCACTGTCGCGCACGCGGCAGGTGGCCAGGGTCTCCATGGAGCCCGCGCATGCGCCCACGCACACCGCGATCCGCACCGGCCTGACCCGCACCACCGCGACCAACCGCGCGACCGCGCATTCGCACGGCAGGTGGATCGACCGCTAGATCTGGTACTCCAGGTCGTGGCGGGGCGCCATGGCGCGGATGATGCGGTCCGCAGCCTGGGCCGGGGAGAGGTCCTCGGTGATGACGACGTCGGCGTCCGTCGGCTGCTCGTAGGGGTCCGAGATGCCGGTGAACTCCTTGATGAGCCCGGCCCGCGCCTTGGCGTACAGCCCCTTGCGGTCGCGCGCCTCGCACACCTCCAGGGGCGTGGAGACGTGGACCAGGACGAAGCGCCCGACCTTCGCGACGCGTTCCCGCATCTCGGCTCGCATCGCCTCATAGGGCGCGATCGGGGCGGAGATCGCGATGCCCCCATGCTCGGCCACCAGCGCGGCGACCCAGCCGATGCGTCGCACGTTCATCATGCGATCGTCGTGGGAGAACCCCAGCCCGGTGGACAGCACCGCGCGCACCTCGTCACCGTCGAGCAGGGTGACGTGCTGGTCCGACTCGACGCGAAGACGCTGTGCGAGCTCCTTGGCGATCGTGGACTTGCCGGAGCCTGACAGGCCGGTGAGCAGCACCACGATCCCGTCGCCGACCGACTGGTCGGACACGCTCAGCTCGACGCTCACTCCGAAGGCGAGCGAGGCGAGGCGGGCGAGCACGTCGGCGCGCTCGTCGCCGGCGCGGGCGGCGGCCGACGGCTCCGGCATCACCCTGACCGGGTGCCCCGCACGTTCGGCTCGGGTCACGGCGCGCGCGAGGGCGCGCGCATCCCCGGTGTCCACGACGATCAGCGGCGCATCCCCCCGCGGCAGGGGTGCGGTGTCGCCGATCAGCATCGTCGCCGGCTCGCTGAGGGGCTGCGACGCGCCTGGACGCAGCCGCGCGAAGTCGAACGCGGCCAGCGGTCGCAGCAGCGTCACAGGGCCGGCGACCCACCAGGCGTCGTCGTCGGCCTGCGTCGCGACCACGTCGACCCGCGCGACCGGGGTCGACTCACGGTCGAGCAGCATCACGGGGCCGTCCGCAGAAGGCACCTGCAGGGCCATGCCTCCGGGCTCGCTCGGAAGCGTCGCCACGGGCTCCAGCGACCCGGCGACCATCAGCTCCAGGTCATGAAGCTGCAGCGCCGTCAGACGGTGGTCGGTCACGGGTCCCTCCGATCAGGCTCTGCCTGCGCATCCATGCCCACGATCCTCTCCCGTTCGGCGCGCCGCTCCTGCCACCAGAACGGGGTGAAGCCCTGCTGGTGGCGCAGCACGATCCAGACGACGGGGGTCAGCGCTGCGGCCGTCAGCACCACGCACACGGCGGCGAGCGCAGGCACGCCGAGCATCGCCAAGCCGGAGAACAGCAGGACGAAGGCGAGGGCGCGGCGCACGGGCGCTCCGCCGACGCGGGACGAGATCTGCGCGCCGATGAACGCCCCCGGCACCGATCCCAGGATCACGGGGATCGCGACGGACCAGTCGACGTCGCCGAACAGGAGATGTCCGGCTGCGGCCGCGAGCACCAGCGGCACCGCCTGGACCAGGTCGGTGCCCACCAGCTGGGACGCGCGCAGGGTCGGGTACAGCGCCATGAGAGCGATGATGATCAGCGAGCCGGAGCCGACGGACGTCAGCCCGACCATGAGGCCTCCGACGATGCCGACGAGGATCGTGGGAAGCACGCGGGGCTCGGGGTCGGGACGTTCGGTCGGCAGCGGATCGGCTGAGGCGTCACGGGCCTGGGCCCGCTCCCGGAGCCGCATGTACGCGCGAGCGCCCAGGCCTGCGGCCGCGAGCAGCAGGGCGACGCCGAGCGCCTTCTTCACGAACGCCTGGATCGAGGCGTCCGAGCCGAAGAGCTGGACCAGGAGCACGCCGAAGAACGCCGACGGCACGGAACCGAGCACCAGCAGCTTGACCAGCTTCCAGTTCACGGTGCCGCGGCGGATGTGGACCCATGAGCCCACCGGCTTCATGAAGGTGCTGGCGATGATGTCCGAGCTCACGGCGGTGAGCGGCGGGACGCCGAAGCCCAGCACGAGCATCGGCGTCATCAGCGCCCCGCCGCCCATGCCCGTGAGGCCCACGACGACGCCCACGACGAGCGCCGCGACGAACAGGCCGGTCAACGTCGGTCCTCGCCGCGACCGCGAGGAGGCGCCGACGCGGCGCGCACGGTCAGATCGCCCGCACGACGCCAGCGCCGACGGTGCCGTTGGTGGCCTCGTCGATGAGGATCATGGCGCCGGTGGTGCGGTTGTCGTCGTAGTCGTCGACCATGAGCGGCGTGGTCACGCGGAGCTTGACTCGGCCGATGCTGTTGAGGCCGAGCTGGCGGATGCCCTGCTCACGGTGCAGCGTGTTGACGTCGAGCTCGTAGGCGATGTCCTTGACGATGGCGCGGGCCGAGCGCGTGGTGTGCAGCACGCCGATCTTCTGGCCGATCGTCAGCGGGCGGTCGTCCATCCAGCAGACGGTGAGGTCCAGGTCCTGGGTGGGCTGCGGGTGGTTCGCGGGCCGGCACAGCACGTCTCCGCGCGAGATGTCGAGCTCGTCCTCGAGTCGGATCGTGACCGCCATCGGGGGGTACGCCTCGGTGAGGGAGCCCTCGGGCCCGTCGATCGCCTTGATGCGGGAGGTGAGGCCGGACGGGAGCGCGAGCACCTCGTCGCCCACCTTCATCACGCCGGAGGCGACGGTGCCCGCGAAGCCGCGGTAGTCGCGGGCAGCGGAGTGCTGCGGGCGGATCACGTACTGGACGGGGAAGCGCACATCCTGCAGGTTGCGGTCCGACGCGATGTGCACGTGCTCCAGGTGGTGCAGCAGCGACGTGCCCTGGTACCAGGGCATGCGCGCGGAGCGCTCCACGACGTTGTCACCCTCGAGGGCGGAGATGGGGATCGCGGTGAGGTCGTTCACGTCGAGCTTGGCCGCGAAGTCGGAGAACTCCTTGTAGATCGCCTCGAAGACGCCCTCCGAGTAGTCCACGAGGTCCATCTTGTTCACGGCGAGCACCAGGTGCGGCACGCGCAGCAGCGTGGCGATCGTGGCGTGACGGCGCGACTGCTCGGTGAGGCCCTTGCGCGCATCGACGAGGATGATCGCCAGGTCCGCGGTGGACGCACCGGTGACCATGTTGCGGGTGTACTGGGCGTGGCCAGGGGTGTCCGCGATGATGAACTTGCGCTTGGGCGTCGCGAAGTAGCGGTACGCGACGTCGATCGTGATGCCCTGCTCGCGCTCGGCGCGCAGTCCGTCCGTCAGGAGCGCCAGGTCGGTGTACTCGTTGCCGCGGGCCTTGGACGCGGACTCGACGGCGTCGAGCTGGTCCTCGAAGATCGACTTCGAGTCGAACAGGAGGCGGCCGATCAGGGTGGACTTGCCGTCGTCGACGGAGCCGGCGGTGGCGAAGCGGAGCATGTCCATCAGAAGTAGCCTTCCTTCTTGCGGTCTTCCATGGCGGCCTCGGACACGCGGTCGTCGCCACGCGTCGCGCCCCGCTCGGTGAGCCTGGTGGCCGCGATCTCCGCGACGATCGCCTCGACGGTGTCCGCGTCGGACTCGACCGCGGCGGTCAGGGTCGCGTCTCCGACGGTGCGGTAGCGCACCTTCTTGGTGACGACCTCGTCGCCCTCGCGAGGCACCGCGAACTCGTTGGCTGCCATCCACATGCCGTTCCGGTCGAACACGTCGCGCTCGTGGGCGAAGTAGATCGACGGCACCGCGACCTCGCGGGTGGCGATGTAGTTCCAGATGTCGAGCTCGGTCCAGTTGGACAGCGGGAAGACGCGGATCGACTCGCCCGGGTGGACCTTGCCGTTGTACAGCGACCACAGCTCGGGGCGCTGGTTGCGCGGGTCCCACTGGCCGAACTCGTCGCGGAAGGAGAACACGCGCTCCTTGGCGCGCGCCTTCTCCTCGTCGCGCCTGGCGCCGCCCATGCAGGCGTCGAAACGGTTCTTCTCGATCGTGTCGAGCAGCACCGGCGTCTGGATGCGGTTGCGTGACCCGTTGGGCTCCTCGCGGACCGTGCCCGCATCGATCGCGTCCTGCACGGACCCCACCACGAGCTGCAAGCCGTGCTCGGCGACCATCCGGTCGCGGAACTCGATGACCTCGGGGAAGTTGTGCCCCGTGTCGATGTGCACCACAGGGAAGGGAACGGGCGCCGGTGCGAACGCGCGGATGGCGACGTGCAGCATGACGATCGAGTCCTTGCCGCCGGAGAACAGCAGGGCGGGCCGCTCCATCTGCGCGACGACCTCGCGGATGATGTGGATCGCCTCCGCCTCCAGGGCGTCGAGCTCGCTGAGGTGATAGCTGGGATTGCTCAAGAGTTGTCTCCGAACGACGGCGCCTCGGCGATCGCGGCGAGGATCTGCGCGGCCAGCTCCGGCCGGCACACCACGAGGTCGGGCAGGTACGGGTCTGGACGATTGTACGTGAGCGGGGTGCCGTCGATGCGGCTGGTGTGCAGCCCGGCGGCGCGCGCGACGGCGACAGGGGCGGCCGAGTCCCACTCGTACTGGCCGCCTGCGTGGACATAGGCGTCGACCTGCCCGCGCACCACGGCGGCGATCTTCACCCCTGCGGACCCCATGGGGGCCACCTCGAGCCCGAGCGTCGCGCGCAGATGCTCCACGAGCGCAGGCGGACGCGAGCGGCTGACGGCCATGCGCGGGGGATCGGCGATCGCGCCGGACGCGCCGACGACGGTCGCGGAGTCGAGCACCAGGTCCTCGCCCGGGATCGCCACCGCACCCGCGACGAGATCGCCTCGCTCCCAGACCGCCACGTGCACGGCCCAGTCGTCGCGGCCCTCGGAGTACTCGCGCGTGCCGTCGAGAGGGTCGATGATCCACACCCGGTCCGCGGCGAGGCGCTCGGGTGAGTCCTTCGCCTCCTCGCTGAGCACCGCATCGCCCGGCGCCTCGACGGCCAGCCATCCTGCGATGGCGGCCTGGGCACGCGCATCTCCCAGGTCCTTCAGCTCGCGTCCCGTCACCCCGTCGCGCTCAGCCTGCGCGCGCACCTCGAGCAGCACCCGGCCTGCACGGCGGGCGATGCTCGCGGCGCTCGCCGCGAGGCTGTCGGCCGTGGGTGAGGACGTCATGGGGATGTGTCTACTAGATCGGTAGGGATATGGCCAATCCGCGCACGGGAGGCGGGGGAGAGCCGCGTAACCTGTCTCCCATGCCTCCTGAGTCCGTCGTGACCGTCCTGGCGGCGCTCCGAGACATCGCGATGGCGGTGACGGCAGGCTCCTTGGTTGCCGTGATGACGCTCACCGTCCCCGGGTCGAAGGCGTCGACGCGCGCCGCGGCGCTCGCGCGGTACGCGTCCATCGGATGGGCGGTGCTCGCGGTCGCCTACCTGCTGGTCGAGGCGTCCGTCATCACGCTGGTGCCGCTCACCGACGCAGCGTACGGCGCGACCTTGGGGCAGTTCATCACGCAGATCGCGATCGGGCAGGCGTTCCTGCAGATGGCGATCGCCGCCGTCGTCGCCTCGATGGTGTCCGCGCTGGTGCGCACGCCCGTGCAAGCCGCATGGGCCATGGTCCCCGTCGCCTGGTCGATCGGCTGGCAGGCGGAGACGGGGCACGCCGCTGGTGCAGCCGACCATCACCTGGCCGTGTCGGCGCTCGCGCTCCACATGGTGGGCGCGTCGCTGTGGCTCGGCGTGGTGGTGGCCGTCGCATGGCTCGGTCCCGTGCTGGACTCCGACGCCGCGGCGGTCGCCCGACGGATGTCCCGCGTCGCCGCCTGGGCCGCCAGCGCGGTCGTCGTGTCGGGCGTGATCAACGCGGCGCTGCGCATGACAGGGCCGTCGGACCTGTGGTCCACCACGTACGGTCGCGTGCTCCTGGTCAAGGTGGCCGCCATGGGCGTGGCCATGGGACTTGCCGTCTGGCATCGGCGCACCACCCTGCCCCGGCTCGCGGAGCGGCCCAGCAGGCGCCTCTTCACGCGGGTGATGGTGGTGGATGCGGCGGTCCTCATCTTCGTGACCGGTCTGGCGGCCGTGCTCTCCAACTCCGCGCCGCCCGTGCCGAACACCGCGGTCCCCGACCCGTCGCCGGCGTTCCTGCTCACCGGCTACGAGCTGCCGCCTGCGCCGACGGTCGCGACATGGTTTCTCGACTACCGGCTGGAGATCCTCTCCGCGTTCGTGCTGGTCGCGATGGCGTTCCTCTACCTTCGATGGACCACGCGGCTGCGGCGCCGCGGCGACGGATGGCCCTGGTATCGCGACGTGTCCTGGCTCGTGGGCATCGCGACCATGCTGTGGATCACCCAGGGCGGCCCCGCGATCTACGGCATGGTCACGTTCTCCGGCCACATGGTGCAGCACATGATGCTGGTGATGGTGGCACCGATCCCGCTCACCTTCGCCGCGCCCGTGACGCTCGCGCTTCGTGCCCTGCCGCCGCGCACGGACGGCTCGCGCGGTCCGCGCGAGTGGATCCGCGGCCTGGTCGAGTCGCGGTGGGTGCGCTTCTTCGCGAACCCGGTGGTGGCCGCCGTGAACTTCGCGGGCTCGCTGGTGGTCTTCTACTACTCGCCGATCTTCCACTTCGCGCTCGCCAACCACGCGGGGCATCTGTGGATGGTCCTCCACTTCACGCTCGCGGGCTACTTCTTCGCGAACGCGCTGATCGGCATCGACCCGGGACCCACCCGTCCCCGGTATCCGATGCGGCTGGTGCTGTTGTTCGCCACCATGGCCTTCCACGCGTTCTTCGGGGTGTCGCTGGCCAGCTCCGAGGTGCTGCTGGTGCCGGACTGGTTCGGGCTCATGGGCAGACCGTGGGGTCCCGACGCGATCACCGACCAGCAGTGGGGCGGCGAGATCGCGTGGGGCATCGGCGAGCTGCCGGTGCTGGCGCTCGCGATCGGGGTGGCGGTGGCGTGGCGTCGTTCCGACGACCGCGAGAGCCGCCGTCAGGATCGTCAGGCGGAGCGCGACGACGATGCGGAGCTGCGTCGCTACAACGCCATGCTGGGCCGCATCGCGGAGTCCGATCGCGACGACTGAGCGCGGCGTGTCATCCACAGATTTCATCCACAGCGCTGTGAACAGCGGGTGAACTCCGACGCCCACCGGTGGATAAACCTGTGGGCTGGCGGTGGATGGAAATCCGTGCCGGATTCGCCTTGCCACCGCCCTCTTCAGGGAGTACGACTGGACCCATCGAGAAGGGGATCCACCCGATCGATCTGGTCGGCGAGGGGGCCGCCGGGGCCGGACAAGCGCCGGTGCCGATCCGGCTTCCTCCCGGCCAGGGGCCCGCTTCGGCGGGTCTGCCGAGACCCGGTATGCGTCGTCCGCGCGGACGGCGCGTCGGAGCGCGCGCTCCGGACGGGTCGTCCGTGTCCGCGGGGCGCTAAGGCGTCGCGTGGTCGCGGGAGGCGGCTGCGTGACCGGGACGGATGCACAGCCCGCGGGATCGTGAGGGTGGACCTTGGATCGGATGCCTTGGGACAACGTGGAACCGTTCGTACGTCGGCTCGCTGCAGCGCGGGTCGGCCGAGTACTGCGGGTGACGGCGCAGGGAGACGCGGACCCCTGGCATCGGCCGAGAGGTCATCCTCGAGACAGGGGGGTGAAGCCGCATCGTCAATCGCGGCCTTCGGGGCACGGCATCGCCGGACCACCGAGAACTTGACGCCATGGCAGGGCCCCCCGAACGGGAATTTCGGGGGGCCTTCGCCATGCGTGGCCGCCTTGCGGGCGGCTCGCGACCACGCTAGGACCCGGGGGTCCCCACGCTTCGCGGGACACGCCGGTGACGCCGCGGTCATCCCACGGTCCTGGACTAGCCTGGGGACGAGCCGTCGCTGAGGAGGACCGATGAGCGAGCAGCCCACCACCCGCACGTCGTCCGACCCGTTCGGCATCGGCGCGGTGATCGCGGGCGTGCTGCTGCTGTCGCCGGTCGCGATCGTGCTCGGCCACCTCGGGTTGCGGCGCTCCAGGACGGGCACACGGCGCGCGCGCACCGCAGCGGTCGCGGGCACGATCCTCGGCTACGTGGGCCTCGCCGTCACCGTCGCGGCCGTCGCCGTGTACGTCACCTCGATCGGCCCGGACGTGAGCCGTCAGACCGCCGACGCCCAGGCGCAGGCGGACATCACCGCAGTGGCGAACACGGTTGCCGATGGGATGCAGACCGATCCCGCGCTGCCCGACGTCCAGGCGGTCGACGGCGCCTACATGGTGGGCGACACGCAGGTCGACGCGCTGCTCGGTGGCAGCCGCACGCTCGAGCTCACGGGAACCTCGCGCACGGACTGGTGCCTGGACCTCACCTACGAGGGTGGAGACCTGTCCGAGGTGTCGTATGTGGGCACGGACGGATTCCATGTCGGCGCGTGCTCGTGAGCTGACCGTTTCGCGCCTGCCGCGCGTCCGACCAGGACATTTTCTGCGAACTGGGTCTGGTATCAACAGCGGGAATGCGGGAGGATGAAGCGCGGCCCTCAACCGGGGGTCGCATCAACCGGGGACGATGGCACAACTCCGGAGCTCGTGGGTTCTCCGTGCACCTCAGCCGTACGGAGGGGGGCCAGGGGCTTTGCCGTCGTACTCAGAAGCAAGGAGAGTCCGATGAGCAAGTGGAGCTTCCTCCAGAACAAGACGGTCGTGCGCGTGGCAGCGAGCTCGACCACCATGATCGCGGTCGCCGTTCTGGTCGGCGCCGGGTACAAGTGGAACTAACCACTCCAGGTCAGGGAGGCGACGGCGGCACCTCAGCGCCGCCGTCGCCTTCCCGTCTTGATCTGTACCTGCTGGTCGTCTGGCTTGTAGGACTCTCCACCTTCGGCTACGTCATGTTCCGCACTGCGTGGGCCGCATCGTTCGACACCGCCTTCCTACTTCCCACGTTGATGCTCATCGTCGCCGCGATCGTCGGCGAGGCGAAGCCCATCGACACCCCTGTGTCCTCTGGCGAGACACGAAGCCTCTCGATGTCGACGCCGTTCGTCCTCGCACTTGTCGCCGTCATCGGCGGCGGGATCGCGGTCCTCGCGCAGGTTGCTGCAAGCCTCACGGACGACGTCGTCAACCGCCGCGACCTGAAGAAGTCGCTCTTCAACGTCGCGCAGTACTCGATCAGCGTCTTCGTGGCGCGCATCGTGTTCGCGACGCTCGCCGATGTGCCGATCTTCGGCGGACCCATGACGGTCAGCACCGGCCAGGTGATCCCGCTGATCCTCGCGGGCTTCGCGATGGTCGCGGTGAACTGGCTGCTTGTCGGCACGGTCGTGTCTCTCGCGGTCGGCGAACCCCTGTCGAGGGTCCTCCGCTCAGATCTCGGCGGCGCCTTCGCGACCAACCTCGTGCTTCTGTCCATCGGAGCCATCGCCGCGATCGTGGCGGACGACGGGGTGCTCGCGCTCGCGCTGCTCGGCGCCCCCGTGGTCGCGGCGCATCTCTTCGCGGCCGCGGCTGCGCGCCATGCCTTCGAGGCGGCGCACGACTCGCTCACGGGGCTCGGGAACCGCAGTCAGATGGATCATCGGCTGTCGGACGCGCTTGAGCAGGCACGGCAGACGAAGTCGCAGGGCCCCGCGCTGGTCCTCCTGGATCTGGACCATTTCAAGGACTTCAACGACACGCTCGGCCACCCGGTGGGCGACACGATCCTGCGCGAGGTGGCGCGGCGCCTCGAGTCGGCGGCGCCCGACTGCTCGGTGCACCGCCTGGGTGGCGACGAGTACGCGGTGGTGGTCGAGGGTGGAGCGCGCGCGGCGCAGCGAGTGGCCAACGGACTGCTCGCCTCGCTCGACGCCCCCGTCAAGGTGGAGAACCTCGAGCTGCTGGTGCGCGCGAGCGCCGGCGTGGCTGTCGCGCCGGAGCACGGCAACGACGGCGAGACCCTGATGAAGAACGCGGACATCGCGCTCTACCACGCCAAGGTGGAGCGCGACAGGATCAGCACCTTCCAGGCCCGCTTCGACGTGAACACGGTGGAGCGGCTGCAGACGCTCGCCGACCTCCGCACGGCGCTCGATGAGGACCAGCTGCACGTGGTCTATCAGCCGCAGGTGGACCTGACCACGGGTCGCACCGTCGCGGTCGAGGCGCTCGTCCGGTGGCGGCATCCGCTGCGCGGCATGGTCGGGCCCGACGAGTTCATCCCGCTCGCGGAGAACTCCGGGCTCATCTACCCGGTGACGTCGTTCGTGCTCGACACGGCGCTGGCGCAGCTGGCCCGGTGGCGCGCCGACGGCTACGACCTGCGCATGTCCGTGAACCTCTCGGCCCGGCATCTGTCCGACCTGTCGCTCCCGCAACAGGTGTCGAACGCGCTCGACAAGCACAGCGTGCCGCCGTCATGCCTGGTGCTCGAGGTCACGGAGACCGCCATCATGTCCGACGCGGTGCGCGCCGACGTCGTCATCCGTGCGGTCCGCGCGATCGGCGTCGAGATGGCGATCGACGACTATGGCACGGGCAACGCGTCGCTCAGCTACCTCCGTCGGCTCGAGATCGACGAGCTCAAGGTCGACCGCTCGTTCGTGAGCAACATCGGGTTCGACCGGCACGACCTGATCATCGTGCAGTCGACGATCGAGCTGGCGCTCGCGCTCGGCGTGCGCGTGGTCGCGGAGGGCATCGAGGAGGCCGAGACGGTCGCCGTGCTCGGCGCGATCGGTCACATCATCGGGCAGGGCCACCACCTGGGCCTGCCGGCGTCGCCGCGTCAGATCGAGATGCGGCTCGCGGAGGAGCGGGGCCGCAGGGCCGGTTCGTTCGGATCCCGCTGACCATGCTGATCCTCGCATTCGCGGCGCTCGCCGTGGCCTCGCCGCTCGTCGCAGGGCGATGGCCGGCCGAGCTGGTGCTGCACCGCTGGCGGTGGGCGTGGCTCATCTGGGTGGCGCTGCTGATCCAGATCGGGCTGTTCTCGTTCGGCTTCGCGGAGCGCATCGGTCCGGCGCTGCACATCCTCACGTACGTGGTGGCCGTCGTGTTCCTCTGGGTGAACAGGACCGTGAAGGGCACGCTGATCGTCGCAGCGGGCGCGGTGTCGAACGGCGTGACGATCGCGCTGAACGGCGGGACGCTGCCTGCGACCGCGTGGGCCCAGCACGCGGCGGGGATCGATTCCGACGCGGAGTTCGTGAACTCCGGCGTCGTGGCGGATCCGGTGCTCCCGTGGCTGGGCGACGTGTTCGCCTGGCCCGAGCCGCTTCCGCTCGCGAACACGTTCTCGGTGGGGGATCTGTTGATCGTCGTCGGCGTGGCGGTGGTCGCATGGAGCGGATCGCGGCGCATCGGGGCGCATCGTTCGCACGTGGGTGAGCCGACCGCGGTGTGACTCCGCGCGGGTCGGAGAGCCGACGGGTGCGGTGCATCGCGGCGCGTGCCGCGTGGAACCGCGACTCGGGCGCGATGCCGCTGTTCTCCCCAAGCGGGATGGGTGCGGTTGACGGCGAGCAATAACGGAGTAGCCTCATTATTGAGCGTGGTCCGCGCGAGGCGAGTGCCTCATGAGGGGCGAGCCGCGCACCAAGGAGGCATCGACGTGGATGCTGCGACGTCGCAGACGGAAGGTCGGCGCGAGCGCAACAAGCGCGAGAAGCGCGACAGGATCTTCGCCGCAGCCGCCGAGCTCTTCGCCGAACGCGGTTTCGAGGACGTCACCACACAGCAGATCGCCGAACGGGCCGACGTCGGGGCAGGGACCCTGTTCCGCTACGCCGCCACCAAGGGCGAGCTGTTCCTCATGGTCTACAACGTCCGCCTGGCCGCCGCGGTCCACGAGGGCGCTGCCGCCGCAGCCGACGAGACCGACGTGGCCGCCGCCATCTGCGCGATGGTCCGCCCCTCGCTCGAGTGGGCGCTCGACCTCGGCGACTCGGCCGACTACCAGCGCGAGCTCCTGTTCGGACCTCCGGACGAGGAGTACCGCGCCGAAGGCCTCGCCACAGTCGCGGACCTCGAGGCCCGCATCGCGGCCCGCCTCGAGGAGGCGGCGCCACCTGGCGCGAACCCTGCCGACGCCCGCCGCGCCGCCCGCTCCGTGTTCGCCGTGCTGAACCTGCTGCTCGTCCAGCCGCTCAACCAGCTGCACCCCGACCTCGACGCGCCGCACGAGCTGTGCGCGCAGGTCACGCAGATCGTGCGGGGCTACCTCGCCGCTGTCGGCGCCACCGCCGGCCCGGGCGACGCCTGACGTCGTCCCACCCTCACCCCGAACGTCCCCACCGGCGTGCGCCGACGTGAGCCGCCGCACGCCCTCATACCAGGAAGGAAGCACATCCATGCGTTACACCAGCGGCAACTACGAGGCCTTCGTGAGGCCGCGCAAGCCCGAAGGCGTCGAGAACAAGACCGCCACCTTCGTCGGCGCCGGCCTCGCGTCGCTCTCGGGAGCGGCGTTCCTCATCCGCGACGGGCAGATGGCCGGCGACAGGATCACGATCCTTGAGCGACTGCCCCTGCCTGGAGGCGCGCTCGATGGCATCAAGGAGCCCAAGAAGGGCTTCGTGATCCGCGGCGGACGCGAGATGGAGGACCACTGGGAGTGCCTGTGGGACCTGTTCCGTGACATCCCGTCGCTCGAGATCGAGGGCGCGAGCGTGCTCGACGAGTTCTACTGGCTCAACCGCGACGATCCGAACTACTCGCTGCAGCGCGCCACCGTCAACCAGGGCGAGGACGCCAAGACCGACGGGCGGTTCGGCCTCACCGAGAAGGCCCAGAAGGAGATCGTCAAGCTGTTCATGGCCACCCGCGAGCAGGTGGAGAACGTCCGCATCGACGAGTTCTTCGGGCGCGAGTTCCTCGACTCGCATTTCTGGATGTACTGGCGCACCATGTTCGCCTTCGAGGAGTGGCACTCCGTCCTCGAGATGAAGCTCTATCTGCACCGCTTCATCCACCACATCGGCGGCCTGCCGGACTTCACCGCGCTGAAGTTCACCAAGTACAACCAGTACGAGTCCCTGGTGCTGCCGCTCTACACGTGGCTGCTGGACAAGGGGGTGAGGTTCGAGTTCCACACCGAGGTCACCGATGTCGACTTCGCCTTCGACGGCGATCGCAAGCAGGCGACGGCGCTGCACTGGAAGAAGGACGATGCCGAAGGCATCACGGATCTGGGGCCCGACGACCTGCTGTTCATGACCATCGGCTCCCTCACCGAGAACTCCGACAACGGCGACCACCACACGCCCGCCAAGCTCGACGAGGGGCCCGCCCCCGCATGGGACCTGTGGCGCCGCATCGCCGCCAAGCACCCGTCCTTCGGCCACCCCGACGTGTTCGGCGCGCACATCGCCGAGACCAAGTGGGAGTCCGCCACCGTCACCACGCTGGACAGGCGCATCCCGGAGCACATCCAGAGGATCGCCAAGCGCGACCCGTTCAGCGGCAAGGTCGTCACCGGCGGCATCGTCACCGCGCAGGACTCGTCGTGGCTGCTGTCGTGGACCGTCAACCGCCAGCCGCATTTCAAGCAGCAGAGCCCCGACCAGATCGTCGTGTGGGTCTACTCGCTGTTCGTCGACCGTCCCGGTGACTACGTGAAGAAGCCGATGCAGGAGTGCACCGGCGAGGAGATCACCCGCGAGTGGCTCTTCCACATGGGCGTCCCCGTGGACCAGATCGACGAGCTCGCCGCTACCGGCGCCAAGACGGTGCCCGTGATGATGCCGTACGTCACCGCGTTCTTCATGCCGCGCAAGGCGGGGGACAGGCCCGACGTGGTGCCCGCCGGGTCGGTCAACTTCGCCTTCCTCGGTCAGTTCGCCGAGTCGGGTCGCGACTGCATCTTCACCACCGAGTACTCCGTCCGCACCCCGATGGAGGCGGTCTACACGCTGCTCGACATCGACCGCGGTATCCCCGAGGTCTTCAACTCCACGTACGACGTGCGGACGCTGTTGGCCGCGACCATCCGCCTGCGCGACGGCGAGCCCGTCGACGTGCCTGGCGGACCGATCGGGCGCCGGCTGGTGCACAAGTACACCCACGACACCCAGATCGGTGAGCTGCTCAAGGAGTACGGCGTCCTCGCCTGACGGGTTGGCGGCACGGGCGTCGACGACGGGGAGAGGCCGTCGTCGACGCCCGCGCGCGGGGCATGGCCCCCGTGACTCACGGCAGCGCGACCTCTAGCGTGGACCCGTGAGCACGCCACCGCCCCGAGGGTCGCGCGCGACCGGTCAGCCCGGCACGCGATGGGCGCCGTGGCGCGTGGTTGTCATGCTGGGCGTCACGAGCCTCGCCGCCGACATGGTCTACGAGGGTGCGCGCTCCCTCTACGGCCCGCTGCTCGCGAGCCTCGGCGCGACCGCGGTCGTCGTGGGCGTGGTGACAGGTGCCGGCGAGGCGGTCGCCCTGATCCTCCGGCTCGTGTCCGGTCCGTTGACGGATCGCACCGGTCGCTACTGGGCGGTGACCATCGTCGGCTACGCGCTCACGGTCGTGTCCGTGCCGCTCCTGGCCTTCACCCCGTTCCTGGGTGCTGCGGGCCTGGCCGTCGCGTCCGTGCTGATCCTCCTGGAGCGTGTGGGCAAGGCGGTCCGCAGCCCCGCCAAGTCCGCGCTGCTGGCCGACGCCGCCACCCGGGTGGGCACGGGACGCGGGTTCGGCGTCCACAAAGCGCTCGACCAGACAGGCGCCTTTCTGGGTCCGCTCCTGGTGGCCGCGGTCGTCGGCGCGACCGGCGCGCTCTGGTGGGGGCCGGCGGCGCTCGCGGTCCCTGGAGTGGCCGCGATGATCGTGCTGTTCGCCACTCGTGCCCACACGCCCGAGCCTGCACACAGGGCGGCTGTGCCCGAGGCATCGCTCGGCGGCACCCAGCGCTTGGGCGCCGAAGCCGAGCAGGAGCATCGTTCCTGGTTCGCGAGGGCGGTGGGTGCGGGGCTGCCGCGCGTGTTCTTCTGGTACGCGGCCGCTGCCGGTCTCATGACCGGTGGCCTCGTGACGTTCGGTCTGATCGGCTACCACCTCGTCGTCTCTGGCCTGGCATCCGACGCGGCGGTGCCCGTGATCTACGCCTTCGGCATGCTCGCGGAGGCGCTCGGAGCGCTCGTGATCGGCTGGTTCTACGACCGGATCGGGACGCGAGTGCTGTACGCCGTCCCCGTGCTTGTGGCGATCGTCCCCGCCGTGGCGATGAGCGGCCGTCTCTGGGTGTCCATCGGGGGCGTGCTCGTGTGGGGTCTCGCGTTCGGCATCCAGGACTCGACCATCAAGGCGCTCGTCGCGGACGTCGTGGAGGCACCGCGTCGCGCCACCGCGTACGGGGTGTTCGCCGCCGTCCAGGGAGTCATGGCGATCGGCGGCGGGCTCATGGCCGGGTGGCTGTACGACGTGTCGGTCACGTGGCTGGCCATCGTCGTCGCCGCGACCCAGCTGGTGGCGGCCGTCGTCCTCGGCGTCGCGCTGCGCAAGGTGCGTCGCGACCGCGCACTGATGCTCAGCTGACCGGTCTGGCTGTGTGCTCGCCAGCGTCCCGCGGGGCGTCGCCGGGCGCGGCGGTCGCGGCGGCGACCGGAGGTGCCTCGCGCAGCGCCTCCCGGTGCCCCAGCCGCTCCAGCCAACGCACCAGCTGCCTGTGCAGGGTCTCGGCGCCGTGCAGCTTCCCCTGCGCATCCTTGAGGTCCTCGTCCACGGACCAGTCGGTGGGGTGCAGCAGCAGCGCGCGCGTCTGCCATCCGCCGAGACCGCCATGGCAGCCCACCAGCTCCTCGAACGCGTAGACCTCGTCGAGCGCCTCGTCGTGGGCCGAGTTGAGGTAGATGTCAGGCGCGTCGGCGAAGCTCGCGGCGCGGAGCATGTCGGCAGGAGCGTTCGGCCCGAACGCCGCCAACGGGTCCTCGCCGTCGACCTCGCCGCTGGAGAGCCGATGCACGCCGCGCGGTCCGATCGCCACGGGACCGGAACCGGCCTGCACCACCACGAACCCGACGCCGGGGTGGGTGGCGAGCGCCTCGATCAGTCCGGGGTGCTGCGCCTCGAGATCCGCGAGCGTCAGCCGCTCGGCGGACTCGGTGAACCAGACGCCGCCCAGGTTGCCCGAGCCGACGACGACGAGCTCGGGCCCGTCGTCGTCGCCACCCGGCGAGGGGGCGGGTGCGTCGTCCCCCTTCGCCGCGTCGCGACGTCTGAGCGCGGCCTTCGCCATGCGGCCCGACACCGACTCCTGCTCCGCGAGCTGGCGGACCAGCAGGCGAGCGGGCCCACCGCCCTCGGAGTCGTGTGCAGGCACGGAGAGCGCGCGCCCACCCGTGTGCTCGCGCACCAGGCCCTCGAGCGAGATCCCGTACCGCTGCTCGAACGTGGGCCCCTGGCTCTGGCCATGGTCGGATACCAGGACGATCCGGTAGCTGCGCGGCGCGATGTCCAGCGCCACGAAGCGCTCGAAGGTGTGAAGCACCTGGTCGATCCCGTACAGCGACGCGAGCGACTCCGGCCGTGTGACGCCGGCATGGTGCGCGATCTCGTCGTAGTCCACGAAGTCCACGTACACGGACTTGGCGCCGTCCATCATCGCGTCGATCACGAGCGCCACGTTGAGGTCGCGCAGCACGGCGTTCGTGGCGCCGCGCAGGAGCACGTACTCGGCCCCGCGCGGCACCCGGGGCTCCACGCCCCGCCACACCTGGCGTCGTCCCTGCCAGATCTCCTTGGCCATCTCGCCGACGGTGCGGGGCAGCGCGCGAGCCAGGCCTGCAGGGTGCGTGAAGAAGGCGGCGTACGACTGCGAGGCGCCCAGGTCCCGCTTGCCCGCGCGCAGTCCGCTGACGGTGAGGTAGGACCGCTCGGCGTCCCCGGAGAACAGGTTGGAGATGGACACGCCGCCATCGGCCAGCAGGCCTCGGCCGTTGCTCGCGCGCTCCTCGATGACGCCTGCGTCGTCCGGCTTGTTGGTCGCCATGAAGCGGCCCAGCGGCCGGTCCCACCACATGAACATCGGGATCTCCGCGTTCGAGCCCTGCAGGATGCCCGACTGGCTGGCGGGCGTGGTGGACGGGATGCCCGGCGTCCACTCGGTCCACGTGTGGCTTCCACCGCGGATCCAGCGGGAGATGGTGGGAAGGTTGCCGGCGCGGATCTCCTGCTCCAGGAGCGGTGCGGAGACGCCGTCCATCTGGATGAACAGGACCCCCTCCTGTCCGTCCTCGGCGGGTGCCACCCCGCGCAGGCTCATGCGGGTCGCGTGGACCAGCAGATAGTCGTACGAGCTCGCGGAGAACAGCCACGACACCGCTGTCATGAGGACGGAGAAGACGATCGACGCGACGATCGCCCAACCCAGTCCCGACACGTCGATCCCGGGCGCGATCCACAGCGCGACCGCCACGATGGACGCGTTGCCGAACAGGGCGGCGGCCAGGGCTCCCGCCCATCCGAAGCGGCTCGCGATCAGCAGCCACGCGGGCTGCAGCGCCCACGAGACCAGGGCGAGCAGGATCGCGGCCGACAGCGTCGCGATCCGCGAGTCGGAGGTGACGCCCGGCGTGAGCGTGATGGTCCACGACACGACGAGCACGCTGACAGCCAGCTCGACGCCGCGCAGCACGCGTCGGCGCACCGTGCGCTGCTCGGCGCCCAGGGCTCGTGCCAGCTCACGCTCGCGATCGCTCTGGAACCAGCGGTTCGCGGCCGGTGACCAGGCGAGCGCCAGCATGGCGACGCTGCCGAGCCCTGACAGCACGAGGCCTTGCGCATCGCCGCCCGTCACGGTCGCCTCATGCAGCGCGGTGACGAGCCGCACCCCGAGCAGCACCGTGAGGATCACGCGTGCGCCGTTCGAGCCGCGCCACAGCGCGATGGCCACCGCGACCAGCAGGACCCCCACCGTCCACAGGGAGAACGTCGTCGACCCGTCGACCGCGCCTGTGCTGCCGCCCTGACCGGCGGTGACTGCAAGCACGCCCAGGCTCAGGTCGGCGAGCGCGCTCAGCGCGATCAGGAGCGCGAGCACGGTGACGGACCAGGGACGACGCGGGGACGACGCGTGCGTGCGGTCGATTCCTTCGCTGGCGGTGTCTTTGTGGTCACCCATGGGGCCATCATGGCGGACAGGTCCGTGCTGTGACGGGTGAGGCGGCTCCCGCGCGTCGGTGCGCGTCGGTGGGCGTGTGCGGGCCGCGGCGTGAGCGACTGCGCGCTGGCAGGACCTGAGGGCTCATGCAGCGTCGGATCCGACCCTCATGTCCTGCCAGAGGGACGTCGGCGGCTTAGGCTTGCGCGATACCTCACCGACCGAAGGTGCGACCATGAGCCTGCCCACCATCACCCGCGACGCGGCCGGAGCGCCGTCCATCGACTTCTCCGGCGCGGAGATGCCCGAGGGCCTCGTGGTCGAGGTGCTGAACGCCGGCGCCGGGCCCGTCGTCGTCGAGGGTCAGCACATCACCGTGCACTACAGCGGCTGGTTGTGGGACGGCGCCAAGTTCGACTCGTCGTGGGATCGCGGCGCGGCCATCGACTTCCCGATCGCCTACGGCGCGCTGATCGACGGCTGGGTGGACGGCATCGTCGGCCAGCCCGTGGGTTCGCAGCTGCTGCTGGTGGTGCCGCCGGAGTCGGGCTACGGCTTCCGCCCCATGGGTCCGATCCCCGCGGGCTCGACGCTGGTCTTCGTCGTGGACGTCATCGCGGCTCAGTAGCGGCGGGCGTGGGCGCGGAGGTGTCGGACCGCGCCATTCGGTCCGCGATCCAGGCGGCGTCGAGCGCGACGCCGTGGATCATGGACGAGGCGAGCGAACGCTGGAAGAGCGCGCCGAGCACGTAGAGCCCGGGCTGCGTGCGGCAGATGCCGCGATCGTGGGCGGGGAGTCCGTCGGCCTGGATGTCAGGGAGGTCCAGCCACGCGCCGTCCGCGTGGAATCCGGTGCACCATACGATCGCCCCGACGTCGAGCTCCTCGCCGGCGTCCGTGACCGGTCTGCCGTGGTCGACGCGGGCGATGCGGCCCACTCGACGCACGCCCGCCGCGGCGATGTCCGCGGTCTTCACCCGGATCAGCGGGCCGCCGTGGCCCTTGAGGTTCGCGGCGGCGCGTCGACCCATCGGGGTGTCGAGCGTGAGGACGTGGGAGAAGACCCAGAACACCACGCGGCTGGCGCGCCGTCCGAGCCGGCTGTCGATATGGAACGGGATCTGGCCGGGGTGGCGTCCCGCGAGGACGACGTGGTGGGTCTGGGCGAGCTCGAGCGAGATGTCGGCGCCCGAGTTGCCTGCGCCGACCACCAGCACGTCGCCCGCGGGGACATCCGACGGGCGACGGTACTCGGAGGAGTGCAGCTGGACGGTGCCGGGGTCGATCTGCGAGGCGAATGCGGGGATCTGCGGCAGCGCGTCGTAGCCGGCGGCGAGCACCACGCGGTCCGCGTGGATCGTGTCGGTGGCGGTCTCCACGACGAAGCCGGCGTGGTCCTTCCCGAGCCGTGTCACGCGGGTTCCCGAGCGCACCGGCAGGCCGTGCACGGCGGCGTATCGCTCCAGGTAGTCGGCGAACTGCCCTCGCGTGGGGTAGCTCTGCGGGGGTGCGGGATAGGGCGTGCCGGGAAGCCCGCTGTAGCGGGCGGGCGTGAAGAGGGTGAGGGAGTCCCATCGGGTGCGCCAGGCGTCGCCGACGCGGTCGCTCGCGTCGAGGATCACATGGGGTATGCCGCGCTCCTTGAGGCGATACCCCATGGCGAGCCCTGCCTGTCCGCCGCCGATGACGACGGTGTCGATCCGCTCGGTGCCCATCTCAGTTCTCCTTCGACGAGGTAATTCGCCCGAAGTAGTGTCGGATGAATATAGGATAGATCCATGACCGACGTTGTCAACAGGAGGACCTACCGCTCACAGGTGCGCAAGGAGCAGGCCGAGCGCACCCGCGCAGCGATCCTGCATGCTGCCAGGGAGCTTCTGACGACGGAGGGCTACGGCGTGCCCGTCTCGCAGATCGCGCGCCGCGCCGGCGTCGCCGTCGACACCGTCTACGCGAGCGTGGGACGCAAGCCGGAGCTGGTGCTCGCCGTCATCGACACGGTGCTCGGCACCTCCGAGCAGCCGATCCCCGCGGAGCAGCGCGACTACGTGATCGCGCTGCGCGCCGCCGCGACCGCACGCGAGAAGATCCGCATCTACGCGCAGGCTCTCGGTCGCCTGCTGCCCGTCGTCGCGCCGCTCCAGGAGGCGCTGCGCGAGGCGGGCCGCACCGACAAGGCGTGCGCCGAGGTCTGGTCGCGCCTCGACGAGCGCCGCGCGGGCAACATGCTGCTGTTCGCAGCCGACCTGCGCGCCACCGGCGAGCTCCGCGCCGACCTCGACGACCAGGCCGTGGCGGACCTGGTCTGGTCGACGAACAGCGCCGAGCAC
The DNA here is from genome assembly GCF_032102965.1 of Demequina capsici. NCBI lineage: Bacteria > Bacillati > Actinomycetota > Actinomycetes > Micrococcales > Demequinaceae > Demequina > Demequina capsici. The sequence continues at coordinate 2,784,143 of NZ_CP134880.1, read as the reverse complement.
TACGCCGTGCTCATGCGCCGCGGCTGGACCGCCGGGCAGTTCGCAGCACACCTTCAGGACGTGTGGATCCGCGCGCTCGTGGTGCCGGAGGCGTGGGGCGACGCGAGCTGACGGATGCCGGGTCGGTGCTGCCGCGTGCGCCCGTTGCGGAACCCCGCTCGCATCTCGCACGGTCCGTGCCTGCGGCCTATCGTGGGCCGTGTCGGACCAGCGCCACCTGGAGGACCTCATGAGCACCACGTACCGCGTCGGCTACTTCGTCGGAAGCCTGTCGTCCACATCCATCAACCGCCTGCTGAGCAGGGCGCTGATCCGGCTAGCGCCCGAGGACCTGGAGTTCACCGAGATCCCCATCGGCGGCCTGCCGCTCTACAGCCCCGACTACGACGAGGACTACCCGCCCGAGGCGCGCGCTCTCAAGGACGCGATCGCCGCGTCGCAGGCGGTCCTGTTCGTCACCCCCGAGTACAACAGGTCCATCCCCGGCGCGCTCAAGAACGCGATCGACTGGGCGTCACGGCCCAAGGGCACCAACTCGTTCCACCACCTGCCGGCCGCGGTGATCGGCGCATCGCCCGGCAAGATCGGCACCGCCGTCGGGCAGCAGAGCCTCCGCGCGGTCCTGAGCTTCTGCAACGCCCGGCAGATGACCGCGCCTGAGGCCTACGTGACCTTCACGCCGGGGCTCGTCACGGCCGACGGCGAGGTCACCGACCCGTCCGTCGAGGCCTTCCTCACCGCCTACATGCAGGAGTTCCGCGACCATGTGGTCCGTGTGCTGACGGTGCTGCCGCGCGGCTGACCTATGCCACTGCGGGCTCGACGCCCGCCACTGCGCGGCCGACCTATGCCACTGCGAGTTCGACGCGCGCCACTGCGCGCTGGCTTGGTACGTCAGTGCACGTTTCTGCCGGGATTCGTACAGTCATGTTCCATTACGCGGTGGCGGTGGCGGTGGCGGTGGCGGTGGCGGTGGCCGCGGGCGTGGGTGCGGGTGCGGGTGCGAAGGCGAGGGTGCCTATGCCACCGGGCTGCTGGCGCAGAGACGACGAAAGGCCCCTCGTATGAGGGGCCTTTCTCGTGGAGCGGGTGACGGGAATCGAACCCGCGCTATCAGCTTGGGAAGCTGAAGTTCTGCCATTGAACTACACCCGCAGCGCCATGACGGCCCTCCCATCGTAATGGGTTCGGGCCGCGGGAAGCGAACTTCCCCAGGCGGGCCTCAGAGCAGCGTGGCCGTCAGGGACCAGCGGGCGGTGAACGTCTCGCCCGGTGCCAGTGGGTGCACGCCCACGCCGTCGACGCCCTCGGCGGCGAGCCGCAGCGCGTCGTTGGCGTGCGTGACGGGCTCTACCGCGAAGAACGGCTTGCCCTCGGGGACGTAGCAGACGATGTGGCTCAGCGCGTCGTCTGCCTCGAGGTCCAGCTGCAGGGCGCGCGGCCACGTGAGGGTCGCGGCGATGGGGGAGGTGCGGCCGGTGAGGCAGTCGTCCACGTGCACGTGCCCGAGCGGCCGACGCGTGCGGTAGTCGGCATGCGCGGGGACCTCGCCAGCGGCGCCGGTCGGCAGGCAGTTCACGAGCTCGTAGCCTGCGTCGCAGCGGATCTGCAGCTCTGCGTCCCCGCCGAGCGGCGCGGAGTCGGAGCCAAGCCGCCGCACGAAGTACGGGTGGTGACCCAGACCGGCAGGGAAGGTCTCGTCGGACACGTTTGTGAGCGCCATCGTCACGATCAGCCGGGCCCCGTCGAGCGCGTACGTGAATGCCGTGGTGAAGGGCCACGGGAAGTTGGGGTCCTCGAGGTCGCGCGAATCGAGCGTGAGGACTGCGTGGGTCGCGTCGAACTCGGCGACGTTCCACGGGTGCTTGAGGCCCACGCCGTGGATGGCGGTGCCGTCTCCGCTCGTGACGCGCAGCGGGTGCTCCTCGCCGTTCCAGCGCAGCACCGGTCCGCTGATGCGGTTGGACCACGGGACCAGGGGGAACGACGCCGTGTCGCCGGACTTCTCCACCTCGGCGGGGGTGGGACGCATCGCGTCGACCCACGCGTCGTCGATCCGCACCTGGCCGTAGGCGATGGAGCCGCCGGTCGCGGGCAGCAGGCCCACGCGCCAGGTGCCGTTGTCGAGGATGAGCATCGAGTCCATGGCCCCATTGTGAGGCAGGCGCGAGGGTGCTTCGTGCTCCTCAGGTCCCGTGCGTGTCCGGCTCGTCCGATTCGTGCAGCAGGGTGCGGGAGGTTCGTCGCACCAGGTATGGCGAGGGTTCTGGGCCTTCCCGTGCGGCCGTGGCAGCGCGATACTTGCCCGATGAGACGGTCGTCCCCGCTGCTCGCGCTCGCCTGCGTGGTCGCGCTCGCGGGCTGCGGCGGCTCGCCTGGAGTCGACGCTCCCGACGGGTCGACGTCCGCCGCCGCCGTGTCGGCCTCCTCTGCCGCGACGTCGTCCTCGTGGGCCGGCACGGGCTGGGACGCATCGGCAGCGACGGTGGACATCGCCTTCCCGCGCACCTTGCAGGCGGACAGGAAGATCGAGGTGCGGCTCGACGGCGTGGTCACGGACGATGCCGTCGTGGTCGGCGCGATGCTCGACTCCCCGCGCTTCATGCCGACGAACCAGGTGGCGGAGAACGTGCGGATCTTCGACGGCTACACGACTAGGGTCAGGGTGCCGTTGGGCGCTGTGGTCTGCGACCCGCCCGACGCGGGCACGACCGTGACCTTGGAGGTCTCGGTGGACGGCGTCGTCCAGTCGCTCACGCTTCCCGCGCCTGACGAGGTCCTTGCCGGGATCGCGGCCGACGAATGCGCCATGAAGGCGGTGCAGGACGCGGCGCCGGTGGCCTTCGGCTCCGACGCGACCCGCTCCGGGACGGACGTGGACACGACGCTCGTGCTCACGCGAGGCACGGCGGCCGGCGACGTGGTGCTCGACTCTGTCGCAGGCTCGGTCGTGTTCGATCTGGCGGGGATCGACGGCGCGGTGCCGACGACCCTCGCGGCGGGCAGCGACCAGGTGGTGGTACCGGTCCGCCTGAGCGCCACGCGCTGCGATCCGCATGTCTTCGCGGAGAGCAAGAAGACGTTCGTCTTCCGTGTCTGGGAGGCGGTGGACGGCGCCGCTCCCGCCTATGTGGAGATCCGACCGCCGGCGGCGCTACAGGACCTGCTGCAGCAGGCGTTCGACGAATGCGGAAGCTCCTCACGCTCCGAGTGACATCCCTGGTATATGACAGATCGACCGCGTTTTCGGAATATCTGAGAAGCGACGTCGGGTTGCCCTCTGTGACTGCAGGAGCGGTCGGCGGCCCTGAGCTCACGAGGCTCGATGGCCGTCCGAGACCCCCGCACAGTGGGGAGCAAGGAGCACATCATGGCCATCGGTTCAGGGATCTTCCTGATCGTCGTCGGCGCGATCCTGACCTTCGCTCTGAACACCTCGGTCGACGCCGTCAACCTGGGTGCCGTCGGGTGGATCTGCATGATCGCGGGAGTGGCGGCGATCGTCATCTCGCTGATCGTGAACGCTCAGCGGGCGAACACCACGCACCGCGAGATCCGCGATGAGCACGCGGTGCGCGACGACCACCATGTGGAGCACCCCGCGCCTGAGCAGTGATCAGCCGTCGCGGCGTGCGACGCCTCATCGACACGGGGCCGGCTCGTCCATCTGACGGGTGCGGCCCCGTCGTCGTCCGCGGTCCCGTGCGGATGCCGTTCAGGTCTGCGTGGTCTCGATGTCCGCGATCGGCTCGGCCTCGGGGGCGAGGCCACGCCCGAACCTCACGAACGGGCGTCGGACCTGGAGCTCGAGCACCACGTTCCAGCGGCGGGCGGACCACAGCCCCACGGCGGTGGCCACGATGAGCGACGCGATGGCGCCGATGCCGATGGCCCATCGAGGTCCGTACTGCTCTCCGACCCATCCGACGATGGGGGAGCCGATGGGGGTGGTGCCCATGAACACCATCATGTAGAGCGCCAGCACGCGGCCGCGCATGGAGGGCTCCGTGGTGGTCTGCACGGTCGCGTTCGCGGCGGTGATCATCGTGAGTGCGGCGAAGCCGACGGGGATGCCCGCGATCGCGAACGTCCAGAACGTCGGCATGAGCGCCAGCAGCGAGTTCGCGGCGCCGAAGCCGAACGCGGCGATGACGACGAGCTTGAGCGTCGGCTGCCGGCGACGGGCGGCGAGCAGCGCGCCGCCGAGCGAGCCGATCGCGAGGATCGAGCCGAGCACGCCGTACTCGCCGGGTCCGCGACCGAACTCGACGCGCGCCATCATGGCGCTGGTGAGCTGGAAGTTGAGCCCCAGCATGCCGACCACTCCCACGACCACGAGGATCGCGATGATGTCGGGCCGGCTGCGCACGTAGCGGACGCCTTCGAGGACCTGGCCGGGTCCGCGGGGGGCGCGGCGCTGACGCTCGAACTCGTCGCTGCGCATCAGCAGCAGCGCGATGATCGTCGCCAGGAACGTGAAGCCGTTGAGCAGGAACACCCAGCCGGAGCCGATCCAGGCGATCAGCAGGCCGGCGAGGCCGGGGCCGATCAGGCGGGCGGCGTTGAACGACGCCGAGTTCAGGCCGACTGCGTTGGAGAGGTGCGACGCGGGGACCAGGTCGCTGACGAAGGCCTGGCGGGCAGGGTTGTCGAACGCGGTCATGAAGCCCAGGCCGAGCGCGAACGCGTACACGTGCCACAGCTGTGCATGGCCGCTGAGCACGATCGCCCCGAGTCCCACGCTGAGCGCGGCGCCGACGACCTGCGTGACGAGGAGCAGCTTGCGGTGGTCCACGCGGTCCGCGAGCACGCCTGTCCACGGTCCGATCAGGAGGAAAGGGAGGAACTGGAGCGCGGTGGTGACGCCGACCGCGAAGCCCGAGTTGTCCGTGAGGACGGTGAGCACCACCCAGTCCTGCGCGATCCGCTGCATCCAGGTGCCGATGTTCGACACCACTGCGCCTGCGAACCAGAGGCGGTAGTTGCGGATGCCGAGCGAGCTGAAGGTGCGATTCATTCCTGGGGTCTCAACGCGGAGGGGGTGCAGGTGATTCCTGACGTACGTCAACTGTATCGGCGTTCGCGGATGCCACGGTCGCCTAGGGTGGCTCCCATGAGCCGATCACTGCTGATCCTGGGAGGCACCGCCTGGCTGGGCGCCGAGATCGCGCGGCAGGCGGTCGCGCGCGGCTGGGACGTGACATGCCTGGCTCGCGGCACGTCGGGCGTCGCGCCTGCGGGGGCGACGCTGGTGCCGGTGGATCGTTCCAGCCCAGGCGCGTACGACGCGGTGGCGGGGCGTCGTTTCGACGCGGTCGTGGAGGTCAGCTGGCAGCCCCGCTTCGTGCAGGAGGCGCTGGTGGCGCTGGCCGGCGCGACGGACCACTGGACCTACGTGTCGTCCGTGTCCGTGTATGCCGCCGTACGCGCGGAGAACACGGAGGACTCGCCACGACAGCCCGCGCTCGATCCCAGGGCCGATGCCACCGGCGCCGACTATGCGCAGGCGAAGGTGGCCTGTGAGGACCTGACCCTGGCGCTGCGTCCGCAGGCCCTGATCGCCCGCCCCGGCCTGATCGTCGGCCCCGGCGACCCGTCGGACCGTTTCGGCTACTGGCCCGCGCGCGCGGCGCTCGCGGGTGAGGGGCCGCTGCTGGTGCCCAAGGATGCGGCGCCTACCCAGTCCCTGGACGTGCGGGATCTGGCGGCGTGGATCCTGGATGCAGGCGCGGCGGGGGTGGTCGGTCCGGTGAACGCGGTGGGGGAGCAGATCCCGTTGGCGGACGTGGTGGCGCTCGCGCGGGAGGTCGCGGGGCACACCGGTGAGGTGCGTGAGGCGACCACTCCGTGGCTCGCGATCCACCGGGTGGTCGGCTGGTCTGGTCCCAGGGCGTTGCCGCTGTGGGTGGCCGCGGGTCCGTTCCCGCCGATGGGGACGCATGCGTCGGCCCGGTACCGCGATTCGGGTGGTGCGTGGCGTCCCCAGGCGGAGACGATGCGTGACGTCCTGGCATGGGAGAGGGGCCTGGGCGTGGATCGCGAGCGGGCGACGGGCCTGAGCCGCGACGCGGAGCTGGAGCTGATCGGGCAGCTGCCCTGACGGCCGTGCGTGCGCTCGCTGCGCTTGCTCTCGCGTCCGATGTCTGACTAATGTCAGCGATATGGATCCGCGTCTCGTCCAGTCGTTCCGTCAGTTCCAGCGCGTCGTGACGCGCGAGGTCGGCGCGCTGCAGGGCGACTTCCTGGACCGCGGCCGACCGTTCGCGGCCTCACGCCTGCTCTGGGAGGTCGGCGAGGGCGACGTGGAGATCGCCGCCCTGCGCGCGCGCCTGGGCCTCGACTCGGGCTACGCCTCGCGCCTGCTGCGCACCCTGGAGGCCGAAGGGCTCGTGGAGGTCGCGCCCAGTCCCGCTGACGCCCGCGCCCGCGTGGTCAGGAGGACCGCTGCAGGCACCGCGGAGGTGACGACGCTGGACGCGCTGAGCGACGACGCCGCGGCCACGCTGCTCGCCGGCTTGGACCCGGATGAGCAGCAGGCGCTCGACGCCGCGACCCGCACCGTCACCCGACTGCTCACCCGCCACCACGTGACGGTCGAGACCGTGGACCCGTCGTCGCCCGATGCGCGCTGGTGCGTCGAGCGGTACTACGAGGAGCTCCAGTCCGCGTTCGACGCCGGGTACGACCCCGCCAAGGCGGTCCCGATCGCCTCCGACGACCTGGCTGAGCCGCACGGCGCCTTCCTCGTCGCCCGCCTGCACGGCCAACCCGTCGCGTGCGGCGGCGTCACCGTGCCCGTGGGCGCGCCGGCCTTCCTCAAGAGGATGTGGGTCGCCCCCTCCGCTCGCGGGCTGGGCGTGGGCGCGCTGCTGCTCGACGCGCTCGAGGCGCGCGCGGTCCGCGGCGGCGCGGACGTGGTCCGCCTGGACACGAACTCCGTGCTCGGGCCCGCGTGCCGCATGTACGAGTCGCGCGGCTATGTGCAGGTGCCTGACTTCAACGGCGAGCCGCACGCCGACCGGTGGTACGCGAAGCAGCTGTGACCGCGGCGCGTTCCCGCCGCAGTCGCCGCGCGGAACGTCCGCCCTCGCGCGACACTGTGGCCATGACGGCCGTCACCCTCGAGACCGACCCGACCGTGCGCATCGTCCCCGCGTCCCAGGCGCGGCGCGAGGACCTCGACGCGATCTTCGACGCCCCGGGCGACCAGCGCTCGTGCCGATGCCAGTGGACGCGCCTCGCCAGCGCGGAGTACCGGACCATGACGGCCGCCGCACGTGCAGAGGCGCTGGCCGAGCAGGCCGGCTGCGATCGCGGCGGCGATGCGGCCAGCTCGGGCCTCATCGCCTTCGTCGACGGTGAGCCCGCGGGGTGGGTGGCCGTCGAGCCGCGCACCGTCTACCGACGGTTCCGCACCGCCCGGATCCCCTGGCTGGGCCGTGACGAGGACAAGGACGACGACGGCGTCTGGGTCGTGTCGTGCTTCGTGGTGCGTCGCGGCTTCCGCGGTCGCGGCCTCATGGCGGTGCTCGCCGCCGCAGCGGTCGCGCACTCCGCCCAAGGGGGCGCACGGGCCGTGGAGGGATATCCGGTGGTCCTCGATCCGGCGAAGGGCACCTACCCCGGCGAGCTCTACGTCGGCACCGTCGGAGCCTTCGAGGCGGCGGGGATGACGGAGGTGGCCGCGCCCAGCGCCCGCCGCCGCGTGATGCGCATCCAGCTGTGACGCCCCGGCTCTAGCCTTGAGCCATGACGCACCGCCCGCTGAAGATCCTCATCCTCGGAGGAACCGCCTGGCTGGGGGCGCTCACCGCCCGGACCGCCATGACGCGTGGACACGACGTGACGTGCCTGGCACGGGGAGTCTCGGGCGCGGTGCCCGAAGGTGCGCACCTCGTCGTCTCGGATCGCGATCAGCCCGGGGCCTACCGGCAGGTGGCGAACCGCGACTGGGACGCGGTCGTGGAGGTGAGCTGGCAGCCCCGTCATGTCCGGGAGGCCGCGGAGGCGCTCGCCGTGCGCGTGGGCCACTGGACCTACGTGTCCTCGGTGGCGGCCTACCTTCCCGTGCGGCACGTGATCGACGAGGACGCGCCGCTGCGCGAGCCCGCCGCCGTCGACGAGCGGGTGGACGGCTCGCGCTACGACGCCGCGAAGTCCCGCTGCGAGGCCGACACGCTGGTCGCGCACCCCGACGCGATGGTGGTGCGTGCCGGGGTGATCGCAGGCCCTGACGACCCGACCGACCGCACCGCGTACTGGGTGCGTCGCGCGGCGCAGGCCGGCGACGGCCCCATGCTCGTCCCTGCCGAGCCCGCCGTGCCGGTCCAGATCATCGACGTGCGCGACCTGGTCGAATGGATGGTCGAGGCGATCGAGGCCGGCGTCACGGGGCCGGTCAACGCGGTGGGCGCCAGGATGTCGATGAGGACGCTGATCGACGCGGCCCGGGACGTCGCGTGCGCCACGGGTCCTCTTGTCGAGGCGCCCGGGCCGTGGCTGCTCGACCATGGCGTGCGCGAGTGGAAAGGACAGTCCTCCATGGGCCTGTGGGTGGACGACAAGGGCGAGCCCGCGCGCTGCGGCTACCACTCCGATCGGCGGTACACCGGGCTCGGCGGACGTCGGCGCGCGCTCGCGGACACGCTGAGCGACGTGCTCGCGCAGGAGCGTGCGCTCGGCCTCGACCGCGAGGGCCTCGCGCCTCTCAGCCGCGGGCGGGAGCTCGAGCTGATCGCGCAGCTGGCGGGCTGAACGTCCCGATCCTCACGCGTCAGGTGCCGTGGAGGTCAATGCAGGCCCCGCAATTTCGGCACGCGGCGTATCGCATCCGCTCCGCTGCGTGACACGATGTGCGAATGACAGCTCTCGCCGCCCGCCTCGACGCCGCCATCGACGCTGCGCTCGAGGCGGAACGCCTGGTGGGGTGCGTCGTGCTCGTCGCGGTCGACGGCGCGGTCGCGTACGCGCGCGCCGCGGGCATGCGCGACCGCGAGGCGGGTGCACCCATGCAGCGCGACTCGATCTTCCGGCTCGCGTCCGTCACCAAGACCTTCGTGACCGCCGCCGCCATGCGGCTGGTGGAGGAGAACGTGGTGGGCCTCGACGAGCCGACGTCGCTCTGGCTCACCCGCTTCCACCCCCTGCTGCCCGACGGCACCGAGCCGGACATGACCCTGCGTCACCTGCTCACCCACACGTCGGGGCTCGGGTACGGCTTCGCGCAGCAGCCTGGCCATCCGTACCACGCGCTCGGGGTCTCCGACGGTCTCGACTCGTCCGTCGAGACGCTGCACGAGAACCTGGACCGGCTCGCCCAGGCGCCGCTCCACTTCGCGCCAGGGGAGCGATGGGAGTACGGGCTCAGCCTCGACGTGGCGGGCCACCTGCTCGAGGCGTCGTCCGGAGTGCCGCTCATCGAGATCATGAGGCACGCCATCATCGAGCCGCTGGGTCTCCACGACCTCGGGTTCGTGGCGAAGGACCTGCACCGTCTGGTGGTGCCGTACGCCTTGGACGCCTCCGGACCGGTGCGGATGACCGACCCGTACGTGCTGAGGTACGAGGACGGGACGTCGACCGTGTTCTCGCCGAGCCGCGCGACGTCCCCGCAGCTCTATCCGTCGGGCGGCTCGGGCATGGTCGGCACCGCCGACGAGGTGCTGAAGCTCCTCGAGGCGCTGCGCCGTGACGGTCAGGGGATCCTCACGCCCGACTCGGCGGGGCAGATGATGTCGATGCAGGTGGGGCCGGAGAACGAGTGCAACGGTCCCGGCTGGGGCTTCGGGCTGGGCGGGGCGGTGCTCGCCGATCCGGCTGTGGCGCAGGTCCCGCACTCGCCGGGCACCTTCGTGTGGGGTGGCGCGTACGGTCACCACTGGTTCGTGGACCCCGCCGAGCGGATCACGACGGTGATCCTCACCAACACCGCGCCGGAGGGCATGGACGGCCCGAGCGCGGCCGCGATCACGCAGGCGGTCTACGGCTGAGCCTCGCACGGGGTCGAGCGCTTCGCCTCGTGGGCGTCGGCCGGGTCGTCCCGTGATGCCCTCGCCTCCGCTCGACTGGCGGATCGCGTGCATCGGACGTATCGTTCAACCAAATGGTTGTATCAACTGATCTGACCGACGCCGAGGTGGACCGCCTGTTCCACGCCTTGGCCGATGCGACGCGACGAGACATCGTCCGCCGTACCCTCGCCGACGACGCGTCGGTGACCGACCTCGCCGCCGCGTACGCGATGTCCTTCGCGGCGGTCAGCAAGCACGTCGCCGTGCTCGAGGAGGCTGGACTCGTGACCCGCCACCAGGACGGAAGGCGCCGCCTCGTGCGCGCCGATCCCGCCCGCCTCGCGCGAGCCCAGGAGCTGCTCGCCCGCTACGAGCAGCTCTGGCGCCACCGCGTCGGCCGTCTCGATGCCCTCCTCGGCGAGGCGTCGCCCGCGCCCCATCCGCGACCCAGCGGTCCCCACCCCTGACCCGCCCGCACCCCGGAAGGACCACCATGCCCATCACGAATGTCGAGAAGGACCTCGACGCCCTCACCATGACCATCACCGCCGAGTTCCCGGTCCCGGTCTCGCGGCTCTGGGGCGCGTTCGACGACCCGCGTCAGCTCGAGCAGTTCTGGGGCCCTCCCGGCTGGCCGGCCCGCTTCACCAGGCACGACATGGCCGTCGGCGGACGCTCCCACTACACGATGACGGGCCCGGAGGGGGAGAGCTCGTCCGGCTACTGGGAGTTCACCCGGATCGAGCCCGGCAAGACGATCGAGCTGGTCGACGGCTTCGCCACCGACGACGGCGAGCCCAACCCCCAGATGCCCACGATGCGCATGTCCATGGTGTTCGAACCGACCGACGCAGGCTCACGATTCGTGTCCACCACCTGGTTCAACTCGCTCGACGAGCTGAACCAGCTGCTCGAGATGGGGATGGAGCAGGGCACCCTCATGGCCATGGGCCAGATGGATCGCGTGCTCGAAGGGCTGCGCGAGTTCGCCGCGGGCAAGGGCACGCTGCTCGAGGAGCTCAGCGAGGTGCACGTGCGCATCACCCGGTGGATCGAGGCCGACCGCGACACCGTCTGGCACGCGTACAACACCCCCGAGCTCATGCGGCAGTGGCTGCTGGGCCCCGACGGCTGGCGCATGACGGAATGCGAGATGGACCTCACCAAGGGCGGCTCGTACCGCTACGCGTGGGAGCCGGAGGAGGGCACCGAGGGGACGGCCTTCGGGTTCGAGGGCGAATGCCTGCTCGCCGAGCCGCCGTACCGCGCCGTCACCACCGAGCGCATGCGCGGCACGCCCGCGCCGCAGACCACGAACGACCTCACCATGGTCGAGGACGACGGCGGCACGCTCCTCACGCTCGTGATCCAGTACCCCGACGAGGCCAGCAAGGAGTTCATCCTGGGCACCGGCATGGTCGAGGGCATGGAGACCAGCTACGCGCGCCTGGAGCGGATGCTTCAGGACGACTGAGCGCGCGGCTTCGACGCCACCACGACCACGGCGCCCAGCTGGTCGTCCCGCTCCACGCGGGAGGTCAGGCCGAGCGCCGTGGCGTGCGAGGCGGTGAGAGGGGCCTGCGGTACGGACGTCTCGACCACCGCGTGCCCCCCCGGGCGCAGCAGCGCGGCGGCCGCCTCGAGCACGCGCCGCTGCAGATCGGTGCCGTCCGCGCCTCCGTCGAGCGCCCGCAGCGGCTCGTGCTCCCGCGCCTCGCGCGGCATGTGCGCGATCTGAGCGGTGGGCACATAGGGCGGGCAGGCGGTGACGACGTCCACGCGCCCACGCAGGTCGGGAGCCAGGTCGTCCGCCATGTCGGAGACGACGGCGGTGGCGCCGTACGCTCCCAGCGTGACCGACGCGACGGCCACCGCGGCAGGGTCGAGGTCGGCGCCGATCACTGTCGCACCCGGCCGACGCGACGCGACGACGGCCGCGATCGCGCCGGTGCCGGTGCACAGGTCCACCACGACCCCGTCGGCCGGGGCGAGCGCGACGGCCAGACGCGCCACGAGCTCGGTGCGTCGACGCGGCACGAAGGTGCCGGGAGCGACGGGGATGCGCAGCCCGGCGAAGTGCGCCCAGCCGACCAGCGGCTCCAGCGGCTCGCCCGCGCAGCGCCGTGCGATCAGGTCCTCCAGCGCCGCGGACCCGCTCGCGGCCGCCTCGACCAGCAGCGCTGCCTCGTCCTCGGCGAACACGCAGCCCGCAGCCCGCAGCCGTGCCGCGACGGCCGTCAGGTCCGGGTCCATGGGCCGACGCTACCGCGCGCGACGCCGGGGCGGCTCAGTCGCCGAGCGCGGGCGTGCTGGCCGACGGCGCCGACGCGGTGGACGCCGGCGACGGCGCGGTCCGCACGATCGGGGTCGCGCCGGTGGTCAGCGGCGCGCGCGGGATCGTCATGGTCACGGTGGTGCCGTGCCCCACGGTGCTCGTGACGTTGAGAGTGCCGCCATGCGCGTCCACGATGGCCGCGGTGATCGCGAGGCCCAGCCCGGCGCCGCCACCCGTCGCACGCGAGCGCGACGAGTCGCCGCGCACGAAGCGCTCGGTCGCCCGTGCGGCGACCTCGGGGCTCATGCCAGGCCCGTCGTCCTCCACCGCGATGCGGACAGCGCCGGAGGTGGTGGTGACGCGCACCGTGACGTTGTCGCCGCCGTGGATCGCCGCGTTCCGCACGATGTTGATCACGGCCTGCCGCACCTTGTCCGCGTCGACGGCGGCGATCGCGGGGCCGTCGGCCTCGAGCGCGAACTCGGTGTCGGGGTCCGCGGCCGCGGAGTCGCCCACGATCTCCGCCGCGAGGGCGGTGATGTCGGCGTCCACCCGCTGCAGCTCGGGCAGCGCGTCGTACTTCGCAAGCTCCAGCATGTCCTCGACCAGGCGCTTCATGCGACCGGCCTCGGACTCGGTGCGCACCCAGGCATCGTCCACGTCGGCCTTGTCGGACAGGGCGCCCTTGCGGTACAGCTGCGCATAGCCCAGGACCGTGGTGAGCGGGGTGCGGAGCTCATGGGACGCGTCGGCGACGAACTCGCGCAGCTTGGCCTCGGAACGCTCGCGCTCGGTGAGGGAGGCCTGAAGACGGCCGATCATCCCGTTCAGCGCGATCGCCAGGTCGTGGCTCTCGGAGCCCGCGGACGCGCCCTCGAGACGCACCGACATGTCGCCCTCGGCGATCTGCTTGGACGCGTCCACCATCCGCCGCATGGGCGTGATCCCCAGCCGGATCACCCACAGGCCCACGAGAGCGAGGCCTGCCAGCAGCGCACCGATGCCGAACGCCTCGATCACGACGAGGCGGGTGGTCGCGTCCTGCACGCTGTCCATGGACAGCGCGGTGAACGACCAGTAGGTCCCTCCGGAGGCGTTGAAGGGCCGCACCAGCACCCGGTACTCGCCGGCCTCGCCGCCCAGCGCGTCGACCGTCGTGGAGAACGCCTGGCCGTCGGCGAACAGCGCCACGTCGAGCTGCGACAGATCGGGCTCGGTGTCGTCGGACGCCGTGTTGGGCTTGAGGGCGAAACCGTACGATCCGTCGGTCGCGTTGATGAGCCCGGTGTAGGCGTCGGAGGGCCGCTCGGAGCTCTCGGTGGAGCCGGGCGGCGTGAGCGGCACGATGACGTCGCTGCTCGAGTCGTTGCGGTGGAGCAGGACCGCGTCGATCTGGCCGGAGTACGACTCGAGCCGGGCGTCGAGCTGCTGCACCAGATAGCTGTGCGTGGTGACGGTGACGGTGACGGCCACGCCGATCGCGATCGCCGCGACGACGGCGAGGCCGATCATCAGCCGGGTCCTCAGAGAGAGCCCGGGGTGCGCCTCGCTCATGTGTGCTGGACCCTCATCGTGTAGCCGACTCCGCGCACGGTGTGGATGAGCTTGGGCTCGAAGGCGTCCACCTTGCGGCGGATGTAGCCGATGTACGTCTCGACGACCGACGGGTCGTCGTCGGGGGAGTAGCCCCACACGTTCTGCAGCAGCTGCCCGCGCGACAGGACGCGCCCGGTGTTCTGCAGCAGGAACTTCACGAGGTTGTACTCGGTGGGCGACAGGTGGATCTCCTCGCCGTTGCGGGTGACGCGGTGCGACACGTCGTCCATCGCGAGGTCCGCGAGCGTCCACGTCTCAGCGGAGTCGGGGGACGCGTCGACGCGGCGCAGCACCGCCTCGACGCGCGCCACGAGCTCCTCGAGCGCGAACGGCTTGGACAGGTAGTCGTCGCCGCCGATCTGCAGGCCTTGGACCTTGTCCGATGCCGAGTCGCGCGCGGTGAGGAAGATGACGGGCGTGCGGTTGCCGCTGTCTCGCAGGCGCTTGGTCACGGCGAAGCCGTCGAGGTCCGGCATCATCACGTCGAGCACGATGAGATCCGGCGCCGACTCACGCACCAGCTTGAGCGCGGTCTGACCGTCGGGGGCGAACGTGACGTCGAAGCCCTCGTACTTGAGGGCGGCGACGAGCATGGTGCGAAGGTTGTCCTCGTCGTCGACAACCAGGATGCGGCGCTGTGACATGCGAACAGTCTCACAGAGACGGCTCCACGTTCGCTGAGAACAGGTGGTCAGAACGCTCAGATCGGCCACGTGGTTCCCGCCGAAACCGCGCGAATGGGACCAGAACCTGCAGGAAACCGGTCGCCGGCGTGATCGGCGAGCTCTCTGTGGTCCTTCTTAGCGCTTTCTTAGAATCCCCAGGTTTGCTGGATGAACGAAGGGTGAACAGCCCTCATCGTCCCAACGACCACGCTCAGGGGAGCCCACCATGTCAGTCTTCGCCTACATCGCCGCCGATCTGGTGGCCATCGCCGCCCTCGTCTTCGGGCTGTACTTCCCGCGCCATAGGCGCAAGGACCTCATCGTGTCCTTCCTCGCCATCAACGTGGGCGTCATGGGCGTCACCTACGCCATGGCCACGGCCGACCTCACGCTCGGGTTCGGCATGGGCATCTTCGCGGTCCTGTCGATCATCCGCCTGCGCTCCACCGAGATGGAGCACAACGAGATCGCCTACTACTTCACGGCGATCGCGCTCGGCCTCCTGGGCGGCTTCCCGTCGGGCAACCCGGCGGTGAGCTTCACGCTGATGGCCGTGCTGCTCGCCGTCATCCTCATCGGCGACCACCCCGCCCTGTTCGGCCGCACACGCATGACCCAGCTGGTGCTGGATCGCGCCGTCGCCGACGAGAAGGCCGCCTCCGACCTCGCGGCCGCCATGCTCGGCGCCACCGTGCACCGGATCTCCATCCGCAAGGTCGACTACGTGGCGGAGACCACCGCCTGCGAGGTGCGCTACACGCTGATCGACCCGGACGACGCGCTGGGCACCGTCGCCGCGACGGGCGAGCTCCACGTCACGAGCCCGGCGGGCCTGCGATGACGCTCGTCACGCCCTGGGAGGCGTACGTCGGCACCCTGCCCGCGATCAGCCTCGAGCAGATCGAGACCACGGCGGCCATGCTCACCAGGGTGGACCGCAAGTACGTGGTCGAGCCCGGTCACTGGGCCGAGGTCGTCGCGTCGCTCGACGTGCCCGTGCAGGTCCTGGAGATCGACGGACGGCGGTCGTTCCGCTACGAGTCCGTCTACCTGGACACCGACGATCTGCAGATGTACCGGGACGCAGCGCGCCGGCGACCTCGCCGCACCAAGGTCCGCACCAGGCACTATCTGGACACGGGCGCCTCGGCGATCGAGGTCAAGGAGCGGAGCGCCTCAGGATCCACGGTCAAGTCGCGGCTGTTCCTCGACTCCCGGCCCGACGTGGCCGAGGGGCTCACGTCGGAGGCGCTCGACTTCGTGGGCGGCTTCCCCCGCTTGGCCGATGTGGCCGCGTCGCTCCGTCCCTCCCTCACCACCACCTATGTGCGGACCACGCTCGTCACCCCGGACGGGCGGGTCACTGTCGATGCCGGAGTCGAGGCGCATGACGTCGACGGCCGATCCATCGCGTACGACCACCGCCTGATCGTGGAGACCAAGGTCTCCCACCACGCCGGCGCCGTGGATCGCACCCTCTGGGCGCGAGGCATCCGCCCCGCCCGCGTCAGCAAGTACTGCACGTCCATGGCCGCGCTGCGGCCCGACCTTCCGTCCAACCGCTGGGCACGGACCCTGCGTCGGCACGTCGACGCACCCGCGCTCGCGAGCTGAGAATCCCCGAAAGGCCCCACCCATGAAGATCCCCCGCAAGCCTGCGATCGCGTTCGCGTCCTTCGCCGCCGCCAGCGCGCTGTTCCTCAGCGCGTGCTCCTCGAGCACCACCGACGCGTCGTCCAGCACCACCACCGACTCCTCGACGGACTCGACCACGGAGACCGTCTCGTCGTCCACGACCAACGGCGAGGCGACGTACGACGACCTTGACATCTCGGACGTCGATCTCAGCCCCAGCACCGACGGTGCGACGACGATCACCCTCGCAGACGGCGCCTCGTCGTCCGACGGCGACGGTGTCACGATCGACGGCGACACCATCACCATCACCGCGGCCGGCACGTACGTGCTGTCCGGCGAGCTGTCCGACGGCCAGGTGGTCGTCGACGTCGAGGACGGCGACGTGTACCTGGTGCTCGACGGCGCGTCGATCACCATGTCCGGCGCTCCCGCGATCCAGGTGGACAACGCGTCGAACACGATCGTCTACACCGAGGCGGGCACCACCAACACGCTCGCCGACACCGGCACGTACGACGACACCGACGAGGAGACCGGAGGCGCGGCCCTGTGGTCCAGCGACGACCTGTTCCTCGCCGGTGAGGGAACGCTCATCGTCGACGCCGGCCGCAACGACGGCATCACCAGCAAGGACACGCTCGTCATCGCGTCCGGCACCGTCGAGGTGACGGCCGTGGACGACGGCATCCGCGGCAAGGACGCGCTCGTCATCCTCGACGGCGACATCACGGTCGACGCAGGCACCGGCCACGCGCTCAAGTCCGACAACGAGGCGGACGACGAGGACACCTCCCGCTTCGTGGGCGTCGTGTGGATCGAGGGCGGGACGATCGACCTCACCTCCGGCGAGGACGGGATCCACGCCGCGAACCAGGTGACGATCGACGGCGGCGACGTCACGGTCGATGCCGGCGACGACGGCATCCACTCGGACGTGTATCTGCGCATCGGCGACGCCGAGATCGACATCACGAACTCGTACGAGGGCCTGGAGGCGGCGATGATGTACCTCGACGCCGGCACGGTGTCGATCGTGTCCAGCGACGACGGCATCAACGGCTCCGACGGCTCGGGCCAGTCCGACACGACGGGCATGGGCGGCGCGCCTGGAGGCGGCTCGATGCCGAACGGCGGCGGCCCCGGCGGTGGCAGCGCATCGGGCACGTCCACCACCACGGACGGCACCACCTCGACGACGTCCACCACCACCACGTCGGGCACCATCTCGGTGACCTACACGACGTCGACCGACGACACGTCGACCGCGAGCACCACGACCACCGCCATGGGTGGCGTGGACGCCGCCGAGGAAGGGGTCCTCGTGACCATCAGCGGCGGCACGTATCTCATCAATGCGGACGGCGACGGGCTCGACTCGAACGGCAGCATCGAGATGACCGGCGGCACCGTCGTCATCTCCGGTCCCACCAACAACGGCAACGGCGCGATCGACTACAACGGCACGTTCGAGATCACCGGCGGCACGATCGCCGCGTCGGGCGCCTCCGGCATGGCCCAGTCGCCCTCCAGCGGCGAGGCGACGCTGTCGATCTCCTTCAACAACACGGTCGCCTCGGGCACCACCCTGTCCGTGCTCGACTCTGACGGGAACCTCGTGATGTCGTTCACCACGGAGAAGACGTCGTCCTCGCTCGTGCTGTCCTCCTCCGAGCTGACGTCGGGAGAGACGTACACGGTCGTCTCGGGCGGCACCGCCTCCGGGGGAGACGCGTACGGTCCGCTCATGATCGGCGGCACCCTCACGGGCGGCGACACCCTGGGCACGCTCGACGCCTCCTGACCCGGCCGCACGGGGCCGCCGCACCGTTCCGGGATGCGGCGGTCCTCGTGCGTCCTGGCAGGACATGAGTGTCGATCGCGGCGCAGATCCTGCCGCCATGTACTGCCAGCGCGACCTGGCCGCCCCGGCCGGTGCGGAGCGACACGGTGAGCGTCGCCGCGCGTGACGCCGGAAGCGGCCCTAGCCTGAGATCGTGCGCGCGGGCGCACCGTCCCGGAGGAGGCCGATCATGGCGACCGTCAGCACCTATCTCAACTTCGACGGCACCTGCGAGGAGGCGTTCGCCTTCTACAGGACCGTGTTCGGCACCGAGTTCTCGGCGCCCGTGATGCGCAAGTCCGCGATGCCCGCAGGCGAGGGGATGCCTCCGCTCG
Source organism: Demequina capsici (assembly GCF_032102965.1). Lineage (NCBI taxonomy): Bacteria > Bacillati > Actinomycetota > Actinomycetes > Micrococcales > Demequinaceae > Demequina > Demequina capsici. Next base: position 2,765,784 of record NZ_CP134880.1, on the reverse strand, counting down.
CGCCCGAGGAGGCGGAGGGCGTGATGCACGTCGCGCTCCCGATCCTGGGCGGCCACCAGATCATGGGCACCGACATCACCCCCAGCATGGGTCACGTGCTCAAGCACGGCAACGACACGTCCATCAATCTCGAATGCGACGACCTGGCGCAGCTGAACCACCTGTTCTTCGCCCTGTCCGAGTCCGCAGGCGAGACCTTCGGCCCCATGCCGATGCCGTGGGGCCAGCACTTCGCCACCGTCGTGGACCAGTTCGGCATCCGCTGGATGCTGGTCGCACCGCTCGAGGCCGCACCGGCCGCCCCGTCCGCGTAGCGTGAGGGGCGGAAGGGAGTCCGCCATGGCCACCGTCGTCCTCATCCACTCCGCCCTGGGCCTCACGCCCACCGTCCTCAAGTGGGCCGATGACCTCCGTGCCGAAGGGCACAACGTCATCACCCCCGACCTGTACGAAGGCGCGATCTACGGCAACCTCGACGAAGGCGTGGCGCACGCCGACTCGGTCCCCATGAGCGCGCACGTGGCGGCCGCAAGGGCGGCGATCGCCGAGGCCGGCGGTCTGGGCCCCGACCCCGTGTACGCAGGCTTCTCGCTCGGGGCCGCGGTGGCTCAGATCCTCGCGCTCACCGACCCCGATGCGCGGGGCGTGGTGCTGATGCACGGTGCCATGTCTCCCCAGTGGATCGACGGCGCCGAGTGGGGCGAGCGGCTCACCGGCCAGCTGCACTACGCCGTGGACGACCCGTGGTGCGAGGCGGAGGAGGTGCAGGCGTTCGTGCGCTTCGCCCCCGACGGCGCGCTCGACGAGTTCAAGTACGACGGTTCCGCGCACCTCTTCGCCTTCGAGCAGCTGGGCGAGTACGACGCGTACCAGGGAGCCCTCATGCACGATCGGGTGATCGCGTTCCTCGCGGAGCTGTGACCCTCGTGTCGGGAGCGCTGCGCGGCACAGGGCGTTCGACGTGACCCTCAGCGCCACTCGGTGGAGGGCATGGAGCGATGCCCGATGCGGTCCTCGAGCTCACCAAGCTCGTCCATCACGTCGGATGCGACCCACACGCGGGAGCGTGCGGACCCGGTGATCTCCTCGAGCACGCCCGCATCAGTGAGGTGGTCCAAGGCCTCGTAGGCGCGGCGATGCGACGCTCTGGCAACCTTCTCGGCGCGTCCGATGTCGAGCACGGGGCTGGACAGCAGCCCGTCGACGAGGGTGCGGGAAGCCGAGCCTTGCCTCGCTGTGATCTTCTCGTGCCACGCCGCAGGCATCGCAGCAAGGTGGTCTGCGGACTCCAGCGCCGCCTCGGCCGCGGTCGACGTGCACTGTGCGACGTAGCGCACGAGCGGTTCTGGGTCTCCAGCCCGGTAGGAGGCAAGATGCGTGAAGTACATGTCCGTGTCTGCGAGCATCGCGGCCGCGACGGGGACGGTCGCCGACACGGTGAGGCCGCGCCTCCGGTATGTCGCGCCGATGAGCGCGCGGCCGATGCGCCCGTTGCCGTCGGTGAACGGGTGGATCGACTCGAACTGGCCATGCGTGATCGCAGCCTGCGCGACGGCGGGCATGTCGGTGCGCGAGTGGAAGGCGAGGAGGTCGTCCATGAGCGGCCGGACGTTCGCGGCGTCGCGTGGGGCGAGGTCCGACCCGCCGATCCAGTTCTGCATCGGACGGTACTTGCCGGCGAACTGAGCTTCACGCAGGTCGCCGTCGAGGAGCCGTTGGTGGGCTTCCAGGATTGCGTCGTGCGTGAGCGGAGCGTGGGCGCAGGAGTCGGTCAGCGCTGTGAGGGCGCGGCTTGCGGCGACGGTGGACCGGGCGCCGGCCGCCGCATCCGCATCGACGGAGGCGCGTGCAATGTCGTCAAGGGTGGAGTAGACGTGCTCGATCTTGGAGGACGCAACAGCCTCGGATCGTACGAGCAACTCGCCGAGGCCACCGAGGTGTTCGGAGCGGGACTCGATCCGAGCGATCGCGGCGACCGCATGCTCGAGCTCTGCCGTGAGGCTGGTCGGCAGAGTGACCGGCTGCTGCGCGATGTGTGCCGGGATCTCGACCGTGATCTCGGTGAGCATCCGATCGGCACGGTGGGGCCTGTTCCCTGAGACGCCCCGCTGGTCGGGGTTGGTGGACCATGGGCGGGTCTCGTGGGTTGCTGCGGGCCGTCCGGTGGCGGCGTGTTGCGTTCCGGTTGGTGTCGCTGCGGCGTCCTGCGACTGTGGGGTGCTGCCCATCGGTGCCTCCATCTTCTGACACCGGCAGTAATGTGAAGTGCTGTATATATCAATAAATGACACTCAGGACTTGTCTTGATGTCAGATTCGCGGTGAAGTCAAGTCCCTGCGCGTCACCGACATCGCCCGGCTCCACGCCCTTGTGGGGCTTCCTTGGGTCAAAGGCGCGCGACGGACTCGATGTCCTCCTCGAACTCCGCGACCACCTCGGGCGCGACGGTCGCGCGCGTGGCGCCGATCGCGTCCAGATAGTCGGCCGTGGTCGGGCCGCCCGCCACGCCCTCGTCCGCGGCGACCGCCTTCTCCAGCGCCGCCTGCGAGGCGCGTCTCGCAGCGAACTCGATGTCCGCGGGCGTGAACCCGTCGGATGCCGCGACGAGCGCTGCGACGTCCACAGGCCCAGCCGCGGGCGGGATGAACCGCTCCCAGATCGCCACGCGCGCCTCGGCGTCGGGCAGGCCGATCGGGATGACGTAGTCGAAGCGCCCGTGCCTCAGGAACGCGGAGTCGAGCGAGCGGATGAAGTTCGTGGCGCACACGAGCAGGCGGTCAGGGCGCTCGCGGAAGGCGGGGATGATCTTCAGCAGCTCGTTGGTGACGCCCTGCAGCGGTGAGGGCGGGTCGCCGCGGCGGTGCGAGGCGATCTCCTCGACCTCGTCGATGAGGACGACGGCGTGCTCCAGCTCGTCGATCCGGGTGAACGTCTCCCGGAGCGCCCCCGCGAGGCCCTTCGGGTCAGCGGCAAGGCGCGAGGGGAACACCTCCACGAACGACCACTCGAGACGTGAGGCCACCGCCTTCGCGAAGGTGGTCTTGCCGGTCCCCGGCGGTCCGAACAGCACGACCGCACGCGGCGGAGCCACCCCGAACCGGTCGGCCAGCTCGGGCTGCGCCAGCGGCAGCACCAGGCGCTTCTCCAGCAGCTCCTTCTCGTGCCGCATGCCGCCGACCGCATCCCAGAGGCCGCGGGGCAGCAGGCGTCCTCCCAGCTCCGCTAGCGGGCCGCGCTCCTCGCGTTGCACGGGGAGCCGACGCTCCAGGTAGCGGACAGCCTTCTTCTCCGCGAAGCCCGCGTCGCGGTACGCGTCCAGGTAGTCCTGTTCGGCGGGCACCAGCGCGGAGACGACGGTCACTCCGTCGTCGGCCACGCGGCTCTCGATCGCGCCCAGCAGAGCGGCTCCGATGCCGCGGCCGTGCCAGTCCTCGTCGACGGCGTGGAACACGACCCAGGCCTGGTTGTGGGCGCGTCGACCGACCGCGGCGCCGACGACCTCCTCGCCCACGACGGCGACCACCGCGTCGTCCTCCTGGGCGGAGGTGAGGACCTCGGCGAGCGCGTAGACGGGCTCGGCCCCAGCGGCGCGGGAGCCCTCCCACAGCCGAACGATGTCCTCAAGATCCTCAGCGTGGGCGTCGCGGATGCGCCACGAGCTCATGTCGTCCTCCTCTGCACGTCGATGTGCTCACCGGGTATACCCCAGTGGGTATCGAGGGTAGCGGCGGCGCGGACGACGCGCCAGGGGACTCCTGGCCCTCACCACCCAGTATTCACGCGGACGGGCGCCTCGCGCCGAGCGAGGTGAGCACCGCGAGCACGCGCCGATGGTCGTCGGGCGTCGCCACCAGCCCCAGCTTCGCGAAGATCGACGTCACGTGCTTCTCCACCGCACCCGCGCTCAGCACCAGCGTCTCCTGGATTCCCGCGTTCGATCGGCCCTCGGTCATCAGCGTCAGCACCTCGCGCTCACGGGGCGTGAGGGACTCGAGCGGATCGCGATGGCGGCTCACCAGCGCTGCGGCGAGCTCGGGATCCAGCACCGTCCCGCCCGCAGCCACCGACTCGATCGCGCGCCCGAACGCCGCGATGTCCGTCACCCGGTCCTTCAGCAGGTAGCCCACGCCACCGCGTCCATCAGCCAGCAGCTCCTCCGCGTAGGCGCGCTCCATGTGCTGCGACAACAGCACGCACGGGAGGCCGGGAAGCTCGCGCCGGAGCTCGAGGCAGGCGACCAGGCCGTCGTCCGCGCCGCGCGGCGGCATGCGGATGTCCGACACGACCACATCGGGCCGCCCCTGCTCCCGGACCGCCGCCAGCAGCTCGGTGGCCGAGCCGACAGCAGCGACCACCTCGTGGCCCAGCTCCGCGATGAGGCGCACCAGCCCCTCGCGCACGAGCGCCGAGTCGTCGGCCAGGACGATGCGCATGCGGCCCCTATCCGACCGGCAGCGTGGCGGTGACGACGGTCCCCCCGCCGTCCGCGTCGGTCACGGTGAGCGTACCGCCGGCGCCCGCGAGGCGGTCCTCCAGGCCTGCAAGGCCGTGGCCCTTCGCGACGCTCGCCCCACCCCGGCCGTCATCCTGCACGGTCACGCGCAGGGTGCCCAGCGAGTCGGAGATGTCGACGGCGGCGGCCCGCGCTCCCGCGTGCTTCGCCACGTTCGCCAACGCTTCTGAGACCACGAAGTACGCGGCCGTCTCCGTGGCGACCCCCAGCGGTGCGGCCGCCGTGACGGAGACCGTCACCGGCACGGGGCATCGCTCCGCGAGCGACCTCACTGCCGCAGCGAGGCCCCTTTCCGCGAGCAGCGGCGGAGCGAAGCCCCTGGTCAGCGCGCGGATCTCCGCGAGGGTCTCCTGGCTCTGCTCGCGCACCGCCGCCAGCAGCTCGCGGGCGCGCTCCGGGTCCGCGTCAAGGGCCCTCTCGGCGGCAGCCGCATCCATCTGGAGCCGCACCAGCCGCTGCTGCGGCCCGTCGTGCAGGTCGCGTTCGATCCGTCGCAGCGACGTGCTCTCGGCGGAGGCGGCCGCGCCCCGCTGCGATTCGAGCCGCTCCACCTCCGCACGCAGCCGCGCCTCGTCCGACGTGCCGAGGAGCCCCCGGCCGAGCCACCAGTGCGCGAGCGCCAGGCCTCGCGCCACCCACGGCAGCGTGGCGAGCGCGATCACGCCCAGCGCGACGTGCGCCACCGTGGTGTTGATCCAGTACAGGAAGCCCTCGGTGGGGTGCACACCCTCCGGCGGAAGGAACGGCTCCCAGATCCAGGCGGACACGCCGCCGAGCGCCATCGCCACCCAGCTGACGGTGACGCTCCACGTGAAGGTGGCCAGCGGCAGCGCGACCACGGCGTGCACCAGGTCCTTCCACAGCTGCGGGACGGCGAACACGTGCAGCAGGCGGCGCATGCCGGAGCTTCCGGCGGGTGCGACGGTGTAGACGCCCTCGATCCGCTCGGGCCGCACCAGGCGCAGACGCACGCGCTCGAACGCGGCGAATCCACGCATCGTCCACAGCGTCGCGACTCCCAGCGGCACGCCCACCCAGATGATGACGAGGCTCGCGCTCGTCGTCGCGAGCGTGACCGCGACGACGAACGACGCCGTCGCGATCGGGAACGCGGTCAGCAGGTAGGCGACGTCCTTGCCGGTCTGCACGGCGCGCTGCACGATCCACGGCCGCTGAGGGGTCTCGTTATCCATGGCTCCATTCCACCGGGTGGACGCCGTGCTCGCCATGAGGTGCGCCCCCGATCCGCACGGGGGATAACCCCCGGATCGTCGGCCTGGCGGCGCGCGGGCGCGGGCGTCCTGTGCATCAACGGGTGGAGGCGATCACCGGATCGGGCCGCACTCCTCGTACCGTCTCCCTGATGGCATCGGCAAGAGGCGTGGCCGTCCACCCGAAGCGCTGCTCGAACTCGTGCGCGTCCACCAGGTACGGCGCCTCGAACTCGTAGAGCATCTCGAGGCTCTCCCGAACCCGGGACGAGAAGAGGCTGGCGACCCGCATCGGGAGCCCGCGGAGGGAGAGCACCTTCGGCTGTCCCGTCCTGCCTGCCGTGCGCCACACCCTGGTGCAGAGCTCGGCCTGGGTCATGGGAGTCAGCGCGGGGAGCACCCATGCGCGTCCCCAGGCGTCGTCGGAGGTGCCGATGTCCGCCATCGCGCGCGCCACGTCGGGCACGTAGGCGAAGGCGTGAAGCCTGTCCATGCGGCCGATGACGGCCATCCGTCGGCCTTCGAACGCCGGCTCGACGAGCAGCTCCCGGGTGAGCGCGTAGTCGGAACCCAGATAGTGGGAGGGTCGGGTGAGGGCCACCTCCACCTGCCCCGAGCGATGCGCGGCGAGCGCCTCGGCCGCCATCTCCTTGCGCAGCGAGCCCTTCGTGCTGGCGGGCACCTCAGGGGAACGGTCGCTGATCGGGCCGTCGGGCCGCCCGAAGCAGTACAGGTTGTCGGCCAGCACCAGACGGGTGCCCGTGCGCGCTGCCGCGTCGAGGATCGCCTCCTGCAACGGCGGGAACTCCTCGCGCCAGCGGTGGTAGGGCGGCTGCGTCAGCTGATACGCCACGTCGGCGTCCTTCAGCGCTGCCGTCAGGAACTCCGGGTCGCGGACGTCGCCCACCCGCTGCTCGGCCTCGGGCGGCAAGCCCGCGCGCGAGCCCGAGCGGTTGATCGAGACGACGCGGTGGCCTCGTGACGCGAGCTCCCTGGCCAAGGGCGCGCCGATGGACCCGGTGCCCAGGACGACATGAGTGGCCACAGTTCTCCCCCCGTGGAGCGGCTGATGATGACGGGCCCCGCGCCGGGCCGCGCGCCGTCGTCCAGATTTGTCCGATTCGGCGTCCAAGTCAAGCGCCTGCGCCCGACTGTCAGTTGCGGGCAGGCGCGGCGCGTCTGGGGACGCCGCGGCGCCGGGTCAGGACGGCCCGACGGCGTGCGAGACTGCTGGCATGAGCGACTACCAGGTGACTGAGCTCGGTGCCCTCGACGACTGGCGGGCCCACTACGGCGGCTTCGTGCCGGACCGTTCGCGCGAGGGCAGGCGCGTCGTGGACCACGAGCTGCCTATGCAGTTCATCGGCATGACCGCGAACGCCCTGGTCCCGGGCGAGCAGGCCGGCTACTGGCACACCCACGCGTCCGACGAGGAGCTGTACGTGTTCCTGGCGGGGGAGGGGCAGATGGGTCTGGATGACGACGTGGTCGACGTCCGTGCGGGTTCCTGCATCAGGGTGGGTCAGGGCGTGTGGCGCACGTGGCGCTGCCTGCCCGACAGTCCCACCGAGCTGCGGTGGCTGTGCATCCGCGCCGACGGCGGCGCGCTCCCGCACCTCCCCGACGATGCGACGCGAGACGAGTCCCGCCCGTCGCCGTGGTGATCGCTCGCAGTTCAGGGATCCACAGAGTTGCACTTACATGTGAAACGTGGTTACGCTTGCATCTGCAATAGAGAAGGTGACAGTGATGACGATGACACTGCGCGCGGCAGATGGCCGCGCTGAGATTGCGGTGACAGACGACGAGAGCAAGGCAGCCGCGCTTGCTCTGAAGAATTTTCCGACCGAGGCAGCGGCCGAAGGTCTGGTGGAGATCAGCGTTCCTCGCGAGCTGGTGGATCTGGTGCACATGGTGCTTCATGCGGCTTCTCGTGGCGAGCAGCTCACTATCGGCAGCATGCCTGACGAGCTCTCGACCTCGGTTGCGGCTGACCAGCTGGGGATCTCTCGCCCGACGCTGATGAAGTTGATCGAGAACGGTGAGCTTGACGCGCACAAGGTGGGGACGCATACCCGCATCAAGACCGAGGATGTCCGAGTCTTTCGCCGCGCACGTCTTGAGCGTCAGAGGCGGGCCTTCGATGAACTTCGTGAGCTCGAAGAGGGTCTTGGCTCGTAGATGGGGCTCCGCTAGGGTTCACGCGTGGGGGTGCGGGTATTCGTCGACGCGAATGTCCTCTTCTCGCGCATTCTGAGAGACTGGCTGTTCCTGCTCAAGATTGAGTCGGGCGGCGTGATGTTCACCATCGGCTCAAGCGAGGATGTCATCGCTGAGACCATCGCCCGTTACCGCGATCAGCATCCAGCCGCACCTGGCGCGCGGATCGCAGCGATACGTGAGCGCATCGTTGCTCACCTCGATGAAGTTGTCTCCGAGTACGACGTCCAGGACTGGATGCTCGAAGACGACCCGGGTGATGGACATGTGCGCGCTGCGGTCTGCGACGGTGGGTTCGACATGCTGGTCGCATGCGACAAGAAGTTGCTCTGCGAACGGGAGAAGAGGGCGCTGCCCTATGAGCCGATTCACCCGGACCAGTTCTTCGTGCTCGTCGATGACTCGGCTCCGGCGGCTGTGCGGCGTGTGACTTCGGAGCAGGCCGCCTACTTCGTCAAGAAGAGCGGAGAGGTCGACCTCCCTCAGGCCCTCCGGGATGCGAACTGCCCCGAGTTCGCAGAACGCATCGCCGAGCATCTCCGCGCGATGATGTGACTCAGCCCCTCTGCAGCTCCTCGCCCAGCTCCTTGGAGCGTGCGACGGCGGCGTTCGCTCCGGCCGAGATCACGTCCTGCAGGCCTGCCGCGCCCATCGCCGCGAGGGCCGCGAGCGTGGTGCCGCCCTTGGAGCTGACCTTGGCGCGCAGCTCGGCAGGGGACTCCCCGGATTGCTCGAGCAGCGCGCCTGCGCCGATCAGGGTCTGAGCGGCGAGCGCCTCCGCCAGCTCACGGTCCAGGCCGTTCGCCATCCCCGCTGCCGCCATCGCCTCGGCGACGGCATAGAAGAACGCAGGCCCTGACCCGGACACGACGGACACGCCCGGGATCTGCTCCTCGTCGACGCGAACCACGAGGCCGGTGCCGGCAAGGATCCGCTCGGCGAGCGCCAGGTGCTCCTCGGTGGCGTACGCGCCCGCGGAGATGGACGTGGCGCCCTTGCCCAGCCGTGCAGGCGTGTTCGGCATCGAGCGCACCACGGCCGTGCCGTCGGTCAGCAGGTCCTCGTAGAACGACGATGGCAGCGCCGCTGCGACCGTCAGCACCAGCGCAGCGGGGGAGACCGCGTCGGCGATCTGGGCGAGCAGCGCCCGCATGTCCTGCGGCTTGACCGAGGTGACCACCACGTCCGCCCCGACCACCGCGTCGGCCGCCGACGTGGTGGTCTCCACGCCGAACTGCGCTGCCACGGGTGCCAGCCGTTCCTCGCTGCGACCGGCGGCCACGATCTGCTCGGCGGGCCACCCCGCTCCTCGCATCGCACCGATGACGGTGGTGCCGATAGTGCCTCCGCCGCCCAGGACGGCCACGCGGGGGAATGTCGTCTCGCTCATGCGGTCCAGGCTAGCGGGCGGGTACGACGACGCCCGCCCCGCCGGGTGGTGGGACGGGCGTCGGGCGGTGCGTGGGTGACGACGTCAGGCGGTGCGGCGGCGCAGCGTCGTGACGCCCAGGATCAGCGAGCCTGCGATGAAGCCCAGCAGGATCAGCACCTCGGGCCAGATCGCGGAGGCATCGTTCGCGAGGATGTCGTTGATCGCGTCGATGGCGTAGCTCAGCGGCAGCACCGTCGAGATCCAGTACAGGACGGTCGGCATGTCCTCACGGGCCATGAACAGGCCGGCGATCAGCAGCTGAGGCAGCAGCACCACAGGCATCATCTGGACGGCTTGGAACTCGGTACGTGCCAGGGACGATGCGGCCAGGCCGAGCGCGGTGCCCAGCAGTGCGTCGAGCACGATGATGAGCACGAGCGCCCACACGGGCCCGGCCACGTCCAGGCTCAGCACGTAGACCGAGTACAGCACCAGCAGCGTGCCCTGCACCACGGCGACCAGGCCGAACGCCAAGGCGTAGCCCAGCACCACGTCGCCCCTGCGCATCGGCGACGCCATGAGGCGCTCCATCGTGCCGGAGGTGCGCTCCCTGAGCGTGGCGACGGAGGTGATGATGAACATCAGCAGCATGGGGAACAGGCCCATGAGCCGGGCGCCCAGCGGGTCGAACATGGGTGCCTGCGTCGTGGGGTCGATCGTGTCGCCGAACAGCCACCACAACAGGGTGAGCAGCACCAGCGGCAGCACCAGCATCATCGCGATGGTGCGCTTGTCCGCGCGCAGCTGGAGCAGCACGCGCTTGGCGGTGGCGACGGTCAGCCGGGCGTTCATGCCGCCTCCTTCCGACGTGCGAGGACCAGGAAGGCTGACTCGGCGTCGGCGGTGCCCGTTTCGGCCGTGATCTCGTCGAGGGTGCCGTCGGCGAGGATGCGGCCCTCGCGGAGGAACAGCAGGCGGTCGCAGCGGGTGGCCTCATCCATGACGTGGCTGGACACCAGCAGCGTGGTGCCGCCTTCGGCGAACCGACGGAAGAGCTTCCACAGGTCGTCCCGCAAGGCGGGGTCCAGGCCGACCGTCGGTTCGTCGAGCACGAGCAGCTCGGGCCTGCCGAGGATCGCGGCGGCGAGCGAGACGCGGGAGAGCTGGCCGCCCGAGAGGGTGCTCACCACCTGGTCGGCCTGCTCGTCCAGGCCCACGCTGGAGATGGTGTGCGTGACGTTGTCGGCGTCGGCTCCCACGAGCGCGCCGAAGTAGCTGAGGTTCTGGCGCACGGTGAGGTCGCCGTACACGGACGGCGCCTGGGTCACGTAGCCGACCCGGCTGCGCAGAGGCGGGGTGCCTGCGTCGAGGCCGAAGATCTTGATCTCGCCGCCGGCGACGATCTGGGCGCCCACGATCGAGCGCATGAGCGTGGACTTGCCGCCGCCCGACGGGCCGAGCAGTCCGACGACGGCGCCGCGAGGCACTGTCAGCGACAGGTCGTGGAGCACCTCTTTGTGTCCGCGCACGACCCTGAGGCCGTGGATCTCGATCGCATTTTTCTCCATGTGAGGAATTGTGGCCTTTCCTGACCGATCACGCAAGCGGTCCGAGGTCCTCCGTCAGATACCGCTGGAGAGTCGGACCGTACAGCGCCACGAGCCGCTCCCGTGACGACTCCTCCAGTGTGGCGAAACCCAGGACGTGGCGCGCGACGGCGAGCCCAAGCATCTGCGACGCGATCAGCGACGCCCGCAGCCGCGCGTCCTCCTCCTCGTAGTCGTGGGCCAGCAGCACCTGCATCAGCACGTCGTCGAACATCACGCCGCGCATCGCCGTCGCCACCTCGTCGAACGCGATCGCTGTGCGCAGCACCGTGCGCAGTCGCACGCCATCCACCGGGTCGTCCCACAGCCGCAGGAACTGGTCCGTGATGGCAGCCCCGAGCCCCTCCACCGGGGTCGCCATCAGCGCCGCGAGCCGGGGATCGTCACGTTCCGCCGGTCGGAGCGAGGACACGAACAGCTCGACCTTGGAGCCGAACCAGTGGCGCACCAGCGCGGGATCCACGTGCGCCGCACGCGCGACCGCACGCATCGAGGCGGAGTAGCCGTCGCGGATGAAGACGTTCGCCGCCGCTGCCAGGATCTCCGCCCTCGTGTCGGAGCCTGCGCCGCGAGGGCCGCGCGGCGCAGGGGTCACAGCCCGAACCGCGTGAAGAACGCCTGCACCTTCTCGTCGACCCCGGAGGCGACGAACACCGCTGTGCCATGCCGCCACACGATCGTCGTGGCGTCGGTCCCCGACAGGACGGCGCGCTCTCCGACCTCGGCGCCCATGGAGTCCGTCACCGGCTCCACATCGGATGCGCCCGCCGCAAGCGCCGTGTAGGCCGCCAGCGCCTCGTCCTCGGTGTAGTGCTGGATCGCGCGGAGCGTCACCACATCCGTGCCGTCGGTGTACTGCAGGTCGTACACCTCGGCCGCGCGCTCCGGAACCGACGGATCCAGCGGATCCACCGTGGTGACGCCCGTGAGCGCCATCGCGCCGACCGTGAGCGGCATGGCGGCGAGGAAGTCGCTCGGATCCGTCAACGTCGTCGGCTCCACGATGGAGCCCGCCGGGCCTGTCACATGGGTCTCCGGAGGCACGACGACGGTCCCGGGCGACAACATCGCCGCCACCGCGAACCCGACGCCCGTCCACACGGCCGCACCGATCAGCACCAGGACGATGGCCCACGCCTTCGATGCGCGGGGCCGATCCTGCGCCGGAGCGCCGTCGTCCGGTGCCAGCCCCGAGCCGTCGTCATCGGCCTCTGCGACGGGGAGCACGTCGGTCTCGGTGGTGACAGCAGCGCCGTCCTCCGGACCGTCCAGCTCGCGTGCGTCCTCGTCCATGTCACGGCCCTCCTCATCCAGCATCTCCGCGATCGCCGCCGACATCGGGAGCGCGGCGTCGTCCTCCGCGCCGACGGGGGCCGCACCGACGGGGGCGAACACCGTTCGGGGCTCGAACCGCGGCGTGAAAGGAGCGGCCGCCTCCTCCGAGAAGCGCGAGGCACGGGAAGGCACGGACCCGCTGGACCCGTGCGCGAGCGCCGCGGGAGCCGCAGGCACCCCGCCCATCGGCGTCGGCGCGCCGGAGGCCGACAACGACGCGTTCGCGATGGCGGTCGCTCCGAGCAGCCGCACGTCATCCACGGCGTCCGCCGTGCCAGGGCCGTCGTAAGGGGAGAGCCGACGCTCCTGAGGCGGGACGACCGGCACGCCGTCGGTGGTCGGCATGATCTCGTCGCTGTCGGGCGGCGTCACCGCCTCGACGATCTCGCCCTCGTCCCCCTCGATCGGCACGGGAACCGACCCGCGCGCCGGCGCGGGCACGGACGGCCTGCTCGGCGCGGTCTCGCCGCGCGCGCCACCTGCCGACGCCTCCTCAGGCATCGACGACGAGGCACCCCACCTGGTGTCCGGCATGGCCCCAGCCTAGGGGCATCGCCCCGACCGCGGCCTGGAACGCGCGGCGTACGATCCTCGCGGAGGGGCGGACGACCGGTTGTCACACGCCACGGCTACCGTGTGCACCATGGCCACCACCCGTCGAACCGCTCCTGGCTACCGCTGCACCGAGTGCGGGTGGTCCGCCGTGAAATGGGTCGGGCGCTGCGGCGAGTGCCAGGCTTGGGGCACGGTCGTCGAGGCCGGAGCGTCCGCCGCCGGACCCGCCACCAAGGCCACCGCTCCCACGCGTCCGGCCACTCCCATCCCCGACGTGTCGGCCGAGTCGTCGCAGCGGCGCGCCACCGGAGTCGGGGAGTTCGATCGCGTGCTCGGCGGCGGACTCGTCCCGGGCGCCGTGATCCTGCTCGCCGGGGAGCCCGGCGTCGGCAAGTCCACCCTGCTCCTCGACGTCGCCGCGCGCGCCGCCCGCTCAGGAGACCGCGTGCTCTACGTCTCGGGCGAGGAGTCCGCCGGGCAGGTCAGGCTGCGTGCCGAGCGGATCGGCGCGCTCGAGCGCGGCGTGCTGCTGGCCGCCGAGACCGACCTTGGCGCCGTGCTGTCGCACATCGACTCGGCGCAGCCCCAGCTCCTGATGGTCGACTCGATCCAGACCCTCGCCTCCGCTGAGATCGACGGCACCGCCGGCGGAGTCGGCCAGGTGCGCGAGGTCGCGCAGTCGCTCATCCAGGCCGCCAAGACCCGCGGGATCCCCACCGTGCTCGTCGGCCACGTCACCAAGGACGGCTCCGTCGCCGGGCCCCGGCTCGTCGAGCACCTGGTGGACGTCGTCTGCCAGTTCGAAGGCGAGCAGCATTCCGCGCTGCGGCTTCTGCGCGCCATCAAGAACCGCTTCGGATCTGTCGACGAGGTCGGCTGCTTCCAGCTGGTCGACGACGGTATCGAATCGGTCACCGACCCCTCCGGCCTTTTCCTCTCGCACGATGGAGCCCACGTCCCGGGCACGTGCGCCACGATCACGCTCGACGGGAAGCGACCGCTTCCGGCTGAGATCCAGGCGCTCGTCGCGCCGTCCGCGCTCAGCAATCCGCGCCGCGCCACCTCAGGCATCGACGGTGCCCGGGTGTCGATGATCCTCGCCGTGCTGCACCGCAGGGCGGGGCTCGCGGTCGCCGCGGACGACGTCTACGTCTCGACCATCGGCGGCGCCAGGGTGACGGAGCCAGCGGCGGATGTGGCGCTCGCATTGGCGCTCGCGTCGGCTCGGCTCGACAGGCCGGTGCGGCAGCATATGGCCGCCGTCGGCGAGGTTGCACTGTCGGGCGCGGTGCGCCCAGTCAGCGCGTTGTCGCAGCGAATCGCGGAGGCCGGGCGGCTGGGCTTCAAGGACATCGTGGTGCCGGCGTCGGCAACGCACGTCTCCGCGCCTGCCGGAGTCCGCCTGCATCCGGTCAGCACGCTTGCGGAGGCGGTGCATGCGGCGCTGCCGGCGGAGGACCGGACGGCCGCACCGGCGCCTTTCTAGGCGGTGAGCTGGAACTGCGCCGCGTCGGCCTGGATCCCCTGCAGCGTCAACGTCGCCCAGTAGTACCCGGGATCCGTCGAATGGGTCGCCGTGCCGCACTCAGGCGCCGACCAGTTGCCATTCCATGTCACCTGAAATGTCTCCGTCGCGTCGTTCGCGAGCAGCAGGTCCCGGGCTGTGATCGGCGACTGGTCGGGGCAGTCGGCCGTCGTATAGATCTGAGTGTCACCCGACGTGATCAACAGGGTGCTGTCCTCACCGCCGATCGACAGGAGGCACGGCGAGCTGCTCGCGTGCGCCACCGAGACGTCGAAGACTGGCAAGGAGCCCACCGCCACCGACTGAGGGTTCGGTGTGACTGTGATCGTCACGTCGTCCACGCCGCACGCGCGGCTCGCATCCGCCGCGGCCGAGGTAGTGGCCTCCGGCGACTGGCTCGACTCGGCGACAGGCAGGTCGGTGCCATCCCCGCTCGGAGAGAAGATGAGGAACCAGGCGACCACCACGAGCAGGATCACGCCCAGGACCACCACCAGACGGCGACGCCAGTACACATTCGCGGACTGACGCCCCACGGGACGCCGCAGACCCTCCATGGCTCCTCCTTCCGCCTTCACCTCACCGTAGCCACGCACCGCGCTGGAACAATGGAGCCATGCCGACCACCCCGCAAGCGCATCGTGACCGTCGCATCGTGGAGCAGATCACCACGTGGTTCGCGCGTGAGGCAAGGGACCTGCCGTGGCGGCGGGCGGACTGCTCGCCGTGGGGCGTCCTCGTCAGCGAGGTCATGCTGCAGCAGACCCCCGTCGTGCGCGTCGAACCCGTGTGGCACGAGTGGATGCGGCGATGGCCCAGCCCCGCCGACCTCGCCGGCGCCGATCAGGCCGATGCTGTGCGTGCGTGGGGTCGGCTCGGCTACCCGCGCAGGGCCAAGCGCCTCTGGGAGTGCGCGCGGGCGCTCGTCGAGCATCACGGGGGAGAGGTGCCGTCCGACGAGGAGCGCCTGCTCGCGCTGCCGGGGATCGGCGCCTACACGGCAGCCGCGGTGGCGGCCTTCGCCTACGGCCAGCGCTCCGTCGTGCTCGACACGAACGTGCGCCGTGTGATCGGGCGCGCCTGGGAGGCGCGCGCGCTGCCGCCGCTGCACCAGACCGTCGGCGAGCGCGAACGCGCCGCAGCGCTCGTCCCTCACGACGCCACGGCGGCGGTGCGATGGGCAGCCGGGTCCATGGAGCTGGGCGCGCTCGTCTGCACCGCGAGGGCGCCACGATGCGACGAATGCCCGATCGCAGCGGACTGTGCCTGGCTCGCAGCCGGCGCACAAGGTCTCGACGCTGCGCCCCGGCGTGTGCAGCCGTGGCACGGCACGGATCGCCAGGTGCGAGGTCGCATCATGGCGCTGCTGCGCGCCGCCCACGCTCCCGTCACCGTCGGCGGGCACGCCTCGCTCGAGGACATCGAGCCCGGTCAGCTCGACTCCTGCCTCGACTCGCTCGTCGACGACGGGCTGGTGCGGCCAGTCGACGCGCAGCGGGGGACGTACGCGCTGTGACCCGGTCCGCGGTCGCGCGTCGTCCCTAGAGCCACTCCGTCCCGTGCACGGCATGCGGCTCGATCGCGGCGAGCTCGTCAGCGGTGAGCGGAGCGGCGTCCAATGCGGCGAGAGTGGCGTGCAGCTGCTCCACGGACGACGCCCCCACCAGCGCGGAGGTGACGCGGGGGTCGCGAAGCACCCAGGTGACGGCCATCTGGGCGAGCGTCTGGCCGCGGCCCACCGCGATCTCGTTCAGCGCCTGCGCGCGCTCCAGGTACAGGTCGGTGATGTTCTTCTCGGACAGGAACGCGGAGTGCGTGACCCGCGAGCCAGCGGGGATGCCGCCCAGGTAGCGGTCCGTCAGCAGGCCCTGCGCCAGAGGCGAGAAGACGATCGCGCCTGCGCCCACCTCGCCGAGCGCGTCGAGCAGGCCACCCTGCTCCACCCGGCGGTCGAACATGTTGTAGCGAGGCTGGTGGATCAGCAGCGGCGTCCCGAGCTCCCGCAGGATGCGGGCGGCCTCGCGGGTGCCTTGCGCGTCGTAGTTCGAGATGCCCGCGTACAGCGCCTTGCCGGACCGCACGGCCTGGTCGAGCGCCATCATCGACTCCTCGATGGGTGTGTCCGGGTCGGGGCGGTGGTGGTAGAAGACGTCCACGTAGTCGAGACCCATGCGCGCCAGCGACTGGTCCAGGCTGGCGAGCAAGTACTTCCGCGAGCCGAAGTCGCCGTACGGGCCGGGCCACATCGTGTAGCCGGCCTTGGTGCTCACGAGGATCTCGTCGCGGTAAGGCTTGAGGTCCTCGGCGACGATGCGGCCGAAGTTCGTCTCGGCGCTGCCCGGTGGCGGGCCGTAGTTGTTCGCCAGGTCGAAGTGGGTGACGCCTGCGTCGAACGCGGCGAGGACGATGTCCCGCATCGTCTCCTGCGGCTTGGTGTCGCCGAAGTTCTGCCAGAGCCCCAGGCTGACACCGGGCAGGCGCAGCCCTGAGCGTCCGCAGCGGCGGTAGGTCATGGTGTCGTAGCGGGCGGCGTCGGCCACATACGGATCGTGAGTCATGCCGCCAGCCTAGAACCCCGCTCGGTCAGTCGGTCTGCTCTGAGACCAGCGCGTCCAGGGTCGTGGCCGACGGCACGCATCGTCCATCCTGGAGCGTGCCCACCACCAGCCAGTCCCCGATGAAGAGCATCCGGCTGCACGATGGCACCGACACCAGCTGCTCTCGCGTGGCCCTGTCCCAGATCAGCAGGCTCCCCATCGTGTCCGGGGGCTGAACCGTGCGAGCGGCGACGATGCCCGGCCCCAGATACACGTCGCCGGCGACGTCGGGAATCGAGACAGCCTGGGTCTGTCCGTCGTTCTGCCACACCACCGTGCGCGAACCGCCTGTCGGTTGCCCCGCCACGTCGTCGCCGCACGAGGTCACGGGAACGAGGGAGTGGTGGCCTGCGGGCGTCGGGAGCACCTCGCTCCGGGTGCGCGATCCTCCGCCGACCGTGAACGACAGCGGTTGCAGCAAGTGGTCTGCGTCGAGCCCGTGCACGCCTACCGAGAAGTCGGCGCCGTATTCTCCGCAGGCATCGGGGAAGAAGCCCAGGTACACGCCGGTCCGCCACGTGGTGAACACTCCGGTCGTCGGGTCGATGATCCCCAGGAATGTGTCGTCGAGGCCCGACGTGTGGGGAACGCGGCCCACGGCGGTGAGCCCGCCGTCGACGAACCAGAGCGAGCCCCAGGTCACGTCCAGCGCGCCCGCGTCGCCAACGATCTCGCCGACCTTGGTCAGGCCGGCGTCGGTGCCCGTCCACAGGCCGTACGTGCGGCACTGGTGGACGCCCCTGCCCCACGAGGAGAACGCCACCGCGACCCTCTCGCCGTCCAGGGCACCTGAAGGTGAGACCTCGCACCCCGCGGGATCGTCCTGCGGGGCGAGCACCTCCGTGACCTCGCCGTCGGTGCTGAGCAGCGCGACTCCCGGAACCTCGCCTTCGTGATAGCCGTCATCGTCGGGCGCGCCCTCGTAGAAGGCGACAAGGAGCGTCCCGTCGGTGTCGAGCGCGAGTACATGGGTGTCCCGCCAGGCGCCGGGAAGCGGGCTGTTGTCGAACGCCTCCATGAGGTTTCCGAACGCCCAGGACGCGCCGATACCGAGCATCGCAGCGCCCGCGGCAACAGCCGCAGAGATCTTCAGTCGAGCCCCCCTCGCCATGCGCACAGACTAGCGTTGCGGCGCACATCGCCTAGGGTCCGCATGGACGACGCGCGGTTCCGCCGCAGCCGGTCTCGGAGCGCGCGGCCGGACGACACTCGGGCGGCAGGACGACACTCGGGCGGCGGCCTGCACGGGAGGCCTGCCTGGACCCCTCTGACTCCTCCGCGAGATGGCACGCGAGTGCACAGATCTCGGCGAATCCGTGTATCCACG
This sequence comes from Demequina capsici, assembly GCF_032102965.1. Classification (NCBI taxonomy): domain Bacteria; kingdom Bacillati; phylum Actinomycetota; class Actinomycetes; order Micrococcales; family Demequinaceae; genus Demequina; species Demequina capsici. The sequence continues at coordinate 2,747,522 of NZ_CP134880.1, read as the reverse complement.
TGCCATCTCGCGTCGCTCGACTTCCACCGCTCGGCCAACCGCCCCGCTTCGTTGCCGCGCCGCGCGTGACGATTCGCGGATGACCACCTCTGTGGAGCGGGACGCACGTCTGCGCGCGCTCCTCGCTCGGATGAACGCCCCCTTCGCGCGTGCCTTGGGCGGTGCCGAGCTGCGCGCTGCGATCGGTCGCCGCGGCCTCGAGTCCGCGATCAGGCACGGTGCGCTCGTGCGACTCCTTCCCGACACCTATGTGAGCGCGGCGATCGCGGAGAGCCACGCCGCCCGATGCGCTGCCGTGCTTCGGTGGGGTCGAGGCCACGTGCTCCTGACGGGGGCGTCGGTTCTCCATCTGTACGACCAACGGTTCGCGTGCCCCGAGAAGGTGCACTGCGTCGCCGCGTTGGAGCGCCGGTTCCGCATCCCGCCGTGGGTGGCCCTGCGGCGCCGTCGCCTGGGGGCGTGGAGCTCGTCGGTGAGGGGGCAATCATGCGTCCCGCTCGAGGAGGCGGTCGTGGATGCCTGGCGTGCCGCCGCCCCCGACCGTCGTATCGGCCTCGTCTACGAGGTGCTGTGGCGACGCGTCGTGACGGCGCGCGCTCTCGGACGGGTGGCGGCCTCCGCGCCGCGCGTTCCCGAGCGTCGCCGGCTCCTGGGGGTGGTCGAGGGGTTCATCGCTGGCGATACGTCGCCCGCCGAGGTGATGGCCCGGCACGAGGTGTTCACGGGCCCGGCCTGGCGATCTCTCGAGTGGCAGGTGGCGCTGATCGGCGCAGGTCGGAGGCGTGTCGCTGACGCTGTGCATCGCGGCGCCCGGGTGGTGGTGGAGTTCGACGGCGCGGCGTTCCATGACAGCCCCGAGGCGGTCCGGCGTGACCGCGAACGCGACGCCGAGCTCGCAGCGTCGGGGTGGATCACCGTGCGATTCGGCTATCGGGACCTGCGTGATCGCCCGCAGTGGTGTCGCGACGCTCTCGCGAGTGTCATCGCATCGCGCTGGTCGCGAGATGGCACGTGAGAGCACAGATTGCGCCAGATCTGTGCCCTCACGTGCCACTTCAGGCGACGGCGGCGCGCGGGGGCGCGCACGGGGAGCGGTGCGCGGGGGGCGCGCGGGGGGGCCCGCGCGGCGCGCGAGGGGCGTGGCGGCGCCAACCCCGGGGTACGACGAAGGCCCCGGTCCCTTGCGGGGCCGGGGCCTTGTCTGCGGTTCAGGTCAGGCGGAGGCTGCGCCGCCCTCGGGGGCGTCGGCCGCGGCCGACGTGGCAGCCACCACCGGGTCGATCGCCACCGGGGCACCCGTGACGTCGTCCTTGTCGAGGCCTTCGAACGTGAACTCCGCGAGCGGACCCTCGCCCTTCACGTCCACCCGCACGATCTGCCCCGCGGTGACCTCGCCGAAGAGGATCTTCTCCGACAGCGGGTCCTCGATGTCGCGCTGGATCGCGCGGCGCAGCGGACGGGCGCCGAGGACGGGGTCGTAGCCCTTGTCCGCCAGCAGCGCCTTGGCTGCAGGCGTGAGCTCGATGCCCATGTCCTTGTCCTTCATGCGGTCGTCCAAGCGGGCGATCATGAGGTCGACGATGTGGATGATCTCGTCCTGCGTGAGCTGCGGGAAGACCACCACGTTGTCCACGCGGTTGAGGAACTCGGGGCGGAAGTGCTCCTTGAGCTTGGTGTTGACCAGGCTTGTCATCTCCTCGTACGTCTGGCCGCCCTCGCGCTGGACGGAGAAGCCGGTGGCCTGGCGACGCGAGATCGCGTCAGCGCCCAGGTTGGTGGTCATGATGATGATGGTGTTCTTGAAGTTCACCTCACGGCCCTGGGCGTCGGTCAGCTTGCCGTCCTCAAGGATCTGCAGCAGCGAGTTGAAGATGTCCGGGTGGGCCTTCTCGACCTCGTCGAACAGGACGACGGAGAACGGCTTGCGGCGCACCTTCTCGGTGAGCTGGCCGCCCTCCTCGAAGCCGACGTAGCCGGGAGGCGCACCGAACAGTCGGGCGACCGTGTGCTTCTCGCCGTACTCGGACATGTCGAGCGAGATCAGCGAGTCCTCGTCGCCGAACAGGAACTCGGCGAGCGCCTTGGCGAGCTCGGTCTTTCCGACGCCGGTGGGGCCGGCGAAGATGAACGAGCCTCCAGGGCGCTTCGGGTCCTTGAGGCCGGCACGGGTACGGCGGATCGACTGCGACAGCACCTTGACGGCCTGGTCCTGACCGATGATGCGCTTGTGCAGCTCCTCCTCCATGCGCAGCAGGCGTCCGGACTCGTCGGAGCTGACGCGTGTCACCGGCACGCCGGTGGACATCGACAGCACCTCGGCGATCAGGTCCTCGTCCACGACGGCGGCCACGTCGAGGTCGCCCGACTTCCAGGCCTCCTCCTTCGTGGAGCGCTCCTCGGTGAGACGACGCTCCACGTCGCGCAGCGACGCGGCCTTCTCGAAGTCCTGCTCGTCGATCGCGGACTCCTTGTCGCGGCGGACGTTGGCGATCTTCTCGTCCAGGTCACGCAGCTCGGGCGGCGAGGTCATGCGACGGATGCGCAGGCGTGCGCCTGCCTCGTCGATGAGGTCGATCGCCTTGTCCGGCAGGAAGCGGTCGGAGATGTAGCGGTCGGCCATCTGCGCGGCGGCGACGATCGCGTCGTCCGTGATGGTGACGCGGTGGAACGCCTCGTAGCGGTCGCGGAGGCCCTTGAGGATCTCGATGGCGTGGCTGAGCTCCGGCTCGGGCACCTGGATGGGCTGGAAGCGGCGCTCGAGCGCGGGGTCCTTCTCGACGTGCTTGCGGTACTCGTCGAGCGTGGTGGCGCCGATGGTCTGCAGCTCGCCGCGGGCCAGCATGGGCTTGAGGATCGAGGCGGCATCGATCGCGCCCTCGGCGGCGCCCGCACCCACCAGGGTGTGGATCTCGTCGATGAACAGGATGATGTCGCCGCGGGTGCGGATCTCCTTGAGGACCTTCTTGAGGCGCTCCTCGAAGTCACCGCGGTAGCGGGAGCCCGCGACCAGGGATCCGAGGTCCAGCGTGTAGAGGTGCTTGTCCTTCAGCGTCTCGGGCACGTCGCCTCGGACGATCGCCTGGGCGAGGCCCTCGACGACGGCGGTCTTGCCGACGCCGGGCTCGCCGATGAGGACGGGGTTGTTCTTGGTGCGGCGCGACAGCACCTGCATGACGCGCTCCTGGATGAGCTCGCGGCCGATGACCGGGTCGAGCTTGCCTTCGCGCGCGGCCTGCGTGTAGTTGCGGCCGAACTGGTCGAGAACGGTGGAGCCGGCGGGGGTGCCCTCGGCCGGTCCACTGCCGGCGCCCGCGGCGGCGGGCTCCTTGCCCTCGTAGCCCGAGAGCAGCTGGATGACCTGCTGGCGCACTCCGCCCAGGTCTGCGCCGAGCTTGCCGAGCACCTGGGCCGCGACGCCCTCGCCCTCACGGATCAGGCCGAGCAGGATGTGCTCCGTGCCGATGTAGTTGTGGCCCAGCTGCAGCGCCTCGCGCAGCGACAGCTCGAGCACCTTCTTGGCGCGCGGGGTGAACGGGATGTGACCGGAGGGGGCGTGCGAGCCCTCGCCGATGATCTCCTGCACCTGCTCGCGGACGCCGTTGAGGGAGATGTCCATGGCCTCAAGGGCCTTGGCGGCGACGCCTTCGCCCTCGCGGACGAGGCCGAGCAGGATGTGCTCCGTCCCGATGTAGTTGTGGTTGAGCATGCGCGCCTCTTCCTGCGCAAGCACCACGACGCGACGGGCCCGATCGGTGAACCGCTCGAACATCTGTACCTCCCAAGAGTCGTCCGGCCGAGGCCGGGTGTTGCCGCCCCTCCCGCCGTGGCGAGGGGTGGACTGCGACGGGGCAGGCCCCGGTGCGCTTCCAGGCTAACCAGCGGGAGGGTCTGCGAATGCCCATGTTCGCCAGGGGCGTGAAGGTGTTCACCGGCAGGAAACACGGGGTGCGACTTCCCAGGCGGACGACGCGTGGACGTCACCCGGACGAAACGCCAGTGCCCTGGCTCGTCGCACGACGGGGGAGGCTCACGCCTCCAGGACGATGGTGATCGGCCCGTCGTTGACGAGCTCCACCTTCATGTCGGCGCCGAAGATCCCTGTGCCCACGGTCAACCCACGGTCGCGCAACGCCTCGACCACGGCGTCGACCAGGGGCTCGGCCACAGGCCCTGGCGCAGCCTGGTTCCATGTGGGGCGCCGGCCCTTGCGGGTGTCCGCGTAAAGCGTGAACTGGCTGACGACGATGACGGGCGCACCCTCATCGAGGACGGACCGTTCGTCGTTGAGGATGCGAAGATCCGCGATCTTCCGAGCGATCAGCTCGACCTGCTCCTTGCCGTCGTCATGGGTGACGCCCACGAGCGCGACGATGCCCTGGCGATCGAAGGATGCGGTGACCGTCCCGTCGACGGTGACGCAGGCGCGGGACGCCCGCTGGAGGACGGCACGCATCAGGCGGTCCTGGATGCGGGCGAGGCGAGCGAGCGCACGGCCCGACGGGCGGCTGCCCTGGGCGCCAGGCTCACCACGTGCCGCGCTTGGGTCCCGCTCCCGGGCGATGATGCGGCGCGACCTTCACGCGCACCTCCACGAAGTACACGATCACGGCGACGATCGAGAGCAGGCCCAGGAAGCCGACGATCCCGCCGCCTCCGCCGAGCGGGTACGGCATGGAGATGAACGCGATGAGCGCGGCGACGCCGAGGATCACGAGCCAGATCGTCTTGGTCTGCTTGCCCGCCGCGACGTAGGCCTCGTTCGAGTACTTCGCAGCGTCGATCAGACCCCAGACGGACCCGACGAGAGCGGCGACCGACAGGACCAGGATCACGAGGTTCTGCAGCGACGAGAACAAGGAGGACTCCTCAGACGACCGGCGACACGACGCGACCACGGTAGCGCAGGGCGGGGCGGAGGCGGAATGCCCGGCGTGCAGCCTCGATGGGGCGAGAGCGGCGTGCGGTCAGGACATCGACGCGTGCGCGGCGTCGAGAGCGTCGCGCTTCGAGGCGGCGCTCCTCTTGCGCAGCCAGTTCGCGAACCACAGCGCGTGCAGCACCGCGACGCCGATCGAGGCCCACCGCTGCCAGCCGTGCTCGGTGGCGCTCGCCGCCAGGAACGCGACCGTGAACACTGCATATGCCACGCCGTCGGCGGCGTCCTTGAAGAGGAGTCGCGCGACGAGCAGCGCGCTCACGCCGAGCAGCAGGATGATCATGAAGGCGGTGGTCACGGTTCCCCCTGAGACGTGTGTTCCGTCCAGGCTACGTGACCGAGCCGGTCAGCGCCTCGGCGGGGGTCAGGCGGGCATGTCGCCGCCGTCGGCGGCGCACCCCTTTCCCATCAGCAGGCCCTTCATGGTGGGGCCGACCGTGGGCGGTCGGTCGGCGCTGAAGCCGTCGGCGTTCACGATGAGCTCCTGCGAGGCGCTGAGCGCACCACCGTCTGACGGGACGATGAGGGTGGCCGACGGGTCGGTGGACCGCTTGAGCACCGCGAGCGCGATGGGGCCCAGCTCGTGGTGCCTCGCGACGGAGGTGACATGGCCGGCGACGGGGGCGTCGTCCTCGAGCCCCAGTCGCACCGAGGCGCCGGGCTCGGGCAGGGAGTGCGCGGACCCGTCCAGGTGCAGCATCGTCAGACGACGAGGCGGGCGGCCGACGTTGTGCACCTTGGCGACGGTCTCCTGCCCGCGGTAGCAGCCCTTGTGCAGATGCACGGCCGTGCGCAGCCAGTCGAGCTCGTGAGGGAGCGTGGTGGCGTCCACCTCGGCGGCGGCGCGAGGCCTGTACGCCTCGATGCGTAGCGCCTCCGCGGCCCAGGTGCCGGCGAGGATCCAGCCTGACTCGAGCCGCTCGTCGACCTCCTTGTCCAGGTCGGGACGAGGCACGAGCACCAGACGCCACGGACGCAGGGCTCCCGGGTGGGAGTCGGTGGACGCGGCGTAGGTGGTGCCGCCGGCGACGACGTCGGGCCAGGGGTCCACCCAGGTCACCGGCTCGCCGCTGGCCGCGGGTGCGCGCACCGCCTCGCCCAGCGCGGCCCAGTCGGCCGTGACGTCGGCCACGTCCACGCGCAGCATGAAGCGCATGCGGTCCAGGAACGTGGCGAGGCCTTCGGCGGTCTCGGTGATTAGCCAGGTGGTCGCGCCGTCGTCCACGGCGGCGGCCACGTGCTCGATCCGGCCTTGGGGACTGAGGATCATGAGCTCGGTGGACGCCCCGGGTGTGAGCGCCGCGACCTCCTGCGTGGACAGGGAGTTCAGCCACGACAGCCGGTCGGGTCCCGTGACGGTCACCACCCCCAGGTGCGACTGGTCGACGACGCCGCGACCCTGCGCGAGGGCGCGCTGCTCGGCGGTCGGATCTCCGTAGTGCCAGGCGACTCCGGCGTCCAGCCCGGTCGCCTCGACGGCGCCGTGGCGGCTCAGCAGGGGACTGGCGGTGAGGGTGCTCATGGGACAGGAACGTCTAGGGGGCCGCGGGCGATTCCGCGTCGACGCGGTTCATGCGCGCGGCGACGTAGGACTGCAGCTCGTGACCGAACGCCGCGAGGTCCCACGCCCACATGAGCTCGCCCTGCACGTTGCCGTACATGCGGGTCGCTCCGCGGACCTCGGGGCCGCTCTCGGTGGAGGCGACGAAGCGCGTCGCGAGGTCCACGCGGCCGTTGCCGACCGCGCCGAAGTAGGCGGACAGCACGCCGGAGGCCTCGGTCATGATCACCTCGAGCGGGTGCTGGAAGTCCTGCAGCTCGACGCCCTCGGGCACGGCGGGCGCGACCCGCCAGAAGCCGGACTCGACCTGCCAGACCTGGCCCTCCTCGCCGTCGGGCCCCATCAAGGTGATGGTCGACGAGTACGTGAGGTACGGCCCTCCATCATGGTCGAAGGACACGCGCTGCCGGAACGCGGACGCCGGCACGCCGGGGTATGAGAGCTCGCCGGAGCCCTCCCACTCGCCCACGAGCCACGCGAGCGGGTAGACCTCTGGCGCCAAGCCGTCGGGAAGGACGAACGTCACCGCGCTCCGTCCTTCAGGAGGTGCAGGACGACGATGCCGACGATCCAGGCGGTGGCGGCGAAGCCGAGCACAGCGAGGATGGTGTAGGTGAGCCCCAGTGCTGTCATGCGCCCATCCTAGGACGAAAGCCCCGCCTCGGTTCGAGCCGTGACGGTCACGCCCGGCGGGTGGCGCGGGTCGCGAGCAGGTAGACCTCGCAGCCCATGCAGAAGTCGAAGACCGAGTTCAGGAACGACGCGAGCACGATGAAGCCGATCGCGATGAAGTAGCCGACCACCACGTTCAGCGCGAGGAAGAGGATCGCCAGCACCGCGAACGCCATGCCCACCTGCTGCGCGAAACGCGGTGCGCGGAACGACTCGGTCTCCGTGGGAGGAGCGAGCCGAGGCCGTACCCACCTGGCGAACATGGCGGACTGCGCGGTCGCCTGGGGGCCGACGATCGCGCCGGGCAGGAACAGCGCTGCCAGGAGGAAGGACAGCACCAGCCCGACGTTGTTGGCGCCGACGACCAGCGCGGCGACTGCGAACACGAGCGTGACGGCTGCGCCGAACCGCGGCCCGCGTGGGTCGATGCGGATGTCCTTGGCCATGGGGAGCTCCTTGGGGGTGGGGATGCCGCGCGCCTTGGTGGCGGCTGCGGGGATTCTACGTGGATGGACCGCCGGAGCGTCATGCCCTGGCAGGTATCAGGACCGGGCAGGGCCCGTGCCCGATCAGATCGCGTACTCGGTGCCGCCCGCGGGCGTCGTCTCGATGGCCTCGCGTGCCTGCGCCTCGGTGGGAGCACCGGACATGCGGGCGACGACCACGCCGTTCGTGTCGAGGACCAGGGTCGTGGGGGTGCGCATGATGTCGAGCTCGCGCGCCAGGTCCAGCCGTTCGGACGCGTCGATCTCGACGTGGCTCACGCCCTCGTACTCGGCGGCGACGCGCTGGAGCAGGGTGCGGGTGGGAGGGCACTTGGCGCAGACGGGGGTCGAGAACTGCACGAAGGTGGCGCGGTAGCCGCGTGGTGCACCCAGGACGGCAGGCGTGAGCGCGCCGGGGATCTCCACTCGGGTCACGCGGCCCTGACGGCGCGACCACCACCAGTAGGCGAGGGACGCGACCGCGAGCAGCGCGACCACGATGACGATGCGGATAAGCAAGGAGGGACCTCCGTCAGCCGATGAGCAGGCGCCCCGCGAGGTAGACGAGCACGCCGGCGATAAGAACAGGCGCGATGGCCGACGACATTCCCGCCCACCTGGTGCGGGGTCGCGGCTCACGTCGGTACAGCTCGCTCATGAGCACCACGGACGCACCGGTGAGGAGCCCCACGAGGATGCCCCCGTACCAGCTCAGCGAGGTGAAGACGAAGCCCATCCCCGCGCCCGCGCCCGCGCCCAGGAGGAACGTGAGCGCCACGTTCACCCCGGGTCGCCGCGTCGCCGACGAGAACACGGCCGCCATCGCGAGCGTGATCGCGCCCGCGACCACCAGGTCCTCGGACCCAGGGGTGCGGATCGCCGCGATCCACGCCGATCCGGCGGTCGCGATCGCTCCGCCCGCAGCAGTGCCCGCGACCGCGTTGAGCACATGTCCGCGGGGGGAGGGCAGGAACACCTCGGCGATCAGGGCTGCGACCGTGATGGCTGCGAGCGCGATCACGATGTAGCGCAGGTACGGCTCGGTGCGCCCGATCGCGACCGCCACGATCGCGAGCGCGCCGCCTCCGCCGACGATCGCCGTCGTCGTCCACTGTCGACCCATGTGGACCAGATGGGACCAGCCGATGCCCATCGACACGGCGAGTACCAGGATCGCGAGCGCCAGGTAGCGGGCGCCCAGATAGCCGGAGCCTGCCACCACCGCTGCGGCGACGGCAGTCATCGACGCGCGGGAGGTCGGAGCCATGGTGGTTAGTGTGTCACGGGCTGCGCCGCTACAGTAAAGCCAACCAGGAGGTGGCGATGGCAGACCTGCTTGTGCTCACCCCGTCAGGCGACGGGGCCGGAGCCGTCCTGCCCGCGCTCTCCTTGCTCAGCCATCGGACCCGTGTCGTGGAGCCCGAGCCGGCGGCCATGCTCGACGCGATGGACGCCGACGTGCTCGTGGTCGACGCCCGCAACGACCTTGCCGAGGCGCGCAACAACTGCAAGCTCGTCCAGGTCACCGGGGTGACCGTCCCTCTGCTGCTGGTGCTTCGTGACGGAGGCATGTCGATCGTCACGAGCGAATGGGGTGCCGACGACGTGGTCCTCGCCGACGCCTCGCCCGCGGAGGTCGAGGCCCGCATCCGGCTGCTCATGGGCCGGGCGAGTGCTCAGGACCCGCTGGAGAAGGCCGCGGAGTTCTCCTCCGGCGACCTCACGGTGGACGTGGGCGGCTACACCGCCAGGCTCAAGGGCGTCCCGCTGGACCTGACCTACAAGGAGTTCGAGCTCCTCAAGTACCTCATGCAGCATCCGGGACGCGTCTACACGCGCGACCAGCTGCTTCAGGAGGTGTGGGGATTCGACTACTACGGCGGCACACGCACGGTGGACGTCCACGTCCGCCGCCTGCGCGCGAAGCTCGGCTCGGAGCACGAGCAGCTGATCGGCACGGTGCGCAACGTCGGGTACCGCTTCGACCCGCCCGCACCGCAGCCCGCAGAGAAGTCAGGCAGCGCGTCCGCGTGAGCCCGAGCGGGGCGCGCAGAGCCTCGCGATCATCCTCGAGCAGGACGTCGGTCCTGGGAGCCGCTGGGTAGTCTGGACGCAGTTCCCCGCCCTCCCCGCCCGAGGAGACTGAATGCCCGACAAGCCCACACGCCTCTTCTCCCGGCTGACGCCGTCGACGGAGAGGACTCTGTCCGACATCCTTCGGACCGAGCGTGCGGGCGGCATCCTTCTGCTGGTCGGAACCGTCGCCGCGTTGATCTGGGCGAACTCGGCGTGGGCCGATTCGTACGAGGCGCTGAAGTCGTTCCAGATCGGCCCGCATGCGCTCCACCTCGACCTGTCCGTCGAGGACTGGGCGAAGGACGGCCTCCTGGCCATCTTCTTCTTCGTCGTGGGGCTCGAGCTCAAGCGTGAGATCGTCGCCGGCGAGCTGCGTCGTCCCGCCACCGCGATCGTTCCGATCGTCGCCGCCGTCGGCGGCATGGCGATGCCGGCCATCCTGTACACGGTCGTGAACCTCCAGGACGGCGGGTCCCCGGAGGGCTGGGCGGTGCCGACGGCCACCGACATCGCGTTCGCCGTGGCGGTGCTCTCCGTGGTCGGCAAGTGGCTGCCGAATGCGCTCCGCGCGTTCCTTCTCACCCTCGCCGTGGTCGACGACCTGCTCGCGATCATCATCATCGCCGTGTTCTTCACGGACCAGATCAACTTCCTGTGGCTCGCGGCGTCCGTCGTGTGCATCGCCGTGTTCGGGCTCCTCGCAGCCAAGCGGATCACCCCGTGGTGGCTGATGGTGCCGCTCGCGGTGGCCGCGTGGGCGTTCATGCACGCGTCCGGCATCCACGCCACGATCGCCGGCGTCGCGCTCGGCATGGTGGTCCCCGCGATCAGGCGCAAGGGAGAGAAGCACGCGCTCGCGGAGCACTGGGAGCACAAGTGGCGTCCCGTGTCGGCAGGCTTCGCGGTGCCGGTGTTCGCGCTGTTCGCCGCAGGCATCGCCATCTCCAGCGAAGCGATCTCGACCGCCGTGTCCGACCCCGTCGCCCAGGGCGTCGTCATCGGCCTCGTCATCGGCAAGCCTCTGGGCATCGTGCTGGCGACCTGGCTCGTCGCCACCTTCACGAAGGCGAACCTCGATCGGGGCCTCAACTGGCTCGACGTGCTCGGGATGGCATTCCTCGCAGGCATCGGCTTCACGGTCTCGCTGCTGATCGGCGACCTGGCCTTCAGCGACGAGCGGGTGGCCGAGGTGAAGATGGCCGTGCTCGCCGCCTCGATCCTCGCGGCGATCATCGGCGCCTCGATGCTCTTCTGGCGCGACCGGTTCTACCGGCGCCTGTACGAGTCACGGTCGAACCCTGTCGTCGGCCATGACCGCATGGGAGACGCCCACGAGCTGGCGCGCATGATCGGCGGCACCGTCGCGCCTCGACCTGAGAAGGACGACGCGCACTAGCCGCAGCCCGCCGGCAGTCGCGTGACGGTCGTCCGCCGGCTCACGCCCGCGGTGCGCGGACCGCAGCTCCCGGCGCCGACGGACACAGCGCGGCGACCTCGCACGATCCGCAGTCGGGCTTGCGCGCGGTGCACCTGCGTCGTCCATGGAAGATGATCCGGTGCGACCACAGGGTCCACTCGCGCCGCTCGATCAACGCCATCAGGTCGCGCTCGACAGCCACGGGATCGTCGTTCACCGTCAGGCCCAGCCTGCGGGCCAACCGGCCCATGTGGGTGTCCACCGTGATGCCGGGCACGTCGAACGCATTGCCCAGCACCACGTTCGCCGTCTTCCGGCCGACGCCGCGCAGCGTCACCAGGTCCTTCAGCCGGCCTGGGACCTCGCCGTCGTGCTTCTCGACGATGTCCCGGCTGAGCCCCAGCAGGGACTCCGCCTTCGCGCGGTAGAAGCCGGTGGACCTGATCAGCTCCTCCAGCTCGTGACGGTCCGCGCTCGCCATCGCCGCCGCGTCGGGGAAGCGCGCGAAGAGCGCGGGCGTCACCTGGTTGACGCGCACATCGGTGCACTGGGCCGACAGCACCGTCGCCGCGAGCAGCTGGAAGGGCGTGCCGTAGTCCAGCTCGCAGCGCGCGTCGGGGTACGCGTCGGCGAGCGCGCGGTTGATCGCGCGTGCACGCCGCACGAGCGACACAGGCGGGTCGGCGTCCTGCGAGGCGGCCACGGTGAGCGGGGTGCGGCGGGGCATGGCCCCACCCTAGGCGACCCTCAAGGCGCGAGGGTCGACGGCCGATAGAGGAGTGGTCAGGACGGGCGCACTCCAGCCGCCCTGAGGTCCACGAAGGGGGTGCGGTGAGCACCATGCCGTCTGCGGAGCGGATCGCCGAGCTGAGGCAGCGACGACGCGACATCCGCCGTGAGCTCGCACGCGTGCGCTGGTGGCGGCGTCTCATCGCGGCCCGCCGGGAGCTCACCATCGCCGCGCTCGCACGCCCGGGGGGCGCCGAGGCGCTCGAGCTCGACGACATCTGGGAGGCGCTCGCCGCCGACGCTCCGAGCTCGCGAGAGCTGGTCGCTGCGGTGTGGCCCGAGAGAGGAGCGGTCGCGCCCGGTAGCATCGAGGAGTTGGACACGCTTGATATGCGGCTCGAGGCCTACGAGGCACGGGTGGCAGAGAACCTGGAGACGGTGACGGCATTGATGGTCAAGGCGATGGGCGAGGCACACCGACGTGACGTCGCGGAGCGCCGCTATGCCTGAGGCACCCCAGAACGGGCGCAACCCGCGCGAGGAGCAGCTGCTGCGCTCGTCACCGCTGTTCGGAGGCATGGACACCGCCAGCGCGCGCTCGCTGATCGAGCAGATGACGCGCCGCGAGTTCGCCAAGGGCGAGACCATCTTCACCGAGGGTTCCGAGGGTCACGCCATGTACGTCGTGGTCAGGGGCAAGGTGAAACTGGCTCGCACCGCGCGTGACGGCCGTGAGAACCTTCTGGGCCTCATGGGGGTCGGCGACATGGTCGGCGAACTGTCCGTGTTCGACCCTGGACCCCGGCTGTCGCGTGCTCACGTGGTCGAGGAGTCGGTCCTCTACGAGCTTCCGAAGGAGGTGCTCGACGCCTGGCTCGACGAGCACCTGGACATGTCTCGTCATCTGTTGCGCGCGCTCGCGCAGCGCATCCGGCGCACCACCAACACGATGGCCGACCTCGTCTTCTCGGACGTTCCAGGTCGTGTGGCGAAGGCGATCCTCGACCTCGGCCACCGCTTCGGGCGCATGGAGCGCGGTCACGTGACGGTGCGCCACGGGCTGACGCAGGAGGAGCTCGCGCAGCTCGTCGGCGCGTCGCGCGAGACGGTGAACAAGGCGCTCGCGGACTTCGCGTCGCGCGGCTGGATCGACGTCCACATCGGGTCCGTCGAGGTCTACGAGCCCGAGCGCCTGCGCGCACGTTCGCGCTGACACGCGGAAGCCGCGGCCCTGCGGCAGCGCGGGCGCCGGGCGCCGGGCGCCGGGCGCGGATGCCGTCCCCTAGGGGCTGGGCTACTGGCGCACCGCCACGACGATCTCGACCTCCACCGGTGCGCCCAACGGCAGCGCCGCGACGCCCACGGCCGACCTGGCGTGGCGGCCGGCATCGCCGAACACGTCGACCATGAGCGCCGATGCGGCGTTCAGGATGGCCGGCTGCTGGGTGAAGTCGGGGGCCGACGAGACGAAGCCCGTGACCTTGACCACGGACACGATCGAGTCGAGACCTCCTGCTGCGCGGGCGGCCGCGGCGAGCGCGTTCAGAGCCGCCGCGCGGGCGCACTCGGCGGCTCGCTCAGGCGACACGTCGTCCGCGCGCTGTCCCACATGACCGGTGGCGAGCAGCGCGCCGTCGACGAAGGGGAGCTGACCCGAGGTGTACACGAGGTCGCCGTGCCGAAGCGCGGGGACGTACGTGCCGACCGGGTTCGCGACCTCGGGGAGCGTCAGGCCGAGCGACGCGAGCCGCTGGGTGGCGCTCATGCGCCGGCCTTCGGACGCTTCATGTACGCGACGAGCCCGCCTGTGGGTCCCGTGACCACCTGGACCAGCTCCCAGCCGTCCTCGCCCCACTGGTCGAGGATCTGCTTGGTCGCATGGTCGATGAGCGGCACCGTCGAGTATTCCCACGTCGTCATGCATGCGAGCCTATATCCACGTGCAACCTCACGGGATTCTGGATCGTTGTGACGGCAACGTAAGGTTGGTGCATGGGTCTCTTCGTCTCCGAACGCGCGCGCCGTGACGGACGTGCGACGTTCGCGCAGCTCATCGGCGGGCTGCTCGCGTTCGTCGTCCTGTCCGTGGTCGGCGGAATCCTGCTCGCAGGCCTCGCTCTGCCAGCGGTGACGGTCGTGGGAAACACTGCCGAGGGCACCTCGAACCTCTTCGAGGAGCTGCCAGGCGACCTGGCCCAGGTCACGCTTCCACAGCAGTCGAACATCTACGACCGCACCGGCAACACGCTGATCGCGACCTTCTACTCCCAGAACCGCGTGGTCGTGCCGCTCGAGGACATCTCGCCATGGCTGCAGAAGGCGGTCGTCGCGGTCGAGGACCAGCGCTTCTGGGAGCACAACGGAGTGGACGGACAGGGAATCCTGCGCGCCGCCGTGTCGTATGTCGGTGGCGGCGGCAGCACCGTCGGAGGCTCGACCATCACCCAGCAGCTGGTGAAGAACACGCTGCTGCAGAAGGCCATCGACTCCGGCGATGAGGCGGCGATCAAGGCCGCTACCGAGACCACCATCGAGCGCAAGATCCGCGAATGGAGGCTGGCCCTCGCCTACGAGGAGAAGGTCAACTCGGTGTACGGCACCCACTGCACCGACGATCCCCAGGTGGACTGCGGCAAGGAGGAGATCCTCCAGCAGTACCTCAACATCGCGCAGTTCGGCACCAACACGTACGGCGTCGAGGCGGCGGCGGAGTACTACTTCGGCAAGTCGGCGGCGGAGGTGAACGCCCTCGAGGCCGCGACGATCGCAGGGATCACCCAGAACCCCACCAAGTGGGACCCGGTCCGGCATCCTGAGCAGTCGATCACCCGTCGCAACATCGTGCTCGGCGTGATGTACGAGCAAGGGATGATCACCAAGGACGAGTTCGACCAGTACGTGGCCACTCCTCTCGAGGACTACATGAACGTCACGTACCCCAAGTTCTCGTGCCGTGCGTCCGAGCTGGCGCCGTTCTTCTGCGACTACGTCACCAAGGTCATCAAGCAGGACCCGGCGTTCAACGGCGAGGGCACCGACCTTCTGTACACCGGTGGGCTCGACATCGTGACGACGCTCGACGTCGACAAGCAGACCATCGCGAACGAGGAGCTGCGCGCGTCGCTCCCCATCGACGATCCATCCGGGTGGGCGATGGCGCTCGTGTCGCTCGACTCGTCCACTGGCCAGATCCTCGCGATGAGCCAGACGAGAGAGTTCGACCCGACCTCCGAGGCCCCGAACTCGACCTCCGTGAACTACTCGACCGACCGTGACTACGGCGGATCGCGAGGGTTCTCTCCAGGGTCGACGTTCAAACCGATCATCCTCACCACCTGGCTCGAGTCCGGGCGATCGCTCATGCAGACCGTCAGCGGCAACATCAAGGAGTACAAGGTCGCGGACTGGCCGGACAGCTGTACGAGCCTGGTCGGAGGCGGCACCTGGAAGCCGACCAACACCGGCGGTGAGGGTGCCGGAACCATGTCGGTGCTGAACGCCACCGCGAACTCGGTCAACACCGCGTACGTCGCGATGTCGTCGCAGCTGGACCTCTGCGATGTGGTCGACATGGCCTACAACCTCGGCTTCCACCGCGCGGACGGCAAGGACATCGAGTATGTGCCGTCGATCACCCTCGGCACCCAGAACGCCTCGCCGCTGACCATGGCCTCGGTCATGCAGACGTTCGCGAACGACGGCGTGCACTGCGAGCCGTACTCGATCCTGTCGATCACGGACTCGTCAGGTGCGGT
This sequence comes from Demequina capsici, assembly GCF_032102965.1. Classification (NCBI taxonomy): domain Bacteria; kingdom Bacillati; phylum Actinomycetota; class Actinomycetes; order Micrococcales; family Demequinaceae; genus Demequina; species Demequina capsici. The sequence continues at coordinate 2,731,891 of NZ_CP134880.1, read as the reverse complement.
CCCCAAGGACTCCGAGGGCAACGAGATCACCCTTCCGGGCGAGGACTGCAACAGGGTCATCTCTGAGGACATCGCTGTAGGTGTCCAGTACGCGATGTCGAAGGTCATCGAGTACGGATCAGGTGTGAAGGCGCAGCTCGCGAACGGGCGCGAGGCCGCCGGCAAGACCGGCACGTCGCAGCTCAACTCCCACCTGTGGTTCGTCGGCTACACGCCGCAGCTCACCACCGCGGTCTGGCTGGGCAACCCCGACCACGATGTGCCAGGTCACGATCTGACATTGAACGGCACGTACTACAAGGGGTGGATCTATGGTGGGACGATCTCCGCTCCCACGTGGAAGCACTACATGGATCGAGCGCTCGCGAACGAGCCGAACATCGACTTCATCCAGACGCCGACGAGCGACATCCTGTACGGCACGCCTCAGAGCGTCCCGTCGGTGGTCGGCATGACCGAGTCGCAGGCCAAGGCCGCGATCACCGCGGCAGGCTTCAGGGCTGAGGCGAGCACCGTGTACTCGACCATGTACTCCGTGGGCACGGTCGCCGCGCAGTCGCCCGGTTCGTACTCGAAGGCGCTCCCAGGGTCGACGATCACGTACTACCTCGCGACCGACCAGCTGCCGGACTGGTGGTACAACTGGCCCGCCGGATGGGACCCGACGGTCGCTCCAAGCGACTACTGGGGCTCCACGTGGCCGCCGGCGTCCTTCGCCACCGACCCGCCGGCGGGGTGGCCGCTCACCAATGACACGACCAAGGACAACAACGGCAACAACGGCACGGGCTCCACGAGCACGCCCGGTTCGACGTCCACCCCTAAGTCAGGGTGACCTGATGGGTGACGGCTCGTCCTCGCGCGGTGCCGCGGCCATGATCGGCCGCGGCACCGTCGCGCTCGCCGCCACCGGCGCGGCAGCGCTCGCGTGGGGCCTCATCGAGGCCCATCGCTACGTCCTGCGCCAGGTGGAGGTCCCCGTGCTGGCGCCAGGGGCGACCCCGCTCACCGTCCTGCACGTCTCCGACATCCACCTCACTCCGACCCAGCGCGACCGCATCGCATGGGTGCGCGACCTGGCGACCCTGGAACCCGACCTCGTGGTGGACACCGGCGACAACCTGGGACACGTCGACGCCGTGCCCCCGCTGCTCGAGGCTCTGACGCCGCTGCTCGCCCTGCCGGGAGCATTCGTCTTCGGCTCCAACGACTACTACGCGCCCAAGCCGCTCAACCCATTCCAGTACTTCGGGGGCCCGTCGCGCGTGCGCCACGACCGCGTCGAGCTGCCGCACGGGCGCCTGCGCGCCGCACTCAGCGAGGCGGGATGGGTGGACCTCACCAACACCCGCGGACGCGTGCACGCCGGCGGCAGGGACATCAGCCTCGTGGGCACGGACGACGCACACCTGAACCGCGACGTGATGCCGAGGCCCGAAGCCGACCATGCCGAGCTCCACGTCGGCGTCACGCATGCGCCGTACACCCGCGTGCTCGACGATCTGCGTACCGACGGATGCGACCTGATCCTCGCCGGTCACACCCACGGTGGGCAGGTCTGCGTCCCTGGGTACGGTGCGCTGGTCACCAACTGCGACCTGGACACGGGCCGAGTCAAGGGCCTGTCCGGTTGGCCGGGCGCGCGCCCGGACGAGCCCGGCAGCGAGTCCACCTGGCTCCATGTCTCCGCGGGGCTGGGGCATTCGCCGTATGCGCCCGTACGATTCGCATGCCGCCCTGAGGCGACGCTGCTCACGCTCGTTCCGCGCGCCTGAGACGACAGTCGGAGCGGATTTCTCAACACGGCCTGTCGTCGGCTATCCTGGGCAGGCTCAAATCACGGGGTGTGGCGCAGCTTGGTAGCGCGCCTCGTTCGGGACGAGGAGGTCGCAGGTTCAAATCCTGTCACCCCGACCGTGTGATGTCTCAGGACATCGTTGACAGATGTCTCTAGACATCGTTGACAGAGGCCCCTCCTTCGGGAGGGGCCTTCGTCGTTCCCCTGCGGTGGGGACGGATCCGCGAGCCTCACCTCCCGCGCACCGCCGGTCGCCCCTATGCTGAACGGGCTGAGCGAGGCCGGGGAGGACGCATGGCGGAGCCGGAGGTGGATCACTCTCCTGCAGGTTCACGGAACGAGGTCACGCGCCGTCACAACCTCTCCACCCTCCTGCGTTACGTGCATCACCACGGCGACACGTCTCGGGCAGACCTGACGCGCATCACGGGGCTCAACAGGTCGACCGTCGGAGTGCTCGTCGGGGAGCTCGTCGCGCTGGGCCTGGTGAAGGAACGCGAGCCGCACTGGGAGGAACCGCGTGCCGGCCGCCCCAGCCCCATGGTCCATGCCGACGCTGACGTCGTCGCGCTCGGGATCAACCCGGAGACCGACGGCGTGCGGATGGGCGTGATCGGGCTCGGGGGCGTGGTCCACGAGCTTCAGCAGCGTTCCGTCGATTCGCCCCCGACCCTTCCCACCATGATGAGCCTGGTAAGTGACATGGTCGCGTCGTCGGCGGCGCTCGTAGGCAGGCGTCTCGTGTGCGCGGGAGTCGCCGTGCCGGGACTGGTCGACGAGCACAGCCAGGTGGTCGCGGTGTCGCATCACCTGGGCTGGCGGAACGTGGCGGTCGCCGCCGCGCTCGAGGACGCGTTGGGCGTGCCGGCTGCTGCGGCGAACGACGCCAACGTGGGCGCGGTCGCGGAGGCGCTGTTCGGCGCGGGACGCGGTGAGCGGAACCTGGTCTACCTGAACGGCTCGGCCTCCGGCGTGGGAGCAGGCGTGATCATGGAGGGCCGGCTGCTGAGAGGAGAACGGAGCTTCGCGGGGGAGCTGGGGCATCTCACCGTCAGCCCCGGCGGCGCCGCGTGCGGCTGCGGCAGGCGCGGCTGCCTCGAGGCATACGTGTCCATGGCACGGATGCGCGCCGCGTCGGGGCGTCCCGACCTCGCGCTCGACGACCTGGACGCCCTGCTCGCAGACCCCGCTCTGCCCGTCCTCAGGGAGCTCGAGAGGCAGACCGAGCGGCTCGCGCAGGGCATCGCGACGATCGTCACGATCCTCGCGCCGCGCAGGGTGGTCCTGGGAGGCCTTCCCGGCGCGATCCTCACCGCGCGCGGGGAGGAGCTCGTTGCTCGCGTGGGCGCCCTGGCCATGCCGGACCTGGCCCTCGATGTACCGATCGTGCGCAACGAGCTGCGCGAGCACATGATGTCGGTGGGTGCAGCCGAGGTCGCATTCTCCGGGCTGCTGGAGGACCCTGCCGGTGCGCTCTCGGCACTGGCGGGCGTCGGGTTGTCCCACCGAGGGTCCGTCTCCCGCGCGACGGCGCGGCAGGTGTGAAGAGGGGCCGGATCCCGAAGGATCCGGCCCCTGATCGCAGAGGTGAGGCTCCGGCGGCTACGCCTTGGTCGCCAGCCGAGCCGCGACGAGCTCCGCGAGCTGCACGGCGTTGAGGGCAGCGCCCTTGCGCAGGTTGTCCCCGGACACGAACAGCGCGAGGCCGTGGTTGCCCTCGGCCGCACGGTCCTGGCGGATGCGGCCCACGAGCGACAGGTCACCGCCCGCTGCGTCGAGCGGAGTGGGAACCTCCTGGACCTTCACTCCCGGGGCGGAGGCGAGGATCTCGTACGCCTGCTCCGGTGTGATGTCCTTCGAGAACTCGGCGTTGATGGAGAGCGAGTGACCGGTGAACACCGGCACGCGCACGCAGGTACCGCTGACGCGAAGGCCCGGGAGGCCCAGGATCTTGCGCGACTCGTTGCGCAGCTTCTGCTCCTCGTCGGTCTCGTTCGAGCCGTCGTCCACCACGGAGCCGGCCATGGGGAGCACGTTGAACGCGATGGGCGCGACGTACTTCACGGGGGCAGGGAAGTCGACCGCGGAGCCGTCGTGAGCGAGCGCCTTCGCGCCGTCGACCACGGCAGCGGCCTGGCCGTGCAGCTCCTCGACGCCGGCGAGGCCCGAGCCGGACACGGCCTGGTAGCTGGAGACGACGAGGCGCTCCAGGCCGGCGGCCTCGTGCAGCGGCTTGAGGACGGGCATGGCGGCCATCGTGGTGCAGTTGGGGTTGGCGACGATGCCCTTGGGGATGTCGTCCAGCGCCTCGGGGTTGACCTCCGAGACGACGAGCGGCACCTCGGGGTCCTTGCGCCACGCGGACGAGTTGTCGATCACGATCGCGCCGGCAGCAGCGAACCGCGGGGCGTACTCCTTGGAGGCGCCGCCACCGGCCGAGAAGAGCGCGATGTCGATGCCGGAGTAGTCGCCCGACGCGACGTCCTCCACGACGATGTCGCGGCCGAGGTGGGGGAGCACCTTGCCCGCGGAGCGCGACGACGCGAAGAACCTCACGTCGGCCTGGGGGAAGCGCTCAGCCACGAGCTCACGCATGACGGCGCCCACCTGACCGGTAGCGCCCACGACTGCGAGGGAGAGTGTCATCGTCCGGTACCTCCGTAGACCACGGCCTCACCCTGGGTCGAGTCCAGGCCGAATGCGGTGTGGACCGCGCGAACAGCGTCGTCCACCAGCTCGGCGCGCGTGACGACCGAGATCCGGATGTCCGAGGTGGAGATCATCTCGATGTTGATGCCCGCGTCGCGCAGAGCCGAGAAGAACTTGGCGGACACGCCCGACGATGACCGCATCCCGGCACCGATGAGCGAGATCTTGCCGATCGTGTCGTCCACCACGAGCTCGCGGAAGCCGATCGCCTCGTGGTCCGCCTCGAGGGCGGCGCGTGCGGCGGCGACCTGCGCCGTGGGGAGCGTGAAGGAGATGTCGGTGACGCCCGTGTGCGTCGCGGACACGTTCTGCACGATCATGTCGATGTTGACATCCGCCGTCGCGACCGCCTCGAACAGGCGCGCAGCGGAACCCGGGATGTCGGGGACCCCGATGACCGTGATCTTGGCCTCGGAGACGTCGTGGGCGACGCCTGCGATGATCGGCTGCTCCATGGTTTCCTCACCTTCGGTTCCTTCGGGATGTCCCACCACCATGGTGCCTGTCAACCCTGAGAACGACGAGCGGACGTGGATCGGCACGTTGAAGCGGCGGGCGTACTCGACGCAGCGAGGCATCAGGACCTTGGCGCCTGAGGCGGCCATGTCGAGCATCTCCTCGTACGTGATGACGTCCAGCTTGCGCGCGGACGGGACGACGCGGGGGTCGGCGGAGAAGACGCCGTCCACGTCGGTGTAGATCTCGCACACGTCGGCCTCGAGCGCGGCGGCGAGCGCGACGGCCGTCGTGTCGGAGCCGCCGCGGCCCAGGGTCTGCACGTCCTGCGTCTCCTGGTTGAGGCCCTGGAAGCCGGCGACGATCGCGACGTCGCCGTCATCGAGGGTCTGGCGAAGGCGGCCGGGCGCCACGTCGATGATGCGAGCGCGGCCGTAGGCGCCAGACGTGATGACGCCCGCCTGCGGGCCGGTGAAGGACTGGGCGCCGACGCCCAGGTCGCGCACCGCCATCGCGAGCAGCGCCATCGAGATGCGCTCGCCGGCGGTGAGGAGGATGTCCATCTCTCGCGGGTGCTCGCGGCCGGAGACCTCGTTGGAGAGGTCGATCAGCTCGTCCGTCGTGTCGCCCATCGCAGACACGGTGACCACCACGTCGTGCCCGGCCTGGCGCGTCTCCGCGACGCGCTTCGCGACACGGCGGATGGCGTCGGCATCCGCGACGGAGGATCCTCCGTACTTCTGCACCACGAGGGACACAGCGCGCTCCTTCGACTCGATCGTGGGGTGCCACGCGCGCGTGCGTCGCGGCACCTCATTCTAGACGGACGCCCGGTGCCGCGAGCACGGGTCCAGAGGCCCCCGTCGGGCCACGCGGAAGCCTCCGCATCTCGGAGCGCACACCCAGGTTCCTCTCAGCGTTCTCCCAGGGTCGCGGACGTAACGTGAGGGCATGGACACGGCAACCGGATACGGCGCCAGCCGCATCGTGCGTGCATCGCAGGAAACACCTTTCCTCCATGCCAGAGCTGCGATGCCCGGTGCAGGCCGCGCCGAGCACCCCCACCTGGGTGCCGCGTCCTATGGCGAGGGCCGCTGGTTCCCGGCCCGTCGCCGCACCGCTCCCGGGACCGCCGCCGTGCCGAACCGCATGATGCGGTCGGCGGCGGTACCCGGGTGCCATAGCTGAACAGACCCCGGACCGTCGCACCCCCCCGAGGCGGATCCGGACCAGACCACAGGCTGACACCCCCCTGGGCCGCGTGGTCGCACGGTACGGCCGCGCGTTCGATCCCTTCGGCGCGCGGCCGTCGCCGTCTGCGCGGCGGCCGTCGCCGTCTGCGCGGCGGCCGTCGCCGTCTGCGCGGCGGCCGTCAGCTGACTCGCCGACGCCCCTCGAACGCCCGACCCAGCGTCACCTCGTCCGCGTATTCGAGGTCGCCGCCGACGGGCAGGCCTGACGCGAGCCGGGACACCACGACGCCCATGGGCAGAAGCATCCGTGAAAGGTAGGTGGCGGTCGCCTCGCCTTCGATGTTGGGGTCGGTGGCGATGATGACCTCCTGGATCCGGCCGTCTCCCAGGCGTCCCATGAGCTCGCGGATCCTGAGGTCGTCCGGGCCGATGCCGTTCATCGGATCGATCGCGCCGCCCAGCACGTGGTAGCGGCCTCGGTACTCCCGAGTGCGCTCGATCACGACGACGTCCTTGGGCTCCTCCACCACGCACAGCACGTCCTCGGCGCGCCGAGGGTCGGCGCAGATGCGGCACTGCTCGGACTCGGCGACGTTGCCGCAGGTGTCGCAGAAGCGCACGCGCTCCTTGACGGTGGTGATCGCGTCCGCGAGCCGTCTCACATCGGCCGCGTCGGCGGAGAGCAGGTGGAAGGCGATGCGCTGCGCGCTCTTGGGACCGATGCCGGGCAGGTGCCCCAGCTCGTCGATCAGATCCTGCACTGCGCCGTCGTACATGGGTTCAAGAGTAGGCGGCGGCGCTGACCGCGGCGTTCACCGACGCGTCGACGGACTTCCGACGTCAGCTCTCGACGATGCGGCCGCCGAGGAGCTTCGTGACGACATCGATGCCGGCGGTGCCGCCGTCGTCGGCCGACACGTCGTCGTCCGAGATGTCCTCGTAATCGTCCTGAGGCGCGCGCGGCGCGGGGGCCTGAGCGCTGGGCGCGGAGGGAGCGGTGGCTGCGCTCCGCGCGGACATGGACGGCGCGGTCGGGGCGGAGTCTGCGGGCGGCGCGGCGCTGATGCTCACGCCGTGCGCGCCCTCCACGCGGACCTTGAGGCCGAGCGTCTCGCGGACCGCCAGCGCGACGTTCTCCGCGTGCGGGCCGGTGGCGAAGCGTCCTGACAGTGCGGGCGAGTCGAAGGCGAGGTGGAGCACGCCGGCCTCGAGGCGCGCCACCTGGGCGCTCTGGCTGACCATGGCCCACGTGACCCGGTGGCGTTCGAGCGTGCCGAGCACCTCGGGCCAGCGCCGACGCACGAGCTCGGTGTCCTCGGCGCCGCCCGCGGCCGCGGGGACGGTCGAGGCAGGAGGCGCTGACGCAGGAGACGCTGACGCAGGAGGCGCTGAGGGTGCGGTGGCGGGAGCCTGTGACGCGGCGGGCGGTGCGGCGCTGACCGCGGGCCGCGACGGTGGTGCCACGGACTCGGCCCGCACGACGGGCGTGGCGGAGGTCACGGGCGGCGGCGCGTCGTCCCAGGGAGCGGGCTCCTCGTCCCACGGTGGCGGTTCTTGGGACGCTGCGGGTGCGGCTGCGGGTGCGGCTGCGGGGACGCGGTCAGCGGGAGGCGCAGTGGGCGCAGCCGCGGGGGCGCCAGCCGGAACGACGGCTGGCGCCGGACGGGTGGCAGGCCTCTCCGCGCTGGGACGCTCGCGCCCGGCTCGCACGGCCGCCATGGCCGCCTCGACACCGGAGGCGCCGGACGCACTGGAGCCCGCGGCAGACGTCGGGGGCTCGCCGGCGGCGGCGTGGATACCCGGTGCGGGGGCGACCGGCGACGCGGCAGGGGTGGTCGGCGACGGCGAGGTGACGGGCGCGTGGGCGGCGACGGCGGGCGTGGGCGCCTCGGCCGCAAGAAGCCGTGCGCACAGCAGCTCGAGATGGAGGCGCGGCGAGGTGGCACCGACCATGCGGGTGAGCGCCTCGTTGACGAGGTCGCCCGCGCGTGACGCGCGAGCGAGCCCCAGAGACCGGGCCTGCTCCTTCATGGCCTCGAGCTGATCGACGGGGATCTCGCCGAGAGCCTTCTCTCCAGACGGCCCCGCTGCGGCGAGCACCACGAGGTCGCGCAGACGCTCCAGCAGGTCCTCGACGAACCGGCGAGGCTCATGACCGGTGGAGATCACGCGGGACACCACGTCGAAGAGGCTGGCACCGTCTGCGGCGGCGATCGCGCCGACCGCGTCGTCCAGGAGTGTCGCGTCCGTGAAGCCCAGGAGGGAGATGGCCCGCTCGTAGGTGACGCCCTCAGGACCCGACCCCGCGATGAGCTGGTCGAGCACGGACAGCGAGTCGCGGACGGATCCGCCGCCTGCCCGCACCACCAGAGGCAGCACGCCCGACTCGACCGTCACGGACTCCGCCTCGCAGAGCCTTCCCAGGTAGTCGACCAGGACGGGGGGCGGTACCAGCCGGAACGGATAGTGGTGGGTGCGTGAGCGGATGGTGCCGATCACCTTGTCCGGCTCGGTGGTGGCGAAGATGAACCGGATGTGCGGAGGCGGCTCCTCGACGAGCTTCAGCAGGGCGTTGAAGCCCTGTGGCGTCACCATGTGCGCCTCGTCGAGGATGAAGATCTTGTAGCGGTCGCGCGCCGGAGCGAAGGCGGCGCGCTCGCGCAGCTCGCGGGCGTCGTCGACTCCGTTGTGGCTGGCCGCGTCGATCTCCACGACGTCGACCGATCCGGCCCCGCCGCGCGCGAGCTCGACGCAGGAGTCGCACGTGCCGCAGGGCGTGTCGGTGGGGCCAGCCGCGCAGTTGAGGCAGCGGGCCAGGATGCGCGCAGAGGTGGTCTTGCCGCACCCGCGGGGGCCGGAGAAGAGGTAGGCGTGGTTGACCTTGTCCGCCCGCAGCGCCTGCATGAGGGGCACGGTGACATGCTCCTGGCCGACGACGTCGGCGAACGAGTCGGGACGGTAGCGGCGGTACAGGGCGGTGCTCACGGGTATGAGCCTAACCGGCGGGCCTGACGCGTCGCTCCGGGGTCGCGACGGGTGGTGCGTGGGCGGGGATCATGCCGGCCTGGGGACGCCCGTGGCGGCGGCGAGGGGCGGGCATGGAAGGACCCCCCACGCACCCGCAAGAGCCCGCTTACCCTTGCTTCATTCCTGACCTGGGGGAGTTGGGCGGGATAGCGCCACGTGGGGGGTCTGCGCACAAGCCTATCGCGTCGGCGCCGGCCCTTTCATCCCCGGAGCTCCGGGGCGGAGGAGAGCGGGCGGCGCCGACGCGCGGCCGTCAGCCGAGCGAGATCGCGGTCCAGGAGACCGCGGGCAGGGTGACGGTGAGCGTGCCGTCGGACAACGCCGCGGTGCCGTTGGGGGACACCCCGACGCGCTCGGGCTCGGCGAGCGTGTTCTTCGCGTGCAGGTCCTCGTCCGCGAGCGTGTGCGTCTCGAGCAGGGCGACCTCGCCGAGCGCGCTGACGTCGACCGTGACGGTGACCGGCGCGTCCACCGACCGGTTGACCAGGAACACGGCTGCGTGCCCCGACTCGGCGTCGTGCGTCGCGACGGCGTCCACCAGCGGGACCTCGCCGTACTCCTTCGTGGAGTACCGCTCGACGTCCACGCGGACGTCGAGCGCGGTGCCGCGCGCCAGCCTCGAGGTGATCGAGAACGGGAAGAAGGTCGTCTGCCTCCACGCCGGCCCGCCGGGCTCCGTCATGATCGGAGCGATGACGTTCACCATCTGCGCGAGGGACGCGCTGGTGACCCGGTCGGCGTGCTTGAGCAGCGAGATCATGAGCGAGCCGAACACGACCGCGTCCGCCACGGAGTAGACGTCCTCGAGGAGGCGCGGGGCCACCGGCCAGTTGTCGATCCCCTCGATCTTGTCCACGCCCTCGAAGCGCGTGATGTACCAGACGTTCCACTCGTCGAACGAGATGTCGATGGTCTTCGACGACCCCTTCACGGCCTTGACATGGTCCGCGGTCGCCACGACCGTCTCGATGAACGCGTCCATGTCGACGGCCGATGCGAGGAACGATCCCAGGTCGCCGTCCCGCTCCTCGTAATACGCGTGGCAGGAGATGTAGTCGACGTCGTCGTACGCGTGCGTGAGGACCGTGCGCTCCCATTCGCCGAACGTCGGCATGTGCGCCGACGACGAGCCGCATGCGACGAGCCTCACCGAGGGGTCCATCTGCCGCATCGCCTTGGCGGTCTGCGAGGCGATCTTCCCGTAGTCCTCCGCCGATCGGTGCCCCAGCTGCCAGGGCCCGTCCATCTCGTTGCCCAGGCACCACATGCCCACCCCGAACGGTGCGGGATGACCGTTGTCGATCCGCTGCTGCGACAGGGTCGAGCCGCCGGCGATGTTGCAGTACTCGAGCAGGTCCAGCGCCTCGAGGGTGCCTCGGGTGCCGAGGTTCACCGCGAGCATCAGGTCCGACCCGATCTTGTCCAGCCAGGAGGCGAACTCGTGCAGCCCCACCTCGTTCGTCTCCGTCGAGTGCCACGCGAGGTCCAGCCGACGGGGACGTCCCTCACGGGGCCCCACCGAGTCCTCCCACCTGAAGCCGGAGACGAAGTTGCCCCCCGGGTATCGGACGGTGGACACGCCGAGCTCCTTCACGAGCTCGATGACGTCGGTGCGGAAGCCCTCGTCGTCCGCCGACGGGTGGCCGGGCTCGTAGATGCCGTCGTACACGTGGCGGCCCAGGTGCTCGACGAAGGATCCGAAGAGCCTCCTGTCGATGCGGCCGACGACGAACTGCGGGTTGACGGTGAGTCGAGCGGAGGTCATGACGCCTTCCTGAGGTGGTGGGAGAGGAGCGAGGGGACGACGTCGCGGCTCACTTGAGCGCACCGAGGGACAGGCCGCCCCTCCAGTAGCGCTGCATCGTGAGGAACGCGATGACGAGCGGGATGATCGAGACGAACGATCCGGTGACGATGAGGTTCCACACCTGCTCACCGCCCGAGCCCGCGTTGGACAGCGCCTGCCAGTTGTTGAGGCCGACGGTGACTGGCAGCAGGTTGGGATCGTTCAGCACCGCCAACGGGAGGAAGAAGTTGTTCCACGTGGCGACGACCGACAGCAGCAGGACGGTGACGATCGCGGGCTTGAGCAGCGGCAGCGCGACGCGCACGAAGGTGCGCAGCTCTCCCGCGCCGTCGACGCGCGCGGCGTCGAGCAGCTCGTCGGGCACGGCGTCCTGGGTGTACACGCGCATGAGGTACACGCCGATCGGGCTGAGCAGGCTCGGCAGGATCACGGCCCACCGTGTGTTCGTGAGGTGCATGTTGCTGAGCAGGATGAACGTGGGGATGACGAGCGCCGTGAGCGGCACCATCACGGCGCCGAGCAGCGTGGAGAACAGCGCGTTGCGGCCGGGGAAGCGGTACTTCGCGAACCCGTACCCTGCGAGGACCGCGACGAGGGTGGCGCCGATGCCGCCCGTGAGCGCGTACAGGAACGAGTTGCCCAGCCACGTCCAGTAGATGCCGTTCTGGTGCTCGAACAGGCCCTTGATGTTGTCGACCAGGGCGAACTCGTCGTTGAACCACAGCGGTCCGCCTGAGCCGACGAACAGGCCCGAGTTCGACTTGGTCGAGCCGACGATGAGCCACCACAGCGGTGTGAGGAAGTAGACGACGAGCACGATCAGGAAGAGGTGCGAGCCGACGTTTCGCTTGCGCCCGGCCGCGCGACGGGCGTCGCGCTCGCGGATCCTGTCGGGGGAGTCTGTCAGCAGCGCCATGTCACTTGAGTCCGCTCTGCTTGCGCGTGAGAAAGAGGAAGAGGTACGAGCCGATGAAGACCACGATCCCGAGCGCGAAGGAGATCGCGGCGGCGTAGTTGAACTGGCTGTACGAGAACGCCAGCGTGTAGGCGTACATGTTCGGGGTGTAGCTCACCGGGATCGCGCCCTGCGCGACGCCCCGCAGCACCTGCGGCTCCGTGAAGAACTGGAGGGTGCCGATGAGCGAGAAGATGACGACCATCACCATCGAGGACGAGATCATGGGCAGCTTGATGCGCAGCGCGACCTGCCACCCGTTGGCGCCGTCGACGCGGGCCGCCTCGTAGATGGACGAGTCGATGCCTCGCAGCGCCGCGTAGATGATGATCATGAAGTAGCCGGACCACTGCCACGTGACGATGTTCACCAGCGAGTAGAAGACGGTTCCCTGGGCCAGGAAGTCCGGGGGCGTGGCGCCGAACAGTCCGAAGATGTCGGTCGCGGGCCCGAACCGGGGGCTGTAGAGGAAGCCCCACATGATCGCGCCGATGACCACGGGGATGGCGTAGGGGATGAAGATCATGAGCCGCGAGAAGCGGGACAGCCAGGTGGTGAGGTTGTCGAGCACGAGCGCGGCCGAGATCGCGACGAGCATCTGCGCGGGGATCATCACGACGACGAACGCGGCGACGCGCTTGAGGCCGTCGAGGAACAGCGGGTCGGTGAACGCCTTGACGTAGTTGTCGAGCCCCGTGAAGGCGTTGCCCGAGGCGAGCGTGTTGGTGTGCAGGCTCATCCAGAAGGCGACGACCAGCGGCACGATCAGGAAGAGGATGAACACCAGGGTGAACGGCGCGACGAACAGCCAGCCCCACCATTGGCGGCGGTGCTCGATGCTCCGGTACTGCTTCGGCTGCTTGGTGGGCGTCGGCTCGGGCGGCGCGGGTGCCTGCTCCGGCTCTGTGAGGGTTGACATGGGTGCGCTTCTCCAGGGGTGGGCCGCGGCGGTCGGCGGAGAGGGTGCCGACCGCCGCGACGTCTGCTACTCGGTGACGGTGAAGCCCTGCTCGGTCGCGTACTGGACCAGGCTGGACTGCAGGTCGTCGAGCGCCTGGGAGGCGTCCTTCTGACCCTGGGTCATCGCGTAGACCTGCTCGGTCATCTGGTCGTACGCGTAGTTCTGGAAGGGGCTGAAGGTGAAGCCCTCGTAGCCTGCGGCGGCGTCGAGGAACACGTCCTTGTTGATCTGCTGCCCGCCGAAGAACGGGTACTCGAGGTTGGTGAAGTAGTCGGACTCGAGGATGGGCTTCCACAGGGGGAACAGCGCGCCCTGCTCGATGCCGATCTTCCATGCGTCCTCGGTGCCGAAGACCTCCTTGGCCACCTCGGCCGCGGCGGCGGGGTCCTTGGCCTGCGACGTGACCGCGAACGTCGAGCCGCCCCAGTTCACCTGGACGGGGTTGTCCGGGTCCCACTGGGGCAGGGGTGCGGCCTGCCACACGGCGTCCGTGTCTGCGTCGCTGAGGCCCGACAGGTAGCCGGGGCCCCACGCGGCCGCGAGGTAGATGGCGTACGAGCCGTCGACGAGCTTGGTGTTGTAGTCGGCGGTGAACGCGTCGTCGACGGCGACGAGCCCGTCGGCGGCCAGGTTCTGCCAGTAGGCGAGGACGTCCTTGGAGGCGTCGTCGTTGACGTGGATGCCGATCTGCGTGGGGTTGGCGTTGTCGTAGTCGAACGGCGTGTTGCCCACCTGGGCCAGCAGGGCCTGGATGTATGCGCGGCCGTTCGTGGGGAAGTCGGCGAGCACGCCTGCTGCGCCTGCGTCCTTGAGCGTCTGTGCCGCGGCCGCGAACTCGTCCCACGTGGTGGGGACCGCGATGCCGTACTGGTCCAGGATGTCCTTGCGGTACAGCATGCCCATGGGGCCGCCGTCGACCGGGATCGCGTAGACGGCGTCTCCCGAGGACACGTCCTTCCATGCGCCGTCCGTGTAGTCGCCCTTGACGTCGTCGGCTCCGTACTCGGTGAGGTCCACGAGCGCGTTGCGGATCGAGAAGGAGGAGAGCACCTCGGACTCGAGCATGATCACGTCGGGCGCTCCGGAGCCGGATTCGATCGCCGTGGAGAACTTGGTGTACTCGTCGTTGCCCTGGCCGGCGTTGGTCCAGCAGATCTGGACGTCGTCGTGGGTCTGGTTGAAGAGGTCGACGACCTGGTCGAAGGCGGGGTACCAGGCCCAGACGGACACCTGGGTGGCGTCGGGCTGGAGGATCTCGTTGGTGCATGTCTCGTTGGAGGAGGATCCTCCGCTCGAGCATGCCGTGAGGGTCGATGCGGCCAGTGCGAACGCACCGGCGGCGGCGAGATGGCTGCGCTTCATCTGTGCTTTTCCTTTCGCGGTGTCAGACACCCTTGTCAGCTGCGAAATGGCCTCGGCTCGCGCCGAGGTGCACAGACGCTCCTCGGTGAGCTCCGATCGTTACAACGTTGGAATCCAACGTTGTAACGACATGATGCACGGGCCTTGGGAGCATGTCAACGGATGAGGACGAATCGAGGAGGTCACGATTCGGTCAAGGTCCGGCGACCCTCCCGACGGGCCGGCCGCGCGAGCAGCGCGCGCCGGAGGCGTCGCGTCCATGGACCGCGGCAGGCCGGGCGCGCACGTCGCCGGTGGGGGACCGCAGGTGCTCAGCGGCGCGGCGCGGACTCCCGCTCGACGATCCTGAACTGCGCGAGGGTCAGCTCGGGCTCCGGCGCGCCCGCCCCCTCCGCGATGCGCTTGACGAGGGTCTCGACCGCCGTGGACGCGATCCACTCACGGCCCGGATCCACGGTCGTCAACGAGGGGATCGTGTACGCCGTCTCCTCGAGGTTGTCGAAGCCGATGACAGCGACATCCTGCGGCACGCGCAGACCCGCCTCCTGCAGCACGCGCATGGCTCCGAGCGCCAGGTTGTCGTTGAACGCGAACACCGCATCGAACGTCGCGCCGGACGCCAGCAGCTCCCGCATGACCATCGCGCCGTTCCAGCGATGCCACAGGCCCGTCGTCCCCACGAGGCGTCGGTCGAAGGGGATCCCGGCCTCCTCGAGTGCCTGCAGGTAGCCCTTCATCCTCAAGCCGGCGGAGCCGATCTCCTCGCCCTCATGGTGGCCGACGACCGCGATCCGCCTCCGCCCTGACGCGATCAGGTACTCCGTCGCGGCCTTCGCGGCCTCCGTGTTGCGCATCGTCACGTGATCGCAGCGCGCGCCGAACACCCGCTCGCCCAGCAGCACCAGGGGATAGTCGACCTCGAGATGGGCCCTGTCGTCGTTGTCCATGCCGAGCGGCGAGAAGATCAGCCCGTCGGTCATCTGCAGACGAGGGCTGGTCAGGAGCGCGAGCTCGCGCTGCCGATCGCCGCCCGTCTGCTCGACCAGCGTCACCAGCCCCGCCTTCTCCGCCGCGGTGATGACCGCGTCCGCGAGCTCCGCGAAGTAGCTCAGGCTGACCTCGGGGACCGCGAGCGCGATCGCGCCGGTGCGCCCCGAGCGCAGCGAGCGCGCGGTGAGGTTCGGCCGGTAGCCGAGCGCGTCGATCGCCGACTGCACCCTCGCGCGCGTCTCGGGCCGCACGTGAGGATGGTCGTTGATGACGTTGGAGACGGTCTTGATGGACACCTCTGCCATCTGAGCAACGTCGCGCAACGTCGCCGCCATCGTGCCCTCCTCCGTGCTGACAACGTTTCCCATAGTTGTACCGGAGATCTGCCCTCACAGCGCCGTTTTCGCCCCTGAGCATTGCTCGGGTATCATCGTCGGGCACTGGAGGATTCGCCTAGCGGCCTATGGCGCACGCCTGGAACGCGTGTTGGGTGCAAGCCCTCGGGGGTTCGAATCCCCCATCCTCCGCCAGTACGCGCCACATCACGTGGCGGCCCGATCCGTCGGCGAGAGTGGGGCACGTGAGCGAGAACAGGGGCGGCCGCCTCCGTACCCGCCGTGAGGTCGTGCGCCGTCACCGGCGCGAACGCCAGGTCGTGGTCTTCGGCCTCCTGCTCATCCTTCTCTCCGCGGTGTCCGTGGGCGCCGCCGCCGTCTACCGCGGCGAGGCCCAGGGGCCGTTCGACTCGACCTTCAAGACGTCGGCCGCAGACTTCTCGTCGGACATCACGCTGGTGTGCCCGCCGGCCTCGACCCTGCCGCTCGACCCGAGCACCGTCGTGGTCCGCGTGCTCAACGGCACCAGCACGTCCGGCCTCGCCGGAGATGTCGAGAGCGACCTGAGCGGCCGCAGCTACGTGACGGTGGGCGCTGCCAACTACGCGCTGACGTACGACGGCGTGGTGAAGATCCTCTTCGGGTCCGACGGGATCGCGGCGGCGTACACGCTGGCGCGCAACTTCGTGGAAGCCGAGCTCGTGCTCGACAACAGGACCGGACCGACGGTCGACGTCGTGGTGGGCACCGGCTACGACCCTGCCACGTCGCTGCGCAGCGCGTCCTCCGCCGAGCTGGACCCGGATCGGGACCTCTACACGGACGAACCGTGCCTGCCCTGGACGCAGATCGTGGCGCAGCAGGCGCCCCGCACCCTTCCTGACAACCCGCTCGCGACCGACGAGCCGACGACGAGCGCGACTCCCTCTCCCTCCGCCTCCTGAGACGCCGCCACCGCGCGGTCACCGCGCCTGATCGACGGGTCCGCGTGCGTATCCCTCACCAGCGGCGCTCGGCGGACGATTCTTCCTGACGACACCGTCTGGAAGGACACCCCCCATGAGCCCCTCCGCCCCGCTCGCCACCGCAGTCCCGCCCGCAGGCTCCTCCCGCGGCGGGAAGAGTCCCGTCGCACTCTTCAGGAACGCAGGGATCCGCGCCAAGATCATGTCGATCGTGACCGCCCTCGCGGTCGTCGCGCTGGTCGTGGCGATCGTGTCGATCTACGCCATGCAGCAGATCGCCGGCGACGCCCGCGCGCTCACCTCGCTCCAGAACGACGTGTCGTTCAACATCGGCGCGGTGCATCAGGAGGAGCTGAAGTCGCGCATGCTGATCGGCACCGCCGCCGCCATGCCGCTCGCCACCGACCAGGAGGTCGCGGACTGGCAGGCGAAGATGGCGGCCACCGATGGAGACCTGGACGCCGACGCCGCCGCCTACGAGGCCGGCATCGCGGAGCTGGGAGACATCACGGCCACGCTCGGCGGCGCCGACTGGGCGGCCTTCACCAGCGCCTGGGCCGACTGGAAGAACGAGCGCGACACGGCGATGCTGCCCGCTGCTGCGAGCGGTGACCGTGCCGCGTTCCAGGCGGCCTACGATGCCGCGTCCGCGCACCTCAACGACGCCATCGACGCGCTCGAGGCGGAGGAGACCCTCGTGGCGGACGCGTCGAGCGCGCTGTCGGCGAAGGCAGCGTCGGAGGCCACGTTCTACACGACGCTCGCGATCGTCGTGCTCGCGCTCGGCCTTGCGCTCGTGCTGAGCATCGCGCTGTTCGCGGCGGGCACGATCCGCACGCAGGTGCGCGACGTCCACAAGGTGGCGGAGGCGCTCGCGAAGGGCGATCTCACCGTGACGTCGGGCGCGGTGACCCGTGACGAGCTGGGCCGCATGGGCCAGGCGCTGGACGCCGCCACGCTCGCCCTGAGGCAGACCATGGAGAGCGTCGCCGAGTCCGCCACCCAGGTGGCAGGGGCCTCGGAGGAGCTGTCCGCCTCGAACCGCCAGGTGACCGCAGGCGCCGAGGAGATGACGGCGCAGGCCGACAAGGTCTCCGGGGCGGCCGACGAGGTCTCCCGGAACCTGGGCGACGTGTCGAAGGGCTCCGATGAGATGACCGCGTCGATCCGTGAGATCGCGCACTCCGCCTCCGAGGCGGCACGCGTTGCCGCGCAGGCTGCGACCGCGGCCGACGCCGCCAACTCGCAGATCGGGCGCCTGGGCGTCTCCAGCCAGGAGATCGGCAACGTCGTCAAGGTCATCACGAGCATCGCCGACCAGACGAACCTGCTGGCGCTCAACGCGACGATCGAGGCGGCGCGTGCCGGAGAGGCAGGTCGCGGGTTCGCGGTCGTCGCCGGCGAGGTGGGCGAGCTGGCGCGTGAGACCTCCCGTGCCACCGAGGACATCTCGAACCGGGTGCGCGCGATCCAGGCGGACGCCGAGGGGGCTGTCGCGGCAATCGAGGAGATCGGCCAGATCGTCGAGCGCATCAACGAGTTCCAGTCGACGATCGCCTCTGCCATCGAGGAGCAGACCGCCACGACGAACGAGATGGGACGTGGCGTGTCCGACGCCGCGAGCTCGTCCCACGACATCGCCACGAACATCAGCGGCGTGGCGCAGTCGGCATCGACCTCCGCCGCGGTGCTGAGCGAGATGCACGCGGCGGTCGTCGAGCTGGCGCAGCTCGCCCAGCGCATGCACGACAAGGTGGAGACCTTCACGTACTGACGGTGACGTTGCCGGAGGGGCGGGTCCTTGGGGCCCGCCCCTCCGCGCGTCCGAAGGCCCGCCTACGGCTCCATGACCAGGCGCCGCACCCGCGCGGTGCCTTCGCCCACGGCGACGGGTCCCCACCAGGAGCCCATGAACCAGCCTGGGCGGCCGGTCGCGAGCGGCGTGACGTCCACCGTGGCCAGCGCCTCCTCATCGACGAGGATGTCGAGCGTGTGGCCCCGCAGGCGCATCGTGAGCGTCACAGGCGCGGAGCCATGGGCGCGGTGCGCCACCTGCTGGGTCTCCGACTCGTCGACCGTGGTGACCCGAAGCTCGCCCTCGCGGTTCGTCGAGACCTCGACCATGGCGCTCTCCGACGTGCGCAGGAGCAGCCCCGCGCGCAGCTCCGCATCCCCAGGGGTGAGGGAGACGGTCGCGGTGAGGGTGCACTCGTCGGTGGGCACACGTCGGCCCAGGAAGGCCGTGCGACCCACCGCGGTGGGCTCGTCGGGGGTGGCGGTCAGGACGACGGCGTCGCCCTCGAGCGTCGCGAACTCCCCGGGATGCCACCGCACGCCGTTCCAGCCCGGGTCCAGGCGCGACCCCGCGAGGAGGTCGACCGG
Source organism: Demequina capsici (assembly GCF_032102965.1). Taxonomy (NCBI): domain Bacteria; kingdom Bacillati; phylum Actinomycetota; class Actinomycetes; order Micrococcales; family Demequinaceae; genus Demequina; species Demequina capsici. The sequence goes on along the minus strand of NZ_CP134880.1, from coordinate 2,712,951 downwards.
CGACGAGTCGCGCGCAGCCTGATCCGGCACCCCGTCCGCGGTCACCTGCCGGTGCACGCGGCCGCTGCCAGGAGCGATGACGAGCCGCCCGTCCTCCCACGTGGCGGGCACGAGCTGCGTCTGACGTCCGCACAGGCTGTTGGCTCCGTCGGGGAGGACGCGGGTCGCGAGCGCGACCACCCACCAACGCCCGTCGATCGCCTCGAAGGCGTCGGCGTGGCCGACGTTCTGGATCGCCTCCGCGGCGCCGAGGTGGCGATGCGTCAGACGGGGGTTGCCGGGGTCGCCCGCATACGGGCCCTCGATCGTGTCGGAGTACGCGACGCAGACGGCGTGATCGCGATCGGTGCCGCCTTCGGCCGCCACCAGCATCCAGCCGCCGTCGGGACGCCTGACGAGGTGCGGTCCCTCCGCCCAGCCTGCGCCCTGCAGCGCCCCGCGCCACAGCACGGTCGGCTCGCCGATCGGCAGCAGCGAGTCGGGGTCGAGCCGGGTGAGCCACACGTCGCATTGCCCGTCCCACAGGCCGTCGTCCTGGAGCGCGGTGCCGCACAGCCAGATGTCGTCGCCGTCGAAGGTGAGGGACGGGTCGATCCCGGGAAGACCAGGAAGCCAGGTGGGGTCGCTCCATGGACCGGCCGGGTCCGTCGCGGTGCACACGAAGTGGCCCGCTTCGCGCGGCTGCTCGCGGTCGCCGGGGACGTGGGTGCACACCACGTACCAGGTGCCTCGGTGGTGACGGATCGTCGGCGCGAAGAGGCCCTTCGAGCCGGCGATCCCCGTGAAGTCGATCTGTCCCGGACGGTCGATCACGTGGCCGATCAGCTCCCAGTCGACGAGGTTCGTCGACCGGTGGATCGGCAGTCCCGGGAGATGCTCGAAGGTGGACGTCACCAGGTGGTAGGCGCCGTCTACCACGCAGACGCTCGGGTCGGGATGACATCCGTCGAGGATCGGATTGGCGTACGTGCCCACGGAAGGGCTCCTCTCTGAGGTCGTGCCGACGGCTACTGCGGTGGGGCCGTCGTGTGGCGTGTCACAAGGCGTGTCGGAAGCAGCCGGTGAGGCTCCTGGAGCTCCTCGCCGCTCATGAGCGTGGCGAGCATCTGCACGGCCTCCTCGCCGAGCCGACGCATCGGCTGGCGCACCGTCGTGAGCGCAGGGCTCCATCGCGAGGCCTCGGGGACGTCGTCGAAGCCGACGATCGACAGGTCGCGTGGCACCGACAGCCCCAGCTCGCTCGCGACCTCGCCGATCGCGATCGCGGAGAGGTCGTTCGCCGCGAAGACCGCGGTCGGCCGGTCGAAGGACGTGAGGAGCTCGTGCGCCATGCGGCGCGCGGCCTCCTGGTCGTAGAAGCCGGTGCGCGTCAGCTGCGGCCTGAACGGGATCCCCGCGTCCGAGAGCGCCCGCCGGTAGCCCGCGTCGCGCGCGCGTGACGAGCGCAGGTCGGGGCGGCCCGCGACGAACCCGATGCGACGGTGGCCCAGCTCCACGAGGTAGCGGGTCGCGGTGACCGCCCCGCCGAAGCTGTCGGACTCGATCGTCGCCCCTTCCGCGGGTCCGGCGTGCGGATCGATGGCGACGATCGGGATCTCGGACGAGGGCACGTGGGCCGTGGGCGTCACCAGGATCGCGCCGTCGATCAGGTTGCTTCCGAGGCGTCGCAGCGACCGCGACTCCCAGCCTGACGACGCGGATCCGTAGGCGCCGGAGTAGGCGAGGATGTCGAGGTGGCGGCCGTGGGCCTCGGCGCTGATGCCCTTGAGGATCTCCGCGCTGAACGGCTCGAACTCGGCGACGAGCACGCCGATCACGCCGGTGCGGATCCCGCCCATGCGCCGTGCCGCGAGGCTCGACTCGTACCCCAGCTCCTCGACGATCCGCATGACGCGGTCCGCCGTGTCCGGGGCCACGCCGTAGCGGCCGTTGACAGCCTTCGACACGGTCGCGACGGACACTCCCGCCGCCGCGGCGATGTCCCTGATGGTCGGACCTGCGCTCATGAAGCCGACTGTAAAGCAACGAAAACAGTTTTCGAAACCGTTTGACACCCTATGGCGGCCTGCCAAGACTGTGCGGGACGACTCGACCGACCTTCGGGGGAGCAGTCACCGCAGCACACGCCGCCTGGCGGCACCGATACCGAAGTTCGCGCCAACGGCGGCGGCGAACGCTCAATGACGAGAGGTAGGCATCACACGATGAACAGGCGCACGATCTTGGCGGGCACGACCGCCCTGGTGACAGGAGCACTCCTGCTCACCGCCTGCTCCAGCGACCCAGGCACCGACGGTGCCTCCGGCGATGGAGCCGTCACCCTCACCCTGTGGCAGAACTCCACGACCGGCGACGGGATGCAGTACTGGCAGGACATGGCCGACGCGTTCCATGAGCAGTACCCGAACGTCACCGTCGAGGTGCAGTCGATCCAGAACGAGGACATGGACGGCAAGCTTCAGACCGCCCTGAACTCGGGCGACGCGCCCGACATCTTCATGGCGCGCGGCGGCGGCAAGCTCGCCGACGTCGTCACCGCCGGCCAGGTCATGGACCTCACCGACAAGCTCAGCGACGCCACGACCAGCGCGATGGGCGCCGCGATGTCCGCGTTCACGATCGACGGCAAGGTCTACGGCGTGCCGACCGCCGTGCTCCCCGAGGGCTTCTTCTACAGCCAGGACCTCTTCGACGCCGCCGGGATCACCTCGACGCCGACCACGCTGTCCGAGCTGTCGGACGACGTCACCGCGCTGAAGGCCAACGGCACCGATGCGATCGCCGTGGGCGCCAAGGACGCGTGGCCCGCCGCGCACTGGTACTACAACTTCGCGCTGCGCGAGTGCTCGCAGGACACCATGAACAAGGCCGCGAGCGACCGCACGTTCGACGACGACTGCTGGCTGCGCGCCGGCGAGGACCTCCAGACCTTCGCCGCCACGGAGCCGTTCAACAACGGCTTCCTCACCACCTCCGCGCAGCAGGGCGCCGGCTCGTCCGCCGGCCTCGTGGCCAACCACCAGGCCGCCATGGAGCTCATGGGCGCATGGGACCCGGGCGTCATCGCGTCGCTCACGCCCGACGAGCAGGCACTGCCTGACCTCGCATGGTTCCCCTTCCCCGAGATCGACGGCGGCGACGGCACCCCCGGCGCCATGATGTCCGGCGCTGACGGGTACTCCTGCTACGTGAACGCCCCCGCCGAGTGCGTGGACTTCCTGGACTTCATCGCGACGAAGGCCAACCAGGAGGCGTACGCCGCCGCGTTCCAGACCATCCCGGCGAGCTCCGAGGCTCAGGGCGCGGTCACGGACCCGGCGCTCACCAAGCTGCTTGAGGCCTACAAGAGCGCCCCGTACGTGATGCTGTGGCTCGACACGATGTACGGCCAGAACGTCGGCAACGCGCTCAACGTCGCCGTGGTGAACATGCTCGCCGGCTCGGGCACGCCGCAGGACATCGTGGACGCCGTCAACAGCGCGGCTCTCAAGGGCTGACCGGCACCACCACGATGACTCCCACCAACGACAGCGTCGTGCAGACGCAGGTCGCGAAGGCGGAGTCCGCACAGGGCGGGGGCGATGCCGTGGCATCGCCCTCGCCTGCCCGCGGGCACGCCAGGCGCCGATGGGCGCTGCGCACCGAGATCGCGTTCCTCGCCGGCCCTGCGCTCCTGGTGTTCCTCACCTTCGTGATCCTCCCCGTGATCATCGCCGCCTACTACGGGTTCTTCAGCTGGAGCGGCTACGGGCCTGCCACCGACTTCGTCGGGCTCAGGAACTACGTCGTCATCCTCCAGGACGAGGCGTTCCAGGCCGCGCTGCGCCACAACGCGATCATCGTGGTCCTGTCGCTCGTGATCCAGGGGCCCATCGCGTTGGGCCTCGCGCTGCTCCTCAACCGCAAGATGAGGTTCCAGTCCGGCCTTCGCGTCCTCATCTTCGCGCCGTACGTCATCTCCGAGGTGGTCGTCGGCACAGGGTGGAGCCTGATCCTCGCCTCCAACGGCGCCCTGAACGGTCTGCTCGACAAGCTCGGGCTCGCGGGGCTCCAACAGGACTGGCTCTCCAACCCGAGCCTCGCCATCTGGACCCTCATGGCGATCATCACCTGGAAGTACATCGGCTTCGCCGTGATCCTCTTCCTGGCGGGCCTCCAGGGAATCCCGGAGGAGATCCTCGAGGCCGCCGCGATCGACGGCGCCAGCTACTGGCAGATCCAGCGGCGGATCACCCTGCCGCTCATGGGCCCGACGCTGCGCATCTGGGCGTTCCTGTCGATCATCGGATCGCTGCAGCTGTTCGACCTCGTCTACATCGTCTGGGGTCAGTACGTGGCCGAGACCGCGGGGACGTCGACCATGGCGACCTACATGGTGTCCTCCGGACGCAACGCCGGCAGCTACGGGTACGGCAACGCCGTCGCCGTCGTGATCTTCCTCATCTCACTCGCCGTGGCGCTGCTCTACCAGCGCTTCGTGCTGCGTCGCGACACCGAGGGCGCCGTCACCGGAGGGAACGACAACTGATGTCCACATCCACGCTCACCCGGCCCGGCGCCCGGGCAGCCGTCCCGTCCAAGGGCGGCGACCGTCGTCCCAGGTACGGGATCTACTTCATCGCGCTGCTGCTGGTCGGCGTGATCGTCGCGCCGATCGCGTACATCATCATCGGCGGCTTCCGCTCCAACGCGGAGATCACGCAGGACCCCGCGGGGTTCCCCACGCAGTGGCGCATCGAGAACTACGCGAACGTGCTCGGATCCCCGGTCTTCTGGCGCGAGGTGGGGAACTCGACGATCGCCGCCGTCGCGACCACGCTGCTGGTCGTGGTGCTGGGAGTCATGGCCGCCTACGTGCTCGCCCGCTACCGGTTCAAGGGCCGCAACGCGCTGTTCTCGGTGTTCACCGCCGGGCTCATGTTCCCCATGACGGTCGCGATCACGCCGCTGTACATCCTTGTCAGAAGCCTGGGCCTCATGAACTCGCTGGCCGGCGTCGTGATCCCCCAGGTGGGCTTCCAGCTGTCCATGACGATCATCATCCTCGTGCCGTTCCTCAGGACGATCCCGACGGAGCTCGAGGAGGCGGCCTTCATGGACGGCTGCAGCCGGCTCGGGTTCTTCTGGCGGATGGTGATCCCGCTGTCGATGCCCGGCGTCGTCACGGTCGGCATCCTCGCCTTCATCGCCAGCTGGAACAGCTACATGCTGCCGCTGTTCATCCTCAACAGCGAGTCGAGCTACACCCTTCCGCTCGGCGTCCAGGCCTTCGCCTCGCAGTACTCGGTCGACACGGCGAAGGTCCTCGCCTTCACCTCGCTGTCGATGATCCCCGCACTTGTCTTCTTCAGCCTCTTCGAGCGCCGCATCGTCGGCGGCCTCACAGGAGCCGTGAAGGGATGACCCCCGCGGGACCGAGGTCTTCGCGCCGCACCAAGCCTAAGGACCAGCCTTGAACCACCAGCACGAACCCGTCGTGTCAGCGCGCGTCCGCGCGCTGATCGACACGATGACCACCGCCGAGAAGATCGCCCAGATCTCGGGCTACTGGGTGGATCGCGGTGACGAGATCGTCGCGCCGATGCAGGGCGAGATGGCGGACTCCGAGGCGTACACGGTGGCCACCGAGCACGGCATCGGCCACCTCACACGGGTCTACGGGACCCGACCTGTGGACCCGGTGCGGCGAGCCGAGTGGCTGTGGGCCGAGCAGCGCCGCCTGAAGCAGGAGACGCGCCTCGGCATCCCCGCCCTGGTCCATGAGGAGTGCCTCACCGGCCTCGCCGCGTGGAAGGCGGCCACCTACCCTGCGCCTCCCTCGTGGGGTGCCTCCTTCGACGACGCGCTCGTGGAGCGGATGGCGGGCGCGATCGGCAGGACGATGCGCGACCTGGGCATCCATCAGGGCCTCGCACCCGTGCTGGACGTGGTCCGCGACGCACGCTGGGGCCGGGTCGAGGAGTGCATCAGCGAGGACCCGTACCTGGTGGGCACGGTCGGCAGCGCATACGTCCGTGGCCTCCAGTCCGCCGGCGTCGTGGCCACGCTGAAGCACTTCGTCGGGTACTCGGGATCTCAGGCAGGGCGCAACCACGCGCCGGTGCACGCCGGCCCTCGCGAGCTCAACGACGTCTTCCTGGTGCCGTTCGAGATGGCGCTGCTGGACGGCGGCGCGCGGTCCGTCATGAACTCCTACGCGGAGATCGACGGGGTGGCGACCGCATCCAACCGTGCGCTGCTCACGGACCTGCTGCGCGGCACGTGGGGCTTCACTGGGACGGTCGTGGCCGACTACTTCTCCATGGCGTTCCTCCACACCATGCATCAGGTGGCGGCGTCGAAGGCCGAGGCCGCGAGGATCGCGCTCCGGGCAGGGATCGACATCGAGCTCCCCGCCGCCGACGTCCTTCTTGACGTCGAGGAGCCGGATGCAGAGCTCGCCGAGCTGCTCGACATCGCAGTCGCCCGCGCCCTGGCGCAGAAGGAGGAGCTGGGCCTGCTCGACGAGCAGTTCGAGGCTGCTCCCACCGAGCTCGACCTCGACGACTCCGAGGCGCACGAGATCGCGCTCGCGCTCGCGACCGAGTCCGTCGTGCTGCTCCGCAACGACGGCGCGCTGCCGCTGCCTGCGCCGGCCACGATCGCCGTCGTCGGCCCGAACGCCTCCGGACATGAGGCGCTCATGGGCTGCTACTCGTTCGCGAACCACGTCATGGCGCACCACCCCGAGGTGCCGCTCGGCATCGAGGCGCCCGACCTGGTGACGAGCATCACCGGGCAGTTCGCAGGTGCGCACGTGCTGCACGCGCGCGGATGCGAGGTCGAGGGCGACGACCTGTCGGGCCTCGACGAGGCGGCCGCCGTGGCGACCGAGGCCGACGTGGTCATCGTCGCCGTGGGCGACAGGGCCGGACTGTTCGGGCGTGGCACCGTGGGTGAGGGCAACGACGCGGAGTCGCTCGACCTGCCCGGTCGGCAGCGCGCCCTGGTGGAACGGCTCGTGGCCACCGGCACGCCGGTCGTCATGGTCGTGCTCAGCGGGCGCCCGTACGACCTCTCCTGGGCGCTCGACGGGCCCGACGCGCCTGCCGCCGTGCTCCAGTCCTTCTTCCCCGGCGAGGAGGGCGCCACCGCGATCGCCCAGATCATCGCCGGCGAGCGCTCCCCGTCGGGACGCCTTCCCCTGTCGCTGCCGCGGTCCGCGGGCGCGCAGCCGTACGGCTACCTGCATCCGCCGCTGGGCGGGTCCACGGAGATCACGTCGGCGGACTCGACCCCCGTGCGCCCGTTCGGGTTCGGCCTCGGCTACACGACGTTCGCGCACGAGGACCTGATGCTCGACTCGGACGCCAGCACCGTCGACGGGGTGCGCGCGACCGTCCGGGTGCGCAACACCGGCGACCGGGCGGGCACCGACGTGGTCCAGCTGTACGCACACCTGCCCTACCGGTCGACCACGCGTCCCGTCGCCCAGCTGGTGGGGTACGCCCGCGTCGACCTGGCAGCCGGTCACGCAGCGACCGTCGCGTTCGACGTTCCGGCCGCCCGGTTCGCTGGGAGCGACGTGCGAGCGGTCCGCGCGGTGGAGCCTGGACCGTTGGAGCTCTGGGTCGGCGCGCACTGCTCCGACAAGGAGACGGTGGCGACCACCGTTCTCGAGGGGCCGGTGCATGAGCCGACCACCAGCGCGCGCCGCGTGACGGTCGCGGAGGTGCGCGCCTCCTGAAGCGGCAGACGTCGATCCATGAGGGCAGGCGCCACGGGTGAGGGCGGCGCCTGCCCTCAGGAAGACGTCCGAGCAGGCCATGATGGGTCCATGCCCTCCGCCCGCGACGAAGCAGCGCCACCGACGATGAGCGACGTGGCGCGACTCGCCGGCGTGTCCGTCATGACCGTCTCCAACGTCGTCAACGGGAAGGACGCCCGCGTCAGCCAGGCGATGCGCGACCGGGTCCACGAGGTGATCTCCGAGCTCGGATACCGCGTCAACATGCCCGCGCGGGCGCTGCGTCTGGGCCGCATCGGAGTGGTGGCGCTGGCCGTGCCCATGCTGGACGACCTCTACTACGGCGAGGTGGCGCAACGGTTGGCGGACCGATTCGAGGACCACGGCCTGAGGCTCGCGGTGGAGTCGACCAGGGGCGCCCTCACGCGTGAGCTCGCCGTGCTCGACGACTCCAGGCTCACCACGTACGACGGCGTGGTGCTCGCGGCCGCCGCAGGGGACGCCTCCGTCCTCGAGGGCCTGCAGCCGAGCACCCCGCTCGTGATCCTCGGCGAGCGCTCCGTCCCCGATCGCTTCTCGCAGGTGAGCATGGACAACCGCGGGGGAGCGCTGCGCGCGACCATGGACCTCCTGCGGCTCGGCGCGCGGCGCATCGCGCTCATCGGAGGGGCGACCGACGGCGGCGAGGGCATGGCGGCCGGACGCACCGCAGGCCATCTGGAGGCGCTCGACGCGGCCGGCGTGGCGCGCGTCGCGGAGCTGATCGTCCCGGCGGGCGTGCGTCCGCAGGACGGGTACGCCGCCGCGGCCTCGCTGCTCGATGCCGGCGTCGCGTTCGATGCGCTGCTGTGCGTCACCGACGCGCTCGCGTTGGGCGCCATGGCGGCGGTGGCCGCGCGCGGGCTCCGCATCCCTGAGGACGTCCAGGTCATCGGCTGGGACGACACCGCCGTCGGTGCGATGGCCACACCCGCGCTGTCGAGCGTGGCTCCCGACAACGCCGCTGCCGCGGAGGCCACGGTGCGGCTCCTGATGGGGCGGATCGAGAGTCCGAGCTTCCCTCCCGAGCATGTCGTCGTGTCCACAGAGGTCAGGCATCGAGGTACCACCCGGCGCTAGCGTCGCGAGCGTGGCCGACCTTCCCACCCGGGCGGGCTGCGCCATGCATGATCCGCGCTCAGTCGCGGTCCAGCGTCACGTGCACCGTCGCGAAGGAGTGGGGAGGCATGGTCACCCGTACCAGTGCGCCGTCCACGTTCACGTCGAGCTGGCGCGGCGCGACGACGTGCGGCTCCGCAGCCGTGTTGTGCGCCGTCAGCGAGCCGGAGGCCAGCACTCGTGCGGTCGTGCCGGTGATCGTCGCGCCACGGACGTCGAGCACGACGTCGAGCGAGTCGTCCGGATCAAGGTGCGAGAGCGAGACGAGCAGCGCACCGTCCTTGACGGAGGCCGAGGCCGACAGCGCTCCGAGCGGCGTGCCTTCGACGTCGATCACGGGCGCGGCTGTCACAGCGGACTCGACGCTCGTCGCGTCCTGGTGTCCCTTGCTCATCTCGAACACGTGGTACGTCGGGGTGAGCACCAGCGCACCGTCGTCGCCGGTCAGCAGCATGGCCTGCAGCACGTTGACGGTCTGCGCGATGTTCGCCATGCGCAGGCGGCGGGCGTGCGCGTGGAAGGCGTCGAAGTGCACGCCCGCGACGAGCGCGTCGCGCATGGTGTTCTGCTGGTGCAGGAAGCCGGGATTCGTGCCGGGCTCGGGCTGCCACCAGGTGCCCCACTCGTCGCAGACCAGCGCGACCTTGCCGTCCGGGTCGTAGCTGTCCATGACCGCGACGTGCGCGCGGATGGCGCGCTCGATCCCCGTGGCGCGCAGCATGGTCCGGAGGTAGTCCGTGGTCGAGAACTCGGTGGCCGACTCGGTGTTGATGCCCTGCGACGCGTACGTGTAGTAGTGGAACGAGACGCCTTGGAAGATGGGCGAGTCGGGGGACGTCTGGCAGTTGACGCACGCGACCGCCTCCATCAGGGCGCGGGTCCACGACAGGTCGTCGTCGGCGCCGCCCGCGGCGATCCGCGACACCGTGTTGCCGCCGTGGTCCTTGCAGAACGTCGCGTACCTGCGGGCCTCGTCGGCGTACGCCTGCGGGCGCATGCTGCCTCCGCAGCCCCATGCCTCGTTGCCGAGTCCCCAGAAGGGGACGAGCCATGGCTCGTCCCTGCCGTTGTCCCGGCGCAGGCGCGCCATGGGGCTGTCGTCGGCGCGGGTGAGGTACTCGAGCCACTCGCTCATCTCGCGAACGGTCCCGCTGCCCAGGTTGCCGTTGACGTAGGGCGCGGCGCCCAGGAGCTCGCACAGCCGCATGAACTCGTGGGTGCCGAAGCTGTTGTCCTCCACCACGTCGCCCCAATGCGAGTTCACCATGGCGGGCCGGTCCTCGCGTGGGCCGATGCCGTCCCGCCAGTGGTACTCGTCGGCGAAGCAGCCGCCGGGCCAGCGCAGGTTCGGCACCTCGAGCCGTCGGAGCGCCTCGACCACGTCGGCGCGGATCCCGTCGATGTGCGGCAGGTCGGAGTCCTCCCCGACCCAGAAGCCCCCGTAGATGCACCGGCCCAGGTGCTCGGCGAAGTGACCGTACAGATGCCTGCTGATGCGGGCCCTCTCGACGTCGGTGCTGATCGCTACGCGGGCGTGGTCCATGGCGACTCCTTCGTGACCTCGGAAGGTTTAACGATACACCTATACCGCGTCCGCTCCAAGGGACCCATGCAGGTGGACCTCAGGACGCGTCGCCGCCGGCGCGTCCTCGCAGCGGCGAAGGCAGCAGCACCGCGCACACGCCGAGCGCGGCGCCGACCGCTGTGTCGACGATCCGCTCCTGCGCGAGCACCGACCCAGGTGCGCCCCCCGCGTGCGAGACGAGCAGGAGCACGAGCGGCGTGATCAGGACCAGCGCGAGCGCGTAGTGCCGGATCACGATCAGCTCGGTCGTCATCTGGAGCGCACCGAGCACCACCGCGAGCCCCACCGTGCTCCACGGGACCTGCGCGAGCCCGGCGAAGACGAGCACGCCGACCACCGTGCCGACTACCCGATGCAGTCCTCGCGAGACCACGGACCGGCGAGGCGCCTGCACGCCGACGACGGCCACGCCCGCGCACACCACCCAATAGGCGCGATCCGGGTCCACCGCGAGCGCGCCGAGCATCGCGCCGACGAGCGCGACAGTGCAGACGCGGAGCGCCACTGCGGCGCCCCCGACGGACAGGGCAGGGCCGGGCGCGACGACGCGCAACGGAGTGGGATCCGCGCGGTGCCGGGCGCGCACGAGCGGCGCGGCGGCGACGAGCCACGTGAACGCCAGGCCGGCGGCGAAAGCGAGCAGGAACCCGAGCGGCTCGACGGCCCTGACACCGTCCGTCGCCCGCGTGATGTGGGCCGCCGACCCGTACACGAGCACGAGGAAGAGCGGACCGGGCGGTCCGATCGAGAACGCCTGACTCCCGAATCCCGCGAGCACGCCGACGGCGACGAGTCCGACGCCGGTGGCGAGCGCCGACGCCCCCGCCACGGCACCCGCAGCCGCGCATGCGAACAGGACGAGGCCGATGAGCGGCACGAGCCGCGCGCGGTCGATCGGTCTCGCGCCGCCGAAGTAGAGCAGGGCGAACGCGCTGGTCGCGGCCTGGAAGCCGAACGCCGCATGGCCCGTCGCCGCCCCGACGACGATCGGCACGGCGAGCGCAGTCGCGGCCTGGAGCCCGAGCGGCCACCGCGGGTGAGGGTTGGGCCGCACGTGCGCGAGACTGCCGACGGCGTGGCGGGAGGCGGCGAATGCGCGGCTCAGCGGGGTCCCGTGCCGTCCCATGTCCTTCTGCACTCGACCTCCTCGACCCGCAAGGCGGTCCGTCCAGACATGAGACGAGGAAGCCCCCGACGCTCGGCGTCGAGGGCTTCCTCAGTGGCGGTGACGGTGGGATTTGAACCCACGGTGGACTTGCACCCACACACGCTTTCGAGGCGTGCTCCTTAGGCCGCTCGGACACGTCACCGCGGAAGAGAATACCCGGTGTTCGCGCGCCGACCTAATCGGCTGGGGACGGCGGAGGGTTGATGCTGGGACGTCCCGCCGGACCCGGCGGGTGGATCAGCGCGGTCAGGACTGCCACGCCCGAGCCGACGAGCGTGTCGAGGATCCGCTCGCCCACGACGGCGGGCGTGCCGAAGTCCCCGACGGCGGTCGTCACGATGATGAGCGCCAGCGGGGTCACCGCCGTCACCGCGATCGCGTAGTGCCGCGTGATGGTCAGCTCGGTGATGAACTGCAGCGTGCCCAGGATGAGCGCGAGCAGCCACGGGTTGGGCGGCAGCTCTCCGATGCCCATGTAGATGAGGGCCCCGGCGACGGTGCCCACGGTGCGGTGCAGGCCACGGTTGACCGCCACGCCGCGACCGGGCATGACGCCCACGACCACCACGCCCGCCGCCACGGTCCAGTAGGCGCGTTCGGGATCGGTGTAGAGCAGGCTCACGGCCGTGCACACGGTGGCGACGATGGCGGTGCGGATCGCGAGGTCGCGCGCCCCTCGGTCCCACTCGGGGCGGGCCAGCAGGACCCTCAACGGTCGGGGGGTGACCTGCCTGTGCACCCGGCGGATGAGCGGGACGATGCTGGCGAGCACCGCGAAGGTGCAGCCCGCGGCGACCCACCCGACGAGCACCAGGGCGGACTGGCCCTCGGCGACGGCGTGGGCGGACATCCCGTAGACGATGACGGGGAACAGCGGCCCCGGGGGCCCGAGGCGGTAGCCGTGGACGGCCGCGCCGACGGCGCTCGCCACGACGATCAGGCCCATCGCTGCGGCGCCAGGGTACGGGCCGACGAGGGCGCCCAGCAGGGACGACGCGACGAGCACCAGGCCGGCGAGCGGGCGGAGCCGCAGCCGCTCCAGGCGCGGGAGGGCGGCGAAGTAAGGGACGGTGAAGGCGCCCACGCACGCGATCAGGCCGATGTCGAAGCGGTCGACGGCGGCGCCGAGCAGCAGCGGCACCATGATCACCACCGTCGCCTGGAGGGCGATCGGCCAGCGGGGCGCTCCCGGCGGTGCGACGGTGCCGAGGCTCGCGACGGCGCGCCTCATCCCGTCGACCCAGATGTCGCGCCTGCGCGCCTCGGTGTTCACGGCCTCACCGTCGCGCCTCGAAGAAGTCGCGCAGCACCGCAGCGCACTCATCGCCACGCACGCCGGCGATCACCTCGACCTTGGCGCCCACGCGAGCGTCGCGCACCACGTCCCACTGGGAGCCCGTGGCGCCCGCCTTGTCGTCCCACGCGCCGAGCACGACGCGCGGGACCCTGGCCTGCAGGACCGCCCCCGCGCACATGAGGCACGGCTCGAGCGTGACGACGAGCGTGCACCCGTCGAGCCGCCACGAGCCACGCTGGGCGGCGGCCTCGCGCAGCGCCAGGACCTCGGCGTGGGCGCTCGGATCAGAGTCGACCTCACGCCGGTTGCGGCCCCGACCGACCACGATGCCGTGCTCGTCGAGCACGACCGCGCCGACGGGCACGTCGCCGTCGGCCGCCGCCTCCTGGGCGAGCGCCAGGGCGGCCTCCATCGCTTCGCCGTAGGCCGTGTCGTTCAGGCTGCTCATGGCGGCCACGCTAGCGCCCCTGGACGCGCTCGTGCCGGATAGGCTGTGCGCCATGGAGCTCCACGTCGCGAACCACCCCCTCATCGACCACAAGGTCACGATCCTGCGCGACAAGGACACGACGTCGCCCGTGTTCCGTCTGCTGGTGGACGAGCTGGTGACGCTGCTGGCGTACGAGGCGACCCGGCACGTGCGCGTCGAGGAGCGTGAGGTGGAGACGCCGCTGACGCGGACGGTGGGCACGCGGATCTCAGACCCGCAGCCGATCATCGTCCCCATCCTCCGTGCAGGGCTCGGCATGCTCGACGGGATGACGAGGCTCATGCCGAACGCCGAGGTGGGCTTCCTGGGCCTCAAGCGCGATGAGGAGACGCTGGAGGCGATCACCTACGCGAACCGCCTCCCCGACGACCTCACGGGCCGGCAGGTCTTCCTGATCGACCCCATGCTCGCCACCGGTGGATCGCTGATCATGGCCATCGAGTACGTCCTGGAGCGTGGCGCGACGGACGTGACGTGCGTCTGCCTTCTCGCCGCGCCGGAGGGCATCGAGAACGTGCGCAGGGCGGTCGGCGACCGTGCGAACGTGAACGTCGTCGTCGCCTGCGTGGACGAGAAGCTCAACGAGGTCGGATACATCGTGCCTGGTCTGGGTGACGCTGGCGACCGCCTGTACGGCATCGTCGACCACTAGCGCTCAGCTGCGCGGCCGCGCCGCAGATCAGCGCTCACTCCCCCCGCGCCCCTTCCGGGGCCGCTCACGCCCGGTGTGATGCTCCGCACGTGCGCCCGCCGACCCCGTGACTCTTCGCGACAGGTGGAATACACTGACCCGGTTGGCCGTTGACGTCCGCGGCTCGTGAGCGCTGTGGAACCGCAGCAGCCCACCCCTCCCGCGCGATCGCCCTCCTTCGTTGGATGAGAACGACGCCGCACCTCAGTCACGACGTCGTGAGCCACCGCTTGTCCCTGCAAGGAGCATCTGCGCCCGTATGACCGCCGACCTGAACGCCCGCCCCGTCGCCGCCGCCACCGCCCGCACGGTGCCGACCGCCGCAGCCGAGGCGCACCCCGGGGATGCGCTGTCCCGGCGCCAGCGCGGAGTGCTCATCCTGCTGCTCGGCGCGGCGGTCGCTCTCGGCCCGTTCACGGTCGACATGTACCTGCCGGCGTTCCCGCAGGTGGCCGCCGACCTGGACACCACCGAGTCCGCCATCCAGCTGACCCTCACCGCCACCATGATCGGGTTCGGTCTGGGCCAGCTGATCATCGGGCCGCTGAGCGACGCCGTCGGCCGCCGGTGGCCGTTGCTGATCGCGACGTCGGTGCACGTGCTCGCCTCCGTGTCGATCATCTTCGCCCAGAACGTCGAGGCGATCATGATCGGCCGCATCTTCCAGGGACTCGGCGCCGCAGGGGCCGCCGTGGTGTCCATGGCGATCGTCCGCGACCTGTTCTCCGGTCAGAAGCTGATCCGGACGCTCGCCCGCATGGCGATCGTGACCGGGCTCGCGCCCGTGCTGGCGCCGATCGTCGGCGCACAGGTCCTGCAGTTCGTGTCCTGGCGCGGAGTGTTCGGCGTGCTCAGCGTGCTGGGACTCGTCATCACCATCCTCGCGTCGATCCTCCTGTTCGAGACCCTCCCGGCCGAGCGCCGCGGACGCTTCGAGCGTCGCGTGGTCCTGCAGCGGTACAAGGCGCTGCTCGGCGACCGCACCTTCGTGGGCGTGCTCGTGGTCGGCTCCATGGCGTTCTCGTCGCTGTTCTCCTACCTGTCGTCGTCGACCTTCGTCCTTCAGGACATGTACGGCCTGAGCTCGCAGCAGTTCGCGATCGTGTTCGGCACGAACGCCGTGGGAATGGTGCTGTTCAACCAGACCGGGGCACGCCTCATGCGCCGGTACCCGCCGCGCATGGTCATGACGATGGGGCTCACGATCGTCGCGATGGGCGCCGTGGGGCTGCTCGCGGTCGGGCTGCTGGATCTGGGCCTCGTCGGCCTGATCTCTGCGCTGTTCTTCTGCGTGGCCCCGCTCGGCTTCGTGATGCCTGCCGTGCAGATCCTCGCCCTGGCGGATCACCCGCGCGAGGCGGGCACCGCCGCGTCGCTGATCGGCGCGGTCAACTTCGGCCTGGCGGGCGTCATCTCGCCGCTCGTGGGCATGCTCGGAATCTCGGTGCTCGCCATGGCGACCGTGATGTGCGTGACGCTCGCCGTCGCTCACCTCAGCCTGTGGCTGATCGTGCGTCCCGGCGTGAGCCGCGAGGTGCTCGTCTAGCAGCTCGCGGGTCCGGGGCGTCGCTGCGCGGAGCCGGAGGGACGGCGGTGGCACCCCGCACGGTGCCTACGCTGGGCCCATGAGACGCATCGGCATCCTGCTCTACCCCGACTTCGATCTGATCGACGCGGGCGGACCGTACGAGGTCTTCCTCACGGCGTCGCGGCTCGCAGTCAGGGACGGCGAGCCGCCCCTGTACGAGGTGCTGCTGATCGCGCCCGATGGCGCCGACGTGGTCGCGTTCGGCGGCATGACCCTCACAGGCCTGACGCGTCCTGAGGATGCCGGCCCGCTCGACGTGCTGCTGGTGCCTGGGCTGGTGGATCTTGCCGCCGCGCGTGCCGATGCGCGGATCGCCGACGCGGTGGCCACCCTTGCGGCCGACTCGCGGACGGTCACGTCCGTCTGCACCGGCGCGTTCCTGCTCGCGGACGCAGGCCTCCTTGAGGGGCGTCCCGCGACCACGCATTGGGAGGACGTCGCCGAGCTCGGCGCGCACGCGTCCGTGGCGTCGGGCATCGCAGGGGTGCGATGGGTGGACGACGGCGACGTGGTGACCTCAGGCGGCCTCACCTCCGGCATCCACATGGCGCTGCATCTCGTGGCCCGGCACCATGGCACACCGTTGGCGCTGCGCACCGCGCGCCAGCTGGATCTCGACTGGAGCCCCGAGCCGGCGCGTTGAGCGCGGACCGAGGAGCTCAGCACGCGCCGTGCTGCCGGTTCTGCTGCGCTGTGCGCTCGGTTCAGCTGCGCTGTGCGGTGAGCGTGAACGTGCCGATCAGCACGGCGTCTGAGGACGTGCCGACGGTGAGGGTGTGCAGCCCGGCGCCCACCGTCTTCGGACGGAAGGCCTTGGCGTCGACGCCCAGCGTGTTGGGGTGCTCGTAGCCGAACGCGGTGGAGTCCATCGCGTTCCCGGAGTCGGCGGTGGACACGGTGCCGTTGTTCCAGTGCAGAGGGGCCAGCGTGTCACCGTCGATGTCGACGCGGTCGCCGACGGTGCCGCGGTCGCCACCCCACGCCACGGTGCCCACGGTGACGGACGACGCCTGGGAGGCGTAGAGGTCGAGCGCGGCCTGCCCTCCGGCCGCGAGCGGCTGGGACCCGGTGTACACGGCGACGTCCGCGTCCGGCAGCGAGGAGTCCTCGTAGACCACCGTGAGCGCGAATCCTGCGAAGTAGGCCCGGACGGCGGGGCCGTCGGAGTAGTCGGCAGCGAGCGCGACGTCAGCGAGCCCGTAGACCCCGGGGCCTGCCGCCGCCACCAGGTCGGTGACATCGGCACGCGCCTGGTAGACGGCACGGCCCGCGGCGTCGGTGGTGAGCGTGACGTCGGCGGTGGTCAGCGTCGTGACGTCGCTCGCGCCAGGCAGCAGCAGGCTCACGGTGCCAGGCGCCGTGGTGAAGGTCGGGTCGTCGACCGAGCTGTTCGCGGCCCACTCGAGCGTCGCGTACTTCACGGTGGCGCCGGCGGGGAGGGTGAGCGTCGTCACGTTGGACGCCTCCTGACCCGCGATCCCTTCAGCGGGCACCAGCGCGTATGCGCTGCCGTTGAGCGAGGCCTGTGCGGCGTTGCCGTTGAAGTCGATCGCATGCTTGCAGGCGTTGTCGCCGGCGGCGCAGGTGAGGAGCGGTGCGCCCGCCTGTGCGACGGCCAGCCGACCTGACGCCGAGTACGCGGGCGTGAGCACGGTCGACGCCTGCGAGAACCCGGTCCGGACCGTGTACTCGGTCGCGTCGTCGCCTGCGGAGACCCGGAACGAGGTCACCGCGTCCGATGCGAGCGCGCCGGTCACCGTCAGGTCCAGGTCCAGGGTGGCGCGTCCGCCTGCGGAGATCGACGCGAGCGTGCAGGTGGCGGTGGCGCGGTCGTCGGAGAGCGAGCACGTCCAGCCGCCGGCCGTGAACGTGCCCTGGGCTGCGAACAGCATGTAGTCGTCGAGCGCGCCGGGAATGGTCGCAGAGAACTGGCCCGCATCGCCGCTCGGGGTGGTGAAAGTCAGCCCCGCGGGCAGCGCGATCACGGCGGTGACCTCGTCGGCCGCGCCCTCTCCCGTGTTCGACACCGTCACCGGGACGGAAGGCGACAGGGACGACAGCGCGAGGAAGCCCATCGGCGCGCGGGCGATCGACAGGCTCGAGGCGAGCACCACGGGCGGCACGGGCGGGACCGTGGGCGCGATCGTCACAGGCGGCTGAGCTGTCCCCGTCGTGGTGGTCCCGTCGCCGGGGTCGGTCGTGGAACCGGGGTCGGTCGTGGAACCGGGATCCGTCGTCGTGCCCGTGGTCGGCGCGGACGACTCCTCTGTGGTGCTGCCGGTGCCGGCACCGGGGTCGCTCGTCGCGCCGGCACCCGCGTCCGTGGTCGAGCTGTCCGTCGTGCTGCCGGTCGTACCGCCGGACACGGTGCCGGCGAGCACCGTGACAGGCGCCGCCTGCGCAGACCCTGCCGAGGGCACGTCCGTGCCGTCGGCCCCGTCGGCCTGGTCGGACGTCGCGGCGTCGGCGGGCGTCGTCTCGGCAGCGGTGCCCGTGCCCGAGTCGGCAGTGGTCTGCGTGATCGCGGCGGGCGCGTCGCTCGTCGTCTGAGCCGCGGGCTCGCCACCCGAGTCGAAGAGGCCCAGGAAGGAGGCGCCGGTCGCGGCGAGCGCGACGATGCCGATCGTCGCGCCCACGGGCAGCGCCAGCGCGGCGACGGTGCCGAGGAACGAGGAGACGGCACCCGCAGCGGTCGCCGCTCCCGCCGCTCCCGACGAGGCGAGCGCGCCCGTACCGGCCGCGCCAGCCGCGATGCCGGAGACCGAGGTCGCGGAGGCCGCAGTCGCGCCACCGGCGCCCGCGCTCGCGGTCGACGCTCCAGCGCCTGCTGCTCCACCACCGGACGCGGCCGCGCCTGCGCCCGTGCCGAGAGCGCCGCCGATCGGAAGGCCGCCCTCGAGCGCGCCCACCCCGAGAACGCCCATCACAAGAGGGGCGATGATGCCTCGCATCCCTCGATTGACATCCTCGAGCTCCGCGACCAACGCCTGACAGCGTTCGCATGTCCTCACATGCGCGTCCACCCTCGTGGACTCCCGCTTGCTCAGGCCGCCTCGCACGTAGGCGCCGAGCTGCGTGTTCGCCTCCAGGCAGTCCACCTGCTCCGACGTGGTCAGATGCTGCTGGAGGTACGCCTGCCGCAGCGCCTCGCGGGCACGGTAGGCAAGGGCCGCGACACCGTTGGCGCTGAGGCCAAGCAGCGGAGCGATCTCCTTGGGAGCCTTCTTCTCCACCTCCGTGTACCAGAGGACTGCCTGCCATCGCTCGGGGAGGGAGCGGAACGCGTCGGCCACCATGCCGTGCTCGAAGCCGGCCATGGCGGGCTCGTCCGAGGACGCCTCGTACCCCATGGACGACTCGTACTCCGACATGTCGTCGCGAGGACGGGTGCGGATGCCTCGGTTGATGACGTCCATGCCGGTCCGGCGGACGATCGTGAACAGGTAGGCGCGGAACGCGAGGTCGGGACCGTCACCGCGCTGCAGCGCGCGCAGCACGCGCGAGAAGGACTCCGCCACCACGTCGTCCACGTCGGAGGCCGAGTTCGTGTACTGCGAGGCCACCTTGCGGGCCGCGTCCACGTGACGCTCGTAGAGCACGCCGAAGGCCGCCGCATCGCCGGCGCGTACGCCGGCGATGAGCTCGGGATCGCTGGACGAATCCGTCCATAGTGCGATGGCCTCGTGACTCATTGCTTCCTTCGTCGCCGCGTCATGGGTTCGGCGGGTACCACACAGTTTCCCGTGCGCGGAACGGATCGGACAAGACAGAACGATGCGTAATTGCTCACATGGGGAGAATTCGGACGTGACCCAGGTTACCTGCAACTGTTCCGGAGAAAATCTTCCAAGAACCTGCGTCATAGCTCTCATCGGCCTCCCTCTCATGGGGCATGAGCAGCGATGTGAACATCCCGAGCGTCACCGGCCGCTCGCTCCTGCGCCAGTGGGAGTCGGCCTCGGTGAACACGGTGTGGCTGCGCCCCGGCGACTGGTACACGCCAGCCGCCGAGGCCCTGGTCGAGGCGCTCGAGGCGCGTCTCGACACCGCGCCTTCGGCGTACCGTCTCGGTCAGGCTCGCGCTGCTGCCGGCGTCGGCATCACCGAGGCGATCGACGACATGGCGGTCCTCTTCCGCGCTGCTGGCTACGAGTCGGCACCGATCCGCTCCATCCGCGCCCTCTGCGAGGGTTGGACCGAGGGTGATGCGACGGCACACGTCGCCACCCAGATGCACGACCCGGAGTCCGGGCTCGGCACCACCGAGTACATGATCCAGCGCCTCGCAGAGGTCTACGGCGCGGCCGAGCGCACCGGTCTCAAGGTGATCGACACCCACGCTCTCGTGATGGTCGACGTCTCCGTCGACGACAACGACCCGTGGCAGCGGATGGCCCGCAACGCGGCCGTCGGCCAGGCGCTCACCGGCGCGTACGGCGCCGGTCACCCGATGGCACGCATGGGTGACGGCCTCTACGCGGTTCTCGTGGAGCGCGGCGCCGGGCTGGGCATCGGCATCGCCGAGCTGCGCGACCACATCGGCGCGAAGGCCGTGGCCATGCGCGTCGCGAACCTGGTCCGCCAGCCCCCGCGCGTGTGGATCGAGTCGCTTCCCGGTACCCACCGGTACGCGCAGGAGCTCCTGGAGTCCCTGCAGCGATAGGTAGGGAGACCGCACACAGGTTTGCGGCGCGTGACGAGCTGAGGGCGTCACGCGCCGCAATCGTCTTCCCAGCCCGTACGGCCCGCGCCACGCCGGGTGGGGCCCACCCTCGCCCGGACGCGCACGTACCGACCGTCGAGCCGACCGCGCACTGTGAGCACCGTCGCACACGGCAATGGTTGACGCCGGCCCTCGCATGTCGATAGGAGAGGCATGACGACACGCCCCGCCTCGCCTCGCGGTGAGGCGCGCGTGCGCGACCCCGGGCGCATCCCCAGCACTGTCGTCGTGGCACTGATTGTGCTGTGGGCCGGCTGGCTCGTGGAGCTGGGATGGCTCGACATCGCGGGTCCTGGCGACTTCCCTGCCCGGGACACGGGCCTCTACCTGAGCCTCGTGCTCGGTGCGGCCGCGCTCACGTTCACGAAGGGCGTGGTCGCGCGGGGGGACCGGGCCACGTGGCTCCTCCTGGGCGCGGCGATGGCTGTCTCCGCCGTCGGTGACGTGCTCTACGCCGCGGTGGTGGCCGGGCACGACGCTGAAGCGTTCCCGTCGATCGCCGACCCGTGGTACCTCGCGTACTACCCGCTGGCGACCGCCGCAGTCGTGTCCTATGTCCGCCAGCGGTCCCGCAGCATCCCGCGCGTGGTGTGGGTCGACGCAGGCACGCTCGCCATCGCCGTCGGCGGGTTGGTGGGCGCGGTCGCGCTGGCGCCTCTCACCGGCACCCTGTCCGGCGGGCGCCTCGCCGCCGTCGTGGGTGCCGCATATCCGCTCGGCGACACGATCGTGATGCTGATCGCCCTCGTCGGCGTGGTCATCCTGGGCCTGCGTCGCTCCGAGGCGCTCGTCCTCATCGCCGTGGCCATGGTCATGTCGGGGGTGGCAGACCTCCTGTACTGGAACCTGCTCGCCGCAGACGCCTACGTCGAGGGCACGTGGATGGACTCGCTGTGGCCGCTGGCCAGCATCCTGCTGGCCACCAGCGCGTGGCTGCGAGCCCCGGTAGGGAGCGCGGCGGCGCCGACCTCACGGGGACTGCTCGTGGTGCCCGCAGCGACGCTCGTCGCGGCGACCGCCACGCTCACGATCGGAACGGTGTCCACGATCCCGACGCTCACCATCGTGATGGCGCTCGCCGCGATGGGGGGCGTGCTCAGCCGGCTGAACGCGACGGTGCGCCAGACCCTGCAGATGATGGACGCGTGGCAGGACGCCAGGACGGACGACCTGACGGGGCTGCTGAACCGACGAGGCTTCGCGGTCGAGGCGGCGCGAGTGCTGTCCGACGAGTCGACAGGCCCTCATGTCGCGCTGCTGCACGCGGATCTCGACGGGTTCAAGGAGGTCAACGACAGCCTGGGACACGAGGCGGGTGACGAGGTGCTGCGTGCAGTCGGCCAGCGTCTGAGGGCGGCGATCCATCCGACGGACGCCCTCGTCGGCCGGCTTGGCGGTGACGAGTTCGCGGTGATCCTGGCTCGCGCGGGCGCCGCCGAGGCGTCTCATGCCGCATTCAAGATCCGGTTCGCGCTCGTGAGGCCGTTTGACGTGGAGGGCACCGAGGTGACGCTCGGCATCAGCGTGGGCATCGCGCTCTCGCCGGCTGACGGCGACGACCTGTCCGTCCTGCTGCGACGTGCGGACATCGCGATGTACCGGGCGAAGGCCGAGGGCCTGGGGTCGGCGGTCTTCGATCCGTCCATCGACATGGCAGGGGAGGACCTCCTGCAGCGGGTCGCCGAGCTGCGCGCGGGGATCGCCGCGGGCGAGCTCACGTTGCACTTCCAGCCGAAGATCGCCCTTGCCAGCGGCGCTGTCGAGGGCGTGGAGGCGCTCGTGCGGTGGGAACGTCCCGGCGGCGCCATGGTCCTCCCGCAGGATCTTCTGCCGTTGGCGGAACGCGCAGGGCTCATGGGCGATCTCACGGACGCTGTGCTCGAGGTCGCCGCCGCGCAGGCCGCGCGGTGGCGCGCGCAGGGCATCGACCTTCCCATCGCAGTGAACATCCCCGCGTCCGCGATCTCCGACGACCGGCTCCCGCGACGCATGAGCAGGCTGCTCGCCGAGCATGGCCTGCCGGGATCGGCGCTCCAGGTGGAGATCACCGAGCAGGCGCTGCTCACCGATCCGGACGGAGCGCAGGAGGTGCTGACCGCACTCCATGACCTCGGCGTACGTGCCGCGATCGACGACTACGGCACCGGCTACTCCTCGCTGGTGCGGCTCCGGGAGCTGGACGTGGACGAGGTGAAGATCGACCGTTCGTTCGTGGTGCCGCTGCTGCTTGACGAGCGATCAGCCTCGATCGTCCGCTCCACGATCGACCTGGTCCATGCGCTCGGGCTGCGGGCGGTCGCGGAGGGCATCGAGGAGGCTCGCGTCGCTGACGCGCTCACCGACCTGGGGTGCGACGCCGCGCAGGGCTACCACTGGACCAGACCATTGCCCGCTCCTGAGCTCGAGGCGTGGTTCGTCGAGCATCGCGGGCTCGTCGACGCTCAGGCGGGCGAGGTGCTCGCCGCCTGGGAAGGTGGCCTGCCCGTCGTCCCGTAGGGGTTCAGCGGTCCCTGCGCCACACCACCAGCGACCGGCCCTCGTCGCGACGCGCGCGCTTGCCGCGCTCGACGATGACGACGTTGCCGCTGGGGCCCGTGGTGAAGATGCGGGAGCCGACGTCCGCGCGCGGACGCAGTCGTTCGACCTCCCGCTCGAGGCGCTGAACCTCGTGGGCCAGGTGGAGGATGCGCTTGATCCCCGCGAGGTTGATCCCCTCGTCCTGGCTCATCCGCTGGATCTCTCGCAGCGTCGCCACGTCCCGCAGGGAGTAGCGGCGGCCGCCACCCGGGCGGCGCTGGGGGATCACCAGGCCCAGGCGGTCGTACTGACGGAGGGTCTGCGGATGCATGCCTGCCAGCTCCGCGGCGGCGGAGATCAGGAAGACCGGCTCATCGACGTCCGGTTGCTCCATGGTGGCCCTCCCTCAGGTCAGCGTGCGGCGTCCTTGTAGAGGTCCTTGCGAGGATCCTCGGCGGCCGTCTCGATCGCGAAGGCCTGGAGGACCTCCTTGGCGGCCTTGGACAGCTTGGACGGCACGGTGATCTCGATCGTCGCGAGCAGATCGCCCACGCCGTCCTTGGTCTGCAGGCCGCGGCCCTTGACGCGCAGCACGGTCCCGGAGGACGTGCCGGCGGGCACCTTCACCTTGACGCGCTGGCCGTCCAGCGTGGGGACGTCGACGGCCGCGCCTAGCACCGCCTCGTCGTACGAGACCGGCACGCGGACCTTGAGGTTGCGTCCGTCCATGCTGAACACGGGGTGCCTGGCCACGTGGACGGTCAGGAGCAGGTCGCCCGCCGGTCCGCCGTTCGCGCCGGGGCGGCCCTTGCCGCGCAGGCGGATCTTCTGGCCGTCCTGGACGCCGACGGGGAGCCGCGTGGAGAACGATCCCGTGTCCATCCGCAGCTGCACGGTGGCGCCCTCGGCGGCCTGGCGGAACGTGACCTCCGTGGCCGCGGCGACGTCGTTGCCCTTCTGGGGTCCGCGCCGCCCGCCCCCGAAGAGGTTGCCCAGGATGTCCTCGAAGCCCTGAGCGCGGTACTGGCCTCCGGCCTGGCCGCCGTTGAACATGCCGGAGAACATGTCCTCGTAGCCGCCGCCGCCCGGGCCCCCGGCCGTGAAGCGGGCACCTCCGCCCATGGCGCGGACCTGGTCGTACTGCCCGCGCTGCTCGGCATCCGACAGGACCGCGTAGGCCTCGCCGACCTCCTTGAAGCGATGCTCGGAGGCGGCGTCGCCGGGATTGCGGTCGGGGTGCAGCTCCTTGGCGAGCTTGCGGTATGCCTTCTTGATCTCGTCGGCGGAGGCGTCCTTGGACACGCCGAGCACCTTGTAGAAGTCCTTGCTGAACCAGTCCTGGCTCGTCATGCCTCGCCTCCTTCCTTGAGATGAATGGACGTTACGCCTGGTCCTCGGGCTGCGCCACGATCACCCGCGCGGGCCGCACGACGCGGTCGCCGATGCGGTGGCCGGGCTGCGCGACCGTGAGGATGGTCGGCTCGGTGACGTCGGTGCTCGGCTGCGACAGCAGCGCCTCGTGGTGGACCGGGTCGAAGACCTCGCCGACGGCGCCGAAGCTGGACCAGCCCAGGCGGCCGAGCGCGGTCTCGAGCTTGTCCGCGATCGAGGCGAACGGACCGTCGGCCAGGTCGCCGTGCTCGCGCGCGGCGGCGATGTCGTCGAGCACGGGGATCAGCGCCTCGACGGCCTTGGCGGTCGCGTTCGAGGTGATGAGCTCGCGGTCGCGGTCCACGCGCTTGCGGTAGTTGACGTACTCGGCCTGCAGCCGCTGAAGATCGGCGAGGTGCTCGGCGGCCTTGCGCTCGGCGGCGTCGAGCGCATCGTCCGCGCCCGCCTCGTCGGTGCGCAGGTCGTCCCTGCCGTCGGCGTCCTCGTCGAGGAACGTGCCTTCGGGGATGTCGGACGCGGCGTCCTTGAGGATGCGCTCGGCGGCTGCCAGCGGATCCTCCGGCTCGGGGGTGGGGTTCTGGTCGGTCATGGGGTTCTCCTTGGGACGGGTGGGGGAAGCACGGACGGCGGGCGCCGCAGCCGGAGTGCCGGGCGCCCGCCGTGGCGCGTTACTTCTTGTCGTCCTCGTCGTCGACGATCTCGGCGTCGACCACGTCGTCGTCGGAGGCGCCCGGCTGGCCGGAAGCGGTCTGCGCGGCCGAGTCTGCGTCGACGTCCACGCCGGCGGACTGGTCGGCGGCGTAGATGGCCTCGCCGATCTTCTGGGCCTTCGTGACGAGCGCCTCGTGGGCGGTCTTCACTGCCTCGGTGTCGTCGCCCTCGAGCGCGGTCTTGACCTCCGCGATCGCAGCCTTGACGTCGTCGGCGATCTCGGCCGGGACCTTGTCCTCGTTGTCGGACAGGATCTTCTCGGTCGAGTACGCGAAGGTCTCGGCGTTGTTGCGGGTCTCGGCGTCCTCGCGGCGCTTCTTGTCCTCCTCCGCGTGCTCCTCGGCGTCCTTGACCATGCGCTCGATGTCGTCCTTGGACAGCGCCGAGCCGCCGGTCACCGTGATCGACTGCTCCTTGCCGGTGCCGCGGTCCTTGGCGGACACGTGGACGATGCCGTTCGCGTCGATGTCGAAGGTCACCTCGATCTGCGGCATGCCGCGGGGGGCCGGGGCGATGCCGGACAGCTCGAAGGTGCCGAGCAGCTTGTTGTCGCGGGCGAACTGACGCTCACCCTGGTAGACCTGCACCAGCACGGACGGCTGGTTGTCCTCGGCGGTCGAGAAGACCTCGGAGGACTTGGTGGGGATCGCGGTGTTGCGCTCGATCAGGGTGGTCATGACGCCGCCCTTGGTCTCGATGCCCAGGCTCAGCGGCGTGACGTCGATGAGGAGGACGTCCTTGCGCTCGCCCTTGATGACGCCGGCCTGGAGGGCCGCGCCCACGGCGACGACCTCGTCAGGGTTGACGCCCTTGTTGGGCTCCTGACCGCCGGTCAGCTCCTTGACGACCTCGGTGACGGCAGGCATGCGGGTCGAGCCGCCGACGAGCACCACGTGGTCGATGTCGGACAGCTTGATGCCGGCGTCCTTGATGACCTGGTGGAACGGCGCCTTGGTGCGCTCGAGGAGGTCCTGGGTCATCTGCTCGAACTGCGCGCGGGTGAGGCGGGTGTCCAGGTGGACGGGGCCGTTCTCGCCGATCGACAGGTACTGGAGGGAGATCTGCGTGGACTGCGCCTGCGACAGCTCCTTCTTGGCCTGCTCGGCGGCCTCACGGAGACGCTGCAGGGCCGCCTTGTCCTTGGCGAGGTCGATGCCCTCGTTGTTCTTGACCTCCTTGACGAGGTGGTCCACGACGCGCTGGTCCCAGTCGTCGCCGCCCAGGCGGTTGTCGCCCGCGGTGGCCTTGACCTGGATGGTGGAGAACGCGTCCTCGTCCTTGCCCACCTCGAGCAGGGAGACGTCGAAGGTGCCGCCGCCGAGGTCGAAGACCAGGATGAGCTCGTCCTCCTTGCCCTTGTCCAGGCCGTAGGCGAGCGCCGCGGCGGTGGGCTCGTTGACGATGCGCAGCACGTTGAGGCCGGCGATCTCGCCGGCGTCCTTGGTGGCCTGACGCTCGGCGTCGTTGAAGTAGGCGGGGACGGTGATGACGGCGTCGGTCACCTTCTCGCCCAGGTACTCCTCGGCGTCGCGCTTGAGCTTGCCGAGGATACGCGCGGAGATCTCCTGCGGCGTGTACTTCTTGTCGTCGATGCTCGTGGACCAGTCGGTGCCCATGTGGCGCTTCACCGAGGAGATCGTGCGGTCGACGTTGGTGACCGCCTGACGCTTCGCGATCGCGCCGACCAGGACCTCGCCGGTCTTGGAGAACGCGACCACCGACGGGGTGGTGCGGGCGCCCTCGGCGTTCGCGATGACGGTGGGCTCGCCGCCTTCGAGGACGGCGACGCACGAGTTCGTGGTGCCCAGGTCGATTCCCACTGCACGGGACATGGTGTTCCTCCATCTGCGGCCGGGTGCCGCGACGTGTGACTGCTCGCTCGATAGTTGAGCGACCTGCACTCAAGTTATCCACAGGCTCGCGACGTGTCAAGCCGTCCCGGTCAGAGTTGAGCGAAGTCTGCTCAACTTCTGCGGGAAGCTGTGGGTCGCGGTGAGCACCCTGCGGCTCGACCCCTGGCAGACGCATGAGTTCGCATATGTGGGAACGCGGAGCACGATCAGGGCGTTGATCGGGCAGTCGCAGTGCGGATGCCTGGTCGTCACGACCGCATCCACCAGCGCCACGCCGGGCTCCCGGACGTGCCCCTCTCCCCCCGGAGCGCGGCGCTGTCACCTACGGAGAGGCCGCCGTGCGTCCTCCCGCGGAGCGCCGACCGACCCTCGCGCACGCCTTCACATGACCTTCCTCTCCTCACCTCTGCGTCGGATCGCGGCCGCCTCGGCAGTCGCCTGCCTCGGACTGGGGGCCGGCGTCGCCGGCGCCCACGCCGCCACCGTCGAGTCCGCACTCCTCCAGGCCCGCGCGGCGGCGAAGGCCGTCGAGTCCAAGCGCGAAGGGCTGGTCGAGTCGATCGACCTGGCGAACACCGTCGCCGGGGACGCCGAGGCGCACCTGTCCGAGGGCGCCGTCTCGTCGGCCGTGGACCAGCTCGACAGCACCGTCAGCGCCGCAGAGTTCACCGCAGCGGCTCACAACGTCGTCCTCGATCCCGGCGACAGCGAGGCCCGGCCGACGTTCCTCGCGCCGGCCGCGGAAGGCTTCCTGCTCGCGTCGGCGCCGCAGGCGCAGAGCGTCGCGGACGTACCCTCCGGGGGGCTCGCGCTCGCAGTCTCCGAGCTCGACCGCCAGGTCCCGACGCTCGACGTGGCGAGCATCGAGGCGATCGACGCCTCCACCGGCGTCGTCACCGCCACCGGGGACTCCGTCTCCCAGGTGATCGAGGATCCCGACGTCCAGGCCGTGCTCGACCGCCAGGAGCGGGACCTCACCGCCGTGCGCGCGGCCACCGAGGAGCTGCAGCGCACCGCGGACGCGCTCGACGCGGCCGCTGCCGAGGTGACGCGCGTCGCAGACGAGGTCAGCGGAGCCACCGCCGTCGCCGCGCACGTGGCCGCCCTCACCAGCCTCGACACGCAGATCGGCACCGCCGACGGCGACCTCGCCTCGACGTTCGACGCGCTCGCCGCCGTCGGCGACCACGTGACCGATCCGGCCGTGCTCGAACACGCCGCGACAGCCCGCAACGTGCTGAAGGCCGCCCTCGTGTCGTCCGCCGACCGTGGCGACGTCGACTCCGTCAGGACCCTCACCGACACCATCGACGCCGCCTCGACCTCGCTGGACGAGGCGATGGCCGCGGTCCGTGCCTCCCACCTCGCATGGGTCGACGCCGAGAACACCCGAATCGACGCCCAGAACGATCAGACGATGCGCGACTACGAGGCCGCGCAGGCCGAGGCTCAGGCGGCGCTCACCGAGCAGTACCGCGCCGCCGTCGCCGCGCATCAGAACGGCTGGACCGGCGCGCCCACCGGAGTCACCTATGCGAACGGACGGGTACCCGCGTCGCAGCTGTGCTCCATCTCGTTCGCCCCGGGGCAGATGCTCCAGTGCGACGCCGCCCAGGCGCTCGAGCGCGCCGACGCCGCGTACATGGCGGAGACAGGCCAGCACCTGTCCTTCACCGACACCTACCGCTCGTACGCCAGCCAGGTGGCGACCCGCGCCGCCAAGCCGACCACCGCCGCCGTTCCCGGCACGTCCAACCACGGGTGGGGCATGGCGGTCGACTTCGACCCCGCGTCGGCCGCGTGGATGACCGCGCGCGGCGCCGACTTCGGCTGGGTCCACCCCGCGTGGGCTCGCTCCGGCGGGGCCAAGCCCGAGTCGTGGCACCTGGAATTCGTGGCGCCCGGCGTCGCGGACGCCGCAGCGACGGCCGCACCCGAGCTGATCCCTCACGTCGCGAGCGCCCTGCCCGACGCGGCCTGACCGCGGGTCCGCGTGCGGCGGGTCGCTGCGCCCGCGCGAGGTCCGCGGTGCGGTGCGGTGTGGTGAGGTGAGGTGAGGTGAGGTGAGGTGAGGTGAGGTGAGGTGAGGCGCGGTGCGGTGCCACGCCGGGCTGGACCGGCCCGGCGTTGACGGCCTACCGTCGGGCCATGGAGTCCCCCACACCTGCCGAGGCCGCCGCGCACTTCGCCGCGCGCCTTGCCTTCGAGACCGACTGCTCCGACGTCCACGCCGCGCTCGAGTCGGGCGATCCCGGGTTCGTGCTGATCGACACGCGCAGCCTCGAGGCGTGGGAGCAGGGGCATGCGCGCGGAGCGGTCCACATGCCGAAGCCGGACATGCAGGAACGGATCCCGGCGTACCCCGAGGGCACGTCATTCGTCGTCTACTGCTGGGGTCCTGGCTGCAACGGCGCGCAGCGCGCGGGCCTGATCATCGGCACCCTCGGCTTCGCGGTGAAGGAGATGATCGGCGGCTTCGAGTACTGGGCGCGCGAGGGGCTCCCCGTGGACCGCGTGGTCCGTGATGCGGCGACGGGCGTGGCGGTCACCGTCGGCGCGACCCGTGCTCCCGACCCGTTGACCGCGCCGGTCGGCGAGCCCGGCCACCGGATCGCCTGCGACTGCTGACCAGCCCGCGCGGCCCGACGCCCGCCAGGTCCGGCTCCTGCGGCCCGACGGCCGCCTGTCCCGACTCACGCGGCCCGGGCCGGTCCGGCTCCCGCTTGGCACGTCAGTACACGCATCGGCCCTGATCTGTGCACTGACGTGCCACTTGCGCGCCTATAATCGGGCGGACGGCACCGGAGGGAGGGCGCGCATGACGATCGGCTACTCGGCGATGCTCGCCCAGCTCGCCCCGCGTGAGGCCGTCGAGCTCAGCGCCCACGCCGAGAGCCGCGGCTTCAGCGGGGTCATGGCGGCCGACCACTTCCAACCGTGGACACCCACGCAGGGGCAGGCGCCGTTCGTCTGGAACGTGCTCTCCGTCATAGGCGAGCACACGCGGGGCGACCTGGGGCCCGGAGTGACCACGCCCACGTTCCGGTGGCATCCGGCGATGGTGGCCCAGGCGTCAGCCACGCTCGCGGCCCTGCACCCCGGGCGGCACTGGCTGGGGCTCGGCAGCGGCGAGGCCATCAACGAGCACATCGTCGGCGAGTACTGGCCCGAGCCTCCCGAGCGGATCAACCGCATGTTCGAGGCGCTGGAGATCATCCGCAAGCTGTTCGACTCGTCCCTTGCGGGTCGCGACACCCGCTACACCGGCACCTACTACAAGCTCGAGTCCACCCGCCTGTGGACCATGCCCGACGTCCCGCCGCCGATCATGGTCGCGGCCGCAGGGCCCGTAGCGGCCCGACGCGCCGGGCGCAGCGCGGACGGGCTCATCACCGTCGGCGCGCCCGCGGCGCGTCTGGAGCAGCTGCTCACGAGCTTCGCGAAGGGCGCGCGCGAGGGCGGCAAGGACCCCGACTCGAGGCCCAAGGCGCTGCAGCTGCATCTGTCCTGGGCGCCCACCCGCGACCAGGCGCTCGCGAACGCGCTCACCGAGTGGCCCAACGGCGCGATGCGCTTCCCGCACGGCGACATCCGCTCGCCCTACGAGATCGAGCAGATGACGCGCCTGGTACGTCCCGAGGACTTCACGGACAGGGTGCTGATCAGCGAGGACCTCGACGTGCACCGGCGGGAGATCCAGCGGCACCTCGACATGGGCTTCGACCGGATCTACCTGCACCAGGTGGGGCGGAACCAGCGCGAGTTCATCGACGCGTTCGGTGCCGAGGTGCTGCCGCGTCTGTCACGCTGACCTGTCGAAGGCGATGACCGGCCGCCCGTCTGCCGGGTGCGTGAGCACGGTGGCGTCCACGCCGTAGACGGCGGCGAGCGTCTGCCCGGTGAGCACCTCCGCCGGCGCTCCCTCCGCGGCCACCCTGCCATGGCTGAGCACCACCACCTTGGTGCACCACCGTGCCGCGTGGTTGAGGTCGTGCAGTGCCGCGACGACGGTGACCCCGAGGCGGGAGACCAGGTCGAGCGTGTCGAGCTGCGCCGTCACGTCCAGGTGGTTGGTGGGCTCGTCGAGCAGCAGCACGCCGGGCCGCTGGGCCAGCGCGCGCGCGACGCTCACCCGCTGACGTTCGCCGCCGGACAGGCTCTGCCACGCCCGGTCGGCGAACGCTCCGGCGCCCACGGAGTCGAGCGCAGCGCGCGCCTCAGAGTCGCGCTGGGCGTGACCGCCACGGAACGCACGGTGGTGGGGGAGCGAGCCGAGCTCGACGATCTCGACAGCGGTGAGCGGGATGCTGCGGTCCGCCTGCTGCTCCATCAGGGCGAGCCGCCGGGCGATCTCCCGACGCGGGGCACGATGCGCGACGAGCCCGTCGACCATGACCTGTCCAGACGACGGGGCGAGCATGCCTGCGATGGCCCCGAGCAGGGTCGACTTGCCCGCGCCGTTCGGCCCGAGCAGCCCGACGAACTCGCCGGGCCCGGCGCTGAAGGAGACGTCGGTGAGGACCTCTCGGCGGCCGCGCCTCACGGTGACATGCTCGACGCTCAGCTCCACGACGACCTCCCTGACCGCCACAGGACGACGACGAAGACCGGGACGCCGATGAGCGCGGTGATGACCCCGACGGGCAGCTCGCGCGGGTCGAGCACGGTGCGGGCGAGCGTGTCGGCCCACACGAGGAACACGGCCCCGCCCAGCGCGGCGGCGGGCATGACGTGCCGATGAAGTCCGCCCGTGACGGCCCGGACCACGTGAGGCAGCACCAGGCCGACGAAACCGATCGCGCCGCTGGTGGACACCATCGCGCCCGTGAGCGCGGCGACCAGCACGAACAGCACCACGTAGGTGCGTCGGACGGGGATGCCGAGCGCCGCAGCCGCGGACTCTCCGAGGGCGAACGCGTCGAGCCGCGAGGCGTAGGCGCGCAGGGCGGGGTAGAGCAGGACGAGCGCGACGGCGGCGACGGTGACGGTGGACCAGGACGATCCGGCGAGGGAGCCGAGCAGCCAGCTCAGGACCTCCCGGTACGAGTCGCCCTTGGCCGACACGACGATCACGAGCGATGTGGTGGCGGCGAACAGCTGGGACATGGCGAGGCCCGCGAGCACCGCCGTGGTGGGCGTGATCGCCCCGGCAAGCCGTGCGACGCCGAGCGCCGCGACCAGCGCCACCAGCGCGCCGACGAACGCGGCGAGCGGCAGCGCCACCGTCGCGGCGATCGCGGATCCGACCCCGAGCAGCAGCACCGCGACGGCACCGAGCGACGCCCCGGACGACAGCCCCAGCAGGTAGGGGTCGGCGAGCGGATTGCGGGTGACGCCCTGCATGACGACGCCCGCGGTCGCGAGGCCGGCGCCCACCAGGGCGGCGGTGAGGACGCGAGGCAGGCGGATGCCCCACACGATCGCGTCGGTCGTGTCCGACGGCTGCGTTCCCGGGTTGAGGCCCAGATGCATCGCGACGACGTCCCACACCTGCGCAGGGGTCAGGCCCGCCACGCCGATCGACACGGCGACGAGCGCGGACGCGACGAGCAGGACCGCCAGCGCGACGGTGACCGTCGCGGGAGACCTGAGCCGACGCGTCCGCATGGATCAGCCGAGCTGCAGCTGCGAGAGCTGGTCGACGATAGACAGGACGGCGGCGGCGTTGCGCACGCCCGCCTCGCCTGCGGCGAACGGCACGATCACGTACCGGTGGTTCTGGACGGCGGACAGGCTCGCGGTCGCCGTATTCGCCTCGAGCGCCGCGATCTTGCTGTCCGCGGTGTTCCAGCTGGCGTCCACGAGCACGATCACGTCGGGGTCCGCGGCCACGACCGACTCCCAGGTGACGGACGTCCAGGTGTCGTGCACGTCGACCACGTTGGTCAGGCCTGCCGCGTCCATCATCATCTGCGGTGCGCCGATGGCGGCACCCACGTACGGCTCGTCGTCGCCGGAGCTGTACCAGAGAGCGGTGAGACCGCGGGAGTCGGGCACCACGGAGTCCAGGTCGGCCTGCATGTCGGCGACGAGCTGCGCCGCGGCGTCCTGCGCCCCGAACACGGCGCCTGCCTCCTCGATCTCCGCGAACACGTCGTCGAACGTCAGCGGGTCGGGCTGGTAGCCCTCCTCCTTGCACGCTGACGGTGCGACGTAGGAGGCGATGCCGCGCTCCGCGAGCACGTCGCGCTCTCCCACGCCCTCCGCGCTGAAGTTCGACTCCCAGCCGCCGAAGATCATGTCCGGCTCGAGCGCCAGCGTGGCCTCCTGTCCGGGCAGGAAGTCGGACAGCACCGGCACGTCGGGTGCGTCGACGGGGTAGGGGAGGTCCACGGGGCCGTCCAGGAATGCGGAGCCGACGATGCGGTCGCCGAGCCCCAGCTCGAGCAGCAGCTCGGTGGCGGTGGACTTCACGGTGACGATCCGCTGCGGGTCGGTGCCGAGCGGGACAGTGAAGCCGCAGTTGTCCACGGAGGTGGCGGCGCTGGCGCTCGTGGGCACAGATGGGGTGGACGGCGACTCCGAGGTGCTCGGGGTCTCCGCCGGGGAGGCGCTGGAGCAGGCGGCCAGGGTGAGCGCGCAGACGGCGGTCGTGGCGACGACGGGGATCAGGGGCAGGGTGCGGCGGGGCATGGGTGTGTCCTAGGTGAGCGGCGACGATGGCGGGGATCGTGGGCCTGCCGTCCCATCCTGGACGGTCCACCTAGCCACACCCGGCTGGGACCCTGGGTCACAAGATACACAAGCTCGGCGGTCGTGGGATCACCTGGCCTGTGCCGAGCGCGGCCCGCGGCGAGCCGGCCGCGTGGCGCGTCGTCCGCGGTCAGCGCTCCTGCGCCGCCTGCGCGATCGCGACGGCGAGGCCGGGGAAGCCGTCGGGAAGCAGGCCCACGCTCACCCTGATGTGGTCCCCCCGGTGAGGCCCGGGGACCGAGGCGAGCGGCCCGTCGGGCTGGCCCACCTGGAAGGCGCTGCCCAGGCTGACCCGGATCCCGTGCGCCGCGAGCGTGATCTGCGCGGCCCGTTCGTCGGCCACGGGGACCCACACGTTGAGCCCGTCGGCGGGCTCCACTGCGATGCCGTGCGCGCGCAGGCCGGCCGTGAGCTCACGCTGGCGTGTGAAGTACGCGTAGCGGGCGCGCCGGACGGTGGCGACGGCGGTCCGGTCCTCGATGAGGTGGTGCAGCATCGCCTGGGTCATGCGGGACGTCCAGCCGGGTCCCAGCACACGGTGGCCGACGATCCGGTCGATCGCGCCCTGCGGCCCGCCGAGCGCGGCGATGCGCAGGTCGGGCCCGTGGGACTTGGAGAACCCGACGATGTGCAGGGTGCGATGCGGCAGGTGCTGGCCCAGGCTCACCTTGGGGGCGGCCGTGATGAGGCCGCTGTGGTCGTCCTCGATGACCACGGCGTCGCGTCCGTAGCGGTGCCGTTCGAGCAGTGCGGCGAGCTCGGCCGCCCTGCCCGCGTGGAGCGACGCGCCGGTGGGGTTGTGCGCGCGGGGCTGCAGGACCACCGCCGCGGGTCGCGAGTCGAGCGCAGCCTCGAGGGACTCGGGCCGCATGCCGTGACGGTCCATGACGACGGGTACCGCCATGAGGTGCAGGTGCTCGAGCAGGTCGAGCAGCACGGGGAAGGTGGGAGTCTCGACCACCACGCGGTCGCCGAAGCGGACGACGGCGCGCAGGGCGCGTTCCATGCCGTCCATGGCGCCGTCGACCACGGTGAGGGCCTGGGGCGAGTAGGGCCACATGCCTCGCAGCGGCGCCTCGAGCTCGGGGATGAGCGGCGGCTGCAGGTAGGTGCTGACGCTGGCGTGCCGGGGCAGTGCGCGCTCGAGGCTGGCCTTGATGTCCGGCAGCAGCGCGGGGTCGGGCATGCCGGTGGCCAGGTCGAGCCGCTGGGCGGTGCCTTCGGGCGACGGCTCGCGTGCGGCGAGGCGATGCGACCGCGGGGTGAGCCACGGCGTCGGCTGCTCGCGCACGAAGGTCCCGGCGCGCCCGCGCGGGGCGATCAGGCCCGCGGTGATGAGGCCGTGCCACGCGTTGCTGATGGTCGCGGGGCTCACCGAGAGCGCGGTCGCGAGAGTGCGGACGGTGGGGAGCCGGGCGCCGGGGGGAAGCTCGCCGGTGCGGATCAGCATCGACACCGCCGCGGCGATGCCCTGTGGGGTGCGCTCCTCGATCTCCCGGACCAAGGTCCCGACTTCCATGCGCGCCCCTCCGTGCCGTGCTCATCTCGTGTCCGCGCCGTAACGAGATCTTCACGGGCGGAAACCCAAGAGAAATGTTCAAGCCCCAGGATAACAGTCATCGCAGCAGGGAACGCTGACTCATCAACATCTCAGGGGAGCAGGACATGACGGTCATCAAGGCGGCCATCACCCAGACCACATGGACCGGTGACAAGGAGTCGATGCTCGACAAGCACGAGCAGTTCGTCCGCGACGCGGCCGCCCAGGGCGCACAGGTCATCTGCTTCCAGGAGCTCTTCTACGGCCCCTACTTCGGGATCACGCAGGACAAGAAGTACTACCGCTACGCCGAGCCGGCCGACGGTCCCATCGTGCAGCGCTTCGCGGCGCTCGCGAAGGAGTTCTCCATGGTGATGATCCTCCCCATCTACGAGGAGGACATGACCGGCGTGTACTACAACACCGCGGTCGTGGTCGACGCGGACGGCACCATCAAGGGCAAGTACCGCAAGAACCACATCCCCCACGTGGACAAGTTCTGGGAGAAGTTCTACTTCCGCCCCGGCAACATGGGCTACCCCGTCTTCGACACCGCCGTCGGCAAGGTCGGAGTCGTCATCTGCTACGACCGTCACTTCCCCGAGGGCTGGCGCGAGCTCGGCCTGAACGGCGCACACCTCGCCTTCAACCCGAACGCGACCAAGCCCGGCCTGTCGAACCGCCTGTGGGAGATCGAGCAGCCCGCCGCAGCCGTCGCCAACGGCTACTTCGTGCTCGCCCCCAACCGCGTGGGCCTCGAGGACAACGAGTACGGGGACGAGGCCGTCAACTTCTACGGCAACTCGCAGATCGTCGACCCGCGCGGCAACTACGTCGGCGAGCTCGGCTCCGGCACCGACGAGGAGCTGATGATCCGCGAGCTCGACATGGACCTCGTGCAGCAGATGCGCGACGACTGGCAGTTCTACCGCGACCGCCGGCCTGACAGCTACGGCGAGATCGTCGCGCCCTAGCCCGCGACCGCGTCGTCCCTTCCCCTCCCACTCAAGGAGCACCCATGAGCACCACGCTGATCAAGGGCGGGACCGTCGTCTCCGCCACCGGCCGCGTCCTCGCGGACGTCCTCGTCGACGGCGAGAGCATCGTCGCCGTCCTCGCCCCCGGCTCCACCTCGCTCGGGCACGACCTCGCGGCCACCGTGGACCGCGTCATCGACGCGACAGGCAAGTACGTCATCCCCGGCGGCGTCGACGCGCACACCCACATGCAGCTCCCCTTCGGCGGCACCTCCGCCTCCGACACGTTCGAGACCGGCACCAAGGCCGCCGCCTGGGGCGGGACGACGTCGATCATCGACTTCGCCGTGCAGCGCACCGGGGAGAAGGTCCAGGACGGGCTCGCCGAGTGGCACGGCCTCGCGAACGGCGAGTGCTTCGTCGACTACGGCTTCCACCAGATCATCGGCGGCGCCGACGCCGATGCGCTCGCGTACCTGCCGAGGCTCGTCGACGAGGGCGTCACGTCCTTCAAGATGTTCATGGCCTACCCGGGCGTCTTCCACTCGGACGACGCGCAGATCCTGAAGGCCATGCAGGTCTCCGCCGACACGGGCCTCATGACGATGATGCACGCCGAGAACGGCCCCGTCATCGACGTCATCGCCGAGCAGCTCGTCGCCCAGGGCAAGACCGACCCGTACTACCACGGCATCGCCCGCGTGTGGCAGGCCGAGGAGGAGGCCACCCACCGCGCCATCATGCTGGGCAACATCACCGGCGCCCCGCTGTACGTGGTCCACGTCTCCGCCAAGCAGGCGCTCGCGCAGATCGCCACCGCCCGCGACGGCGGCCAGAACGTCTTCGCCGAGACGTGCCCCCAGTACCTCTACATGTCGCTCGAGGAGCACCTGGGCGCCACCAGCGAGGAGTGGGGTGCGTTCGAAGGCGCCAAGTACGTCTGCTCCACCCCGGTCCGCTCCCGCGAGGAGCAGCACCAGGACGCCATGTGGAACGGCCTGCGCACCAACGACCTCCAGATGGTCTCCACCGACCACTGCCCGTTCTGCATGAAGGACCAGAAGGAGCTCGGCCTGGGCGACTTCCGCGCCATCCCCAACGGCATCGGCTCCGTCGAGCACCGCATGGACCTCCTGTACCAGGGCGTCGTCACCGGCGAGATCACCCTCGAACGCTGGGTCGAGCTCACCTCGACCACCCCCGCGCGCATGTTCGGCATGTACGGCAGGAAGGGCGTCATCCAGCCGGGCGCCGACGCCGACATCGTCGTCTACGACCCGAACGGTCACACGTCGATCGGCGTGGGCAAGACCCACCACATGAACATGGACCACTCCGCCTGGGAGGGCTTCGAGGTCGACGGGCACGTGGACGTCGTCCTGTCGCGAGGCACCGTGCTCGTCGAGGACGGCGAGTTCCACGGCAAGAAGGGCCACGGCTCGTTCCTCAAGCGCGGCCTGTCGCAGTACCTCATCTAGCCGCAGCGCAGCCCAGAGCCGCCCCCATCCCCGAGAGGAACGACCCATGGACTTCGGAGTGGTCCTCCAGACCGACCCGCCGGCGCAACGGACCGTCGCGCTCGCCAAGCTCGCCGAGTCGTACGGCTTCGGCTACGCCTGGACCTTCGACTCGCACCTGCTGTGGCAGGAGCCGTACGTCATCTACAGCGCCATCCTCGCCGAGACCCACCGCATCAAGGTGGGTCCCTACGTCACCAACCCGGCCACCCGCGACTGGACCGTCACCGCGTCGACCTTCGCGACGCTCAACGAGATGTACGGCAACAGGACCGTGTGCGGCATCGGCCGCGGCGACTCCGCCGTGCGCGTCCTCAACGGCGCACCCGTCTCCGTCAAGGAGATGCGCCAGTCGATCGAGGTCATCCGCGAGCTCGCGAACTGCCGACCCGTGGAGCACAACGGGGCCACGCTGAGGTTCCCCTGGGCCAGGACCTCCGAGCTCGAGGTGTGGGTGGCCGGCTACGGACCGCTCGCGCTCAAGGCCGCAGGCGAGGTGGGCGACGGCTTCATCCTGCAGTGCGCCGACGTCGACATCGCCAAGTGGATGATCGACACCGTCAAGACCAACGCCTCGAACGCAGGCAAGGACCCCGAGAGCCTCGAGTTCTGCATCTCGGGCCCCATGTACATCGGCGACGACTGGGCGCACATGCGCGAGCAGTGCCGCTGGTTCGGCGGCATGGTCGGCAACCACGTGGCCGACATCGTCGAGAAGTACGGCGACGAGGGCTCGATCCCCACCGCGCTGTCCGAGTACATCGCCGGGCGTCAGGGCTACGACTACAACGAGCACGGCCGGGCAGGGAACTCGCACACGGAGTTCGTGCCCGACGAGATCGTCGACCGGTTCTGCGTGCTGGGCACCGCCGACGAGCACATCGCCAAGCTCGAGGCCCTCCGCGACGTGGGCGTCACCCAGTTCGCCGGCTACCTGCAGCACGACAACAAGGAGGAGACCCTCCGCGTGTACGGCGAGAAGGTCATCCCGGCCCTGTCCGAGTCCGTCACGGCCAAGATCTGATCGGGGGAGCGACGATGTCCAAGCGCGCGAGCGGGATCCTGTGGGGGATCGCCGGCGTCGTCGCCGCCCTGGTGCTCTGGGAGCTCTACAAATGGCTGGGCCCCGACGACGGAGTGAAGGTGGGCAGCCTCACGATCCTGCCCCGCACCACGGACATCGCGATGCCCCACACCTGGGACGTGATCACCCGCCTCGGTGAGCCCGTCACCCGGGCCGCCGACGCCGACGTGCTGTGGTGGGCCGTCCTCCAGGCCGCCACGTTCTCGCTCGACATCGCGGCGCTCGGGTGGCTGCTCGGCGTGGTGTCGGGCCTGCTGCTGGCGCTGCTCATGCAGAGGTGGATCACCGCCGAGTCCGCCGTCCTGCCCTGGGTGGTGCTCAGCCAGACCGTGCCGCTCATCGCCATCGCGCCCCTCGTGAAGCGCTGGGGATCCGAGATCGTCATCGGCTCCTTCCACTGGGAGAACTGGATGTCGGTGGCGGTCATCGCGTCCTACCTCGCGTTCTTCCCCGTCGCGATCAGCGCCCTGCGAGGCCTCAAGTCGCCCGAGTCCGCTGACGTCGACCTCTTCCGCGCCTACGCCGCGCCCTGGTGGACCACCATGCGCAAGCTGCGGCTCCCGTCGTGTGTGCCGTACCTGATCCCCGCCCTGCGCCTGGCCGCCGCCAACGCCGTGGTCGGCACCGTGGTCGCCGAGGTCTCCATCGGCCTGGGCGGAGGCATCGGCCGCATGATCATCGAGTTCGCCGCCACCGCCAGCGGCGACCCCGCCAAGACCTATGCGCCCATCCTGGGCGCCGTCCTGATCGGGCTCGTCTCCGCGGGCCTCGTCGCGCTCATCGGCCTCGGCTTGAGGCGCTTCACGAGAGGAGCCCCGGCATGACCGGCACCCCCGTCGCAGTCAGCATCGCCCACGTCGACAAGACGTTCCGCAGCCGCAAGGGCGGCGAGGTGCACGCGCTGTCCGACGTCAGCCTCGACATCGCCGCCGGAGAGTTCGTCTCCCTGATCGGCCCGTCCGGGTGCGGCAAGTCCACGCTGATGCGCCTGGTCGCCGACCTGGACGGCATGACCTCCGGGCAGATCAGCGTGTTCGGCAAGACCCCCGAGCAGGCCCGCAAGGACCAGGACTACGGCATCGCCTTCCAGCAGGCAGGGCTCCTGCCATGGCGCACGGTGCGCGCCAACATCGAGCTGCCGCTCGAGATCCACGGCTGGGAGCCCCGCGACCGCACCGAGCGGTCCGACGAGCTGCTCGCCCTGATCGGCCTCGAGGAGTTCGCCGACCACCGCCCGGACCAGCTCTCCGGCGGCATGAAGCAGCGCGTGGCCATCGCCCGGTCCCTGGCAGAGCGGCCCCGGCTGCTGCTCATGGACGAGCCGTTCGGCGCACTCGACGAGATCACGCGCGAGCACATGCAGAACGAGCTCGTCGCCCTGTGCGAGGAGACCGGCGCCGCCGTCATCTTCGTCACCCACTCGATCCCCGAGGCCGTCTTCCTGTCGGACCGCGTGGTCGTCATGTCCCCCCGACCAGGGCGCATCACCGAGATCATCGACCTGCACTTCACCGAACGCGACGAGGAGCTCCGCGAGGACAGCGCGTTCTACGACGGGGTCACCGCAGTGCGGGGCGCCCTCCACGGCGGTGCACCCTCCGGCGTCCGAGGGGTGGAGAACCGATGAAGGCAGGCGCGACCGCCCGCACGATCCTGGCCCCCGTGGCCCTGGGGGCTGCCGCGATCGTGCTCTGGCAGGTGCTCGTCGTCGCGTTCGACGTCAAGCCGTTCCTGGTGCCCAGCCCGCTCGGCATCGCCGGCGCATTCGGCGACACCGCCTCCGGCATCGTCAGCGCCAGCCTCGCCACCGGCCTCAACGCGCTCATCGGCCTCCTGATCGGCGCCGTCACGGGCATCCTCGTGGCGATCATCGCGAACGCGCTCGTGGTCCTCGACCAGATGCTCGTGCCGCTCGTCGCAGCGCTCGCGGTCATCCCCATCGTCGCGCTCGCCCCGATCTTCTACTCCATGTTCGGCGCGAACGTCGAGACCGGCCGGCAGCTCGTCGCCGCCGTCGCCGTCTTCGTCCCCATGTACCTCAACACGCTGCACGGCCTGCGCCAGGTGGAGCCCGTGCACCGTGACCTCATGCGCGCCTACGCCGCCACCCCCGAGCAGACCAACCGGATGCTGCTCGTCCCCGGAGCAGTGCCCTACGTGCTCACCGGACTCAAGATCGGATCGTCGCTCGCCGTCATCTCCGCACTCATCGCCGAGTACTTCGGAGGCCCCGCCAAGGGGCTCGGCCGCGCCATCACGTCCTCCGCCGCCGGCAGCAACTACACCGTCGCCTGGGCCTACGTGCTCGGCGCCGTGCTGCTCGGCACGGTCTTCTACGGCGTCACCGCCGCACTTGAGAACTTCTCGCTCCGGCATCGGAGCGGAAGCTAGCCCCTCGGCGCACGACGAGGGACATCACAGGGGAGAACAGGGAGAGAACCATGGTTCACACGGCACGACGCGCACGACGCGTCACCGGTGCGGCGGCGTTCGCGGTCGTCGGCACCCTCGCACTCGCGGCCTGCTCGGGCAGCTCCGAGGCGGGCACCACCAGCTCGGCATCCGGGTCCACGGAGGCCGCTGCGGAGCTCACGCCCGTCTCGGTCCAGCTTCAGTGGCTTACGCAGGCGCAGTTCGCCTGCTACTACTCGGCGCTCGACCAGGGCTACTACGAGGACGAGGGCCTCGACGTCACGATCATCCCGGGCGCCGTCGACATCGTCCCCATCGACGTGCTCACCTCCGGCGGCGCCGACTACGCCGTCTCGTGGGTGCCGAAGGTGCTCGGCTCGATCGAGCAGGGCGCGGCGGTCACCGACGTCGCGCAGATCTTCGAGCGTTCCGGCACGCTGCAGATCGCGTTCAAGGACTCGGGCATCAGCTCGGTCGCGGACTTCGCGGGCAAGAACATCGGCTCGTGGGGCTACGGCAACGAGTGGGAGCTGATCGCCGGGATGCAGAAGAACGGCGTCACGCTCGCGGACCTCGCGGGTGGCTCGACCGTGCAGCAGGCGTTCGACATGAATGCGTTCATCGCGGGCGACATCGACGCCGCACAGGCCATGACGTACAACGAGTACGCACAGGTGCTCGAGACGGTCAACCCCGCCACCGGCGAGCTCTACACGCCCGACGACCTGACGGTCATCAACTGGAACGATGAGGGCACCGCGATGCTCCAGGACGCCATCTGGGCCGATGCCGACCGCCTCGCGTCGGACGCCGACTACCAGGCGACCACCACCAAGTTCATCAAGGGCACCATCGAGGGCTGCATCTACGCGAAGGACGACCCCCAGTCGGCCGCCGACATCGTCACCGCGGCGGGCTCGACCCTCGGCACGTCGCACCAGCTGTGGATGACCAACGAGGTCAACAAGCTGATCTTCCCGTCGACGTCGGGCGTGGGCCACATCAACGAGGACCAGTGGGCGCAGACCGTGGACCTCGCGATGAACACCGTCAACCCCGAGGGCGCGACGATCATCACCACGGAGCCGCCGGCGACTGCGTACACGAACGAGTACGTGGACGCTGCGCTCGCCGAGCTCACGGACGAGGGGGTCGACGTCTACGGCGCCGACTTCACCCCGATCGACGTCACCCTCAACGAGGGCGGCGAGTGATCCTCAGCCGCTGACGGGTGGGTGTCGCGGAGGCGCGGCACCCACCCTTTCGCGTCGGTGGTGCGCTGGCAGGACATGAGGGTCGGAGCTGAGCGATTCTTGACCCCCATGTCCTGCCAGCACGCAGTGGGACGGGCGGGACGATGCGACGGCGTCGTCCCGCCCGTCCGCGCGTCTGCTGCGGATGGCACGTGAGTGCACGGATGCGGCGAGATCTGTGCACTCACGTGCCACCACGGCGTTGGAGGTCAGCGGGCGACGCGGACGCGCTGGACCGCGTTGGCGGTGGTGCGGCGCTCGAACCCCAGGTGCGCGTACAGCCGCTGCGCCGTCACGTTGCCGATCCCGGTGTGCAGGAACGGCCTCCGGCCCGCCTCCCGGATGCCGTCCGCCACGGTCTCGATGAGGCGCGTGGCGAGGCCCCGTCCCCGATGGTCGTGACGGGTGCAGACCGCGCTGATCTCCGTCCACGCGTCGGTGGTGAGCCGCTCGCCGGCCATCGCGACCAGGCGTCCCCCGTCCCTGACACCGTAGTAGGCGCCGAACAGGTGGCTCTCCGCGAAGAACGGACCCGGTCGGGTCGCGGTGGCGAGCTCCAGCATCTCCGCTGAGTCGTCGGCGGTGAGGCGGACCACGTCGTCGTGCGGCCGACCGAACCCGTGCGGCGCGATCATCTGCACCGTCTCGAATCGCGCGAGCTCGTCCCAGCCGTCGGGGACCTCGTGGGGAAGTCCCAGGAAGACGACCTCGTCGGCGCCCGCGATGGTCGCCAGATCGGCCCAGTCCCGCGAGCCAGCGCCGGGGGGAAGCGCGGCGAAGGCGCCGATCGAAGGGCGGTAGCGGGCCGCCGCGCCGTGCCGGATCGCCAGCGGTCGGTGCGCACCGGACAGCGCGTGCCACGCGGGGTGGTCGAGCTCGGAGAGGGACATGTGCGGAATCCTCTCACGCGTCCTGGCATGGCCCGGGTGCCAGGTCGAGGACGCGCGCGGGCCGCTACAGCAGCCGGCCGTCCTTCATGCGCAGCACGCGGTGCGCCATCGTCTCGGCCTCCGCGGGGTCGTGCGTCACCAGCAGCGCGGACACGCCCTGCGAGCGGAGGATGTCCCTGACGTCGACGGCGAGCCGGCGTCGCAGATCGGCATCCAGTGACGACAGCGGCTCGTCGAGCGCGAGCAGCCGCGGGCGTGCGGCGAGAGACCTGGCCAACGCGACCCTCTGCCGCTGACCGCCGGACAGCTCGGTGACCGCGCGCTCGCCTAGGCCCTCCAGGCCCACGACCGCCAGCAGCTCCGCCACGCGGTCGCGTCGGGCGTCGGCAGCCATGCCTGCCATGAGCGGACCGAAGCCGATGTTGCCTGCGACGTCGAGGTGCGGGAACAGCTGCCCGTCCTGGAACACCATCCCGAACCGGCGCCTGTGCACCCGCGTGGTCGTGAGGTCCTCGTCGTTCCAGGAGACAGAGCCGGATGCGGGCTCGACGATGCCCACCACGGCCCCGAGCAGGGACGACTTGCCGCAGCCGGACGGTCCCAGCAGGGCGACGGTCTCGCCGGGGCCGACGTGCAGCGACGCCCCGCGCACTGCCTCCACCGGCGGGCGCCCCGGGTAGGTCACGACGAGGTCGGTGACGGTCAGCCCGCCTGGCATCCCGCGCCCTCCTGTGGGTGCTCCGTACGTCACAGCTCTCCTCCCGTGCTCACAGCCCGCTCCCGGCTCGCGCACGCCAGCGCTCGGACAGCATCATGACCGCCCCCACCATGATGGCCAGCATCACGGCCGACGCGTATGCCAGGCCCACGTTGTCCGCACCCGGGCGGCTGAGCAGCCGGGCGATGGCGGTGGTCAGCGTGGGTCGGTCCGGTCGGGCCACGAACGCCGTCGCGCCGAACTCGCCCATCGCGATCGCGAAGGCGAAGGCCAGTCCCGCCGCGACCGCGGGGCGCAGCAGCACCGCGTCCACGCGGGTGAGCACGCGCCACGGGCTGGCGCCCAGGCTGGCAGCGGCCGCCCGCAGGCGCGGGTCGATCGCGCGCGCCGCGGGCACGAGCGCTCGCACCAGAAGCGGCAGCGCCACCACGGCCTGTGCGATCGGCACCAGCCACCACGACGCCCGCAGGTCCACGCCGAGCACGTTCCTGTTGAGCGTGAGGAGCAGGCCGAGGCCCACGACGACGGCGCTCACGCCCAGCGCGAGCATCGTGACGGCCTCGAGCGCACCGCCGCGCCGCGTCCGTGCAGCCACGAGCATCGCGATCGTCACGCCGACCAGGCCTGCGAGCGTCATCGCGATCACGGCCGTGACCAGGGAGTTCGCGGCGGCCCGCCAGATCGGCACCGGCAGGGCGGCGTGCGCGGGGACGCGGAGGATCGCGGCATAGTGGTCCAGCCCGTAGCCGTCGCCCACGCGAAGCGACCGCTCCACGAGCGCCGCCAGCGGCACGATCAGCAGGATCACGGCGGGTGCCAGCGCCCCGGCGACCGCCAGACGTTCGGATCGGCGAGGGCCGCGTCGTCCCGCGACGGTGTGCGTGAAGCCGCGCGCGCGGCCCGCCCTGGAGCTGAGCCACAGTGCCAGCGCCACGATCGCCACCTGCACGAGCGCGAGCATCGACGCTGCGCGCAGGTCCAGGAACTGGTTCACCTGCAGGT
The DNA here is from genome assembly GCF_032102965.1 of Demequina capsici. NCBI lineage: Bacteria > Bacillati > Actinomycetota > Actinomycetes > Micrococcales > Demequinaceae > Demequina > Demequina capsici. The sequence goes on along the minus strand of NZ_CP134880.1, from coordinate 2,667,966 downwards.
AGATCTCGGTCTCCACGGTCCGCACCCGCGCTCCGCCCAGGATCAGCACCAATGCGAAGGAGGTGGAGCAGAAGAGGAACACGACCGCGGCGGCTGACGCGATGGAGGGTGCGAGCGCGGGCAGCGTCACCCGCAGATATGCCTGGCTGCGGGTGGCGCCCAACGTGCGGGCGGCGTCGGCCAGGCCCGAGGGCAGCGCCTCCCACGCGCCGCTCACGAAGCGCACCACCACGGACACGTTGAAGAAGACGAGTGCGATCACGATCGACGCAGGCGTCTGGTCGAGGCCCAGGCCGGCAAGCAGTCCGTGCCCGGAGAACAGTGCCGAGAACGCTGCCGCGACGACGATCGTCGGGAGCACGAAGGGCGTGGTCAGCAGGGCGCGGACCGTGTGCCGCCCGCGCCACTCGAAGCGGCCCAGCGCCCATGCGGCGGGCAGCCCCACCGCGAGCGACCCGACCGTGCCCGCGAGGGCCAGGCCGATCGTCGTGACGATCGCGTGCACCGTCCGCGACCGGGTCAGCACGTCCCAGGCAGCCGCGAGGTCCCAGTCCTCGAGAAGGCCTCGCGCCAGCACCGACCCGACGGGCCAGAGGAAGAACAGCGTCAGGAACGCCACGGGCACGGCCGCGACCGCCCACCACGCCAGGTGGCGGCGGACGGTCGCGGAGCGTGCGCTCATGGTGCTCAGTGTGGGCCGGTCAGGGGATCAGTCGAGGACGATCGACGTCCAGTCCTGGATCCACTGGTCGCGGTTCGCGTCGACCTCGGCCGGGTCCATCGTCACAGCGGTGTCGGACAGTGGGGCGTACTGCGCCCAGTCGGAGGGCACCGACACGGACGTCGACACGGGGTAGACGTACATGTTCTCCGGCAGCGAGGCCTGGAAGTCGTCCGACAGCATCCAGTCGACCACCAGCTGGGCGCCCGCCACGTTCTGGGCGCCCTCGAGCACGCCCGCGTACTCGACCTGGCGGAAGCAGCCGTCCGTCATCGACGCGGTGGTCGGCTGACCGTCGATCACCTCGTACGGAGGGGACGATGCGTAGCTGAGCACGATCGGGTAGTCGCCGCCGTAGTTGGGCGCCGAGAAGTCGGTGTAGTACGAGTCCGACCATGAGGCGGTGACCCGCACGTCGTTCGCGCGCATGTCGGCCCACCACTGCTGCCAGCCGTCGCCCTCCTCGGAGATCGTCGCCAGCAGGAAAGCGAGCCCGGGGGAGGAGGTCGCGGGGTTCGTCACCGAGACCAGTCCCTTGTACTCGGGCTTCGTCAGGTCGTCGAGTGTCTGCGGCACCGGCACGTCGTGGTCGGCGAAGTAGGCGAGGTCGTAGTTGAGGCAGACATCCGAGTAGTCGATCGGCGTGAGGAGATCCTCTGCGCCCGGCACCTGGTAGTCGGTGCCGTCCGCGGCGGCCGGTGCGGACGACGTGTAGGGCGCGAGCACTCCGCCTGCGACCGCGCGGGAGGCGAACGTGTTGTCGATGCCGTAGACCACGTCTCCCAGCGGGGCGTCCTTGGTGAGCACGAGCTGGTTGACAAGCGTGCCCGCGTCTCCCGGCTGCACGAAGTCGACCGTCATGCCCGTCTGCTCCTCGAAGGCCTGGAGCACGTCGTCGGGAACGGCGAACGAGTCGTGGGTGACGACCGTGACCGTCGTGCCGGCCACGTCGGCCGTGGACGCCGATTCCGAGGCGGACGACGAGGTGGATGGCGACGTCCCTGCGTCGGTGCCGCCGCTGCAGGCCGCGAGGGCCAGCACGGAGATGGTGACCGCGCTCGCGGCCAGGGTGCGCGTCATGCGCATGGGTTTCCTCCCATGGATAGGAGGGGACGAGACTCGACTCCCTACGCCGGTGCTAGCCGGATCAGGTTCGAGGGTCTGCGGCTCTTCCGCACTCTCAGCGCCCTCATCCCGGCATCTGCCGGGAGGCGCTCCCCTGTCGTGGAACCCAGCGTAGCGTGCGCCGGGGACCGCGAGGAATCGTGTAGCGCGGCCCGCAGCACCGGCGGCGGGTCGGGTCAGAGGGCTATGCCCAGGTGGGCGAGCCAGTATGCGGCACCCCCGACCACGGTGACCGTGAGCACAGCCGCGGCGGCGCCGGTGAGCAGAGGATGCCGCCTGCGGGGCGCGGGGGAGGCGATGGTGGCTGGCGGCGCAACAGGCGTGGGCGGGAAGGCTGCGGCCGCCGTATGGATCGGCGTGCGAGCGCCTCCGGTTTCGGCGGTCCATTCCTCGCCGTCCCACCAGCGCATGCGTGCCGGTCGGATCGGATCCGGATACCAGCCGGCCGGCCGGTGCGGCAGGCTGGCGGCGAAGTCCATCGTGGAGATGCCCATGGTCGCTCCCGTTCGGACGCGAGCCCCCCTCGCGCCGTGGAAGCACGGTAGTGCGGCGGGTGCGGTCGTGGGCTGCGTTGTGGAAAAGGTGCGAATCGGACATCCTTGCCAGCGGATCCGGGTGGGCGGCGCGCACGCCGAACGGATGGCCTCGAGTGCGCGGCTCGCGTGCCGCCCCTCGCTCCAGGCCGGATCGCTCAACGTCGCGTCGCAGCGGCCGATGAATCGGCCGGGTAGCCCCGGACGGAGAGGAACGCTCGCATGGACAAGATCCCGATGCCCGGGAGGCTGGATCAGGCCTCCGACCCGCGCCTTGCGCAGGAGGTGGCGGCCTTCCACGGCTTCCACTGGGGGCCGAACGGCGCCATCTTCGATCACCAGAGGGGCTACCTTGCGGAGAGCCTCGCGGACCTGGGTCGCGTGATGCGCGACCTGGGCTGGTTCACCGGGTACCGCGAGCCTGTCTCGGGAGTGCTCAAGCTGGAGCTTCCGCGGGATGCCGACGGCGTCGTGATCGCGATCGCGACGAAGATGCGTCGCTACCCCGGCTCGATGTAGTCAGGGGTGCGTCCGCGCCTGCAGAGCGGCCGGGGCCGTCAGATCTGGGTGCGGTGGAAGCTCTTCCAGCTGAGCGAGGCGGTGGGGCCGCGCTGCCCGCGGTACCGCGAGCCGTAGCGATCCGATCCGTACGGATGCTCCGCTGGGGACGTGAGCCGGAAGAAGCACAGCTGTCCGATCTTCATGCCCGGCCAGAGCTTGATCGGAAGCGTCGCGGTGTTGGACAGCTCGAGGGTCACGTTGCCTTCGAAGCCCGGGTCGATGAAGCCGGCGGTCGAATGCGTGAGGAGTCCCAGGCGCCCCAGCGAGGACTTGCCCTCGAGGCGTGCCGCGACGTCGTCGGGGAGTGTCACGGACTCGAAGGTGGAGCCCAGCACGAACTCGCCGGGGTGCAGGACGAACGGCGCGTCGCCCTCCACCTCGACGAGCCGCGTGAGGTCCGGCTGCTCCTGCGCGGGGTCGATCACGGCGTAGCGATGGTTCTCGAAGATCCTGAAGAACCGGTCGAGCCTCACGTCGATGGACGACGGCTGGATCATCTCGGGCTCGTACGGGTCGAGGGCGATCCGTCCGGACTCGATCTCGGCGCGGATGTCGCGGTCGGAGAGCAGCATGGGGCCAACCTACCCGCCGCGGGAGGTGGTCGGGGCGCGCGTCAGGGCCCGGGCGTGCGCCGGAGCGCGGCCTGGGGCGTCGTGCGGCGTGGCGACGACGTCGTGGCGGGTGCTCTCGTACCGGTTTCCCGGTCGATTCGACGCGTTTCGACGCCCTGGAGGGGACGTTCGGTTCACGACCATGCCGACGCTCGGGCTACTCTGTGAGAGCGCTCTCCCGGCGCGGTTCCGCAGACTTTGGAAGGCTTGACCCATGCGCTACGGCCACTTCGACGATGAAGCCCGTGAATACGTCATCGAGACCCCCCACACGCCGTACCCGTGGATCAACTACCTCGGGTCGCAGGACTTCTTCGGCCTCGTGTCGCACACCGGCGGCGGCTACAGCTTCTACCGCGACGCCAAGCTGCGCCGCCTGACGCGCTACCGCTACAACAACGTCCCCGTGGACGACGGCGGCCGCTACTTCTCGATCAACGACGGCGGGGACGTGTGGAGCCCCTCGTACCGGCCGTACAAGAAGGAGCTCGACTCGTTCGAGACCCGGCACGGCATGGGATACACCCGCATCACCGGCTCGCGCGGCGGGGTCACCGCGTCCGTGCTGCTGTTCGTGCCCGTCGGCGTGAACGCGGAGGTCCACCGGGTCGAGCTGCGCAACGACACCGAGGCGGTCAAGGAGCTGGCGCTGTTCAGCTTCCTCGAGTTCAACCTGTGGAACGCGGAGGACGACCAAACCAACTACCAGCGCAACCTCTCCATCGGCGAGGTGGAGGTGGTCGACGGCGCGATCTATCACAAGACGGAGTACCGCGAGCGTCGCAACCACTATGCGGTCTACGGCGTCAACGCCCCCATCGACGGCTTCGACACCGACCGCGACACGTTCCTCGGGTTCGGCAACGGCTTCCACGAGGCCGCGGTGCCGCATGCGGGCGTCTCGGGCGACTCGATGGCCTCGGGCTGGTACCCGATCGCGTCGCACCACCTCAAGGTGACGCTCGAGCCCGGCGAGAGCAAGGCCTTCACCTTCGTGCTCGGCTACCTGGAGAACGACCAGGACGCCAAGTGGGAGCAGCCCGGCATCATCAACAAGGTGGGCGCCCACGAGCTGCTCGCCTCGTTCGCCACCGACGAGGACACGCTCGCGTCCTTCGCCGAGCTCAACGCCTACTGGGACGGCCTGCTCGGTTCCTACACCGTCGAGTCCGGTGACGAGCGGCTCGACCGCTCCGTCAACATCTGGAACCAGTACCAGTGCATGGTCACCTACAACATGTCCCGCTCCGCGTCGTTCTTCGAGACCGGCATGGGACGCGGCATGGGGTTCCGCGACTCGTCCCAGGACCTGCTGGGCTTCGTGCACCTGGTGCCCGAACGTGCCCGGGAGCGCATCCTCGACATCGCCGCCACCCAGTTCGAGGACGGCAGCGCCTACCACCAGTACCAGCCGCTCACGAAGCGCGGCAACCACGTGCTCGGATCGGGCTTCAACGACGACCCGCTGTGGCTCATCCTGGGCGTCGCCGCCTACATCAAAGAGACCGGCGACTTCGCGATCCTCGACGAGATGGTCCCTTTCGACAACGACGAGTCGAAGGCGCGGTCCTTGATGGAGCACCTGCGCCGCTCGTTCGACCATCCGCTCGAGAAGGCCGGCCCCCACGGCCTGCCCCTCATCGGTCGCGCCGACTGGAACGACTGCCTCAACCTCAACTGCTTCTCCACCGAGCCGGGCGAGTCGTTCCAGACCACCGGCAACAAGACCGGGGGAGTGGCCGAGTCGGTGCTGATCGCGGGCATGTTCGCCTCGATCGGCCCCGAGTACGCGGCACTGGCGCGGCATCGAGGCGACCTCGCCGAGGCGGAGCGTGCAGAGGCCGCGATCGCCGGCATGAAGGCGGCCGTGCTCGAGCATGGCTGGGACGGCGACTGGTTCACGCGTGCGTTCGACTACTACGGCAACCCGGTCGGCAGCCACCTCAACGAGGAGGGCAAGATCTGGATCGAGCCTCAGGGCTTCTGCGTCATGGGCGGCATCGGCGTCGAGACGGGCCAGGCCGCGCGCGCGCTCGACTCCGTCCGCGAGCGTCTCAACACCCCGCACGGCATCGTCCTGCTGAACCCGGCCTACACCGAGTACCGCGTGGAGCTGGGCGAGGTCTCCACGTACCCGCCGGGCTACAAGGAGAATGCGGGCATCTTCTGCCACAACAACCCGTGGATCATCATCGGTGAGACCGTCCTTGGCCGTGCCGAGATCGCGTGGGAGTACTGGAAGCAGATCGCCCCTGCCTACCGCGAGGAGCAGTCCGAGGTGCACCGCCTCGAGCCGTACGTCTACGCGCAGATGATCGCCGGCAAGGACGCGTCCCGCCACGGCGAGGCGAAGAACTCGTGGCTCACCGGCACCGCGTCATGGAACTTCGTGGCGGTCTCGCAGCACCTGCTGGGCGTCCGCCCCGACTACGACGGCCTGATCGTCGACCCCTGCATCGGCGCGGAGATCGGCGAGTTCACCGTGCGCCGCGTGGTCCGTGGTGCGACCTACGTGATCCACGTGGTCAACTCGGGCGGCAAGGGCGCGAGCCTGACCGTGGACGGCGAGCCCGTGGACGGGATGCACGTCCCCTACGCGGCGCCCGGAAGCGTCGTCCAGGTCGAGGCGGTCGTCTAGATGTAGTGCCCAGGGAGGTTGTTCAACCTGGTGATGGGTGGAACCTTGCCGATGGCGGAGTGTTGCCGGTGGTGGTTGTAGAAGTGCAGCCAGGCCGGTAGGGCGGCTCGGCGGGCTTTCTCGGAGTTGTAGTGCTTCGAGTATGCCCAGCCGTCCGCCAGGGTGCGGTGGAAGCGTTCGATCTTGCCGTTGGTCTGGGGCCGGTACGGCCGGGTACGGCGGTGCTTGATGCCCAGGTCGCGGCAGGTATCGCGCCAGGCATTCGAGCGGTAGCAGCTGCCGTTGTCGGACAGCACGGCTTCGACGTGGACGCCGCGGGCGGCGAACCACGCGACTGCACGGACCAGGACTCCGATCGCGGTGGCGGCGGTCTCATCGTTGTGGATCTCGGCGTACGCGACGCGGGAGTGGTCGTCGATGACCGTGTGGACGTACGCGTGACGCATCAGCACGCCTCGGTGCTTAGAGCGGTCCTTGCCTGGCGTGCCGGCCCGGTTGCGCCATCCTTGCTGCCGTCCGACGGTGCGCCACCCGCCGCCATCAGGGATGTTGCCCAGCTTCTTCACATCGACGTGGATCAGCGAGCCAGGATGGTCGTGCTCGTAGCGCCGGGCAGGCTCACCCGTGGCGACGTCGACGTGGGACAGGCGGTTCAGGCGGCAGCGTTTCAGCACGGCGTACACGGTCGACGCGGGCACGCCCGTGAGGGAAGCGATCTCCACTGGCCCGCGTCTGGTCTTGATGCGCTTGTGCACGATCTTGCGCACCAATGGTTGCGCCGTCTTGTTTGGTGAGCGGTGTGGGCGTGAGGAGCGGTCGTCCATGCCGACCCGACCCATCTCGAGGTAGCGCTGCACCCACTTCGCCGCCGTGGGCCAGGAGACACGGAAGTAGCGGGCCGCTTCAGCGATGCTCCAGCCGTCATCGACGACCATCCGACCGATCCGGGCGCGTTGGACAGGAGTGAGCGCGGCATTAGCGTGGGACACGAGAACCTCCAGGTTCAGAGCGAAGTGGTAGCAACTCCACTCTGCCTGGAGGTTCTCTTCATCGCCCAAGATTCAAACAACGTCCCTGGGCACTACATCTAGAAGGCCCCCCTTCTCCGACGTATCGCCAAGGGACGACGCCCTCGGGGAGCCTCAGGCCCCGGGGGCGTCTGCCTGTGCGGGCAGGGGGCGGCGGGCCGGGCGGCCTCAGGCAGGACCGGCTACCGACTCCGTGGTGCGGGCGATCAGCTCGCGCAGCGCGCGAGAGGAGAAGAACAGCGACACCGCCGAGCCCGCGAACCCGATCATCGCGAGCGCGGCACCGCCGAGCAGGTACACCTGGAACCACAGGAAGCCCGCGATGATGAAGCTGCCCCACCAGCGGCTCCGCACAGGAGCGATGCCCTCGACGCCCGCGGTCAGGAGCCTCATCGCCTGGAAGGGACCGAACCACGCGTACACCGGGATGAGCCAGCTCAGCCAGATCTGCCACGGCGGCGGCACCTGCGCGCCACGCGCGGCCAAAGCCGTGCGCACCTGACCCATCCACGCGGCCAGCCGCATCCAGCCCATCACCGCGCCGACGCCGATCGCGGCGTAGATCGTGAGGAGGGTGTCCGGAGTCAGCGGCACCACCCCGAAGAGGTAGGCGACCAGCAGCGCCGCGCTCGCGGCCACGACGGCGGTGTAGACGCCGGTCCACGTCCGCGCCTGGCGCGCGGCGACCGCGAGCGGCGCGGCGGCGGGCGACTGAGCGCCTGCGCTCGTGGCGTCGTTGGTCTCGTCGTGCTGTGGTGCCTCGTCAGGGTCGGCCATCGTGTCCTCCTGGGTCCACACGGCCTCCGCCATGCTCGGTCCGGCCACGATAGCGAAGGATGGTCCCGGGTCGCGAGGATCGTGCGGCCACGGTGAGCGCGGTGCCGCGCGTCGCCAGGTGTGCGCGCCTAGGCTGAAGGCATGAACCGCCTGCGCGACCGCGTGGAGGCGGGGGCGGCCGTGGCGCGACTCCTGGAGCCCCTGCTGGAAGGCGATGACGCGCTCGTGCTGGGGCTTCCGCGAGGCGGCGTGATCGTGGCCAGGGCGGTGGCGGACACGCTTCACCTGGACCTGGACGTGCTGGTGGTCCGCAAGCTTGGCGTCCCTGGACATGAGGAGTTCGGCTTCGGCGCGCTGGGTGAGGACGACGTGCAGGTGACGGACCTGGCGACGCTCGCGATGGCCGGTCTGAGCGACGCCGCCGTGGACGTGGTCGTCTCCCGGGAGCGCGCGGAGCTGGATCGGCGCGTCGTCCTGTACCGCGGTGACATGCCGCCCGCACGGGTGGCGGGGCGCACGGTCGTGATCGTGGACGACGGGATCGCGACCGGCGGGACCGTGCGTGCTGCCATCGCCGTGTGCAGGGCCAGGGGCGCGGGTCGCATCATCGTGGCCGTGGGCGTCGCGCCCGGCGACGTCATCGACTCGCTGTCGCACGAGGCGGACGCCGCGATCGCGGTGCTGATCCCGCAGCCGATGGACGCGGTGGGGCAGTGGTACGAGGACTTCCGTCAGTCCACGGACGACGAGGTGGTCGCCGCGCTCGCAGGCGCCGGCTGATCGTCGTCGACAGCCGACGCGGTGCGCCTCGACCTGACGAGCCGGACCACGGCGAGCCCCGCGACCGTCACGAGCCCTGCGGCGAGCGCCCACGGCAGCAGCACCCCGAGCACGACGAGCGCGGCGGACACGACGGTCACGAGGCCGTTCCAGCCCGAGACGATCCCGTCCCAGAAGTTCGAGGGGCTGTCGTCGATGATGATCGCGTCCACAGGCTCGGTCGTGAGCGACAGCTCGATCGTGGACAGCGCCACCTGATCGCTGAGGCCGCGCTGCTGCGCCTCGAGGCTCTGGAGCTCGGCTTGACGGCTCGCGAGCTCGTCCTCGAGCGCGATGATGTCGTCGATGTCCTTGGCGGAGTCCAACAGGCCCTCGATGCGGGTGGTCGAGGCCCGCAACGTCGAGATCCTCGCGTCGAGGTCGGTGACCTCGTCGCCGACGTTCCGGCTCTGCGTGCTGAGCTCGTCGATCGTGCCGAGCGTCCGCAGCTGGGCCACGACGGCGTCCACCTGGTCGGCGGGGATCCGCAGGGTGAGCATCGCGGCGCCGCCGTAGCCCTCGGATGGAGCGGTCTCGCTGCGGCCGTCGATGCGTCCTCCGCTCGACTCGACGAGCGTGACGACGGTGTCGGCGGTGCCGATCGGGTCATCGACCGTCATGTACACCGAGCCGGTCACGATCACGGCGTCGTCCTGCGACGAGGTGGACGTGGTGTCGGTGGTGTCGGTCACCGCCGCCGAATCGCCGTCGTAGGCGGCCTCCGTGTCGCCGCCCGCGTATGACCCGGCGCTGTCCGAGGCTCCCGAGCCCGAGCAAGCGGTGAGCATGCCTGCCATCGCGAGCAAGCCGATGATGACGCCCGCGCGACGCGCCTGACGTCCGTACCCCCCGAGCTGTGTCCCCATAGTCCTCATGCTAGGAGGACGAACATCTGCGCAGAAGCGTGGGGTGGTCACGATCCAGGCACGTGAAGGACACGATCAGGCCACGGCGGTCGAGACCCGCCGGATGATCCGTTGAAGCGCGAGCCTGGACACGACGATCGCTGTCGCGGCGACGAGCGCGGGCTGCGTCGGGTCCGCAGCCGAGTCCCGGGCCGTGACCAGGCCGGTCGCGACCAGCCAAGGAAGCCACCACGCGAGCAGGAGCCAGGTGCTCACCGCCCCCTGGCCGAGCCGTCGCATCGTCCTCGCGGGGGAGAACAGCTCGGCGACGGGGATCCACCACGAGAAGTAGATCCACGCATTGCTCGGCATGGTGAGCCCCTGGCTGCGACGCACGTACGCGATGCCGCACATCCACTCGGACAGCAGCATCCAGGAGATGAAGCCGGTCAGCACCATGACGATGCCGAGCATGCCGCCCGAGGTGGTCGACGGAGGCTCGCCCGTGACGGCGTAGGCGACGTTGAACGTGGTCCAGGCGGCTGCGTGGACCCCGGTGGACCAGAGCGCGTTCCTGGCCTTCCAGGTCGCGAAGGAGACGTCCCGACGGCGGCTGCGTTCGTCCAGCTCGGCGATCGCGGCGTCGAACGTCGCGCGCTGCGGATCCCCCTCGATCATGGTCCCCTCCGTCCACGCCGCCCCCGCGGCGCCGCTTACGGTCGCTGTGAGAAGCGCTCCAGCACGTCCGAGTCTCCTCCGACCACCAGGATGCAGTCAGGAGTGATGAGCGTGTCGCGGCCGCCGTACTCGAAGTCCTCGCCAGGCACCTTGACGCCGATGACCTGCAGGTCCCACTTGTTGCGAAGGTCCAGCTCCTCGAGCCGGAAGTTGTGGGTCTCCTTGGGGGCGCGCATCTTGACGATCGCGAACCCGTCCTCGACCTCGATGTAGTCGAGCATCTTGCCGCCGACGGAGTGGGCGACGCGCGTGCCCGACTCGGTCTCGGGAAGGACGATGTTGTGGGCGCCGATGCGCTGGAGGATGCGCTTGTGCTCCACGGAGATCGCCTTGGCCCAGATCTCCGGGATGCCCACGTCGACCAGGTTTCCCGTGATGAGCACGGAGGCCTCGAGGGAGGTGCCGACGCCGACGACGGCCGCGCCGAAGTCGGAGGCGCCGATCTGCTCCATGGCGCGCGGGTCCGTGGCGTCGGCCTCGACGACGGGCAGGCGCTTGGACCACCGCTCGACGAGCGCGGCGTCCCGCTCGACGGCGAGCACCTCGACGTCCATGCTGTCCAGCTCGTCCGCGAGCGCGGACCCGAAGCGGCCCAGGCCGATGACCAGGACGCCCGAGGAGGTGGTCTCGTTGCTAGCCAATGAGGGGCCTTTCTGACGGGTACCGGATCACCCGACGCTGCTTGTTCAGCGCGAGCGACGCGGCCACGGTGACGGACCCGAGGCGGCCGACGAACATGAGCGCCGAGGTGATGTGCTTGACGATCTCCGGCATCTGGGCCACCTGCTCGGACGACAGGACGGACAGCCCACATGTCGCATACGCCGAGACTACTTGGAAGAGCACCTTGTCGAGGCTCCAGTGCAGGTTGGAAGTGAACATCAGGATGGCGCCGGTGCCGATGATCACGAAGAAGAGGCTGATGAGGGTGACCGCGACGGCCAGGCGGAGCGATTCGGTGCCGATGCGCTTGCCGAAGGCCTCGATGTCCCTCCGACCGCGCGCCTCCGCCGCGACCGCGAGCAGCAGCACGGCGAGCGTCGTCACGCGGATGCCGCCCGCGGTGCCTCCCGAGCCGCCGCCGATGAACATGAGGACGTCCTCGAGCAGCCACGTGTGCTCATGGAAGCCCTCGTGGCTGATCGCAGCGAATCCACCGGAGCGTTGATCGACGCTCGCGAAGAACAGGGTGATGAGCCGGGTCCCGACCGGCTCCGCGCCGAGCGACGTGGGGTTGTTCCACTCGAACAGAGCGAGCATGCCGGCGGAGAAGACGCTGAGAAGCGCGACCATCACGAGCGTGATCTTGGTGTGGAGGCTCCACGTGCGCGGCTTGCGCCAGGCGCGGATGAGGTTGAGGTAGACAGGGAACCCGAGCGCGCCGATGAAGACGCCCATCGCGACGGGAAGCGCGACCCACGGGTCGCCCGCGTACTCGACGAGGCCGGTGTCGTTCGGGACGAATCCGGCGTTGTTGAAGGCGGACACCGCGTAGAACAGCGCGTGCCACGCGGCTGTCAGGGGTGGCAGGCCGTCCCGCCAGAGGCTGGGGAACAGGATCAGCGTGATCGTCAGCTCCACGCCGGTGGACACGATGAGGATGGTGCGCAGCAGGTGCTTCACGTCGCCCAGCCCGCCCGCGCGCGCCTCGTCGGCCGCGAGCATGCGCTGGGTGAGGCCCAGGCGACGCGACACCGCCAGGCCCAGGAACGAGGCGAGGGTCATGATCCCCAGGCCACCGATCTTGATGCCCACCAGGATCACTGCGCGGCCGAAGTCCGACCAGTAGAGCCCGGTATCGACCGTGGTGAGGCCCGTGACGCAGACGGCCGAGGTGGCGGTGAACAGGGCGTCGGCGAAGGGTGCGCGCTGGCCCGACGCCGTGGCGAACGGCAGCGACAGCAGGCCTGTGATGAGCAGGATGATGGTGGCGAACCCGCCGACGGCGAGCCGGGCCGGCGTCTGAAGGGCGATCTGGTCGAACCATTCGCCGACGGCGTCACGCCAACCGTGCAGCCTGTCCATCCACGTCCCCTCGCGCGCCCGCGGGCGTGCAGATCGGTATGTCGAACCCCGTCCGCACGGGGCTGGGGGCCATCGTAGTGACGCTCCTCACCCCACTATCGACACTTTCGTTGTTCTTCACAACTGTCACATCAGCCCCTACAGTGGAGGGAGCATTCAGCCGATATCTGCGCTGGATGAGCTGAAGGAGACACCTGGACATGGCCGAGGACAACGCGCCGCGCACCACCTTCCTGACCGTCGCGGAGGTGGCGGACATGCTGAGGGTGTCCCGCATGACCGTGTATCGCTGGGTGCACGCGGGCGACATGCCTGCGGTGCGCTTCGGCAGGTCCTTCCGGGTCCCGCAGGCCGCGGTCGACGAGTTCATGCGCCAGGCTGAGCTGAACGGCGGCCTTATCACCGAAGATGACGACAGGTCCGCAGGCGCGGTAGGCTAGTCCACTGTCTGTCGCGTCCTGCGCGCAGGACGCCCACAAGTTCGTCGATCTCGAGGTAGGTACCCATGGGTTCCGTCATCAAGAAGCGCCGCAAGCGCATGTCGAAGAAGAAGCACCGCAAGCTCCTTCGCAAGACGCGCCACCAGCGCCGCAACAAGAAGTAGTCGCCCGCGCCGCTCGCGGCGTGACGACATCACAGGCCCGTGCCACCCAGGTGGCGCGGGCCTCGTGCGTTCCGGCGCCTCGAGGTGCGACTCCTGCGGGAGCTGGCGGGTGCGGCGTGGCGCTACAGCTTGCGTGCCTGAGGGTTGTCCGCGGCAAGGTCGTCGCCGCGCCCCCGCCTGAACGGAGCCAGCAACGCGCGCTTGATGCCGCGCAGCACCTGCATGAGCGCCCACACCGATCCGGTCATGGATGCGCGGGCGATGCTGCGGCGACCTTGGGAGTTGCGGCCGCGGAAGTCCTTCACGGGCCAGCCGCACCGCCTGGCGTGGGCGCGCAGCCGTCGGTCCGGGTTGATCGCGCACGGATGGCCGACCGTCTCGAGCATGTGCGCGTCGTTCATGGAGTCGCCGTAGGCGAAGCTGGATCGGAGCGCGAGGTCACGCTCCTCGGCGAGCACGGTGACGGCGTCGGCCTTGTGCGAACCGTGCAGCATCGAGCCGACCAGGACGCCCGTGTAGTAGCCGCCCTTCTGCTCGGCGACGGTGCCCAGCGCTCCGGTCGCGCCCAGGCGGCGGGCGATCAGCCGGCCGATCTCCACGGGAGAGGCGGTGACCAGCCAAACCTCGTGGCCCTGGGCTCGGTGCTCGTCGATGATCGCCTTGGTGCCAGGGAAGATGCGCAACGCGAGGACCTCGTCGTACACCTCCTCGCCGATCGCGTTCATCTCTGCGACGGACCAGCCCTTGACGATCGACAGCGCCTCCGAGCGGAGCGACGCCATCTGCTCCTTGGACTCGCCGAAGATGTTGTACTTGAACTGCTCCCACGCGAAGTGGAACAGGTCCCGGTTGGTGAAGAAGCCACGCTGCTTGAGGCCCCTGGCGATATGGAAAGCACTGGCGCCGCGAATGATCGTGTTGTCGACGTCGAAGAACGCCGCGATCCGCGTGCCAGGCTCGGGGGCGGGCTGACGGGCAGTCACCCGACCCACTCTAGCGAGCGGCCGTGATGTTCCCGTGACCTTCGAGGCGCTTGTGGGGAGCACCACAGTTGACATCCGGGCGCGTCGCGCGTGGACGAGGGCTCGGCCGCGGCTCCTCGCGCCCGAGCCTGCGGCGGCCCCGCGGCGAGCGACCTATCCTGATCGCATGACGGAGCGAGTGGTGCTGTACAGCCGCCAGGGCTGTCATCTGTGCGACGAAGGGCGCGGCGTGGTCCAGGCCGTCTGCGCGGACCGGGGCGTCCTGTGGACGGAGGTCGACATCGACGCCGACCCGGCGCTGAAGGAGCGCTACGGCGAGGAGGTCCCCGTGGTCACCGTGGACGGCGAGACCGTCGCGTTCTGGAGGATCGAGCCCACGCTGCTCGCTGCCGCGCTCGCCAGGCACGACGCCGTCTGACGCGCTCTCAGCGATCTCTGCGCGTTCCGTGTCCCGCCCTTTACCCCGGCGGGTACCGCGGGGACCTAAGTCCGGGTGACAATGGGGCCCATGCCCGTCGTCCATCTGCTGCGCCACGGCCACGTCCATAATCCAGACAAGGTCCTGTACGGCCGCCTGCCAGGCTTCCGCCTGTCCGAGGCCGGCCGTGCCATGGCCGACGCGGTCGCCGCGGACCTGGTCGAGCGGGCCGTGGACATCCGACGCGTCGTCGCCTCCCCGCTGCAGCGCGCGCAGGAGACCGCCGCCCCCATCGCCGCCGCGTTCGCGGTCGAGATCGACACGGAGCCGCGCATCATCGAGGCAGGCAACATCTGGGAGGGCGACCCGCTGCCGTCCGGCCCCAAGGACTTCCTCAATCCGCGCGCGCTGTGGCGGCTCCGCAACCCCTGGAAGCCGTCGTGGGGCGAGCCGTACAAGGAGCAGTCCGCGCGCATGTGGTCGGCGTTGCGGGACGCGGCCGCCGCGACCCCGGAGGGCGAGACCCTGATGGTGAGCCACCAGCTGCCCATCTGGGTGGCGCGCTCCACCTACGAGCATCGTTCCCTGCTCCATGACCCTCGCAGCCGCGAGTGCGGTCTCGCGTCGCTCACGTCGTTCACGTTCGAAGGTGGCGAGCCGGTGGCGATGGAGTACCGCGAGCCAGCCGCGCACATCGAGGTACCGCGATGAAGCGTGGCTCCCGGCTGATCATCTTCGCGGCCATCGTCGTGGCCGTGGTGCTGGCGCTCGCCGCGTGCTCGCCGCCCGACGCCGCGCAGTCGCCTGGCTACGTGAGCGGCGATGGCACCGTCACCATCTTCAGCGACTCCGACAGGCAGGAGCTGGACCTCACCGGCACGGCCTTCGACGGCACCGCCGTGGACACCGCGGACTGGCGCGGCCAGGTGGTCGTCATCAACGCCTGGTACGCGGCCTGCCCGCCGTGCCGTGCGGAGGCCGCCGACCTCGCCGCGCTCGACGCGGAGGACGGTGTCCAGCTGGTCGGCGTGAACTCGCGCGACGGAGCCGAGACCGCGGCCGCATTCGAGCGGACCTTCGGCATCGCCTACCCCAGCATCGACGACAAGGACGGCGGCGCCACCTCGCAGCTGCAGGGCGTGATCGCCATGAACGCCGTCCCGACCTCGCTGGTGCTGGATCCCGAGGGCAGGCTCTACGCCCGCGTCGTCGGCCGCGTGGAGCCCTCGACGCTCCGTTCGCTCGTGCTCGACGCTGCCGCGTCGACCGGGCTCACGCTCGACCTCGCCGACCTCGAAGGGACCGGTGCGGCCTCCGTCGACCCGACCGCGTCCGACGCGACCGCTTCGGCCACTGCCGACGCCGGGACCGCCGAGTGACCGTCATCGCCTCGCTGGGCGGCGACCTCGCCCAGCAGGTGCTCACCGGCTCGCTGCTCATCGGCATCCCCGTGGCCATGCTGGCGGGACTGGTGAGCTTCGCCTCGCCCTGCGTCGTCCCGCTGGTGCCCGGCTACCTGGGCTACGTGTCCGGCATGGCCGGCGCGGGCGTCGGAGTCAGCACCCGTGACCGGGCCAGCCGACCGCGCCTGGTGCTGGGCGCGCTGCTGTTCGTGCTGGGCTTCTCAGCGGTGTTCGTCGCGCTCGGCTTCCTCGCGTCCTCGGCGGGCGCGCAGCTCCAGGCGCAGATGGACGTCGTCACCAGGGTGCTCGGCGTGCTGATCATCGTGCTCGGCTTCGGGTTCATGGGCGCCATGCCGTTCCTCCAGGCCGAGCGTCGCGTGCATGTGAGCCCCCGCGCGGGCCTCCTGGGGGCGCCGCTCCTGGGCGCAGCGTTCGGGCTCGGCTGGACGCCCTGCATCGGCCCCACGCTGTCCGCGGTGCTCACGCTGGGGCTCAACGAGGGCTCCCAGGCGCAGGGCGCGATCCTCGCGTTCGCCTACTGCCTCGGGCTCGGCCTGCCCTTCCTCGCGCTCGCGTTCTGGTTCGAGCGCTCAGGCAGGGTCCTCGGCTGGCTGCGGCGGCATCGGCTTGCGCTCATGCGGGTGGGCGGCGCCCTGCTCATCGTCCTGGGCGTGGCGCTCGTGACCGGCCTGTGGGACCGTTTCACCGCGGTGCTGCAGGGCTGGATCGACGGCTACTGGGTGGCGATCTGATGGCCCGCCTCAAGATCGACAACTACGCGATCGCCGACGCGCCACGGCTGGGATTCCGCGGGTGGATGCGGTGGATCTGGCGTCAGGTCACGTCGATGCGTGTGGCGCTGATCCTCCTGCTGCTGCTCGCCCTCGCGTCCGTCCCCGGCTCGATCCTGCCGCAGACCCCGCTCAACCCGGCGGATGTGAAGGCCTTCATCGCCGAGTACGGATGGTGGGGGCGCGCGCTCGACGCGATGGGCTTCTTCGACGTGTTCGGGTCGGCGTGGTTCACGGCCATCTACGTGCTGCTGTTCCTGTCGCTGATCGGCTGCATCCTGCCGCGCGTCCGCGTGTACTGGCGCAACCTCCGCGCGGAGGTGCCCATGGCGCCCGCACGGCTCGACCGCTACGAGAACCGCGACCAGGTCGAGGTGCGGTCGGAGGCGCGCGACGTGCTCTCCGCGGCGGAGCGGCACCTCCGACCGATGTTCTTCAGGGCGCAGGCCACCGCAGGAACCCGCACGTTCGCGCTGCGCCGTCCCGCCTGGTTCGCCTCGCTGACGGGCTGGCGCGTGCGCATCGACGAGCGTCCCAGCCGCGGAGGCGACGCCGAGACCGAGCTGGTGCTGTCCGCCAGCCGCGAGAGCCTGCGTGAGGCAGGCAACCTGCTGTTCCACGTGTCGCTCGTGTGCATCCTCGCGGCGGTGGGCGTCGGCTCGCTGCTGACCTACCGCGGCCAGGCGATCATCGTGGAGGGCGGCTCCTTCACGAACGCCGTGGTGGACTACGACTCGTTCAGCTCCGGCAACCTGTTCCAGGAGTCCAGCCTGGATCCGTTCCGCCTGACGCTCGACAAGCTGGACGCGACGTTCGCCGCCTCCGGCATGCCTGAGGACTTCACGGCCCACGTGACCTTCCAGGAGCCCGACGGCGACCCGTACTCGACCACCATCCAGGTGAACAGGCCGTTGCAGGTGGACGGAGGCAAGATCTACCTGCAGGGCAACGGCTACGCGCCGCAGATCACCGTCACCGACTCCGACGGCAACGTCGCGTTCTCCGACGCGGTGCCGTTCCTGCCGCAGGACGCGTCCTACACATCGACCGGCGTCATCAAGGTGCCGGACGTCACGTCGGGCGAACAGCTCGGGTTCGTCGCGACGCTGCTGCCCACCGCCGCGCAGAGCGGTGACAGCCTGGTGTCCATCTATCCCGACCTCGAGAACCCCGTGCTGCTGCTGCAGGGCTACACCGGGAACCTGGGGCTCGACACCGGCATCCCGCAGAACGTGTACATCCTGGACCAGTCGCAGCTGAGCCCCCTCAGGGACGATGCGGGCGACGTGTGGTCCGTGGTGGTATCTCCCGGTGAGACGGTCACGCTTCCCGACGGCTTGGGCACCTTCGCGTGGACCGGCACCCTGCGCTACGCGGCCTTCGACCTGCGCGCCGACCCGTCGCTCCCGTGGCTGCTCGCCGCGGCGATCGGCGCGCTCGTCGGCCTCGCCTTCAGCCTGTTCTCCCCCCGGCGCAGGCTCTGGATCATCGCTCCCCTGGGCTCCCATCCGGGCGAGCAGACTACAGTGGTGCGCGCGGCCATGATGGCGCCCGCCCATGACGCCGGGGCCGCAGACGAGATGCGTCGAGTCCTCGATGCGGCCACCGGCCGCTTGCGGCGCGTCGAGGAGGAATGAGATGTCCCCGCAGCTCCTTTCGATCATCACCTTGTGGGCCGCGGCGGCGCTGTACGCCGTCGCCATGGTCGCCTGGTCCATCCGGCTGTCCCGCGTGGCCGACGAGCGCATCCGCGCGCGCGAAGGCGGCGTCGACGCCCCTTCGGAGGTGAAGGCGGAGGCCCCGGTCCGTGAGAGGGTCGCGGTCGGCGCCCGCGACGGGGACGATGCCGCGGTCGCCGCCATGGCATCGGGAGCGACGTCGTTCGTCGTGGACGACGGCGACGACTCCGACCAGCCACGCCGGTCCGCCGCCGACCGCGCGCTCGGCGCGGCGCGCTCGGCCATGTACATGGGCCTGGTGCTCCACGTGATCGGCCTGATCGCGCGCTTCTTCGAGGCCGACCACGTGCCGTGGTCCAACATGTACGGCTACACGATCACCGGGTCGCTGACCGCGGTGGCCGTGTTCGCGTTCGTCCAGTCGCGCAAGGACATCACGTACCTGGGCGCCGGCGTCATGGGCTTCGCGACGCTGACGCTCGGGCTCGGCCTGACCGTCCTGTACTCCGCCGCGGACGGCCTGCGCCCCGCGCTGCAGAGCTTCTGGCTGGTCATCCACGTGTCCATCGCGATCATCTCCACCGGCGTGTTCGTCGTCGCGTTCGCCGCGACCGTCCTGCAGCTGCTCCAGTACGAGCGCGCGGACGGACAGCGCGAGGTCAGCGGCGGTGCCATGAGCCGTCTGGGGACCAGGGGGCGCAACGTCATCGTCAGGTGGACGCAGCGCACCAGGTGGTTCGAGGCCGTCCCCAGCGCGCAGAAGCTGGAGGGCGTCGCGTTCCGGCTCAACGCCGTCGGCTTCGTGCTGTGGACCTTCACCGTGATGGCCGGCGCCATCTGGGCGGAGCACGCCTGGGGCCGGTACTGGGGCTGGGACCCCAAGGAGATCTGGTCGTTCGTCATCTGGGTGCTGTACGCGGCATATCTTCACGCGCGCACCACCACGGGCTGGCTGGGCCGCAAGTCCGCCTGGGTGTCGGTGGGAGCGTTCGTGGCTCTCATCATGAACTTCACCATCGTCAACCTGTACTTCCAGGGGCTCCACACCTACGCATCCTGACCCTGCGATGCGTGGGGGCAGGCCCTCACGGAATGGCCCGAAGGGTGGCGGCTGGCGCGCCCGTTAGGCTCGTCGCGTGAAGATTGCGATGCTCCTGGACGACAGCATGGACCGGCCCGACGGCGTGCAGCAGGTGGTCTCGAGCATGGGACGGATACTTGTCGCGGACGGCCACGAGGTCGTCATCGTGTGCTCGGGCGGCACGGGCGAACCGGGCCCGATCCCGGTGGTCTCGCTGGCCCGCAACATCGGGGTGTCCTTCAACAGCAACCGTCTGCGCACACCTAGGCCCGCGCGCCGGGCGGACCTGCGCAGCTGGCTTCTGGCGGAGCGCCCCGACGTGATCCATGTGCAGATGCCGTACTCGCCGTTCTTCGCCGGTCGGCTGGTCCGCGAGGCTCGACGCCTGCTCGGTGACAAGGTGAGGATCGTCGGCACGTTCGTCATCCTGCCGGACAGCGCCTTCAGCGCGTTCGCCACCCGCATGCTCGGCCTGGTGCTACGGCCCACGCTGCGGCTCTTCGACGGCTTCTCCGCGCTCACCGAGCCGGCGGTGGAGTTCTCCCGGGTCTCGTTCCACGCGGGAGGCACGGTCACGCCCAGCCCGATCGACGTGGGCGCCTTCCGGGCCCATGTGCACACTCCGCGGCCCGACGCCGACGGACGCCCGCTGACCTTGTCCTTCCTGGGCCGCTTCGTGGAGCGCAAGGGGGCCATGGAGCTGATCGAGGCGATCGCCGCGCTGCCTGACGACGTGCGTGCGCAGCTGAGGGTGCGGATGGGCGGGCGCGGTCCGCTGCTGGGAGACGCGGAGGCGCTCACCGCCGAGCGGGGCCTGTCCGAGCTGGTGTCCTTCGAAGGCTTCGTGGCTGAGGAGGACAAGCCCCAGTTCCTGGCCGACGCCGACATCGCCTGCTTCCCGGCGACCGGCGGCGAGAGCTTCGGCATCGTCCTCATCGAGGCGATGGCCGCGGGTGCGGGCGTGGTCATCGGGGGTGACAACCCCGGCTACACGTCGACGCTCGGCGACCCCGACGCGATGATCGACGCACGCGACACTGAGGCGTTCGCGGCGCTGATCACCTCGCTCGTCCGCGACCCGGTCAGGCGCGCCGAGCTCCACGCCCGGCAGCAGGAGCGGGTCAAGGACTTCGACTCCGCCACAGTGCTCAAGGGCGTCCTCGAGCTCTACGGGGTCTGATCTGGGGCTCGCCGGGTACGTCGAGACTCGATGCGACCCTATCTGTCCTATTTGAGACCAAAGGCCCAATTAGTTGGGATGACGACGGCTAGGTTCGGTGTGCGGCACGCAGTGATGGACTGAGGGGGTCAGGGATCCGGTGCCGCAAACAAGCAAGGGGGAGAGCCGTTGAGCGTCAACCTTGGCGCGCAACCTCGAGGCCATCCCCTCAAGCCTCGCCCTGTCTGTCTGGGCGAATGCGAGCGTGTGGGCAGTGGTCGGGCAGTCCGACAGCGCCTACTACGACTACATCAAGTGATCGCGTAGTCAGCCAGTTGGATTCGCCGTCACCGCCGCATGGTTCGGGGTCGTATGCCGTGCGGCGGTGACGCATCCACTCCCAAGATCACCTGGAGGATCACATGTCTCGTTGGTTGCCCGCTGTCCACACGTCGGCACTTGTGTTGACAGTAGCGGCGTCGTTGTGCGCCTGCTCGTCAGGTTCGCCTCAGAGCTCGCCGGACGAGTCGTCCTCGGCTTCTTCGAGTGCCGTCGAAGCGCCTGACTTCGAGGGCCCTTACGCTGCCGAGTTTGCCTCGGCGTATGCGGCCGCAAGTTCGGTGGCCGTCAGGGACGCCCTCGAGGACGGTGAGATCACTGATGCCGAATACGCCGAGATGACGGATCAGTTCTCCTCGTGCCTAGGCGACCAAGGGATTGAGTTTGGTGGCTTCAACGCGGACGGCGGTTTCCAGACGACTGGCGGCGCTCCCGGGGCTGATGTCGAGTCCATCGTGTCGGAGTGTTCCCACCAGGTGGGAGAGGACTCGATCGGCGCGCTCTACACGCTGATGGCGGGCAATCCGGAGAACCAGGACACTGCGACCATCATGGCGGCATGCCTGGTGGAAAGGGGCGTCGAGCCGGCGGGGTACGGTGCCGACGACTATGCGGCCGATGTTTCGACGTGGGGCGATCCGACGACGATGACAGATGACTTTGCGGCGGCGCTCCAGGCGTGCAACAGCGATCCGCTTGGTCTGCTCCGGGAGCAGTAGATGATGCGATCGGCTGAGCGCGCCGCTGAGCCGTGGCGTCGGTACCTTGCCTTCGGGGCGCTGAGTGCCGTGCTCTTGGTCGCTGCGGGCGTGACAGTGGGTTTCGTCGTGGCGCCCGAGTCGGCACCTCAGTCGCTGCAGGCCGCGGCCGAGGTGACCTCTGCGGTGGTGACCTACGAGCAGTTCGACGACTCCAGGCAGCTTGCTTTCAGCGTCGTCCAGGGCGAGAGCCAGGAGATCGCTCTGCCTCGTGGCGGCACTGTCACGAGCGTCACATGTCAGCTCGGCGGAACCCTCGCGTCCGGCGACGTTCCGATGAGCATCGACTCCACGCCCGTCGTCGCCCTCCATACCGACTATCCGCTGTGGCGCACCCTCGCCGCGGGCGACAAGGGTGACGACGTCAAGGCCGTCCAAGCCGAACTGGCGAGGCTCGGCTACAGCCCTGGCACCACCGGCACCATGGATACCGCCACGGTCAAGGCGGTCAAGAAACTCCTCACCGATCGCGGTTTCGTCAAGCCCGATGGCTCGCTGTCCCTCGAATCCGTGATGTGGCTGCCCGCCACCGAGCTGACCGTCTCGGACTGCCCGCTCACGATCGCCCAGGTGGTCGCTCAGGGCGACACCGCCGTCACGACTGGCGGCGGGATTGCCGCGCTCAACCCCGCAGCCGAGTTCGACGACCTCGCGCCCGGCGCGCGCACCGTCACCTTCGACGACGTGACCGCCGCTGTGAACGACGACGGCACAGTCACCGACCCCGCCCTCCTCGCTACGCTCGCGGGTTCCCCGGACTACGCCTTCGCGATGCTGCAGGCTGCGGCGGGATCGGCTCCGCAGATGACGCTGACCTCCACGCTCGCCACCACCCTCGACGTCGCGGTGGTCCCCGCAGGCGCCCTCTACGGCGTCCAAGGCGCCGCCGGCTGCGTTGCCACCGATGGCACAGGACTGCCCGTCACGATCGTCTCGTCACGACTCGGCTCCACGTACGTCGTCATCGACGACGGCTCCGCGCCCGCCACCGTCGACTTGCAGGACGCCTCGGACCGCACCGGCGGGGTCGCGTCATGCTCCTGAAGGTGGACTCGCTGAGCCACCGTTTCCCTGGCATGCCGCCACTGTTCGAGCGCCTGACCTTCGAGGTTCCGCCCGGCGTGCCGACGGCCGTCGTCGGTCCCTCTGGCTCGGGCAAGTCCACGCTGATGTCGATCGTCGCGGGTTGGCACGAGCCCACCTCCGGAACAGTCGAACTGCAGGACATCTCCACGACCTGCTGGGTGTTCCAGAACCCGTACGGCGTCGCGCGCCGGACGGCGCTGGATCACGTGGTGCTGCCACTGCTCTCGCAAGGCCTCCGACGCCGCGACGCCGAAAGGCAGGCGCTCGACATGATGGACCTTTTCCGCCTCCGCGACCTCAGCGACCGTCTGTTCCGGCACCTCTCGGGTGGCGAGGCGCAGCGGCTCATGCTCGCGCGTGCGGTCGCCACACGGCCCGACCTGCTCCTCGTCGACGAGCCCACGGCGCAGCTGGACCTCGCCACCGCCCATACGGTGAACGAGGTGCTGGCGGGGATCGCCGAGTCAGGAGCAGTCGTCCTCGTCGCCACCCACGACCCCAGCACGCGGGACGCCTGCGCGGAGGTCGTGGACCTCGCGCACGCCCAAGCCTCGGCGCACGTCGCCGCATGACCCCGCAGCACCGCGTGCCCCGGAGGACGAGGGCCGTCTCCGTCGCCTCGGAGGCGTGGCGCAACCTCACGTCGGGCACCTCGCGACCTCTCTCCGTGGTCCTGCTGCTCGTGGTGGTCCTAGGCGGCGTCGCCTGCGCGGACATCCGCACGATCGTCGGGCTGTCCCAGGACGCGCTCGCCTACCGAGAGTCCGGAGCTGCAGTCGAGGTGTTCGCCGCGGAGGGTGCGGTCAGCGGCCAGCGGTGCGACGCGCTCGGATCGCTGCCAGGGGTGATGGGAGCGGGCGCTACACGTCAGGCGGATCTCCAGGCGACGTTCCTTACAGCCCCCCGCGCCGGCATCGTCACGATCGAGGCCACGCCAGGCCTCGCAGGTGTGCTCGGAATCGACGAGGTCACCGGCGCGGGCGAGTGGCTGTCCGACCAGGCGGTGGACACGCTTGGCGCTGACGCAGGCACGGTGGTCCCCACGGGTCAAGGATCGGTCACGATCGCAGCGACCTACGCCTATCCCGACGACGCCGGCGACCGGACCCTCGCGTATGCGGCGATATCGCCGGTGCCAGCCGACGGCGACTTCGATGCGTGCTGGGTGCTCACCTGGCCGCCGTCCCAGACGATCGACGCGCTCGTGCGCGCGACGTACTCCGGTGACCCGGCGGACGCCGGCTCGTCGTCATTCGGGCAGCTCAACACCCGGCTCGGTGCCACATTCGACGGAGTCGAACTCTTCGAAGGGCGGGCGACTGCGACGGCGCCGATCCTGGCAGCCCTGTTCGGACTCGTGCTCGGCGCCCTGGTGGTGTGGGTGCGACGGCTCGAGATCGCAGGCGCGCTCCATGCGCGGGTCTCCAAGGCGGCGCTCATCAGTCAGATCTTGCTGGAGCTCGTCGTGCTCACCGTGGCGAGCATCGTGATCCTGCTTCCTGCGACCTACGTGCTCGCGGTGCAGGGCAACCCTGACCCGTGGTGGCCTGCCTGGATCGCGGGGTTCAGGGCCGTGCTCACCGGCTCGCTCGCCGTGCTCATGGGCGCAGTCCTGACGGCGGCGACCATGAGCGAGAGACGGCTGTTCAGGTACTTCAAGGATCGCTGACCTGACGGTCGTGCGCAGACATGCGCCTAGAGTGGACGCTCGTGGCCAAGAAGAAGCCGGCGTCCACGCCGGAACCAGATGACGCGGTGATCCAGGTGCGGGGCGTGACCGCCGTGATCGGGGAGACGCCGGTGCTGGCGAAGGTGTCGTTCAAGGCGCGCGAGGGCCAGGCGGTGAAGCTGCTCGGCGCGAACGGCGCGGGCAAGACCACCTTGCTGCGCGTGCTCGCGGGCACTCTCAAGCCTGCGACGGGCACTGCGCTCGTGGGCGGCTACCCGGCCGACGAGAAGGACCCGTCCTTCCGCGCGCTCGTGACCGCGTTGATCGGGCCGCCGCCCTTGGCGCACAACCTCACGCTCTCCGAGCACTTCGCCCTCATGGGGCTCTCGTGGGGCCTCAGCACCGAGGAGGCGATCGGCAGGGGAGGGCGCGTGCTCGACGCGTTCGGCGTCGGCGCGCTCGCCAGCCGGTTCCCGCACGAGCTCTCGTCCGGTCAGCAGCAGATGGCGGCGCTGGCGCTCACGCTGACCAGGCCGGCCGACATCATCCTGCTCGACGAGCCGGAGCAGCGCCTCGACGCCGATCGCGTGGGAGTTCTCGCCGCGCTGCTCGAGGAGGAGCGCGACGACGGCGCGACGCTGGTGGTCGCCAGCCACAGCGTCGCCCTCCGCGAAGCCCTCACCGGACCGACTGTGACCCTGACCGAGGTGCGCACCTCCCATGCGGACTGACCCGCTCTCCGCGTTCTGGCGCCAGTACCGCCACCGCCAGTCCGGCAAGGGCGCCGCGGGCATGGCGTACGCCATCTACGTCACCGTGCTGGTCCTGTTCATCTACGGCGGGCCCGCCTTCATGAAGCTCGCGAAGACGCTGCACAGCCCCGACGTGGTGGCCGCTGTCGCTACCCCCGGGGTCGCGTCGGCCCTCAGCGGCGTGCTGGGCCTGGCGCTGGTGGTGGCGTTCGTCGTCGGCACCACACGAGGACCGGCGGTGCTGCGACCCTTCGTCGCGTTCGCCCTGGTCACGGCCGACGTCTCCCGACGCCGAGCCTTCGGGCGCGCGATGATGCGGTCGACGATCGTGCTCGCCCTCGTGGGGGGCGCCGTCTCCGCGATCCTCCTAGGTCCGCTCACCGGTTCCGGAGCCGTGACGGTGTCCGACCTGGTGCTTGGCATCGTCGCGTCCGTGCTGTTCGGGGCGCTCGCCGCCGTCGCATGGCTGGGTGGACAGGCCGCGACGGGCGCCGCGGTATGGGCCGTGCCCGGTGCGCTCATGCTCGCCACGGGCGCGGGCCTGATCGCGCCCGCGGTGAGGCTGACGCCGTGGCAGTGGGCCGCCGCGACGTGGCCGACGGGCGGGGACGCGGGCAGCGCGCTTCCCGTCGTGCTGCTCGCCATCGTCGCCGTCCTGGGCCTGGCGTTCACTCCGCTGCTGCTCGGCGCCCTCGCGGGTCCCGAGCTGATCGAGCAGGCCCGCCGGTGGGAGGGTGCGACCATCGCCGCCACCACGGGCGACCTGTCCACGGCGATGGGAGGCTTCCGCGCCGCTCCGACCGCAGGCCGTCGCTGGCGCGTGGTGCGTGGAAGGTCGTTCGCGCTCGCCGCGCTCAGGGCTGATCTGGTCGCGACGCTGCGCATGCCTTTGCGCGCGCTGATCTCCGCCGTGGCGCTCGGTGCCGGCGGCTGGGCGATCGTGATCGCGCTCGACGCCCCTGGTCTGCTCCGCCCCGCGATGGGGATCGTGGCCGCGCTCGCGCTGTTCGCAGGCCTGGGCCCGCTGTCAGACGGGCTGCGTCACGCGGTGCTCGCGGTGAGCACCCCGCGGCTGTTCGGCGTGAGCGACGACGCGATGGTCCTGGCGCGCGCCTGGGCACCGCTCGTGGGAGGTCTGATCCTCGCCGCCGTCGGGGTCGTGGCGGGAGCGTCGTCCCGCGGGGTTCTGCCCTGGCAGCCCCTGATCGTGGTGTTGCTCCTGGTCGCGACGCTCACCGTCATCAGGCTTGATGCAGCCGCCAAGGGGACGCCCCCGCTGTGGTTGACTCAGCCCATCGTCACGCCCATGGGAGACCTGTCCGTCGTGGGGACCATGATCTGGCAGGTGGACGCAGTGCTCGCGTCCGCGATCGCGGGAATCGCGATGCTGGGTCTCGTCAACGGTTCGACGATCGCGATGTGGGTGGTGGTGGCGGTCGCCGGGATCTCGCTGATCCAATGGCGCTCGCGGATGCGGAGCCTCTAGCCCTTGCCCTCCTGGCGGCGGCGTCGTTCCTGATCTCGCAGCCAGCGCAGGTAGTCGGGGTCGTCGTCCGGCGCGACCGGGCCTGACGTGCCGCGACCGCCGGGACCGTGCCCGTCGCGACGCGCACCGTCGCCCTGGCCGCCGTCGTAGGTGAACTTGAGCAGCAGCCAGGCGCCGGCGCCCACCAGTGGGAAGACCAGGATGATGACGATCCACGCCCACTTGGGAAGCCGGTACGGGTGCGAGTCCGGATGCTGGATCGCGTCCGCGAGGCAGTACACCACGAGGCCGATGTACGCGAGATAGATGAGGGCGCGCATGATGGGGCCACTGTATCGCCCGGTAACTTTGACCGCATGAGAGTCCTCGCCTACTGGGCCGCACGCACCGGCATCTTCCTCGTCGTCGTCGGCGTCCTGTGGCTGCTGAACCTGCTCGACATCGTGACCCTGGTGATGGCGATCCTCATCGCCTGGGCGATCGGCTATGTGGCGCTGCCCGGGATGCGTGCGTCCGCCGCCGCGCAGATGGAGGGCTGGGTCACGCGGTCCGAGAAGGGTCTGAAGGAGCTGGACGCCGAGGAGGACGCGGAGGCGGAGGGCGGCACGGAGGGCGGCACGGACGAGGGTCGGCTCGCATAGGTCGCCGTTTCCTATAGACTGTAGGTGATCAGCTACAGGATGTAGGGAGAATGGCGTGCCTCGACAGGGTCTCACCGCCGCCGCAGTGACGGTCGCCGCAGCCGACCTCGCCGACCGCATCGGCTTCGCGCAGCTGTCCCTGTCCGAGCTTGCCCGCACGGTGGGGGTTCGCACGGCCAGTCTCTACTCGCACGTGCGCGACCTCGACGACCTGCGCTGCCGCGTCGCGCTGCTCGCGCTCGACGAGCTCGCCACCGCCACCGCCGACGGCATGGTCGGCCGCAGCGGGAAGGACGCGCTCGCAGCGTTGGCCGACACGTACCGGTCCTACGCCGCGGCGTGCCCCGGCCGGTACGCCGCGACCCGCATGCGGCTCGACGTCGACACGGCCTCCGTGAGCGCGGGTCCACGGCACGCGGGCATGCTCCGCGCGATCGTCGTCTCGTACGGCGTGCCCGATGCCGAGCAGGTCCATGCGATCCGCTTCATCGGCGGCGCCATCCACGGATACATCGAGCTTGAGGCCGCAGGCGGCTTCGATCACAGCAGCCCCGACTCCCAGGTCTCGTGGACACGCGCGCTCGACGCCATCGACGCCGCGCTTCGCGCCTGGCCGCACCCCTGACCGCACCCGCCCCGTTCTCGAAGGACCACCGCATGACACCCCCGACGCTGCCCCTGACCACTCCGCTCCGAGCCGACCTGCTCCGCGGCGCGCTCGAGCTCGAAGCCACCGAGATCGGCATCCGTCCGCATCGCCTGCCGGCCTGGGCGCGCGCCCAAGCGGCCGATCCGCAGATCCTGATGGCTGAGGCACAGCCGTCGGGCGTGAGGATCGTCGCAGCCACGGAAGCGACCGCGATCGAACTGGTCGTGCTCGCCACGCGGTACGGATATCGAGGGGCGCCTGCCAGACCGGACGGGGTCTTCGACCTGCTGGTCGACGGAGCCCTCCACAGCCAGGCGTCGCTGCGCACCGCGACCACCGTCGTGACCGACATGGCCACAGGGGAGACCGTCGTCGAGGCCGCCCAGCCGGAGGCGTTGCGCTTCGACAACCTGCCCGTGGGCCCCAAGACGCTTGAGATCTGGCTGCCCACGCATGAAGCGCTGGAACTGGTCGAGCTGCGCAGCGACGCGCCCGTCGTACCCGTGCCGGCCGAGGCCCCGGCGTGGCTGCACCACGGCAGCTCCATCAGCCACGGGTCCAACGCCACGCACCCCACAGGCACCTGGCCCGCGATCGCCGCCCGCACGGCGGGCGTGGAGCTGACCAACCTGGGCTTCGGAGGCGGCGCGCTGCTCGACCCGTTCACCGCGCGCACCATGCGCGACACTCCCGCCGACCTCCTCAGCATCAAGATGGGCATCAACCTGGTGAACGCGGACCTGATGCGGCTGCGCGCGTTCGGGCCCGCGGTCCATGGCTTCCTGGACACCGTCCGCGACGGCCACCCCGACACCCCGTTGCTGGTGATCACGCCGATCCTGTGCCCCATCCATGAGGACGCCCCTGGCCCTGGCGCCTTCGACATGGAGGCGCTCGCGCGTGGCGAGCTGAGGTTCATCGCCACCGGCGACCCCGCCGAGGTCGCGCACGGCCGTCTGACGCTCGCGGTCATCAGGCGCGAGCTGGAGCGGATCGTCCGCGAGCGCCAGGCGACCGACCCTCACCTTCACCTGGTCGATGGGCTGTCGTTGTACGGGCTTGCCGACGTTGACGCGCATCCGCTGCCAGACGCGCTCCACCCCGACGCCGCCACGCATCGGCTCATGGCAGAGAGGTTCGTCGCGCTGGCGTTCGGCGAGGGCAGGCCGTTCGCCTGACCGGGGACGGAGGCGGGGTGTCGCCTGTCAGGAGGGAGCTGCACCGCCGGGTGATGCCCCGGTCCGCTCTTCATCGAATCTTCACCGGACCGTCCACGTCGCTGCCGGGCGGTGCTGATGTCCTGAGGCCAGAGGCAACTCAGGGAGGCCATCATGGACAAGAAGATCCTCGCGGCGGCCATCGTGGGCGGCGTCAGCCTGGCGCTGGTCCCCGCGGTCGCGGCCCTCGGCGGGGGAGCCGGGGCGACATACACGACGACGGTGAGCGCCGGCGGCACGACGACGGAGAACGGACCAGGCGCCCGGAACGGCGCGACAGACCGCGACCGTCACAGCACGGCGGTCGGCACGACGGCGGCGCTCGCGCTCGTCGACGGTGACATCAGCGACGCGGACGCGCAGGCGCTTGCGGCCATGGTCGAGGAGGAGAAGCTCGCGCACGACCTGTACCTGACTCTAGGAGACCAGTACGACCTTGGGGCATTCCAGGCGATCGCCGTCGCGGAGTCCCGGCATGAGGCGTCGGTCAGCGCCCTGCTCGACGCATATGGCCTGTCCGACCCGACCGACGGTCAGGCGGTCGGCGAGTTCGCCGACCCCAGCCTGCAGAGCCTCTACGACGCGCTGCTCGCCCAGGGCCTCACGTCTCAGGAGCAGGCGCTCACCGTGGGCGGCCTGGTCGAGGAGACCGACATCTCGGATCTCCGGGAACTCGCGACGGACGAGGCGTCGGTGAACCTGGTGTTCGACCACCTCGAGTCGGCCAGCGAGAACCACCTTCAGGCCTTCGTGGTCAGCCTCGACCGCTTGGGCGTGACCTACGACGCGCAGGTCCTCACGGACGCGCAGCTCGCCGAGATCGTCGGCGGGTGACCCGATCCGCTCGGTGCGGCGCCGTCGCTGGACGCACAGGGGCGGCGTTCCTGCGCGTGCTGCACGCGTGCCCGGCGTCCGACTGATGAACACAAGCCGGTGATCACTCGAGTTCTCCACAGGCGGTCTACCAGCAGCGTTGATCGTTGCTACCGTCCGTCGTGCACTGGGTGCCGGGAGGCGCAGTGGTCTCCGCCCGGTGCGGAGAACGGAGGAACGATGAAGACGAAGCGAATCGTCACGACTGTGGCGCTTGCCCTGGGCCTCGTTGCGGTAGGTGTGGGCTCCGCGAGCGCAGGGGGCTTCTACCAGTCGACGACTGGTGTGACGATGAACGGCACGTACCGCTTCGAATCGGCTTCCGTCCAGCACGGTGCGTTCCACTTCTGGGGCACGCTGAATGACACTGTCAACGACGGGAACGCCGTCAAGCAGCAGGTCCGGGTCGAAGGCTACGGCTACAACACCTGGTACACCGGAGTCGACGCTGACCGGTATCTCAATCAGTACGTGTACGACGGCGCAGCGGTCCATACCGACCTCGCACGCGCCAAGGTGTGCCGCGACCGGGGATCACTGCTGCCGGACAACTGCTCGTCCGAGAAGACCTACACGCGTTGAGCGCGTCCGCGGCGGTGATTGAAGCTCGGGGGCTCACCTTCGGTTTCCCGCGCGAGGTCGACGTCCTTCGCGACGTCCACCTGGCTGTGGCCGACGAGGTCGTGGCGCTCACGGGGCCGAGTGGATCCGGCAAGTCGACCCTTCTCCTCTGCCTCGCAGGAATCCTGGTGCCTTCCTCGGGTACGGTCACCGTCGCGGGCCACTCCTTCGAGGGCTTGGATCTCGAGGGCCGAAGCCGCGTCCGCCGAGAGCACCTCGGCCTCGTCTTCCAGTTCTCGGAGCTGATCGCCGAACTGACCCTCGCCCAGAACGTCGCGCTCCCGTTGGAGCTCCTCGGCGCGTCGTCGCGGGAAGCCTCGCGGCGCGCCATCGCCCTCATGGAGGAGCTGGGCATCGCCGAGCTCTCCAGCCGCTATCCGGCGCAGGTGTCCGGCGGGCAGGCGCAGCGGGCCGCAGTGGCGCGCGGTCTGGTGCACGAGCCCGCGGTGATCCTCGCCGATGAGCCGACCGGAGCGCTCGACTCGACGACTGGGGCGGTGGTGCTCGACCTCCTTCTCGGGGCGGCGCGGCGGCGCGGCGCGGCGGTGGTCATGGCGACGCATGACCGCGCGCTCGCTGCGAGCGCGGACCGCATCGTCGACCTGGGTTCGCTGTCGATGCCTGTGCACGGCGCGTCCGAGGCGTCGGCCACGAGGTGAGCGCACCTCTGTGCTGGCGCCTCGGTCTCCGTCTGCTCCGTGCGGGCGGGAGACGCGTATGGATGTCTCGTGCCATGGTCGCGGTCGGGGTCTGTCTCGCGGTCGTGGCCGCGCTCGTCTGCGCTGCGGCGTCACATGTCGCATCGGCGCAGGCTCATCGCTCCGAGGCCCGCGCCTTCTCCATCACGAGTGACGATGCGTCCGCGAAGGCCTTCGTGAGCATCAGTCAGATGCCGTTCGAGAATCGGCTCCTCCTACGTATCGACGTCGATCCGCTCGACGGAGAGCTTCCGCTGCCGCCGGGGCTCGACCGCTGGCCTGCGCCGGGAGAGGTCCTGCTCTCCCCGGCCGCCATGGATCTCCTTGATGAGGACCCTGCGTTTCGTGCATACGTGCCCGGCACCGCCGTCGGAACCGTGGGCGAGGCCGGGCTCCGTGGTCCCGACGAGCTGGTCGCGTACCGAGGAGTACGGAGCGACGACCAGCCGCGGGGAGGGTTGGCGGCGACCGACGCGTCGAACGGCGCGATGGACCTCGACACTGCGCCGCCGTCTGCCGGTCAGATCGCTGCGCTGACACTGCTGATGGCCGGGCTGGTCGGCTTGCCGGTGGTCGCGTTCCTCGTCGTCGCTGCGAGGCTTTCTGCAGCGGCGCGCCGGAGCAGGTGGACAGTGCTTCGTTTTCTCGGCGCCCCGGAGAAGCTTGTGCGGAGGATCAATGGAGTCGAGAACGTGGTGCTCGCGGCCGTCGGGTGGGTTGCGGCGCTCGCTGTCTACCCGGTGGTCAACACCTGGTCGGCGGGATCGCACGTGCTCGGTACCACCTGGTTCGCGAAGGACACTGCGCTCACGCCGGCCCTCGCGGGCATCTCGGGGATCGTCGTCCTGACGCTCGCTGTGCTCGCAGGAGCGCGGACATCCCTCCCCGTTGGCGCCACCCGAGCAGCCGCGAGGCAGCACGAAGGGGCGCCCAGGAGAGCGTCGTGGCGGTTGCTGCCGCTCGCGACAGGCATCGTGTCGCTCGGTGGTCAAGTGCTGGCTGGTGTCGCAAGGGAACCAGGCTCCATGCCTGTCAAGCTGGACCTGGTGATGAGCGGCGCCATCCTCGTCACGGCGGTCGGTCTCATCATCGCGCTTCCGGAGCTCGTGCGGTGGACGGGAGTGTTCGTCGCCCGGCGCAGCACCAATCTCGCGGCCCGTATCGGTGGCGCGCGCGCCGCATTCGAACCCCGGGCGAGCTCGGGCCTCGTCATCGGTCTCGCGCTCCTTGTCATGGCCGTTGGGGTCACCATCGGACAGACTCGCGACGCGCGTGCCGTGAGCGAGCCGGCCGCGGACTACGTTCCTGTCTCGGTGTCCGTCTCGGAGCTGCCCGATGGAGCCCGCGCTCAGCTGCGAAAGAGCGTGGCTGCGCCGGTTCTGGTGCTCGTCGCGGGTGACGGTGCGACTGGGTCCACAGCCACGATCGCCGTCGCGACCTGTGGGTCCGTGGAGGAGATGCTGCGGACGATCACGTCCGCTCAACGTCTCGACTGTGAGCCTGGGGAGACGCTGACGCCGGGAGGACGCATCGACGCGGCGACGGCTGCCGTGCTCGACTCGTCTGCTTTCGCGGCGCTCGATCTTGCGTCGCTCGCCACCGGGGCATTGCCCGACGAGGTCGCCTCGTTCCTTGTCGAGGGTGGCGTCTCGGCGCTCATCACCGTTGACCCGCAGCCAGTCCTCGACAGTGTGCGCTATGGGCCCACCACCGAGACGGACGGCTCCACGCTGTACTCAGAAGACGCCCTGATGGTGTTGACGGTGCCACGGGCCGAGGTCACCGCGACGCTCGCCAGCATCTACCGCGTCGCGCCCTACAGTCAGCCGTCGGCGGTAGGGCTGGACCCGGCGAGCGGCCAGAACATCGCCATGATCGACGGCTTCATCCAGTTGGGGCTCATCCTCGCGACCGCCATGACCGCCCTCGCGCTTGCGACGGCGTTGGCCGACCGTTCAGTCGGCCGCCTCCGGCCTGATCACGAGCTGCTGATCATGGGCATGCCGCTCGCGATGATCCGCCGCGCGCATCGCTGGGAGGTCGCGTCGACCCTCGTCTCGGGCACCGCCGTCGCGCTCGTTGCGGGGATCTTCGGCGGTCTCGCATGGCAGTATGCGGGCGGCCTGGTCCGTACCCCGGACTGGAGCGCCACCGCGATGCTCGTCGCGGCCTCCACGGGAGCGGCTGCGCTTCTCACATGCACGTCGTCCGTCGGGGTGCCGAGGGAGATCGACTCGGAGCTGTTGCGGACTCCCTAGAGCGCGATGCCGACGGCCAGCAGCACGCCGTAGCCGAGGCCGACACCGCTGGTGGCCATGAAGATCGGCGCGAGCGCGCGACCCTCGAAGGGGCCCCGGACCGCGAGACCGATCAGCAGCGACGGCAGCGCCATGATGGTCGCGAGCAGTGCCCACGGGTGCGCGAACGAGACGAGCAGAGCGCACGCGACCGGCGCCATCATGACGCCCAGGAACGCATGCCTCGCACGCTGCGGGCCCAGCTTCACGGCGAGCGTGCGCTTGCCGGTGAGCGCATCCGTCTCGATGTCCCGGATGTTGTTGACCATGAGCATCGCCACGGACGTGAACCCCACGCCGGCGGCAGCGACCACCGCCCACCACGTGATCTGCGCAGCCTGCGCGACCATGGTGCCGAGCACCGCGACCAGCCCGAAGAATACGAAGACTGACACCTCGCCCCAGCCGTCGTACCCGTAGGGGCGCGACGACCCCGTGTACGTCCAGGCCGCGGCGATGGCGAGCGCACCCACGATCAGCCACCACCACTGGCCGGCCACGATCACGAGCCACAGGCCCAGCAGCGCGCCCACGCCGAACATGAGGAACGCCGCACGCTTGACGGACGACGGCAAGGCCTTGCCCGAGGCGACCAGCCGGTCCGGGCCCACCCGGTCCATGTCGGTGCCGCGCACGCCGTCCGAGTAGTCGTTGGCGTAGTTGGATGCGATCTGCAGCGACAGCGCGACCCCCAGGGCGAGGAGGGCGATCAGCAGATGGAAGCCGTCCACGGCGATCGCGCAGGCCGTGCCGACCGCGACAGGGGTCACCGCTGTCCAGAGGGTGCGGGGTCGAGCGCCGGCGACCCAGTCCTGCATGGTGGTCATGCGTCTCCGTTCGGGGATTCGAGGAGGCGTCGTGCCTGCCTGCGGTCGATCTTGCCACTGTCGAGCCGGGGCAGGGCGTGCACGACGAGCAGCTGACGGGGGAGCTCGGCGCGCGTGAGCACCGTGGTGAGAGCCGACCTCACGTCGTCGAGCACCGGTGGGGTCGCGTCCGGGTCGACGGTGACGACGGCTCCGACGCGCTCGCCCCACTCGGCGTCGCTCACGCCGACGACGACCGCCTCGGCG
Source organism: Demequina capsici (assembly GCF_032102965.1). Taxonomy (NCBI): domain Bacteria; kingdom Bacillati; phylum Actinomycetota; class Actinomycetes; order Micrococcales; family Demequinaceae; genus Demequina; species Demequina capsici. Next base: position 2,633,268 of record NZ_CP134880.1, on the reverse strand, counting down.
ATCGCGGGCATCGCCGTCAGCGCACGCTCCACACGCAGCGGATGCACGTTGACCCCGCCGCTGATGATCACGTCGTCGGCCCTGCCCAGCAGGCGCAGCCGGCCGTCGTCCATGACGCCCAGGTCACGGGTGCGATGCCAGGTCTCGCCGTCGATCACCGGCCAGTCGTCAGGATCCCGTTCGGGCTGTCCCGACGCGGACGCGTACCCGTCGGCCAGCATCGGCCCCTTGAGGAGGACCCGGCCGTCGGCGTCGATCGCGACGCGCGCGACGTCGAGCGGGACTCCGTCGTACACGCACCCGCCTGACGTCTCCGTCATGCCGTAGGTGGTCACGATGTTCGCCGGGGCGTCGTCCCTGTGCAGGGCGGCGCCTCCGATCAGGACCGCATCGAACGCCTGGAGCGCCGTACGGCCGACGGGGGAGTCGAGCAGCCGGCCCAGCTGGGTGGGCACGAGCGAGACGTAGCGCCGCCCCAGCGCCGTTCCGTCGGCGCCACCTGCGGAGACGAGCGCGTCGACCGACCGCGCGAAGCGCTCCGGCGAGAAGGACCCCTGCGGCATCCGTTCCACATGCGATCCGGACAGCAGCGCACGCGCCAGCACCATCGCGCCGGCGATGCGGTCCGCGGGCATGGCCAGCAGCCAGTCGCCTGGCCCGCCGAGCCGACGGTCGGTCGCCTGGGCCGCCGCGCGCATGGCGGCGCCGGACACGAGCACCTGCCGCGGCGACGCCGTGGAGCCTGACGTGGGTGCGCCGATCCCCGCAGCGGCGCCGCTCAATGCGGCGGCGACGGCCCTGTCCGGACCTGGGGCGAGCGGCGCGTAGTTCATCGGATCAAGCCTAGGTCCCACCTATGCTGGCGAGGTGACCAGCATGCGGGTTCGGGGTGGGGCCGCCATGGCGACGGCCGTGGCACTGCTCTTGGCGGCGTGCGCGCCGGCGGTGGAGACGTCCCCGCCGGTGAGTCTCAGCTACTCGGCTGAGGGCGTCCGCGGGGACGTCCCGTCGCCGCCCGCCGACCCGAGGCCGGCCGTCGTGTGGCCGCTCACCGGTCTCGACGCCACATCGGCTTCCGAGGAGGACCTGTCCAGGCCCGCGCTCTCGGTGAAGATCGAGAACTCGAGCGAGGGCCGGCCGCAGGAGAACCTCCAGTACGCGGACATCGTCTACGAGGAGTACGTCGAGGGAGGCATCGCCCGCCTGGTCGCGGTGTACCACTCGACGATCCCTGACTCGGTCGGCCCGGTCCGCTCCATGCGGCCCATGGACAAGAACATCGTGGGCCCCCTGCTCGGCCCGCTCGTCTTCTCGGGCGCCCAGCCCGGCTTCATCAGCCAGAACTCCGCCGCCGGGATCGAGCAGATCACGCAGGACCTGGGCGACTACGGCTTCTACCGGACCCAGGACAAGCCCGCGCCGCACAATCTTCACGCGCACCTGGACAAGATCTACGAGCAGACCTCGTCCGACGACCCCGCGCCGCCGGCGCAGTGGGACTTCGCATACCCGGACGCGTATGCGACGGCGCAGAAGTCGGGCTCGACGGCGAGCCAGATCGACCTGGTGCTGTCGGGATACTCGCACCCCAGCTGGACGTGGGACCCGACCACCAGCCTGTGGAAGCGCTACGAGTGGGGCGACGCCCACCGGACCACCGACGGCACGCAGATCTCCGCGACGAACGTGGTGGTGCTGCGCGTCAAGATCACCTACAACTCGTCGGGCGGCGGCGCCGAGGTGCCTGAGACCCTGCTCGCGGGCGAGAGCGGCAGCGGCTGGCTCGTCTCCGGTGACAAGGCGATCGAGATCACGTGGTCCAAGAACGGCATGCGCGACCCGATCGTGATGCAGGCGGACGGCCAGGACGTGTCGCTGATGCCGGGCCAGACGTGGGTGGAGCTGGTGCCGGAGTCCGGAACCGTCGGCATCTCCTGACATCCCGCACGCGGCGACCGCGCACCGCGGCGGGGTCAGTACGCGTAGGGGAAGCGCGTCCAGTCCGGCTGGCGGTGCTGCAGGAACGCGTCGCGTCCCTCCTGCGCCTCATCCGTCATGTACGCCATGCGTGTCGCCTCGCCGGCGAACACCTGCTGACCTGCCAGTCCGTCATCCGCCAGGTTGAACGCGAACTTCAGCATCCTGATCGCCTGCGGGGACTTGGTGGCGACCATCGCCGCGTACTCGAGCGCCTTCGACTCGAGCTCCGCGTGCGGGACGGCCTCGTTGACCGCGCCCCACGCCTCGGCGTCCGCAGCCGAGTACTCGCGCGCCAGGAAGAAGATCTCGCGCGCCCGCTTGTCGCCCACCTGGCGGGCGAGCAGCGCGGAACCGTAGCCGGCGTCGAAGCTGCCGACGTTCGCGTCGGTCTGCTTGAAGCGCGCGTGCTCCTTCGACGCGAGGGACAGGTCCGCGACCACGTGAAGCGAGTGCCCGCCGCCGGCCGCCCAGCCGTTGACGGCCGCGATGGTGACCTTCGGCGAGTTCCGCATGAGCCGCTGCACCTCGAGGATGTGCAGACGTCCGCCGTAGGCGGGGGCGTCGGTGGCCGATCCTTCGTAGAGGTAGCCGTCGCGTCCGCGGATGCGCTGGTCGCCGCCTGAGCAGAAGGCGTGCACGCCGTCGGCCGCCGGGCCGTTGCCGGTGAGGATGATCGCGGCGACGTCCACGGTCTGCCGGGCATGGTCGATCGTCCGGTAGAGCTCGTCCACCGTCTGCGGGCGGAAGGCGTTGCGCACCTCCGGCCGGTTGAATGCGATGCGCACGGCCGGAAGGTCCCGCTCGCCGTCCTCGGTCCGCGCCACCCAGCGGTGGTAGGTGATGTCCGCATCAGGGAAGCCGTCGATCGCACGCCACTGCGTGGGATCCATCAGGTCCGACACCTGGGTGGGGATCTCGCTCATGCCGCCAGGGTAGTCGGCTGCCAGTCCGCAGGCTGGTCCGTCGGCATCGCGCCACCGACCGTCCCGCCTAGGCTGTGCTCATGGAGTTCCGCCCCTTCCGCGTGCCGCTGTCCACTCGCTTTCGAGGGGTGACGGAACGCTCGGGAGTCCTCGTGAGGGGTACGGCACCCGACGGATCCGACGCGTGGGGCGAGTACTCGCCGTTCGCCGACTACACACCCGGCCGGGCGTCGAGGTGGTGGGCGGCCGCCATGGAGGCCGCGAACGGCCTGTGGCCAGCCGCGGTGCGGGACAGCGTTCCCGTCAACAGCATCGTCCCGGAGCTTCCCGCCGGACGCGCCGCCCAGCTGGCCGTGGCGAACGGCTGCACGACCGCCAAGGTCAAGGTCGCAGGCACCGTGTCGCTGAAGGACGACGTGCGGCGCGTCGAAGCGGTCGCGCGTGCGCTCGGGCCGGCAGGCAGGGTGCGGGTGGACGCGAACGGCGCCTGGGACGTCGACACGGCGGTGAGGTCGCTGAAGGAGCTGGACGCGGCGGCGCGCGCAGGGGGCGGGGGCGGACTGGAGTACGTGGAGCAGCCGTGCCGCACGGCCGCGGAGCTGGCGGAGGTGCGACGCCACACGCACGTGCTGGTGGCCGCCGACGAGTCGGTACGGATCCCCGGCGACGCCGACGAGGTGATGCGCCTGGGCGCTGCGGACATCCTGGTCCTCAAGGCGGCCCCGATGGGCGGCGTACGCGTATGCCTGGACGTGGTGGACCGCTACGACGTGCCGATCGTCGTCTCGAGCGCCATGGAGTCGTCGGTGGGGCTCGCTGCGGGCCTGGCGCTCGCGCTCGCGGTCGATCGCCTTCCGTATGCCTGCGGTCTGGGCACGAGCGCGCTGCTGGCAGCGGACACGGTGTCCGAACCGTTGGTCCCTGTGGATGGCGAGATGCGCCTGCGGCCGCTGGAGGTGATCGTGTGACCGGCACGTTCCCGTCGGCCGCGTTCTCGCGCGAGCTGATCGCCGGGCTGGCCCTGCACGGCGTGCGTGACTATGTGCTGTGCCCGGGCTCCCGCTCGGGACCGCTGGCGCATGCGCTCGCGGCCGCTGCCAGGCCCGACCGCCCCGAGAACGCTCCGGAGATCGAGCTGCATGTGCGCATCGACGAACGTGCCGCGGGCTTCCTGGCGCTCGGCATCGCGAAGGCGCGCGCGGCTGCAGGCGAGGCCGCGCCTGTCGCGATCGTCACCACGTCGGGCACCGCGGTCGGCAACCTGATGCCGGCGGTCATGGAGGCGCACCACTCGGGGGTGCCGCTGCTGCTCCTGACGGCCGACCGCCCCGGCGAGCTCAAGGGCGTGGGCGCCAACCAGACCACCGATCAGGTGGGCCTGTTCGACTCCTTCGTGCGCTGGTCGGTCGAGTCTGCGGCTCCCACGGAGCGGGAGGGCGACGGTCGCGCCGCCCGCATGGCCGCGCGCGCGGTGGACGCGGCGATGGGCACGGAGAGCGAGCATGACACCTTGCCCGGCAAGGGTCCCGTGCACCTCAACCTCGACTTCCGGGCGCCGCTGCAGGACGACGGCGGTCCGTGGCCCGTGCTGATCTCGCACCGTGAGCCTGAGCCGCGAGGCAGGTGGAGGGCATCGGGCATCTTCGACGCTTTCGTCGGCGGACCTGCGCCTCTGCCCGCCAAGAGGCGCGGCATCGTCATCGCGGGCGACGGCGCGGGCGACGACGCCCGGCGGCTGGCGGAGACGCATCGGTGGCCGCTGCTCGCCGAGCCGACCTCCGGCGCGCGCGCGGGCGAATGCTGCATCCCGGGCTATCTGGCGTTCCTCCGTTCCGACCGCGGACGCACCGTGGCAGGCGAGGCGACGATCGTCGTGGTGGTGGGACGGCCCACCTTGACGCGTGAGGTGCAGGAGCTGATCGGCAAGGCGAAGGATCTCCGGATCGCGGCGCACGGGGCCCGTTGGAAGGAGGCGCCGCGTCACGCGACGAGGGTCGAGGAGACCGTGCCGGACGAGTGGTTCCAGCTCGCGAAGGACGCCCCGGCGCCGGACGACGTGTGGCTGGGCTACTGGCAGGCCGCTCCGGCCCCGCGGCCCGACCCGTGGGGCGCCGACGCCGTCGCCGTGGAGCTCGCCGCATCGCTCGCTGCAGGCGACCTGTGCGTGGTCGGCTCGTCGGGCAGCATCCGCGCGCTCGACCGCGTGGCGCCCGCGTGGGACCCGGCCTCCGCGCCGGTCCTGATCGCGAACCGCGGCCTGGCCGGCATCGACGGCACGGTGTCCACCGCGATGGGCGCTGCGCTGGCCTCCGATCGTCCCGTGACGGCGGTGATGGGCGACGTGACGTTCCTGCACGACGTGGGTGGCCTGCTGGTCGGCCCGCGTGAGCGCCGACCGGATCTGCGGATCGTCGTGGTGAACGACGGCGGCGGGCGGATCTTCGGCATGCTCGAGCATTCGGGTGCCGATCCTGCGAACGTGGAGCGGGTCTTCACCACCCCGCACGGGGTGAACCTCGCGCCGATCGCGGCCGCGTACGGCGCGTCCTACGCCGAGGTGTCGGATGCGGAGTCGCTGCGTGCCGCGCTCGCTCCGGCCCCTGCCGGCGTGGAGATCGTCGAGGTGCTGCTCCCGGGAGCCGGCGCCGGAGCCGACGGTGATGAGCGGCGGGGCGCCTGATGCGTCCCTTGCGCGGGCCCCGATTCTGGATCGCCTGGACGGTCGTGCTGGGCCTCGTCGTGATCGGCAGCCTGTGGGCCCTCACGTATCCGTGGGGCGATGCCGGCGGATCCGGTGTGCCGTCGGCGTCGGCCACGGCGCCGAGCGTCTCCAGCTCGGACACGTCGTCGCCCTCGCCCACTGCGACGGCGCTCCCGGGACTGGACGACTCCGTGGTCGCCGCGATGGGCGAGGGCTGGGTGGTGACCACGCTCGTGGACGGGTCCGGTGCGGTCACGCTCGCCGCGGTCGACCCGTCGGGCGGGCTGTACCTGGGGCCCGTCCTGCCGGCAGGCTCGCGGCTGCTCGCGATGCTCGCCGACGGACGTGCCGTGGTGCTCGACCCGTCGGACGGGACGCTGCGGACGGTCGCGCTCGCCACGGGTGACGCGGCCTCGCTGGGCGCCGGCTGGCAGGATCCGGTGGTCGCCGTGCCGGCAGGAGCGGACGCGACACAGATCCTCGTGGAGTCCGGACCGGCAGGCAGCCGCACGGTCGACGCCGTGTCGACGGTCGACGGCACCGCCACCAGGCTGGGCGACGCTGCGGATCGGCACGGCCTGGTGTCCAGCGCGGACGGCACGACGGCGCTCACCGCGATCGGCAGCGCGCCGTCGTCGATCGTCGCCTCGACCGCCGGCGCGGACGACGTGTCCTCGGGCGCGCCGCTCGGGGGCTCCGCGTGCGAGCCCGAGGCGTGGGACGCGGACAGGCAGGCGATCGTCGTGTGCGCCGACGACCAGACCACGGTGTGGGCCCTGGAACCGACCACCGCGACCTACGCGTCCGCCGCGACCGTGCCTGCGGCGGGCGGCCTGGCGTTCGCGGTGTCGGGCTCGCGGATCCTGGTCGCGGGCAGCGTCTACGGGATCGACGGCACGCTCAAGTGGGCGCTCCCCGAGGGGGCCGCCAAGGCGACCGCTGGGATCTTCACCGGCACGGCCCTCGCCCTGTGGTCCCCCGGGGACGACGGCACCGCCGCGCAGGTGGTGCTCGTCCGCCCCACGGGGCGGCTCTCAGGCGTGGTCAACGTGCCCGACGGGTACTCGGGCTTCGTGCAGGTGGTCGCGGCAGGCTAAGCAGGGTCAGCCGAGGCGGAGCGCGTGGCGCATCGGCTCCAGCTTCGCCTCGGATTCGGCCCACTCCGAGGCGGGCTCCGACGCGGCGACGATCCCGCAGCCGGCGAACATCCTCACCTGGCGCGGGTCGTCCGCGTCGATCTCCGCTGACCGCAGGCCGATGCACCACTCGCCGTCGCCTGCACCGTCGATCCACCCCACCGGGCCGGCGTAGCGACCGCGGTCCAAGCCCTCGAGCGAGTCGATGAGGCGCGCGGCCGCAAGCGTGGGCGTGCCGCAGACCGCCGCGCTGGGGTGCAGCTCGCGCACGAGCTCCAGCACGGTCGCCGCATGGTCCAGCGAGCCGGTGATGTCGGTGGCCAGGTGCATCACGTTCGGCAGGTGCAGCACGAACGGCTCGTCCGGCACGTTCACCGACGCGCAATGCGAGGCGAGCACCTGGGTGACCGAGCGCACCGCGAACGCGTGCTCCTCCCGGTCCTTCGACGAGTGCGCGAGCGAGGCGGCGCGCGCCAGGTCCGCTGTCGCGTCGCCGGTGCGCCGGATCGTCCCCGCGAGCACCCGCGAGGTGACCAACCCATGGTCCACGCGGGCGAGCAGCTCGGGCGTGGCGCCCACGAGGCCGTCCACGTGGAAGGTCCAGCAGCCGTCGTACTCCCTGGCGAGGTACGGCATCAGCGAGCGCGGGTCCACGGGAGAGTCCGCGTGGGCGCCGACCGCGCGGGCCAGCACCACCTTGTCCACCTCGCCCGCCCGGATGCGTGCCACGGCGGACTCGACGGCGGCGTTCCACGCGTCGCGGTCGCCGTCCTCCTCGGTGAGCCGAGGAAGAGGGGCCGCAGGGGTGGTCGTGCCGAGCGCGGAGGCGAGGTTGGGCGCATGGCCGTGAGCGCCGTCGTCTGAGATCTCGGTGAGGAAGCCGCGTCCCTCGCGCACGCCCAGGATGAAGCGGGGAACGATCAGGGTGCCGCCGTGCACGGAGGCGTCGGCGAAGGAGAACGAGCCGAAGGCGACGAGGCCGGACCCGCGCACGTGCACGTCGTCCCTCACCACCGCATGACGGGTGAGGCGCCGCCACCAGGTCGCAGCGTCATCGATCCGAGAGGAGCCGCGCGAGTCGAACCGCGCCACCTCGCCCCACGCGATCATCCCGTCGCCGCGACGCACCCACGCCATGCCCCCGTCAGGGATCAGCGCGAGCAGATCCTCAGGCGCGTCGACCGCGATGGTGCGCGCAGCCAACGTCGGCATGGCGGGGAGCTGAAGGGTCACGTCCTCAGCCTAGGACCGGCGCGCGGCACGACTGCACGGCGGCCGTCATGCCCCTTTCGTATACAGGTGTTGCATTGACATGTCATCGAGCACTTGTGCGGGGCGTCTAACCTAGGCGGGTGAGGACTGAGGCGGATGTGATCGTCGTCGGCGCCGGACCGGGCGGCGCCGCCGCCGCCCGCTACCTGGCGGTCGAAGGTTTCGACGTCATCGCGCTCGAGAAGTCGCACTACCCGCGTGAGAAGGTCTGCGGCGACGGCCTGACGCCCCGCGCGGTCAAGGAGCTGCAGCTCATCGGGCTGGAGACCCCGCGCGACGAGGGCTGGATCCCCAACCGCGGGCTGCGCATGGTCGGCGGCGGGCATCGACTCGAGTTCCCATGGCACGACCTGGAGTCGTTCCCGGACTACGGGCTCAGCCTTCCCCGCGCCCAGTTCGACCACCGGCTCGCCCAGCACGCGCGCGCCGCCGGCGCCGACGTCCGCGAGGGCTGGCACGTCGACTCCCTGATCGTCCGCGATGGCGACGGCGAGTTCGTCGTCGACAAGGACACGGCCGAGCGCGCCGCCGCCGTCCGGCCCGGGGGAGAGGCGCGCGTCGTCGGCGTCATCGCCCGCGAGACCGACGAGAAGGGCCGCAAGGTGGGTGACCCCGTCGAGCACCGGGCGCCCCTCATCATCTCCGCCGACGGCGTGAGCGCACGCCTCGCGCTCGGGCTCGGCATCGAGCGCAAGGTCAACCGCCCCATGGGCGTCGCCGTCCGCACCTACATCGAGACCCCCCGCCATGAGGAGGAGTGGATGGAGGGCCACCTCGAGATCTGGTCGGGCGAGCGAGGCAGCTCGAACCTGCTTCCCGGATACGGTTGGATCTTCCCGCTCGGCGACGGCACCGCCAACGTCGGCCTGGGCACGCTCAGCGCCAAGGGCACCCCGTCCGGGCTGGATCACCGTGCGCTCATGCGCGACTGGCTGGACCACTCCGCCGCCGACTGGGAGCTCGGCGAGCAGGTGGGTCAGATCAAGGGCGCGGCCATCCCCATGGCCTTCAACCGGCAGCCGCACTATGTGCCAGGCATGATGCTCGTCGGCGACTCCGGCGGCATGGTCAACCCCTTCAACGGCGAGGGCATCGCGTACGCCATGCAGGCAGCGCGCCGTGCCACCGAGGCGGCCGTCGCCGCCCGCGCCGCCGGCAACGACGACCGTGCGTACCAGGCCGCTCTGGCGTCGTACGCCCGGATGATGAAGGACGACCTGGGCGGCTACTACTCGCTGGGCCGTGTCTTCGCGACCCTGATCGAGTACCCGACGGTGATGAGCATCTGCGTGAAGTACGGGTTGCCTCGTCCACTAGTCATGGAATTTGTCTCTAGACTGCTGGCAGACGTCTACGAGCCCCGGGGCGGAAACTGGTCCGACAAGCTGTTGTCGGCCCTCGTACGCATCGCGCCGGCGGCCTGACCTCGACAATGACAGTCGCAAACAGGGAGGGAGAGCGCGCGTGAACCCCTACGTGCCGATCCTGGTGATGGTCGCGATCGCCGCACTGATGGCGCTCGGCGGCCTCGGAGCTAGCCGCATCCTCGGACCCCACCGCGACAACGCGGCGAAGCTCGACAGATACGAGTCGGGCCTGGAGCCCACCCCGCTCGCCAAGGGCGGCGGACGCATCCCCGTGAAGTACTACCTCACGGCCATGACGTTCATCATCTTCGACATCGAGGTCGTGTTCCTGTACCCGTGGGCCATCGCCCACCAGGCGCTCGGCTGGTTCGGCCTGATCGCCATCATGACCTTCCTCGCCCTCATCACGATCCCGTTCGTGTACGAGTGGCGCCGCGGCGGATTCGACTGGGAGTGACCCATGGGACTTGAAGAGAGCGCACCTCCGTTCATGCTCGGCACCGTCGAGTCCTTCGTGGGCTGGGCACGCGCGGGCTCCATGTGGCCAGCCACCTTCGGCCTGGCCTGCTGCGCCATCGAGATGATGGGCACCGGCACCTCGCGTTTCGACATCGCGCGCATCGGCTCCGAGGTCTTCCGCGGCTCCCCGCGCCAGGCCGACGTCATGATCGTCGCCGGCCGTGTGTCCAACAAGATGGCCCCGATCGTCCGCCAGGTGTACGACCAGATGGCCGACCCCAAGTGGGTGCTGTCCATGGGCGTCTGCGCCTCCTCCGGCGGCATGTTCAACAACTACGCGATCGTCCAGGGCGTGGACCACATCGTCCCTGTGGACATCTACCTGCCGGGCTGCCCGCCACGTCCCGAGATGCTCATCAACGCCCTGCTCGAGCTGCAGGAGCAGGTGAAGAGCACGCCCATGGGCCGCAACCGCCGCGAGATCGCCGCCGCCGCCGAGGCCGCCGCGCTCCAGGCCACCCCCACCTCCGACATGAAGGGACTGCTCCGTTGAGCGAGACCCAGGACCTGTCCGGCGCCGGGGACGCCCCGGTCGCGCCTGAGGGCCGCACCCTCATCAACGTCCGCCAGGGCATGTTCGGCGCCGGGGGCGACACCTCCGGCTACGGCGGCCTCAAGCGCGTCATCGAGATGCCAGGCGCCACCGAGCGTCCCTACGGCGAATGGTTCGACGGCGTGGTCGACGTGCTCGAGGAGCTGCTGGGAGACAAGGCCTCCGAGGCGATCCAGTACGTGGTGGTGGACCGTGGCGAGCTCACGCTCCACATCGCGCGCGAGCACCTGCTCGAGGTCGCGCAGCACCTCCGTGACGACCAGGACCTCCGGTTCGAGATGTGCCTGGGCGTCAACGGCGTGCACTACCCGGCCGACGAGGGCCGCGAGCTCCACGCCTGCTACCCGATGCAGTCGATCACCCACGGCCGTCGCATCCGCGTGGAGGTGTCGGTCTCCGAGGACGACCCGCACCTCCCGTCCCTCACCGGGATCTACCCGATGAACAACTGGCACGAGCGCGAGACCTACGACTTCTTCGGCATCATCTTCGACGGCCACCCCTCGCTCGCCCGCATCGAGATGCCGGACGACTGGGTGGGCCACCCGCAGCGCAAGGACTATCCGCTCGGCGGCATCCCGGTCGAGTACAAGGGCGCCGAGGTCCCCTCGCCCGACACGCGGAGGCAGTACCGATGACCACGGATCAGACCACCCCGCACGCGACCGGCCCCCTCTTCGAGGACCCGGACGCACCCGAGTTCACCGCGTACGGCGGCGACTGGAGCGAGATCGCAGACGAGGCCTCGCGCCTGGGTCAGCAGCGCGTCGTCATCAACATGGGCCCCCAGCATCCGTCCACCCACGGCGTGCTGCGCGTGATGCTCGAGATCGAGGGCGAGACCGTCACCGAGGCCCGTGCGGGCATCGGCTACCTGCACACCGGCATCGAGAAGAACATGGAGTTCCGGACGTGGACGCAGGGCGTCACGTTCGCGACCCGCATGGACTACGTCGCGTCGATGTTCAACGAGGCCGTGTACTGCCTGGGCGTCGAGAAGCTGCTGGGCATCACCGACGACATCCCTGAGCGCGCCAGCGTGCTGCGCGTGCTCATGATGGAGCTCACCCGCATCGGCTCGCACCTGGTCGCGATCGGCACCGGCGGCAACGAGATGGGCGCCACCACCGTCATGACGACGGCGTTCATCGGCCGTGAGGACACGTTCCGTGTGATCGAGATGCTCTCCGGCCTGCGCACGAACAACGCGTACATCCGTCCGGGCGGCGTGGCTCAGGACACTCCTGAGGGCTTCGTCGAGTACGTGCGCGAGATGATCCCCAAGGTGAAGCAGCGCCTGGACGAGCTCGCTGACATCCAGCTGAAGAACCCCATCTTCATCGGCCGCCTCAAGGACGTCGCCGTGCTGGACCTGGCTCCCGCGATGTCGCTCGGCATCACCGGCCCCATGCTGCGGTCCACGGGCATCCCCTACGACATCCGCAAGGCCGACCCGTACTGCGGCTACGAGACGTACGACTTCCAGGTACCCACCTCCACCGAGGCCGACGCCTACTCCCGCGTGGTCCTGCGCCTCGAGGAGTGCTACGAGTCGCTCAAGATCGTGGCCCAGTGCGCCGACCGCCTCGAGGCGACCGAGGGGCAGCCCGTCATGGTGGCCGACAAGAAGATCGCGTGGCCCGCGCAGCTGTCGCTCGGCACCGACGGCCAGGGCAACTCGCCCGAGCACATCAAGCACATCATGGGCGACTCGATGGAGGCGCTCATCCACCACTTCAAGCTGGTGACCGAGGGCTTCAAGGTGCCGGCCGGCCAGGCGTACGTCGCGATCGAGAACCCCAAGGGTGCGCTCGGCTGCCACGTCGTCTCCGACGGAGGCACCAAGCCGTGGCGCGCGCACTTCCGCGATCCTGGCTTCAACAACCTGCAGGCGCTGTCGATCCTCACCGAAGGCGGCCAGGTCGCCGACGTGGTGGTCGCCATCGCCACCATCGACATGGTGCTGGGAGGCGTCGACCGATGACCTACGACGAGTCCACCCTGACGCAGCTCGCCGCCGATGCGGCTGAGATCCGCGGCCGCTACCCGGTGGAGCGCTCCGCTCTGCTGCCGATGCTGCACCTCGTGCAGTCCGTGGACGGCTACGTGTCGCCCGACGGCATCCAGTTCTGCGCGGAGCAGCTGGGCCTCACCGCGGCCGAGGTCAGCGCGGTCGCCACGTTCTACACCCAGTACAAGCGCCGCCCGAGCGGCGAGTACCAGGTGGGCGTCTGCACCAACACGCTGTGCGCCGTCATGGGCAGCGACGAGATCTGGAAGCGCGTCAGCGAGCGCGTGGGCGTCGGGCACGACGAGACCACGGCCGACGGCAAGATCTCGCTCGAGCGGCTCGAGTGCAACGCGGCATGCGACTTCGCGCCGGTGATGATGGTCAACTGGGAGTTCTTCGACAACATGACGCCGGAGACGGCGCTGCAGCTGGTCGATGACATCTTGGACGGCAAGCCCGTCACGCCGACCCGCGGCCCCGACCACGTCCCGCCGTTCAAGGAGGTCTCGCGCGTGCTCGCGGGCTTCGAGGACGGCCGCGCCGACCAGGGCGTCGGGGCGGGCGAACCCACGCTCGCCGGACTCAAGGCCGCCAAGGATCACGGCTGGACTGGACCGAAGGGGGCGTCCAAGTGACCACCGAGCTCGTCCCCGTCCTCAGCGACATCTGGGACCAGGAGAAGTCCTGGAAGCGCGACACCTACGTGGCGAACGGCGGTTACACCGCGCTCAAGAAGGCGCTGGGCATGCAGCCCACCGACCTGGTGCAGATGGTCAAGGACTCGGGGCTCCGCGGACGCGGCGGCGCAGGCTTCCCCACCGGCATGAAGTGGGGCTTCCTGCCCCCGGACGACGGCAAGCCGCGCTACCTGGTGGTCAACGCGGACGAATCCGAGCCGGGCACGTGCAAGGACATCCCGCTCATGCTGGCGAACCCGAACGTGCTCGTCGAGGGCGTCGCGATCACGTCGTTCGCGATCGGCTGCAACCACGCGTTCATCTACCTGCGCGGCGAGGTGGTGCACGTGTACCGCCGCCTGCTGCAGGCGGTGCGCGAGGCGTACGAGGCCGGCGACCTGGGCAAGAACATCCATGGCTCGGGCTTCGACCTGGACGTCACCGTGCACGCAGGGGCCGGCGCCTACATCTGCGGCGAGGAGACGGCGCTGCTCGACTCCCTCGAGGGACGTCGCGGCCAGCCGCGTCTCAAGCCGCCGTTCCCGGCCGTCGCGGGCCTCTACGCCCGCCCCACGGTGGTCAACAACGTCGAGTCCGTCGCGTCGGTCCCCGCGATCGTCAACAACGGCGTCGAGTGGTTCACCGCGATGGGCACGGAGCGCTCGAAGGGTCACGGCATCTTCTCGCTGTCCGGCCACGTGGAGCGCCCCGGCCAGTACGAGGCCCCGCTCGGCATCACTCTGCGTGAGCTGCTCGACATGGCGGGCGGCATGCGCGGCGGCAAGAAGCTGAAGTTCTGGACGCCTGGCGGGTCCTCGACGCCGATCTTCACGGATGCGCAGCTGGACACCCCGCTCGACTACGAGTCCGTCGGTGCCGCCGGGTCCATGCTCGGCACCCGCGCCCTGCAGATCTTCGACGAGACCACCTGCGTGGTGCGCGCCGTCACCCGCTGGACCGAGTTCTACAAGCACGAGTCCTGCGGCAAGTGCACGCCGTGCCGCGAGGGCACCTTCTGGCTCACCCAGATCCTCAAGCGCCTCGAGGCCGGCAAGGGCACCGAGGCCGACATCCAGCAGCTGCTCGACACGTGCGACTCGATCGCGGGGCGCTCGTTCTGCGCGCTCGGCGACGGCGCCACGTCGTCCATCATCAGCTCCGTCAAGCTTTTCCGCGAGGAGTACGAGCGGCACGTGAGCGAGGGGGCCTGCCCCTTCGACCACGCCGCCTCGGCGCTGTTCGAGTACTCCTCCGAGCCGACCACCGAGGAGGCGCACGCATGACCGCGACCGCGGACAAGGCCGCCGTGCAGACCGTCACGCTCACCATCGACGGCCAGGAGGTGACGGTCCCCAAGGGCACGCTCATCATCCGTGCAGCCGAGGAGCTGGGCATCGAGATCCCCCGCTTCTGCGACCACCCCGCGCTCGAGCCTGCCGGCGCATGTCGCCAGTGCCTGGTCGACGTGGCCAGCCCCGGCCCCGACGGCAACCTGCGCGCGTTCCCCAAGCCCCAGGCGTCGTGCACCATGACCGTCACCGACGGCATGGTCGTGCACACGCAGCACACCTCCGAGGAGGCGGACCGGGCGCAGAAGGGTGTGCTCGAGCTGCTTCTCATCAACCACCCGCTCGACTGCCCGGTCTGCGACAAGGGCGGCGAGTGCCCCCTGCAGAACCAGGCGATGAGCCACGGCCGGCCGGAGTCGCGCTTCGTGGACGTCAAGCGCGTCTTCGAGAAGCCGCTTCCGCTCAGCTCCGAGATCCTGCTGGATCGTGAGCGCTGCGTGCTGTGCCAGCGCTGCACCCGCTTCTCCAAGCAGATCGCGGGCGACGCGTTCATCGACCTGCAGAACCGTGGTGCCATGCAGCAGATCGGCACGTTCGACGAGAACGTGCTGGACTTCGACGGCTACAGCCCCGCGGGCCCCGCCGCCGAGGACGAGTCGGGCCGCGCGTTCAGCTCGTACTACTCGGGCAACACCGTGCAGATCTGCCCGGTGGGCGCCCTGACCTCGGCCGCGTACCGCTTCCGCTCCCGCCCGTTCGACCTGGTGAGCTCGCCCGGCATCTCCGAGCACGACAGCTCGGGCTCCGCGATCCGTACCGACCACCGTCGCGGCAAGATCCTTCGCCGCCTCGCGGACAACGACCCCGTGGTCAACGAGGACTGGATCACCGACAAGGACCGCTTCGCGTTCACGTGGCAGAACCTCTCCGACCGCCTCGAGCGCCCGCTCGTGCGCAAGGATGGCGAGCTGGTCGAGGCGTCGTGGCCCGAGGCCATCGCCGCCGCCGCCGCGGGCCTCAAGGCCGCGCGCGACGGCAAGGGCGTGGGCGTCCTGCCCGGCGGCCGCGTGACCCTCGAGGACGCATACGCGTACGCCAAGCTGGCCCGCGTGGCGCTCGGCACGAACGACGTCGACGCCCGGGCACGTGTCGCTTCCGCCGAGGAGCAGGCGTTCCTCGGGTCCGCGGTGGCGGGCACCGGCCTTGGCGTCACCTTCGCGGACCTCGAGAAGGCGCCGGCCGTGCTGCTGGTCGGCTTCGAGGCCGAGGACGAGGGCGGCGTGGTCTTCCTGCGCATGCGCAAGTCGCTCGGCAAGCAGAAGGTGTTCACGGCGGCGCCGTTCCTCACGCGAGGGGCGGAGAAGCTCGCCGCGACGCTGCTCCCTGTCGCCCCTGGCGACGAGGCTGCGCTGCTCGGCGGCCTGGACGGGGACGCGCTCCAGGCGATCTCCACCGAGGGCGCCGTCATCGTCGTCGGAGAGCGTCTGGCCGCCGTGCCCGGCGCGCTCACGGCCGCCGTCGCTCTCGCCGAGCGCACCGGCGCCCGCCTGGCGTGGATCCCGCGCCGTGCAGGTGAGCGGGGCGCCGTCGAGGCGGGCACCCTGCCCGGTCTGCTCCCGGGCGGTCGCAGCGTCACCAGCGCGACCGCCGCCAAGGCCGTCGCCGAGGCGTGGGGCGTCGAGTCGCTCCCCACCGCCGAGGGTCGCGACGTCGCCGCGATCGTCGCCGCAGCCGCCGCCGGCGAGCTCGACGCACTGGTCGTCGGCGGCGTCAGCCTGTCCGACGTCACCGGCCTGGCCGACGCGATCGACCACGCCGGCTTCGTGGTCAGCCTCGAGGTCCGTCGCACCCGCATCGCCGAGCAGGCCGACGTGGTCCTCCCCGTCGCCCCGCCGTCGGAGAAGGCAGGCACGTTCGTCAACTGGGAGGGTCGCCTGCGCTCGTTCGCGACGGCCATCGCCACGGACGCGATGTCGGACCACCGCGTGCTCGACATCCTGGCGCGCGAGCTGGGCGTCGAGCTCGGCACCGGCTCGATCGGCCAGGTGAACGCGGAGCTCGCCACGCTCGGCGCCGCCGCGAACGGCGAGCGGCCCAAGGCTCCCGCGGTGAAGGCGTCCAAGGCCCCCAAGGCCGGCGCCGTGCGTCTCGCGTCGTGGCACCAGCTGATCGACGAGAGCGCGCTGCAGGAGGGTGAGCCCTACCTGGCCGGCACCGCTCGTGCCACCGTCGCGCGCCTGTCGAAGGCCACCGCCGACAGCATCGGCTTCGCCGAGGGCTCCGTCACCGTCACCGCCGGCGACGGCGACGGCGTGACGGTCCCCGCGATCGTCACCGAGGGCATGGTCGACGGCGTCGTGTGGCTCCCCACCAAGTCTCCCGGCAGCTGGGTGGCGCAGGCGTTGGGCGTCGCGCCCGGCGCAGTCGTGACCGTGAAGGGCGGTGCCTGACATGGCTCTCCTGAGTTCGCTCGGGTCCGTGATGACCTACGACTCGGACGCGTTGAAGAACGCCCACTGCGGCGTGACCGACGCGGCGTCCGCGACCGCCGACCAGACGGCGTGCCTGAACGCCTGGGGCACGCTCGCGGGCGACCCGGTGTGGCTCGTGATCGTCAAGGCCGTGCTGATCCTGGTGTTCCTGCTGCTGTCCGTGCTGTTCGCGGTGTGGTTCGAGCGCCGCGTCATCGGCCGCCTGCAGTCCCGCCCCGGTCCCAACATGCACGGCCCCTTCGGCCTGCTGCAGTCGGTCATGGACGCGATGAAGCTCCTGTTCAAGGAGGACATCACCGTCCGCGCCTCGGAGAAGGTGCTGTACATCATCGCGCCGATGATCTCCGTGTTCTCTGCGCTGCTGATCTTCGCGGTGATCCCGTTCGGACCCGCCACGCACATCCCCGGCACGGACATCGTCACGCCGGTGCAGCTCACCGACTTCCCGGTGGCGGTCCTGTACATCCTGGCGTGCGCCGCGATCGGCGTGTACGGCATCGTGCTCGGCGGCTGGGCCTCGGGCTCCATCTACCCGCTGATGGGCGCCGTGCGCTCCACCGCGCAGATCATCTCCTACGAGCTGGCCATGGGCCTGTCGCTCGTCACCGTCTTCATGCTGTCGGGCTCCATGAGCACGTCGCAGATCGTCGATGCGCAGACGGACCGCTGGTGGGTATGGCCCCTGCTCCCGGCCTTCGTGCTCTACGTGATCTCCATGGTCGGCGAGACCAACCGCCTGCCCTTCGACCTCCCCGAGGCGGAGGGTGAGCTTGTCGCGGGCTTCATGACCGAGTACTCGTCCATGAAGTTCGCCTGGTACTTCCTCGCCGAGTACATGAACATGATCAACGTCTCGGCGGTTGCCGCGACGCTGTTCCTGGGCGGGTGGCGAGCCCCATGGCCCGCCTCGTGGCCGGGCGCGGAGATGCTGAACGCCGGCCTGTTCCCGCCGCTGTGGCTGATCATCAAGATCTGGCTGCTCATGTTCGTGTTCGTGTGGATCCGCGGCGCCCTGCTGCGCTTCCGCTACGACCAGTTCATGCGGTTCGGATGGAAGGTGCTGATCCCCGTGGGCCTCGGCTGGCTGGTGTTCTTCGCCGTCGGCCGCCAGTTCATGGACTTCTACAACCGTGACCTCAACCTGTACGACGCCGTCGCCTGGCTGGTCGCGATCCTGCTGGTGTACGCCGTCTGGGGCTTCGTGAAGGACGCGAGGGCGGAGAAGGCGAGCAAGCTGGCGGACGTGGAGGACGAGCCGGTCGAGGAGTTCGACGCCTTCGCGGGCGGGTACCCCGTGCCGCCGCTGCCGCACCAGACCCTGCCGCCGTCGCCCCGTTCCGGGCGCACGGTCGAGGCCAGCCGGAGAACAGAGCCTGTCAAGACCGAGGAGGGAGGCGCCGATGACTGACGCCGACGAGACCTGGGAGGTCAATCGAGCGCGCGACGGCAAGGTCGAGCAGTTCGAGTCGAACCTCCCCAAGAAGGGCCCGATCGGGCAGGCGTTCGCGCCGGTCGCCGGCTTCGGCGTCACCCTTCGCAACTTCTTCAAGCCGACGGTCACCGAGCAGTACCCGCGCAAGAAGACGCCGCCGATGCCGCGCTACCACGGGCGGCACCAGCTGAACCGGTACCCGGACGGGCTCGAGAAGTGCATCGGCTGCGAGCTGTGCGCCTGGGCGTGCCCGGCGGACGCGATCTACGTCGAGGCCGACTCCAACACGCCGGACGCGCAGTTCAGCCCCGGCGAGCGCTACGGTCGCGTGTACCAGATCAACTATCTGCGCTGCATCTTCTGCGGTCTGTGCATCGAGGCGTGCCCCACCCGTGCGCTGACGATGACCAACGAGTACGAGCTGGCGGGGCCCACCCGTGAGGGCCTCATCTACGAGAAGCAGGACCTGCTCGCCCCGCTCCAGGAGGGCATGCTGCAGGCGCCGCACCCCATGGTGCCCGGCACCACCGACGGCGACTACTACCGTGGCGATGTCACCAAGGTGGTCAAGGAGCAGACGGACTGGGTCCGCAAGAACCGTCCCGAGGACCCGACGCTGCCTGAGAACGCCTACCGCGTGGAGGAGGCGTCCCGATGATCAGCCCGGTCCTGTTCTGGTCGGTCGCGTTCCTCACGGTCGTGCCCGCCCTGTCGCTGCTGTTCGCCAAGAAGGCGGTCCACATCGCGATGAGCATCGTCGCGGTGATGGTCGGCCTGGCCGTCGCCTACGTCGCGCTGGACGCCCCGTTCCTGGGCGTCGTCCAGATCGTCGTCTACACCGGCGCTGTCATGATGCTCTTCCTCTTCGTCCTCATGCTGGTCGGAGTCGACCAGCGCGAGAGCATGAAGGAGACCCTCAAGGGCCAGCGCTGGATCGCCGTGATCGGCGCAGGCGGCCTGGCGATCCTGCTGATCTCCGCGATCGGACAGCTCACCTACACGCCCGCAGACACGATGACCACCGGCGACCCCGACAAGGTGGCGAACCTCCTCTTCAGCGACTACCCCGTGGTCATGGAGATCCTGGGCGCGCTGCTCATCACGGCGGCCGTCGGAGCGCTGGTCCTCACGCACACTCCGCGCCTCACGCCCCGGCGTGGACAGGCCGAGCTGCAGAAGGCCCGAGTGCTCGCCGGCGCCAACCCTGTCAACAAGCCGATGCCTGGCGTCTACGCCCGCCACAACGCGCTCGACGTGCCGGCGCTCGACCCGGAGGGCAAGTCCCTCGAGGACTCGGTCTCCCGCGTCCTCGAGATCCGCCACCAGACGCAGGAGGGCGTGGAGTTCCGCGCCGCCCTGAAGGATCCGTCCAAGAAGACGACGGAGGAGGACAAGTGAGCCCCATCGCCTTCGTCTACCTCGCGACGGTGCTGTTCGGCATCGGCGCGGCAGCGGTCCTCACGCGCCGCAACGCGATCATCGCCTTCATGGGTGTCGAGCTCATGCTCAACGCCTCCAACCTCGCGCTCGTCGCCTTCTCCCGCATCCACGGAGAGATCGACGGCCAGGTGATGGCCTTCTTCGTCATGGTGGTCGCGGCCGCCGAGGTCGTGGTCGGACTCGCGATCATCATCGCGGTGTTCCGTGCCCGCCAGACCATCTCCCTCGACGAGCCCGCGGAACTGAAGGGTTGATCGATGCTTGACCTGACCTGGCTCCTGATCGCCGTGCCCCTGGCGAGCAGCCTCGTGCTGATCCTTCTGGGCAAGCGCGCCGACAAGTGGGGACACTGGATGGGCGTGGCCGCATCGACGGCAGCCTTCGTCGTGGGCCTCGGCGCCCTGATCCAGATGCTCGGCCTCGACTCCGAGTCCCGCACGCACGCGATGCACCTGTTCACCTGGATCTCGGGCGGCGAGCTGCACGTCGACGCAGGGCTGCTCCTGGACCCGCTGTCGATGACTTTCGTGATGCTCGTGACCTTCGTGGGCACGCTCATCCACCTCTACTCTGTGGCCTACATGGAGCACGACCCGCGCAGGCGGATCTTCTTCGCGTACCTCAACCTGTTCATCGCCGCGATGCTGCTGCTGGTGCTCGCCGACTCGTACCTGCTGCTGTTCGTCGGCTGGGAGGGCGTGGGCCTCGCGTCCTACCTGCTGATCGGCTTCTGGAACCACAAGCCCGAGTACGCGACCGCCGCGAACAAGGCGTTCGTCGTCAACCGTGTGGGCGACGTCGGCCTGATCATCGCGATGGGCCTCATGTTCACCGCGTTCGGCTCGCTCAGCTTCTCCGACGTGTTCGCGCAGGTCGGCGACGTGTCGACCGCCCAGCTCACCGCGATCGGCCTCACGCTGCTGGTGGCCGCCACCGGAAAGTCCGCGCAGTTCCCGCTGCAGTCCTGGCTGGGCGACGCGATGGCGGGCCCCACGCCCGTGTCGGCCCTGATCCACGCGGCCACCATGGTCACCGCCGGCGTCTACCTGATCGTGCGCTCGTCGGCCATCTTCGACCTCACCGACACGGCACGCCTGGTGGTCACGTCGGTGGGTGCGATCACGCTGGTCATGGGAGCCATCATCGGCATGGCCAAGGACGACATCAAGAAGGCGCTCGCCGCCTCCACCATGTCGCAGATCGGCTACATGATGCTCGCCGCGGGCCTGGGCCCCATCGGCTACGCGTTCGCGATCTTCCACCTGCTCACGCACGGCTTCTTCAAGGCCGGCATGTTCCTGGGCGCGGGCTCGGTGATGCACGGCATGAACGACACGGTGGACATGCGACGCTTCGGCGCGCTGCGCACCGCCATGGTCGTCACCTGGGTCACGTTCGGGCTCGGCTGGCTCGCGATCCTGGGCGTCCCGCCGTTCTCCGGCTTCTGGTCCAAGGACAAGATCATCGAGGCCGCGTTCGTGGGCGAGGGATGGCAGCCCTGGGTGTTCGGCCTGGCCGCGCTGATCGGCGCCGGGCTGACCGCGTACTACATGTCGCGCCTGTTCTTCATGACCTTCCACGGCAAGGCCCGGTGGACCGACGAGATGCATCCGCACGAGTCCCCGTGGCTCGTGACGGCGCCCATGATCGTCCTGTCCGTCGGCTCCGCGCTGCTCGGTTGGTTCCTCGCCTCCGGCGACCGCTTCACCACCTGGCTGGAGCCCGTCACCGGGCACGTCGAGGAGCACGACCCCGTCATGGCGGTGCCGCTCATCATGACCTTCACGCTGCTGCTCGTCGCAGTCGGCGTGGTCGTCGCCTGGCTGCAGTACGGTCGCACGGAGGTGCCCACCGAGGCGCCTGCACCGTCGCTCGGCACCATGCTGGCGCGCAACGACTTCTACCAGGACTCGGTCAACCGCGGTGTCCTCCAGCGACCCGGCACGCATCTCACGCGCACCCTCGTGTACGCCGATGCCGCGCTGGTCGACGGAGCCGTCAACGGCACCGGCACAGGGCTGCTGAGGCTCGGAGAGTTCCTGCGTCGATTCCAGTCCGGGCAGGTGCGCAGCTACGCCGCGCTGCTCCTGATCGCAGTCGCCGGCCTGATCGCCGGCGTCGTCCTGGGGGTGCTGTAGATGTTCCCGTTCCTGACCGTCCTGGTGCTGCTGCCGCTGGCAGGCGCCGCCCTGCTGCGGGCCCTGCCTGAAGGCGCGCGCAGCCGGGTGCGTGAGATCGCGCTCGGCGTCACCCTGCTGGAGCTCGCGCTCGGCATCGTGATGCTCACGCAGTTCGACCTGTCCGACGCGGCGACGCAGCAGTTCACCGAGACCTACTCGTGGATCCCGCAGATCGGTGCGAGCTGGGCGCTCGGAGTCAACGGCTTCGGGCTGTCGATGGTCGCGCTGTCGCTCATCCTCACCCCGCTGGTGATCCTGGCCGAATGGAGGCGCGACGCGGAGGACCACCACCGCGCCGCCCGCTACCTGGCGCTGATCCTGGTGCTGCAGGCGTTCATGGTCGGCATCTTCGCCGCCCGCGACGTCTTCCTGTTCTACGTCATGTTCGAGGCGATGCTGATCCCGCTGTACTTCCTCATCGGAGGCTTCGGCGGGGAGCAGCGACGCTACGCGGCCGTCAAGTTCCTGCTGTACTCGCTCGTCGGCGGGCTCATCATGCTCGTGGCGGTCGTCGCCCTGTACTTCGTGGGCCCCGGCGGCGAGCAGGCCTACCTGATCGACAACCTGGCCGGGTACGACTTCGGCACCACCGCCGAGCGGCTGATGTTCCTGGGCTTCTTCCTGGCGTTCGCCATCAAGGCGCCGATGGTCCCCGTGCACACGTGGCTGCCCACCGTCGCCGAGACCGCGCGCCCCGGCACCACCGCGCTGCTCGTGGCCGTGCTCGACAAGATCGGCACCTTCGGCATGATCACGCTGGGCATGGTGATCTTCCCGCAGGCGTCGAAGTGGGCGGCGCCCGTCATCATCGTGTTCGCGGTCATCTCCGTGATCTACGGAGCCGTCGCCGCCATCGGTCAGACCGACATGCTGCGCCTCGTGTCGTTCACCTCGGTGAGCCACTTCGGCATCATGGTCCTGGGCATCTACGCGTTCCAGCAGACCTCCGTCGAGGGCGCGGCGTTCTACATGTTCAACCACGGCCTGAGCACCGGCGCGCTGTTCCTGGTGGTCGGATTCCTCATCGAGCGCAACGGCAGCCCTCACGTCAGCGCCTACGGCGGCCTCCAGAAGGTCGTGCCCGTCATGGCCGGCACGTTCCTCGTCATCGGCCTGAGCGCGCTCGCGCTGCCCGGACTGTCGCCGTTCGTGTCGGAGATCATGGTGCTGGTCGGCTCCTTCGGGGTCGCCAACGCCGCGGTGGTCGTCGCCGCGCTGGGCGTGATCCTCGCCGCGCTGTACGTGCTGCTGACCTACCAGAAGGTGTTCACCGGACCCACCAAGGAGGGTCTGGAGAAGACCAGGGAGCTCGGCATCCGCGAGCGGTTCGTGCTGTGGCCGCTCATCGGCCTGATGCTGCTGCTCGGGTTCCTGCCGAGCCTGGCGATCGACTATCTGCGTGATCCGGCCGCCGCCGTGGTCACCACCGTCAACGCGGAGGTTTCCGAGTGATGTTCACCGCTCCCGACATCTCCTACATGGCGTTCGCGCCGCTGCTGATCGTCCTGCTCGCAGGCGCTGTCGGCGTGCTCGTCGAGGCGATCATCAGGACCCCGGCCACGCGCCGCGCGGTCCAGCTGGCGCTGACGCTCGTCGCCCTGCTGGGTGCCCTCGTGGTGTCCGCCGTGCAGTGGGCCTCGCTGACGGCTGCGGGCAACGTGGCGCAGACGGGCTTCTTCGTGGTCGACCGTCAGGCGCTCGCGTGGTTCTGCCTGCTGCTGGTCTTCGGTGCGCTCGGCGCGCTGCTGTTCGCGGCGCGCACGCGTGCGGGCGAGGAGTCGTTCACGTCGCTCGGAGCGGCCACCCCTGGGTCCCCTGAGGAGGCCGAGGCACGCCGCCGCGGGCTCGAGGTGACGGAGGTCTTCCCGCTGCTGCTCTTCGCGGTCGGCGGCATGATGGCGTTCGTCTCCACGACGGACTTCCTGGCGCTGTTCGTCGCTCTCGAGGTGTTCTCGCTGCCGCTGTACATCATGGTCGCGCTGGCGCGTCGCAAGCGTCTGCTGTCCCACGAGGGCGCGCTGAAGTACTTCCTTCTCGGCGCGTTCTCGTCGGCCATCTACCTGTTCGGCGTGGCGCTCCTGTACGGCGCCGCCGCATCCACGTCGTACGGAGACGTCCTCACCGCCGTGCTCGCCTCTCCCGGCGATCTCGCGCTGTTCGTCCCCGGTGCGGTCCTCGTGATCGTCGGCCTGCTGTTCAAGCTGGGCGCCGTGCCGTTCCACACCTGGTCCCCGGACGCCTACCAGGCTGCCCCCACCCCGGTGACGGCCTTCATGGCCGCCGCCACCAAGGCCGCCGCGGCCGCCGCGCTGCTGCGCATCGTGTTCACCGCGCTGTACCCGCTCGAGTGGGAGCTCAGCTGGATGATCTGGACCGTCGCCATCGTCACGATGGTGGTCGGCACCGTCGTCGCGTTGGTGCAGACGGACATCAAGCGCATGCTCGCGTACTCGTCGGTGGCCCACGCGGGCTTCATCCTCGTGGCGTTCGCAGGCTTCTCCGCGCAGGCGCTGTCCGCCGTGCCGTTCTACATGCTCACCTACGGCCTTGCCACGATCGGCGCGTTCGCGGTGATCACGCAGGTGCGTGAGAAGGCGGAGGACGGCACGGTCGGCGGCGAGGCCACCCGGCTCGGGCAGTGGGCGGGTCTGGGACGACGCGACCCGATGCTGGCCGGCGCGATGGCCCTGTTCCTGCTGTCGTTCGCAGGCATCCCGCTGACTGCCGGCTTCATCGGCAAGTTCCAGGCGTTCGCCGCGGCGATCGACGGGGGCGGCTGGCCGCTGGTGCTCGTCGCCGTGGTGGCGTCGGCGGCGGCGGCGTTCTTCTACGTGCGTCTGATCGTCCTGATGTTCCTCACGGACGTCCCTGAGGACCAGCAGGCGCTCGTGGAGGTCGACTACCACCCGTACACCCGCGTCGTCATCTGGATCACCGCCGCCGCGGTGCTGATCCTCGGTGTGCTTCCGGCCGGTGCGCTCTCCATCGCCTCCGACGCCGGTGTGCTCCTGATCGGGCTGTAGGCTCGAACGCATGTCAGTCCCCATCGGCAACGACCAGCTGCAGGATGCGCTGACACCGCGACTGGAGCTGATCGAGGAGCGGTTGCGCGACGCGGTCGCGCAGTCCGACAGGCTCGCGGACGCGACGTCCAGGCATCTGGTGGACGCCGGCGGCAAGCGGCTCCGTCCCATGCTGGTGCTGCTCGCATCGCAGCTGGGCGACGGATCGCGCCCGGAGGTGCTCGACGCGGCGGTGGTGTGCGAGCTGACGCATCTGGCGACCCTCTACCACGACGACGTGATGGACTCCGCGCCCACCCGGCGTGGAGCGCCGTCGGCGCACGAGGTGTGGGGCAACTCGGTCGCGATCCTCACCGGCGACCTCCTGTTCGCCCGGGCGTCGGTCGTGGTCGCGGGCCTCGGGCCGGAGGCGGTGCGTCTGCAGGCGACCACGTTCGAGCGCCTCTGCCTGGGCCAGCTCCACGAGACCGTGGGACCTGCTGAGGACGACGACCCTGTCGAGCACTACATCCAGGTGCTCGCGGACAAGACCGGCTCGCTGGTCGCGATGTCGGCGAGGTTCGGCGCGATGTTCGCCGGCTGCGCCCCCACGATCGTGAAGCAGGTGACGCAGTACGGCGAGCTTGCCGGCGTCGCATTCCAGTTGGCGGACGACGTCCTGGACATCCGTTCGGACACGGAGGTGTCCGGCAAGACCCCTGGCACCGACCTGCGGGAGGGTGTCGACACGATGCCCACCCTCCTGCTGAGGCGCCGTATCGCTGCCGGTCCTGGGCCCGAGGTGAGCGCCGAGCAGCACGCGGCGGACCTGGCCCTGCTCGCGGACATCGACGGCGACCTGACCTCGGACGAGGCGCTCGCCTCCGTCGTGGATCGCCTGCGCGTGCATCCGGTGGTCGATCAGACGGCCGCGCTCGCCCACGACTGGAGCCGCCAGGCGATCGTCGCCATCGACGGCCTCCCGGCGGGCGAGGTCAAGGACGCGTTGGTCGCCTTCGCCGAGGCGCTCGTCGCCCGCGCCGCCTGAACGCCCCCGATCGGCGCTCGTTCATGAGCCCGTGCGGAGGCCATGCCTCTGCATGAGCGGACGCAGCCTCACCTTCCCGCGGTCCGCCGCATATGAGAAGGTGAGTGCTACGAGGGAGAACGCATGGGGGACCTGCAGACGCTCGTCGAGCGGCTGATGCATGAGCGAGGCGCGAGCCTGACCGCGTACGCAGCCATGCTCGCTGACCGGGATGACGATGCGGTCCGCCTCATGGACGACGCGATCGTGGCCGTGCTCCGTCGCAGGAGGCCCCCGACCGATGTCGACGAAGCCGACGCGCGGGTGCGCATGGCGATGGCGACCACGGTGGCGGGCCGGTCGCCCCGGCGCACGTGGAGGGCGTCGCGCGGCTCTCGCCCTGCCGCGGGCCCGGACTCCGCCCCCCACGCGGACTCCGCCCCCCACGCGGACGGCGCGCCCCGCAGCCCACAAGATGACCGCCAGGACCGCGTGGACGACGGCTCCGACGTGCGCACCGCACTGCGCGCCCTCCCGCCCCGCGAGCGCGCCTGTGTGGTGATGCGCCACCACGACGAGCTGACCCTGCCGCAGATCGCGCGCGCGCTGCATGTGGAACAGCACCAGGTGCGGCGCTGCCTGCAGGACGCGACGGCGAGGCTGTCCCCGCTGCTCGGCGTCGTCGACCCGGGTCCGGAGCCCGAGGTCGCTGAGCTGGTGAACCCCAGGAGCCGCCGATGAGCGCGCTGGGCGAGGCTCTCAGGAGCGCCGGTGCCTCGCACGCGCGGGCGATCGGCGCGGACGGACAGGCGCCGCAGGGGCGGCAGGATCGCGCGCTCAGACGCATCGCGCGTCGGCGTCGCGCACGGACGGGCGCGATCGGTGTGGCCGCTGCGGTCGCCTTGGCGGCGATCGGGCTGTCGGTCGTGGCCGGCGTGGCCGACCGGCAGCAGCAGGCGGCGGCTGCGCTTGCCGCGGCGGGCAACCCCTGCGACCTGGACACCTACCCGCTGCCGAACGTCGCCGCGTTGGCCGGAGCCCCGTACTACGGGCGGGCGTACGTGGACGTCAGCGCGGGGACGGGGCACTATCGCAAGGCCGACGGCACGCTCGTCGAGGTCGTCGCGGGCAACACCCCGACCACGGACTGGGAGCCGACCCTGTGGTACCGCGTCGAGGATGGCGGCCAGGCCTTCAGCCTCGATCAGTACGGCTGGATGGGCCTGCTCACGGTCGACGGAGGGGAGGCGGACCACCTGGTGTTCGACATCACCGGGATGGGCGCCGTGCCTGTCTACGATCCCGCGGACCTGTGGACCGGGTGGACCACCACGCTCCCCGCGGTGGTGCCGGTGGGCGTGTCGCCGACGGAGGTGGCGACGATGCATGCGTGGGCCTTCATGGCCACGTATGCGTCGATCATGTCGAGCGCCGCGGGCACCGACGCCGTGATCCAGCGGATCGTGACGCACGCCGACGGCACCCAGGACGAGGAGCCGATGCTGGTGGGGTACTACATCGCGCCGCTGCTGGACACCTCCGACGTGGTCGGCATCACGACGCGCATCACGATGCCGTCGGGTGAGCGCTACGACGTCGTCTCCTCGCGGGACGAGGGTGCGCTTCCGAGGTCGGCGTGCGGGAGCAACGACACGGTGTGGCAGCCGCTGGCGCTCGGCACGACGGACAGCGGCGTCTACCAGGGTCCGGACTATCTGACGGGGCCGGAGGTGGACGAGTTCCAGTGCGGTGCGCCCCTCGATCCTTCGTTCGAGGTGCCGGTGGTGAGCAGGGAGCGACGGCGAGGCGTGACCTACGAGGACGACCTCGGCATGCAGGTGGACTACCGCTCCGGCGCGACCCTGGTGACGGTGGAGGCCGGCTATGGCGACTACCCGGACTTCGACTTCGACCTGCTGCCGAGCGCCCCGGGCTGGGACGCGGCCTACGGTGACGCGCCGGACGGCTCCACCGGCGCGTTCCGCTACGCGTCGGTCGTGTGGGTCGACGGGCTGGGTCGGATCGTCGGGAGCCTGGAGCCGACGCAGGACGACTACCCGTTCGGAACCGCCGGCTTCATCCCTGGCTGGTGGTACTTCTGGCAGCTCGCGGGCGGGGTCGGGCCGTGGGAGGCGACGGTGTATGACGACGCGGGCGTCGTTCCATGCGACGGAGCCTCCCAGGCGGCTGTGGCGGGCGCGTCGCCGGTGGTGATCCTCGGCGAGGGTCCGTCGCCCGACGCGATGCATTGGTCGTGGTTCCCGGTCCACGCGTGAAGGGCCTAGACGGGCTCGGTCGGCTCCACCTCGGCCTCGCGCGGGTCGCGGGTGCGCGCCCGCGACGCGCGGAAGCTGTCCACCGTGAGCACGATCAGGGCGACCCACACGAGCAGGAAGCCGATCCATCGGCCGGTGGACATCGGCTCCCCGAAGTGCCAGACGGCCAGCATGAACATGATCGTGGGTGCGAGGTACTGCAGCAGGCCGACGATGTTGAGCGGCAGCCGCTGCGCGCCGCCGGCGAACAGCAGCAGGGCGCCCACCGTGAAGACGCCGGTGGAGGCGAGCAGCAGGTCGTGCCCGATGCCTAGCCCGTCGCCGCCGCGGGTGCCGAACGTGAGCGTGCCCGCGTGGTGCATCCACCACACGGCGATGGCGGCGAACGGTGCGAGGACCAGGGTCTCGATGGTGAGGCCCGTGACGGGGTCCACGTTGAGGCGCTTCTTGATGAGCCCGTAGATCCCGAAGGAGAAGGCGAGCGCGAGCGCGATCCATGGCAGGCCGCCCACCTCGACGCCGATGATGACGACGGCCACGGTGGCGATCGCGACGGCGACCACCTGGCCGCGGCGCAGGCGTTCGCCGAGGACTACCACGCCCAGCCCCACGAGCACCAGCGGGTTGATGTAGTAGCCGAGCGACGCGGAGTTCACCTGATCGCTGGTGACCGCGTAGACGTAGATCAGCCAGTTCGCGACGATCAGCGCGGCGGCGAGTGCGAGCGTGGCGACGGTGCGCAGGTCGCTCAGGGCGGTGCGCAGCCGTGCCCACCCGCGCACGACCGTGACGATCACCGCGCACACCAGCAGGGACCACAGCGCGCGCTGCGCCGTGATCTCGAGAGGCGACGCGGGCACGAGCGCGTGCATGAGCAGAGGGAAGAGGCCCCACACCAGGTAGGCGCCGAGGCCGAGCCCCAGGCCTGTGCGGTCGAGCGCGGCGGCGTGGGCGGGCGACCCTGTGGCTGCGGACGGGGAGGGGCTCGAGCCGGCGCTCGCCGGCGTGGGAGCGGCCGACGCGGTGGGGACGGTTCCGCTCGCGGGCTGGGTGGAGGAGTCGGTCACCGAGCCAGTGTGACTGCGCCGCGGGGTGCCACACCACCCCTCGCTGGCGTCAGCCCGACGCGCCGGTCATGATGCTCACCCCACGCTCGCGATGAAGGCGAGCATGTAGGCGCGCGACATCCCGTCGTCGATCGCCGAGTCGGGCAGGGTGAGGGCGACCGCCCACGCCGCTGCCTGGGTCTTGGCTCCTCCGAGCGCCGTGTACATCGTGATGAGGTCGGTGAACTGGTCGGCGGTGCCGGTCGGCATGGCCTCGGCGATGGATGCGGTGGCGCGTCCCGCGGCCGTGTCGTCGGCGGGCGTGAGGATCCCGATCTGGGTGGGTGCCATCGGGATCAGCTGGATTCCGAGCATGGCGGCGGGGTCCGCGGAGAACCAGGTGGCGTAGTCGCGCTTCGCGCCCCACTCGATGCCCACCACCAGATGCGTGTACTCGGGGGCGAACGAGGTGTCGGGCCGTACGTAGAGCGCGAGCGACGAGTGCGCCTCCGCAGACAGCATCCACTGTGCGCGGGTGGCCGCCCCGGCGTCTCCGCGCAGCTGCGCCCAGGCCGCGACGGCGGTCCAGGCGGTGATCGCCTCGGAGCTGGACTCCTGGTTGTTGCCGTCGGCGAACGGCGAGATGCCCGAGGCCCACGAGTGGCCGGCGAACGGATCGAACACCCTGATCGCA
Source organism: Demequina capsici (assembly GCF_032102965.1). Classification (NCBI taxonomy): domain Bacteria; kingdom Bacillati; phylum Actinomycetota; class Actinomycetes; order Micrococcales; family Demequinaceae; genus Demequina; species Demequina capsici. The sequence goes on along the minus strand of NZ_CP134880.1, from coordinate 2,603,251 downwards.
GGCACCTCGCTGGTGCCGGGGGAGGCGATGTCCGCCACGAGCGAGTCGATCACGGGTGCGACGGCGTCGATGTCGACGATCCCCTCCTGCACCGCGATCGTGGCGGCATAGATGAGGTAGCCGTAGTGGAAGTGGTGGTCGTTGAACTGCTCGGACCCGAAGGCGGTGTCCAGCCCGACGACGCCGCCCCACGCGTCGTCGTAGACGAAGCAGCGGCTGGTGCGGGTGGTGCACCCCTCCGGATCTGTCCACTGGCCCAGCTCGGTGGCGAGCCTCTCCCCGATCTGCGTGGAGGCAGCGGTGTCTCCCAGGTCGTCCGCGAGTGCGAGCAGCTGGGCGTCCCGGTACATCGCCTTGGAGCCGAAGTACGTGTCGGACGGGTACGCGACGCCCCCGGCCTCGGCGTCGAGCGCGGTCGTGACCGCCTGCTTCTGCTCTGCGGTGAGGCCGCTCACGTTGAGCGTGAGCTGGGGGGTGACGGTGGTGACGTCCCACGCGAGCGCGGTCCCCGCGCATGCGACGGTGGGTCCGTCGATCGTGTCGAACAGTCCGATGTCGCAGGTCCCGTCAGGGCTGGTGCCGTCGACGGCTGCGGACGGCACCAGCACCGTCGGGCCTCCGTCGACGGTCGTGTAGGCGAGCGTGGTGGTCGTCGTCTGGGTCCCCACCGCCCACTTGGAGGTGGCCTTCGTCACGGGCGAGCTCATGAGCGCCGCGTAGCCGGCAGGGTCCGTGAACCCGGTGGCGTCGTCGCCTGAGGGGATCGGGAAGACCTGAAGCCATCCTCCTGCCGCGAGGGTGACGCTGGCGCCGTCCACCTGCGCCCGCGATGTCGTCACCCCGTAGGTGGTTCCCTCGAGCTCCACGAGGCCCACGCCGTCGTCCCCCCACGCGGGGGCTGAGGACAGCGTCAGCGTCACGTCAGCGTCCGCGACGAGCCCGATGGCGGGCCATCCCTGTGCGACGGTCGCGGTGGCGAGCGGCCCGTCGGGCCCGGAGTAGGCGAGCGACGTGTACACGGGGTCGTTGATCGTCACCTGCGGCCGGGCGTCCGACCCGCCCACCGCCACCGTCAGGAACGCGCCGGTCTGGGCCGCGATGAGAGCGTCCGACCCGACGACGGAGGGGAGCGCGATCCCGATCGAGCCGGCGTCCACCTGGACGGCGACGGGCGTGGGGTAGGCCTTGGCGGGCAGGTCCGCGTAGGCGAGGGCCGAGTACCAGCGGTTCGTGGGCGCGAGCACACCGTCGGCCACGCCGGCGGACGACGGGGCCTCTCCCACGCTCTGGATCGGCAGCGTCTGCGCGACGGTCGAGGCGGCCGCGTCGACCACGCCCGTGGCCGCAGGTGAGCTCGATGTCGCGGACGTGGGGGCGATGCTTCCTTCCGGAGCGGGCGAGCCCGTGCACCCCGCCGCGAGCGTCAGGGCGCCCGCGGCGGCGAGCATGGTCACGATCCGACTCCTGACGCGTCGCCTCACAGGCCGATCCTATGAGCGAACGCGACGAGCATGTCGGTCACGCCCGCCAGTGGTCCGTCGTCGCGCAGGTGGAGCGTCGCCTCGATGGGCGTGCCTGGTGCGACCAGCGCGTCCTCGGCGCCGGCCGTGAGCTGCGGCGAGTCCACGCGCACCGTCACGAGCGCGTCGCCGTCGGTGGTCTCCACGTCGAGCGACGTGACGGTGCCGGCCATGGTGCTCCTGTCCGGCAGCATCAGGTCCACCTGCGCGCCGTCCTCGATCCGTCCGAAGTCTGCGGGCGACAGCATGAACTGCGCGTCGATGTAGAGCGTGCCCGTCTCGTCCACGTGCCCCACGACGTCGCCCGGCTGCGCGTACGAGCCGACCGTGACCGGCATGTCGGTGACCGTGCCGTCGACGGTGGACAGGATCGTGTAGGTCCCGTCCGCGCTCGCGTTCTCCGTGCTCGCGTCGACGATCCCCTGGGCGATGTCGCGCGCCAGCAGCTGGGACTCGAGCGTGAGCAGGGGATCCCCGACCGACACGTGGTCGCCTTCCTTGACCGCCGCTGCGGTGACAAGGCCGCCGTAGTCGGTGCCCACGTCGATCGCAGCCGCCTCGATCGAGGCCGTGGTCGAGTCCACCCGCAGCTCGCGCTGGTTGAACAGCAGGGTCGCGGCGGCGACGATCCCCAGCACCATCGTGAAGCTGAGGAGGAGCTTGAACCTGTTGCCCCACGTCATCGCGTCACCTCCGATGAGCTGACCGCCTGGCGGAACACGTCCGCGCCCCGCCTGCTCTCGTAGGCGGCCCTCGCGGCGGGCGGCGCGGACTGACGGATCGGAAGCGGCGAGGTCACGACGCTGCGCTCAGGCGGAGGCGAGGCCGGCCGTCGGACCACAGGAGCCGTGACGACGAGGCCTGTCGGCGACTGCGCGGCCGTCGCGGCGATGCCGGGCCGGTCGGCCGCCGGCGCGGTGTCGATCCTGCGTGCGACCGCCACGACGCTCGGCTCGACCGCAGCGTCGGAGCGGCGTGCGGGACGCCGTGCGGCGCGGCGCTCTGCCCTGCGTGCCGCGCGGAGCGCCTTCGCCTCCTTGCGCGCGGTGAGCGCGAACGCGGCGAGCACGACGGTGTTCACCAGGTTCCAGCCGGTCGCGAGCGACGGGACGCCGTGCATCCAGTCGCGCCAGATCGCCACCACGGAGGTGAGCGCCAGGAACAGCAGGAACGCCATCTGCGGCACGATGAAGTTGTACGGGGATCGAGTCTTCACGGCTCCGGTCACGGACCAGCCGACGTCCTTGCCGCGGATCACGTTGAGCAGCGCCTTCGTGTAGATGGGGAAGGACACGGTGGCGAGCGTGAGCGTCTCCCAGCGGAAGGTGCCCAGCGTGAACCACATCAGCACGATCTGCATCACGTAGAAGCCGCCATAGAAGACCACCCATTGCGCGGCGGAGATCGACACGGACATGGGGTGCAGGTCCAGGTAGATCTCCATGGGCGGCACCAGCAGCAGGAGCAGGGGCGCGATTCCCGTGAGGTAGAACGTGGCGGTCACGAAGTACTGGAGCCGCTGGTCGATGGTCAGATTGCTGCGCCGCGACCACAGCGGGTGGGTCAGCAGGATCTCGAATCCGCCGGTGGCCCACCTCAGCTGCTGCTTCGAGTACGCCTCGACGGACTCGGGGGCATCGCCCACCGCCAGCACCTCGGGCAGGAAGATCGAGTTCCAGCCGCGTTCGTGCATGAGCAGCGACGTCCACACGTCCTCGGATTTCGAGTCCGTGCAGATGCCGCCCACGTCGTCCACGGCGGCGCGGCGGAACACGACGTTCGTGCCCACGCAGAAGGCGGCGTTGAAGCGGTTCCTGCCCGGCTGCACGAACTTGTAGAACATGGTCTGCAGGTACGCGGCACCGCGGGCGATGGTGCTCTGCGCGGCGTTGCCGTAGCTCTGCGGAGTCTGCACGAAGGCGAGCTGGTCGTCCACGAAGAACGGCATCGTCTGCTCGAGCAGCTCCTCGCGCGGCACGAAGTCGGCGTCGAGCACCACGAAGAACTCGCCCTTGGCGAGCGTGAGCGCGTGGTTGATGTTGCCGGCCTTCGCACCCCCCGAGCCCATCCTGCGCACGTAGCGTGCACCGGTCGCGGCGACGGCGTCACGGAGCTCGTCGCTGTCGCCGTCGTCGAGCACCCACGTGCGGTGCCGACCTCGCATGCGCATCGCGGCTGCGGCGGTGCGGGTGATGGTCTCCACGGGCTCGCCGTAGGCGGTGATGAAGACCTCGACGGTGACGGTCCGGCCGCGCAGCATGAGCGGCCACGTGGTGGGGTCTGCGCCTGTCGTGTGGGCGTAGAGGCGGTCCCGCGCCTGATGCACGGCGAAGGTCCGCGGGTCGGGGCTGCCCGCGAGGATCGTCCACATGGAGACGACGGCGTGGAACGCGAGGATCGACTCCGCGACGATCACGAACGAGTAGGGCAGCAGGTCCCCGCGGTGCGCGGGGTTGAGCAGGAAGGTCGAGTAGGCGAGGACACCGAGGGTGGCGATGAGCACCAGCAGGGTCATCACGGGGGAACGCTCCGCGGCCTGCACGGGGGAAGCGGCGGTGTCGTGGGCGGTGGCGCTCGGAAGCAGCGTGGTCATGGCGGGCTCCGGGGTGCGTCGTCGAGCTGAGGCGTGTGAGGAGTCGCGTGGATCGCGACGGCGTCGTTGCCTTGGGGGAGGTACGAGCGTCCTCCCGCGGGACGTGGGCCGTGCGGCCCGTCATTCCACTCAAACCGAAGCCATCTGAGAGGGAGGGGGATTCCTCTCAGATCCACAGCATGGACCGCTCTGTGAAGTTTGTCTAGTTCGTCACACTTGACCGGAGTGTCGGGGCGTGCGCCGTCGCGCGGTCCTCCAAGGCCGCGGGACGGCGCACGCCGTCAGACGTGGATGCCGCACTCCGTCTTGTCCTGGCCTGCCCATCGTCCGGAGCGCGGGTCCTCGCCAGGTGCCACCCGCCGGGTGCACGGGCCGCAGCCGATGCTCGGGTATCCCTGTGCTACGAGGGGATTCCTGGGAAGGTCGTGCTCCACCTGGTAACGCTCGACGGCGTCGTCGTCCCACAGTGCGACGGGGTTGATCTTGACCAGGCCGTGCTTCGCGTCCCAGCTGACCACGGGCAGCTCGGCGCGCGTGACGGCATCGACCCGGCGGGCGCCCGTGACCCAGGCACGGTAGCCCTGCAACGCCTGGCGCAGCGGCTCGACCTTGCGCAGCGCGCAGCACAGGTTCGGGTCGCGATCGTGCAGCCTGGCGCCGTGCTCGGCGTCCTGCTCGCTGACCGACTGCCGCGGGGTGGCGTTGACGACCGTGATCGGCAGGCGCCGTGCGGCCTCGTCGCGCGTGTCGAGCGTCTCCTGGAAGTGGTAGCCGGTGTCCAGGAACACGACGTCCACCCCCGCTTGCCGGGTGCCGAACAGGTGCGGCAGGACGGTGTCCTGCATGGACGACGCGACTGCCAGGTCCGTGCCGAACGTGGCCACGGCCCAGTCGGCGATATGGGCGGCGGAGGCGTGCTCCAGGCGTGCGTTGACCTCGGCGCAGGTCTGCTCGTTCCACTCGGTGGGGTTGAGCAGCGTGAGGGCCGCGGCTCCGCCGAGGACGCCGCCTCCCTGCGGCACGGCGCTCATCGGATCAGCTCCTCGTCCACCCTGAAGGCCCAGTCCGCGAAGGGCTCGTCCTGCTGGCGGGTCTCCAGGTAGTTGCGGGTGACGCGGTCCACGTAGGCGGGCATGCCGTCGGCCGTGACCTTGTGGCCGCGGATCTTGCGGCCGAAGTCGTTGTCGTCGCCGCGTCCCAGGCGTCCGCCGAGGTGCACCTGGAAGCCGGGCACCTGCTCGCCGGTCTCGTCGTCCAGGACCAGCTGGCCCTTGAACCCGATGTCGGCGATCTGCACGCGGGCGCACGAGTTCGGGCAGCCGTTGACGTGCACGGAGATGGGGGAGTCCAGGTCGGGGAAGCGCTCGTCCAGCACCTTGACGACCTCGCGCGCCGTCGCCTTCGTCTCCACGATCGCGAGCTTGCAGTACTCGATGCCGGTGCAGGCGATCACGTTGCGGTGGAACTCGCCGGGCTGGGACTCGAGCTCGAGGGCGCGCAGTCCGTTGACCACGTCGCTCACGCGATCCTCGGGGATGTCGAGGACGACGATCTTCTGCAGCGGGGTGAGGCGGATCCGATCGGAGCCCACAGACTCGGCGAGCCGTGCGATCTCCAGCAGCTTCTCGCCCGAGATGCGCCCCGCGACGGGCGCGACGCCCACGTACCAGCGGCCGTCCTTCTGCTGGTGGATGCCCACGTGGTCGCCACGGTCGCCCGCGGTGCCGACGCGCGGCGCCGGGCCCTTGGGCAGCTCGTAGCCCAGGTAGTCGTCCTGCAGCACCTGCAGGAACTTCTCCGGTCCCCACTCCTTGACCAGGAACTTGAGGCGTGCGCGGGTGCGCAGACGGCGGTAGCCGTGGTCGCGGAAGATGCCGGCGACGCCCTTCCACACCTCGTGGGCGATCTCGGGGCGCACGAAGACGCCAAGCCGCTTGCCGAGGAACGGGTTGACGGACAGGCCGCCGCCCACCCACAGGTCGTAGCCGATGCCCAGCTCGGGGTGCTCGACCGCGCAGAACGCGATGTCCTGCACCTCGTGCAGGATGTCCGGCACGGGCTGGCCGGTGAAGGCGGTCTTGAACTTGCGGGGCAGGTTGGAGAACTCGGGGCTGCCGATGTAGCGGTCGATGATCTCCCGGATCTGCGGGGTCGGGTCGATGAGCTCGTCCTTGGCGATCCCTGCGACGGGCGAGCCGAGGATGACGCGCGGGACGTCGCCGCAGGCCTCGGCGCACAGCAGGCCCACCTCCTCGACGCGACGGAAGATGTCGGGGACGTCCTCGATGCGCACCCAGTGGAGCTGGATGTTCTGCCGGTCGCTGACGTCGGCCGTGTCTCGCGCCAGGTCACGCGAGATCTCGCCGATGGTGCGCGCCTGCGCGACGCTCAGCTGGCCGCCGTCCGAGCGGATGCGGAGCATGAAGAACTCGTCGTCGAGCTGGTGCGGCTCGAGGATCGCGGTCTTGCCTCCGTCGATCCCGGGGCGGCGCTGCGTGTACAGGCCCCACCAGCGGAAGCGACCGCGCAGGTCGCCCGGCGGGATGGACCAGAAGCCCCACTTGGCGTACAGCGTCTCGATGCGGTGGCGCACCTGGAGCGGGTCGCCGCTGGCCTTCATCTCCTCGTTGGGGTTGAGGGGGGTGCGGTCGCCGGCTGCCCACTGGCCGTCGCGCGAGGCGGTGTTCTTGCGCGCGGCCGCCTCGCGGGTGCGGATGAGGCGTGCCTCGTCGCGCTGTCGTTGGCGCGCGTCCGCGTCGCCGGCCGCGCTCGGGGCGGGTGCGGTCTGCGTGGTGGTATCGGTATCCGGGTTCACCGATGCTCCTGGCTTCTTGCGGGAGCTCGGCCTGCGCGGGCGTACTGGAGGGTTGCGCCCGGTTCAGCCGAGCGCCCTGGGGTACGGGTGGTGTATCCGAGGGCGACTCAGGCCGAGGGACACATGACGCAGCACATCGCGCGCATGGTGCGCAGCGAGGGGAGTGCCGAGTTCGTCATGCGGAGAGTGTGACACATCAACTTCCGATTGGCCAGCAATCTACCAGGGACTATCCCTCGGGGGGTATTGCTACCAGGCGTCTTCATGCTTCGCGGCCATCGCCGCGGCAAGCCCTCGATCCCACGGCGACGCTCGCGACCGCTCGGCCGTGAAACGGACATAGCGGTACAAAACGGATAGTCTGCACGAGCCGCCGCGAACCGCCGACAGGGCGGGGCACGGGGTGGGCCGAGACGACCGTCCCGGCCCGAACGGAAGAAGGGAACCGACCTATGCGTCCGCACCACACTCCACCACGATCGACACGCCCGCGCACAGCGATGGCGCTGCTCGCCGCAACAGGCCTCGCCGCCGCGATGCTCACCGCAGGCGCCGCAGCCCAGGCGGCGACCGCGCGCACCGGAACGGCACCGGCCGCCTCGGTGCCGGCGCCTCCGAGCGGCTTCACGACGGTGTGGAGCGACGACTTCAGCGGCGCAGCGGGCACGGGCCTCGACACGTCCAGGTGGCTCTACGACATCGGGCACGGGTACGACGGCGGTGCGTGGAACTGGGGCACGGGTGAGATCGAGTACATGACGAGCAGCACTGCGAACGTCTCCCAGGACGGCAGCGGGCACCTGGCGATCACGCCGATCCGCGATTCAGCCGGGAACTGGACCTCAGGTCGCGTGGAGACGCAGGACACCTCCTTCGAGGCGCCCGCCGGCGGGATCCTCCGTGTCGAGGCGTCCATCAAGCAGCCCGACGTCACGACCGCGAACGGCGCCGGCTACTGGCCGGCCTTCTGGATGCTCGGCGAGCAGGCGCGCGGCACCGGCGCCGCCGGATGGCCGTCGTTGGGCGAGATCGACATCCTGGAGAACATCAACGGTCGCAGCAGCTACTTCGGCGCCCTGCACTGCGGGACCGCCTCCGGTGGCCCGTGCAACGAGACCACCGGCATCTCCTCCGGGGAGCGGACCGCCTCCGGCGTCGGCACCGGCTTCCACACCTACGCGGTCGAGCTGGACCGCAGTGCCAGCCCGGAGCAGATCCGCTACTACATGGACGGCGCCAACTACTTCACCATCAGCGCCGACCAGGTCGACGCGACCACGTGGAGCAACGCCGTCCATCACGGCTTCTTCATCATCCTGAACGTGGCAGTCGGCGGCGGCTTCCCCGACGCGTTCGGGGGCGGCCCCTACGACTCCACGGTGTCCGGCAAGCCGATGCTCGTCGACTACGTCACGGTCGCGACCAAGCGCGCCGGCGGGACCTCTGCCTCCGGCCACGGGACGGTGGTCAATGCCGTGAACGACAAGTGCCTGGACGTGGCAGCCGCCAGCAGCGCGAACGGCACCGCGGTGCAGCTCTACGACTGCAACGGCACGAACGCGCAGCAGTGGACCTTCGCTGACGGCGAGCTCAAGGCGTTGGGCAAGTGCCTGGACGCCTCGGAGTGGGGCACGGGCAACGGCACCCCGTTGCAGATCTGGGACTGCAATCCCGGGCAGGTGAACCAGGTGTGGGAGCGCTACAACGGCGGCTATCGCAACCCCGTGTCGGGCCGATGCATCGACGATCCAGGTTCGTCCACGGCCAACGGGGCCCGCATCCAGCTGTGGGACTGCAACGGCACGAACGCGCAGAAGTGGACGACCCCCGGAGGCGCCCTGTGAGCCGCCTCACCGCCCTGACGGGCCTCCGGACCGCGGCAGTGGCCGCCCTCGCGGCGGCGCTGTGCGCAGCGCTCGTGCCGGCTCAAGCCGCCACGACCTCCCTGCCGATGACCGTCGCCAACGATTCGGGGCGCTCCGAGCAGACGTACATCTACGTGACCGCACGGAACCAGTCGACGGGCGAGCAGGGCTATGTCGGATCCGACGGGCAATGGCATGCGTTCGAGCTGCCGTCGTCGGTCCCGGCGGGCCAGCCCAACCCGGCGGCGCCCGACTTCGCGATCGCGGGGCCGACCGACGGCTCGAGCACGACGCTCGACCTGCCCAGCAGCCTCGCGGGCGGCAGGATCTACATCTCCTTCGGCGAGAAGCTGAGCTTCTACCTCTCGCCCGGGGGTCTGGTGGAGCCTGCGGCGTGGAACGAGAGCGACCCGAACCACGACATCCTGTTCGACTGGGCCGAGTTCACGCGCAACGGCACGGGGATCTTCATCAACACGACGATGGTCGACATGTCGAGCGTGCCGCTCTCCCTGTCGGTGACGGACTCGAGCGGTGACACGACGACGGAGGGCACGCTCGTCTCGGGTGGCCGTGAGCAGATCTTCGCGGAGATCGAGGCCCTCGGCGGCGACTGGGCGAACCTCATCCAGACACGGGAGTCCGACGGCCTGCCGCTGCGCGTGCTCGCGCCGATCCACGGCATGGAGACCGAGTCGGCCTTCAGCTCGACGTTCTTCGACTCGTACATCGACGACGTCTACGACTACTACGCGAGCCACACGCTCACCGTCGCGATGGACATGGGCACGTACACCGGCACCGTGAACGGCGACTCCTTCACCTTCACGGACTCGAGCGGCGTGACGATCGGCTCGCTCACGCGACCCACGACGGCCGAGGTGTTCGGTTGCAGCGGTGCGCTCCAGCCGGGTGGTCAGCCGAACCAGACCGCGATCCTGGCGGTCGGTGCGCGGGTGTGCGCCGCCTTCCATCGAGGGACCCTGTCGACGCCCAGCCGGGTCGCCTCGGACACGCAGCCGACCTACGACGCGTCGTCGTTCTACCAGACGGCCTCGTCGGATCTGTACTCCAAGGTCATGCACGACGCGTCCGCCGACGGCCGTGCGTACGGCTTCGCCTTCGACGATGTCGCCGAGCTCAGCCCGAGCATCGACGTGTCCGACCCCGTGTCGGCCACTCTGACCCTCAGCCCGTTCACCGGTTCCGGCGACGGGGACGACGGCGGCTCGACCGGTGGTGGCGACGGCTCGGATGGTTCGTCGCCGGGTGCGGTGGTGAACGCGGTCAACGACAAGTGCCTGGACGTGGCGGCGGCCAGCAGTGCCAACGGCACGGCGGTGCAGCTGTACGACTGCAACGGGACGGTCGCGCAGCAGTGGACGTTCGAGGATGGCCAGCTCAAGGCGATGGGCAAGTGCCTGGATGCTGCCGAGTGGGGCACGAGCGACGGCACGCCGTTGCAGATCTGGGACTGCAACCCGGGTCAGTCGAACCAGACGTGGGTGCGGTTCAACGGCGGGTATCTGAACCCGGCGTCGGGGCGGTGCGTGGATGATCCGGGCTCGTCGACCGAGAACGGTGCACGCATCCAGCTGTGGGCGTGCAACGGCACGGACGCGCAGAAGTGGACCACCCCCGGGGGAACCCTCTGATGCGGCGCGCGGCGCGGTGACGCGGGGGCAGGGACGGCGTTCGTGCGTCGTCCCCGCCCCGGCATGAGAATCGCCCCTGGTCGAGCCCCGAGAGGGGCCCGGCCAGGGGCGATGTCGTGCGGGGTCAGCCCAGGCCGCTGCCGATCGCGTGGATCAGCTCACCGTCCGAGGTGTCTCCCGAGAGCTCCCAGAAGAACGCTCCGCCCAGGTCCTCCTGGTTCACGTAGCTCATCTTCCCCGAGATGGTGGCCGGGGTGTCGTAGCTCCACCACTGGCCGTTGCAGAAGGCGTACGCGGTGCCGCCCACGGTCCCTGTGGCCGGGCAGCTCGTCTTCAGGACCTTGTAGTCCTCGATGCCTGCCTCGTAGGTGCCGGGCGCCGGGCCCGTCGCGGTGCCGCCCGCGGCCTCCTGGGTCACGCCGGTCCAGCCGCGCCCGTAGAAACCGATGCCGAGCAGCAGCTTGTCCGACGGGATCCCGAGCGACTTCAGCTTGGCGATCGCCGTCGCGGAGTCGAACCCGGCGACGGTCTGGCCGGTGTACGAGGTCAACGGCGAGTGCGGTCCCGTGGGCCCGGTCGGGTTGAACGCGCCGTTGTAGTCGTATGTCATCGGCATGAAGAAGTCGACGGACGACGCGGCGCCGGCGTAGTCGGCGGCGGCGATCTTGCCGCCGTCGGTGCCGTCGGCCGTGATCGCGGAGGTGACGAGGTCGGAGCCGAACCGGTCCCGCAGCGCCTTCATCAGGTTCGGGTACGCCTCGTAGCCGCTCGCGTCGCACTGGTTGCCGCAGCTGTTCGGGTACTCCCAGTCGATGTCGATGCCGTCGAACACGTCGGCCCAGCGGGGGTCCTCCACGAGGTCGTAGCAGGACTCCGCGAAGGCCGCGGGATCGGCCGCAGCCTGCGTGAACCCGCCCGACCACGTCCAGCCGCCGAAGGACCAGATGACCTTCAGATCGGGATGCATCGCCTTGAGCTTGCGCAGCTGGTTGAAGTTGCCGCGCAGGTCCTGGTCCCATGTGTCGGCGACGCCGTCGACGCTCTGGTCTGCGGTGTACGCCTTCTCGTAGTCGGCGTACGAGTCGCCGATGGTGCACTCGCCGTTCTGGACGTTGCCGAACGCGTACACGATGTGGGTGAGCTCGTCGGCCGAGCCCGAGGTCTCGACGTCCTTGACCTGGTAGTCGCGTCCGTAGATGCCCCACTCGGTGAAGTAGCCGACGACGCGTGCTGACCCGTCGCCTGGTGCGGCGGGAGTGGTCGGGTCGGTCGCGGGGTCCGTCGGTTCCGTAGTCGGCTCCGTCGGGTTCGTGGCGGCGGCGCTGCAGGTGCCTTCGTCGGCCCAGACTCCCGAGCCGCCGGAGCTCGGCGTCTCCCCTTGGGTCCACCATCTCGCCTGCCAGTTGTGGTCACCGTACGAGACCTGGGTGCCGCCGGTGTAGACGGACGCCGCGTCCCACGCGGCGGCGCACGTGCCCGAGTCGGACGGCGTGGTGGCGCCGTCTGTCGGATCGCCCGTGCCCGTGCAGGTGCCCTGTTCGCGCCAGACGCCCCAGTCGCCGGTGGTGCCGGGCTCCTCGCCCTGGGTCCACCATCCGGCGGTCCAGGTGTGCCCGTCGTGGGCGACGACCGCGCCGCCCGTGTAGACCGATGCCGCGTCCCATTCCTGGGCGGTGCAGGAGGCTGTGGACATCGGCACCGTCACCGGCGCCGTCTCCTGCGGGTGTGCCTGCGCGGTGGACGCCGCCGCAGTCGGGATGAGCATCCCGACCGCGAGCGCGATCGCGCCGACCATTGAACGTGCTCTTCTCACTTGGGTTCCTTTCGATGGGCCTCGTCGCCGCGGGCGGGCCCGTGGGCGCGCGGCCCTGGTGTGCGGTGGCGGCGACGGCGCCCCCCATGCGTCGTCGCCGCGGGTGCGTGGTGCGGCTCACCTCCTCTGTCCGTGTGCGGGGCCGACGGCGCCGCCGTCGGCATCGGGCGTTCGGCTGACGGGCCGGCCGCCCGACGTGGGTCAGGACTGCGAGGCGACCCAGGCTGCGCCTGCGACGCTGTTGCGCAGTCCGTCGAACGACCACCGATCGACGATCAGCACCGGGCCGCCTGGGGCGTCGGGCAGGTACCACTGGAGCTGTGAGACGGTGTGCCGCACGGCCCCGTCGTCGTCGGTGCAATCCACCCGCAGCTCGGCGAGCGTGCCGTCGACGCCGTCGATCACGACCTCGGTCAGGGTCGGGTCATCGTCGGTGGCCTGGGGTGCGAGCCCGCCGGGGCACCCGGTCCCGTCCTGCGTGTAGGCCGCGGAGGGGTCGGTCTCGCCGATGATCGCGTCGCCCTGCAGGACCGCGAACGCGGGGCAAGGGGTGTCCGCGGCGCAGCCCTTCGCCTGCACGATGGTCGCTCCGTCGACCGTGTCGAGGACATCCCAACGGTCGGGGACCCCGAGCAGGATCGGGCCTACCGCGGTGCGGATCTCCCCGCTGTCCGCCGCGTGGGCGTCAGCCGTCCCTGCTGCAGGTCCTGTCGCGTCCGACGAGGCCCCGGTCGCTGGGGTCAGCGTGTCGCTGGCCGTGGTGGTGCCGCATCCGGTGAGCGCGGCGAGCGCCAGGGTGGCGCCGAGCGTGAGACGCATGGTGTGCCGTGTGAACGATGTCATGGGTCAGGACTATAGACACAAGATGTCCGATTTGTCCGATTGGGCGTGACGTTCCGCCTGGTACACGACGCGCCACCGTCAGGAGCGCGGTGCCTCGCCGCCCGTGCCCCGCACATGGGCGTCGTGGAAGCGCAGGATCTGCTCGATCGTCGCCGGGTCGCGCGTCTCGAGCGCGATCTCCCGGGTGCCCAGCCGCACGCCTCCGAGCACGAAGTTGTGGGAGCCGGTGATCGCCACCCGTGCGCCCGAGGGGCGGAAGAACACCAGCGCCTTCGCGTGCAGGTACTGCCGTCGCTCGTACTCGGTGCGGTGCCCTGTCCACAGCATGGACGACGCGATGAGCACCCGGTTGGCGGCGCGTGCGTTGCGCGGCGGGTTGAACCAGAGCTCGTGCTCCCGCTCGCGGATCGCACGGCCCAGCTCGCCCGTGGGGCAGTACTGCGACATGAGCAGCACCCGCTGCGCGCTCAGCGCGTGGTGCAGGGCGCGGCGGTAGATGATCGAGTCGCCGGGGATGCCGCCGTCCACGAGCACGCGGTCGGTGCCGTACCTGAGCTCGAGCGAGCGGTGGCCGCGCTCTGACAGGTTCATGCGCTGGATGCGCCCGTACACGTCGTCCAGGTCGTCGGCCAGGCGCGGGTCGTCGATCCGCAGCATGAAGTCGGCGTTCTCCACGCCCTTGCGGTCCAGGTTCACGCCTCCGAAGGCGTACGCGACGTCGTCCACCACGCAGAACTTCGTGTGGGTGCGGCCACGCCAGATCAGTCCCTTCTCGCGGCCCAGCCAGGAGAACGCGACTCCTTCGCGCGCGAGCTTCGAGGCGAGCATGCTCGAGGCGCGCCAGCGGGCGTTGCGATAGCCGGTGGGCAGGAAGGTGCCGGCCGCGTCGGCGTACGTGAAGACGTCGGCGGCCACGCACACGCGCACGCCGCGCCTGGCCGCCCAGACGAGCGCGTCGATCAGCTCGTCGGTGCGATGGTCGTCGGCGATCGTGAGGGTGGTGAGCAGCACCCTGCGCCTGGCTCCGTGGATCCGGTGCGTCGCGTCCGCGATGTACTCGTCCGAGGTGAGGAGCTGGGGGCGCGTCAGAGCGCCGCGACGGCCGTCCGAAGCGGCGCCGCGGGGACGGGGCGGGGCGCTTGCCACAGCACGAGGCTCGCACGCCGTCGAACCAGTTCACCCCGTTGGGGCCTGTCCTTCACCGAAGATTCATCGGCCTACACTCGAAGGACGGCATAGCCCCCGCGAAGAGATGCCGTGCCAGCCACGAAGGGCGATGAGGATGGACGGTTCGCGCCCCGCCTCCGGCATGTACGACGTGCAGTCGATGCTGTCCGGGCTCGATCGGATCCTTGCCTCCCAGGACGCGCCGTCCGCGGTGCCGTTCCTGGACGATGCGCTCACGGGGGCCCGGACCCTGGGCGACGAGGCCGCGGAGCTCACCATCCTCAACGAGGTGATGGGCCTGCACCGCTCGCTCGGCAGCCATGAGCGCGCGCTCGAGGCCGCGGAGCGTGCCCTGGGGCTGGTCCCGAGGCTCGGCCTCGCCGGCACGGACGCCCATGCGACCACGCTCATCAACGCAGCCACGGCGCGGCGTGCCGCCGGACGCCTTGACCAGGCGCGCGACACGTATGCCCAGGCGCTGGAGGTCGCGGGCCGCACGTTCCCTTCGGGCGATCGTCGCCTCGCCGCCCTGCACAACAACCTCTCCATGCTGCACTCCGAGGCAGGCGATCCGCAGGGTGCGTACGACGAGCTGTCCCAGGCGCTCTCGATCGTCGAGGCGGCCTCCGTGGATCCGGGCAGGGACGTCGACGTGGCGGGCACGCTCACCAACCTGTCGCTCGTGTGCCACGACCTGGGACGGGACGACGAGGCCGAGCGGCTCGCGCGCCGGTCCCTCGCGATCTTCAAGGCCGGCGGGCACGACCAGAACCCCCACCTGGCGGCTGCGCTCGCGGGGCTCGCGGAGGCCTGCTTCCGTTCCGGACGCCACGCCGATGCGGTCGAGCTGTACGAGCAGGCGCTCGCGATCGTCGACGCCGCGTACGGCTCGCAGAGCCCGCAGCACGACGTCACGCTGGAGAACCTCGCTCAGGCGAGGACGGCGGCCGCAGCGGACCCTGGCCCGCGCCTGCTCGTCGACGCCTCCTCTGCGAGGGACGGCGGATCGTCCACGGTCGATTCCGAGGCATCGCCCGGCGGCCTCGACCCGGCGCTCGCGGTGCCGCGCATGACCGGGCTGGCGCTGGCGCGCGCCTTCTGGGAGGAGCACGGCAGGCCGATGCTCGACCGCTACCCGGAGCAGCGGGGGCGCATCGCGGTGGGGCTCGTGGGTCACGGCTCCGAGTGCTACGGCTTCGACGACGACCTCTCCCGCGACCACGACTTCGGGCCTGGCTTCTGCCTGTGGCTGGGCGAGGCCGACCACGCGGAGATCGGATCGCGGCTTCAGGCAGACTACGACGCGCTGCCCGCCACGTTCATGGGGTTCGGCCCGCGGGTGACCACCACGCGTGCCAGGGGAGGGGGTCGACGCGTCGGAGTCTTCGAGATCGCCGACTTCTTCCAGGGGCTCACGGGGCTGCCGTCCGCACCTCCCGCCGATCAGCCCCACCTCTGGGTGACGTTGGACGAGGCGACGCTCGCCGCCGCCACCAACGGCGAGGTGTTCGCCGACCCGCACGGGGCGTTCAGCGCCGTCCGAGGCGCGTTCCTGCGCATGCCGGACGACGCTCGGCTGGCACGGATCGGGCAGCGCCTCGGGATGATGGCGCAGGCCGGCCAGTACAACCTGCCACGCATGCTGGCCCGGGCCGACGGCGAGGCGGCCTGGCTCTCCGTCGCAGAGTTCGTGCGCGCGGCGGCGTCCCTCGTGTTCCTGCTCAACCGGCCCACCGCCGTCGGCTACCTGCCCTACTACAAGTGGCAGAGCGCGGCGTTGCGTCGCCTCGCCTCCCGTCCCGTGTCCCGCCTGGCGGGGGTGCACGCGCAGCTGGCCGACGCACAGCGGCTCGCGTCCGCGGCCTGCTTCGGCGGCGCAGGGTTCGGCGAGGGAGGCGCCGGGGCTGCACCCGCGCGGCGGGGCCTGCAGGCCGCGATCGACGACGTGTGCACGCAGGTGGTGGCCGAGCTGCGGCTGCAGAGGCTCAGCGCCTCGGACTCGACGTTCCTCGAGGCGCACCGTGACGAGGTGCGTGCCCGCATCGGTGACCCGTGGTTGCGTGCCCTGTGACCCGCTCCCCACGATCCTTGCGCCTGGCGGTCGCCCGCCCGGTGCCGGGCCGTCGCCTGAGGAGGCATGTGTGACCGAGACCATGGAGGAGCGCGCCGCCCGGCTCGAGCGCGCGCGGGAGATCGTCGCGCACGAGTGGTCGCAGTTCCAGCTGGTGCGCGGGGACGACGGGCGTGCCGCCTGCCAGGACAATCCCGCCGAGTTCGAGGTGCAGAGGCTCGGCCAGTTCATGACGTGGCCCATGCCGCTGCTCGACTCGTACGCCGCGGACCTGGACGCCGCCGACGCCGCGGGACGCAACCTGCTGACCGAGAAGTACGCCCGCATGATGGAGCCCACCGAGCCGGAGCGCTACGTCCGCGAGCTCGCGCCTCATCTGCCGCTCCTGGACGCCGACCGCGTCGCCGCACAAGAGGAGATCATCGCGATCCAGGTGCCGTGGGCGCGCGACTTCCACCGCGACCACCCGGCGCTGGGCGCGGCGATGCGGGTGCTGACGACCGCAGAGGACACCCTGGAGGCCACGTCCTTCGAGACGTACCTGCGGGGCGAGCTCGGCACCTACTCCGACGCGACGCTCGCGCTGTACCGGGAGCTGGTCGACGCGACCGTCGCCGCCGGCCAGAACCTCACCTGGCGTACCGTCGCCTACACGAGCATCTTCGCCGGGTACCCCGACCTGGAGGCCGCCGAGGCGGCGCAAAGGGCGTGACCGCCGTGTCGTCGAACTCGCCGACGACGCGTCGGCAGGCCGCACCCGGGCCTATCCCCCCGGGGGGATTCCGTGCGTGGACGAGGCATTTTCGCGCTGTCAGCATGCCTATACTCTGGTCTCATTGCGCCGGTGGGACGTCCCGGCCATGACCTTCCCCGACCGAATCGAGTACGACGTGACCGCCAACCGCCCCCTGCGCGTGGCCATCATCGGAGCCGGCCCCGCCGGCACCTACGCCGCGGACATCCTGTCGAAGACCGACCTCCACGTGTCGATCGACATCATCGAGCGTCTTCCCGCACCGTTCGGCCTGGTCCGCTACGGGGTCGCACCCGATCACCCGCGCATCAAGCAGATCATCGTGGCGCTCGCGAACGTGCTGGGCCGAGGCGACATCCGCCTGCTCGCGAACGTGAACATCGGCACGGACCTCACCCTCGACGATCTGCGCGAGCACTACGACGCTGTCATCTTCGCCACCGGCTCGTTCAAGGACGCGGACCTCGACATCCCCGGCATCGACCTTGAGGGCTCGTACGGTGCCGCAGACTTCGTGTCCTGGTACGACGGCCACCCCGACGTGCCCCGCACCTGGCCGCTCGAGGCCAAGGAGGTCGCGGTGCTGGGAGTCGGCAACGTCGCGCTGGACGTGGCGCGCATCCTTGCCAAGCATGTGCCCGACCTGATGCCCACGGAGATCCCCGCGAACGTGCAGGCAGGCCTCGAGTCGTCACCGTGCACCGACGTCCACGTGTTCGGCCGTCGCGGTCCCGCGCAGGTGAAGTTCAGCCCGCTCGAGCTGCGCGAGCTGGGCCAGGTCCCGGGCGTCGACGTGATCGTCTACCCGGAGGACTACGACTTCGACGAGGCGTCCATGGAGGCCGCCGAGACGAACAAGCAGACCAAGCAGGTCGTGAAGACCCTCACCGACTGGACGCTCCGCGAGCCCAAGGGCTACGACCACCGGATCCACCTGCACCTGCTGCAGGAGCCGCACGAGATCCTGGGCGAGGACGGCAAGGTCGCGGGCATCCGCATGGAGCGCACCGCGCTGCAGGGAGACGGCTCGGTCAAGGGGACCGGCGAGTTCCTCGACTACCCCGTGCAGGCGGTGTACCGCGCGGTCGGCTACTGGGGCACCGAGATCGACGGCGTGCCCTTCGACGATCGCAGGGGCGTCATCCGCAACGAGGGCGGCCGCGTGCTCGACGAGTCCGGCCAGCAGGTCCCCGGCTTCTACACGACCGGCTGGATCAAGCGCGGCCCGGTCGGCCTCATCGGCCACACGAAGTCCGATGCGCAGGAGACGATCGCCAACCTCGTGGCCGACGCCGACGCGCTGTTCGCCGAGTCCCGGGCCGGCGCCGAGCAGCTGAGCCCCGACAACGTGCTGCGCCTGCTCCGTGCGCGTGAGGTCCCGGTCGTCCTGTGGGACGACTGGGAGGTGCTCGACGCGCACGAGCGGTCGCTCGGAGACGCGCAGGGCCGTGAGCGCGTGAAGGTCGTGCCGCGCGAGGAGATGACGGACATCGCACTCAAGCGCGCCTGAGCGTGACGGGGTTCGTCCGGGTCTGGGATCCGACGGATCCTGCTGACTGCGAGGCGGTGTCGCGCCTGGTAGGCGACTACCTGGTGGCCACAGAGGCGGAGAAGGGCACCTTCGTGGACCGCGCCGATGCGCTTCCCGAGCGGTACCGCGTCGAGACGGACGATGCGCCCCGCGCCTTCGCGCACGCCGACGTCTTCGTGGCACACGATTCGGACGCGCCGGTGGGGTGTGCGGTCCTGTCCGATCCGCGCGACGGCGCCAGCCAGATCAAGCGGCTCTGGGTCGATCCGGTTGCGCGTGGTCGTGGCCATGCGGGGCAGCTCATCGACGCTGCGGTCGCTACTGCCATCGCGCGCGGGGACGATGCGGTCCGCCTCACGGTGTGGTCATGGCGCCAGGGAGCCATGGCGCTCTACAGGAGCCGCGGCTTCGTGGAGGTGCCGTCGTGGGATGCTCGCCCCGACCTGGTGTGCATGGAGCGTCCGCTCGCCACCAGGTGAGAGAATCTGCGCGAGAGGGGAACCCGTGCGCGCCCGCGCCCGTTCTTCTCGTGTCTGAGACGTCTACGGAGGAAAAGTGGGTAGCACCAAGCACTTCAACGGGCTGAAGACCTTCGGGCTGTTCGTGCTGCTGTGGGTCGTCATGCTCGCCCTCGGCTCGTTCATCGGCAGCGGCCAGTACCTCTGGATGTTCGCCGGGCTGGGCCTGGTCGGCACCGTGTACGGCTACTGGAACTCCGACAAGCTCGCGATCCGCGCGATGCACGCCCGACCCGTGAACGAGGTCGAGCAGCCTGCGATGTACCGGATCGTCCGCGAGCTGAGCCGTGAGGCGAACCAGCCCATGCCCATGCTCTACGTGTCTCCCACGGATGCCCCCAACGCTTTCGCAACCGGACGCAACCCTTCTCACGCGGCGGTCTGCTGCACCACCGGCATCCTGGGCCTGCTGGACGAGCGCGAGCTGCGCGGCGTCCTGGGCCACGAGCTCATGCACGTCTACAACAGGGACGTCCTCATCAGCTCCGTCGCCGCGGCGTTCGCCGGCATGATCACGGCGGTCGCCCAGTGGCTGATGTTCTTCGGCGGCGGACGCGATTCGCGTGACAATCCGCTCGGCATCTTCGGAGTGCTGGCGATGATGCTTCTCGCCCCTCTCGCGGCGACGCTGATCCGCATGGCGATCTCCCGCACGCGTGAGTACGACGCCGACCAGGATGGAGCGACCCTCACCGGCGACCCGCTCGCGCTCGCCTCAGCGCTGAAGAAGCTCGAGGGCGGTGTCCAGCGCAGGCCGCTGCCGCAGGAGCCCAAGCTGGAGAACGTGAGCCACATGTTCATCGCGAACCCGTTCCAGGGTGCCGGCATGGCGAAGCTCTTCTCCACCCACCCGCCCATGGATGAGCGCATCGCGCGGCTGGAGGACATGGCCCGCGAGGGCGGATACGGCGGCTTCGGCGGTCAAGGCCCGACGCGCGGCGACGACCTGGGCGGCGGCTACCGCCTCAACTGACGGTTGCCTCCTCAGCTGACGGCGGCCGCGCGTCCGGGCTCGAGCGTCGGGCGGGACAGCACGGCGGCCTCCACCCGCGTCGTGTCAGGCGTCGCGCGTACGCTCGGGACGAGCAGAAGGGGGAGGTCGATGTCGACTCGTGAAGAAGGAGAGGCCACCGCCCTGGTGGTCGTCGATGTGCAGACGTCCGTGGTGGAGCACACGTACGCCCGGGATCAGGTGGTCGGGAGGATCGCCGAGGTCGTCGATCGTGCGCGATCGCTCGGTGCTCCTGTGGTGTGGGTGCAGCACTCGGGCGAGGGGCTCGAGCGCGGCTCCGACGGTTGGCAGCTGGTACCGGAGCTGCGCGTGGGCGAGGGTGAGGCGCTGGTCCACAAGCGGTTCGGGGACGCCTTCGAGGACACGGACCTCGAGGAGGTGCTCGGCGCGCGCGGCGTCGGGCGGATCGTGGGGTGCGGTGCGCAGACCGACGCCTGCGTCCGGTCCACCCTGCACGGGGCGCTGGCGCGCGGCTACGACGTGACGCTCGTGAGCGATGCGCACACGACCGAAGACCTCACCTCGTACGGAGCTCCGGCGCCGGACCTGGTGATCGCTCACACGAACCTCTACTGGAGCTACCAGTCGGCGCCGGGCCGTACCTGCGAGGTGGCTCCGGCGAGCGAGGTCGGCCTCGCCGAGCCGTGACGCAGACCCTGCGGAGTCGACCCGTGTCGCGGCGCCCTGAGCGCGGACGCCGAGGAGGCTATTCCGGGGGCGAGAACTCTGAGACACCCTGGTAGAGGGGCAGATGTGTGGGCGAGGATGCCCATTCAGGAAGCGTCCCGCGCGGGATCTGCGTTGCCGTAGGAGGAGGCGGAACGTGCCGCCTTCCCTGATGGACGCACCCCAGAGGGAGGACGGATGCCCCGCAGCAAGGGCCTTGCCGCCGGCGCGATCGCGCTGGGGGCCACGGCGGCCGTCGCCGCCTACGATCTGATCCAGCGGCGCCACTCGGTGCTGCGCAACTACCCGGTCGTCGGTCACCTGCGCTACGGCCTCGAGCGGATCCGACCGGAGGTGCAGCAGTACTTCATCGAGCGCAACTGGGACGGCCGTCCGTTCGACCGGGACATCCGCTCGATCATCTACGAGCGCGCCAAGGGCACGCTCGAGGAGCAGGCGTTCGGCACGGAGCGCGACGTCTACCGTCCGGGGCACGAGTACCTGGTCCATTCGGTGCACCCGGCGCCCGAGCCTCAGGAGGCACCTCGGGTCCGCATCGGCGGCCCCGACTGCACCCGGCCCTACGACATGGCTCTGGTGAACGTGTCGGCCATGAGCTTCGGCGCGCTGTCCGCGAACGCGATCCGTGCGCTCAACGGGGGAGCGGCCAAGGGCGGCTTCGCGCACGACACGGGCGAGGGCGGGCTGTCGCCGTACCACCTGGAGAACGGCGGCGACCTGGTGTGGGAGCTGGGTACCGGCTACTTCGGCGCCCGCACCGAGGACGGGGACTTCGACCCCCAGCAGTTCGAGGACAAGGCTGCGCATCCGTCCGTGAAGGCCGTGTCGCTCAAGCTGAGCCAGGGCGCGAAGCCCGGCATCGGCGGCGTGCTGCCGGGCGCGAAGGTCACCGAGGAGATCGCCCGCACCCGCAACGTGCCGGTAGGCGAGAAGTGCGTGAGCCCCGCGTCCCATCGCGTGTTCGACACGCCCGTGGGCCTCATCGAGTTCATCGCCCGCATGCGGACCCTCGCGGGTGGGAAGCCGGCCGGGTTCAAGCTGTGCGTGTCCTCCCGTGAGGAGGTGCTCGCCATCGTGAAGGCGATGCTGGAGGTGGGCACGGCGCCCGACTTCATCATCGTCGACGGCTCGGAGGGCGGGACCGCCGCGGCTCCGCTGGAGTTCGAGGACCACGTCGGCATGCCGCTGACCGACGGCCTCATGACCGTCCACAACGCGCTCGCCGGCGCCGGCCTGAGGGACCGGGTGAAGGTGGGTGCGTCGGGAAAGGTGGCCGCCGGGAACGACGTGGTGAAGCGCCTGATCCAGGGTGCGGACTACACGAACTCGGCGCGCGCCATGATGATGGCCGTGGGCTGCATCCAGTCGCAGATCTGCCACACCGACAAGTGCCCGGTGGGCGTCGCGACGCAGGACCCGCGCAGGGCCCGCGCGCTCGACGTCCCCGACAAGACCGAGCGCGTCCGCCGCTACCAGGATGCGACCGTCCGTGAGGCGGTGCGCCTGATGGCTGCCATGGGTGTCGACCACCCGTCCCAGCTGACCCCCGATCAGCTGCGCGTCGTCGTGGACCACGGCCGGACCGAGTCCTACGGCGAGCGCTACGACTGGCTCTCCACCGGGGCGCTGCTGGAGGGAAGCGCCCCCGAGCAGTGGGTGCGCTCGTGGGAGCGCGCCGACGCCAGCACGTTCCATACCCGCGCCGTCGCCTGAGACGGCCCCGACGTCAGCGAAGGAGATCCCGATGAGCACCGTCGCGCAGTGCATCGTCAGCTCGCTCGCGCACCACGGAGTCACGCAGGTCTGGGGCGTCGTGGGCGACGCCCTCAACCCCGTCACGGACGCGATCCGTACCACGGACGGCATCGACTGGATCGGTGTCCGGCACGAGGAGGCGGCCGCGTACGCCGCGGGCGCCCAGGCGCAGCTCACCGGCCGCGTCGGCGTCTGCATGGGGACCGTCGGCCCGGGCGCGATCCACCTGTTGAACGGCCTGTACGACGCGAAGAAGTCCCATGCGCCCGTGCTGGCGGTCGTGGGCCAGGTCCCCACCCCGGAGGTCGGCACCGACTACTTCCAGGAGGTGGACAACGACAAGCTGTTCGCCGACGTCGCCGTGTGGGCGCACACGCTCACGTCCGCCGACCAGCTGCCGCACGCGCTCGAGGCCGGCGTCAACGCCGCCTACGAGCTGGGCGGCGTCGCGGTCCTCACCCTGCCGGGGGACGTCGGCTCGCTCGAGATCGACGACGCGGTCGCCACCTTCTCCCGCCCCGCGCCGATGGCCGCGCCCGGCCCCGCGGACGTGCGGTCCGTGGCGGACGCGATCGCGGAGTCCGACAAGGTGACCCTGCTCGTCGGGCGCGGAGCAGCGCATGCGCGCAGCCAGGTCGTCGCGCTCGCGACCGCCCTGCAGGCGCCGATGGTGGTGACGGTCAAGGGCAAGCCCGCGTTCGACGGGGACAACCCCTTCAACGTGGGTCAGGCGGGCCTGCTCGGCAACCCGGCCGCGGCGTCGGCCCTCAAGGATGCGGACCTGCTGCTGATGGTCGGCACCGACTTCCCGTATCGCGAGTACTACCCGGACGACGCGTTGGTGGTCCAGATCGACTCGCGCGCCTCGCATCTCGGTCGGCGCACCCGGGTCGACATCCCGCTGGTGGGCGACGCTGCCGCGACGCTCGACGCCCTGCTCCCTCTCGTGGCCCAGCGCGACGACACCTCCCATCTGGACTCGGCCGTGGGCGAGCTGCGGTCCTGGCGTGAGCGCCAGGCGGCGCTCGCGGACCCGGGTCATGACGACGAGGGCCTGATCCGGAAGGCGCGGTCGCTCTTCGACAATCCCGAGGGACGGATCCGCCCGGAGGCGGTGGCGACGGCGGTGGACCGCGCGGCACCGCTGGATGCGGTGTTCACGGTGGACACCGGGATGTCGACGGTGTGGCTCGCACGGTACGTGGAGATGCGTGGCGACCGCGAGCTGCTCGGCTCGTTCAACCTGGGCTCGATGGCGAACGCGCTTCCGCAGGCGCTTGGAGCGGCGGCGGCGGACCGTTCCCGTCCCGTCATCTCGTTCTCCGGGGACGGTGGGCTGATGATGCTGCTCGGCGATCTGCGGACGGCGGTCACCTACTCGCTTCCGATCGTGGTGGTCGTGTTCGACAACGCACGGCTCGGAATGGTGAAGCTGGAGCAGGAGGAGGGCGGCCTTCCGGAGTTCGGCACCCGGCTCGACAACCCGGATCTGGCTGCCGTCGCCTCGGCGATGGGTCTCGCCTCGCGCCGCGTCGAGGACCCGGACGACGTGGACGAGGCGGTGCGTTGGGCGCTGGCCCAGGAGGGTCCCGTGCTGCTCGACATGGTGACGAACCCGGACGAGGTGGCCGTGCCGCCGCATCCGAGCGTGTCCCAGGCGTGGGGCTTCGCGGTGGCGAAGGTGCAGGAGGCGCTGGAGAGCCGTGCGTAGGGTTCGAACGCGCGGAATACCTTCTGATCGACACCTGTTGATGTATGCGTCAGCATCTAATAGGCCGCGTCGACGCGGCACGACAGAAGGAAGTGGTCCCCATGGCCAGGTTCGACAGCAAGGTCGCGATCGTCACCGGCGGAGGCAGTGGCATCGGCGCCGAGATCTCACGTGAGCTGGCGGCTGAAGGCGCGAGCGTCGTCGTCACCGACATCAGGCTCGAGGCCGCCCAGGCGATCGTCGACCAGATCACCGCAGCGGGCGGCAGGGCCGCAGCATTCCAGCAGAACACCGCAAGGTGGGAGGACTCCGAGGCGGCGGTCACCTTCGCCAAGGCGACCTTCGGCGGTCTGCACCTTGCCGTGAACAATGCCGGCATCGGCGCGGCACCGCAGAACATCGGCGACTACAAGATCGAGGACTGGGACCGCGTCCGCGCAGTGGACCTGGATGGAGTCTTCTACGGCCTCCGCTTCCAGCTGCCTGCCATGGTCGAGTCCGGCGGAGGCGCGATCGTGAACATGGCGTCCGTGCTCGGCTCCGTGGGCATCGCGCAGAACGCGGCCTACGTGACCAGCAAGCACGCGCTCATCGGTCTCACCAAGGTCGCCGCGCTCGAGTACACGGCCCAGGGCGTGCGCACCAATGCGGTCGGCCCTGGCTTCATCGACACCCCGCTTGTGCGCTCGAGCCTCTCGCCCGAGGCCCTCGCCGGCCTGGAGCAGATGCACGCCGCGAAGCGTCTGGGCAAGGACAAGGAGGTCGCGGCGCTTGCGCTGTTCCTCCTCAGCGATGACGCGTCGTTCATCTCCGGCAGCTACCACCTGGTCGACGGCGGCTACTCGGCGCAGTAGGCCGCGCCGCATCGACGCGGTGCGGGTCGGCGGGGTCCGGGTCAGCGGGGACGACGGGTGAAGGTCACGTGCGTGACGCCCGACGGCGTGCTCACGGCCTCGCTGTCGAAGCGCTGCTCGAGCCCCTCGAGCCCCCACCACAGCTGTGACCCGCGACCCAGCACGATCGGCACGACGACCACGTGGAGCAGATCCACGAGGTCCTCGGCGAGGAAGCTGCGCACCGAGGTCGGGCCGCCTCCCAGCCGCACGTCGGCCTCGCCTGCGAGCTCCCGTGCGACGTCGAGGGCGCGAGCGGGGGCTGCGTCGAGGAAGTGGAACGTGGTCTCGCCGAGCGTCAGAGGCGCGCGCGGCCGGTGCGTGAGCACGACCACGGGCGAGTGGAAGGGAGGCTCGTCGCCCCACCAGCCCTGCCAGTCGGGGTCGTCCTGCCAGCCCGGGGGACCGAACTTGCCGGCGCCCATGATCTCCGCCCCGATGCCTTCGAAGCTGCGACGCGCGAACGCATCGTCGGGAGTCGGCTCGCGCGTCAGGTCGCCCTGCTGGGCGCCGAAGGTGCGCGTCGGGAGGAACCATTCCATCAGCCGCATCCCCGCGTGACCGAACGGGGATGCGAGGTTCTGGTCGGCGCCTGCGCCGAAGCCGTCGAGCGAGATCGCCAGGTTGTGCACGCGCACCAGGGACATGACGGCAGTGTGCCACCGCAGGCGGTCCGTGTCCCGGTGAGCGTCGCGTCCTCCACAGGCGACGCCGAGTGAGGGCCGCGCTTCAGCGATCCGTGGCATGCTCCCACCCCGGAAGGAGTGCACATGGCGGCCGCGCTGTTCGTGCTCACGATCGTGAGCCTGATCTGCGTGGGCCTGGTGTCCCCGCGCTGGCGAGAGGTCCCGATGGCGGTGCTCGCGGTCGCCTCCGGCGTCCTGATGCTGGAGGACCGCGCGAGCGACATGCCGCTCACCGCCCGTGTGGTCATGTGGGCGGTGGTGTCCTCCGTGTACACCGGCTGGCAATGGCACCTGCGGGTCACGGAGGTGGCGACCTAGCGCCGGGGATCCGCGCAGAAAGTCCGGTTTGGGGCTTTCGATGGCATGATGGCCCTCATAGGGGGTACGGCGTGACTTCGACGACGGTGTTCATCGTGGCAGCGGCACTGCTGTCGGCTGCGGCGTTCCTCCCGCGTCGCTGGTGGGGCTGGGCATGGGGCGTGACAGCTGTCGCGGGATCGGCCGCGATCCTCGTGGCGGGCGGCGCCATGGTCTCGCCGCTGGCGGTCGCCGTCTGCGCGATCATGGTGTCGAGCACATATGCGTGGAGGCGGCGCCAGGAGCCTCAGGCCCCCGCCGCCGCCTCCTAGCTGTGCTCGCTCAGCGGAAGTTGACGAACTGCAGCGCCGCGTCGACGTCGGCGTTCTTGAGCAGCGCGATGGTCGCCTGAAGGTCGTCGCGTGACTTGGACGTCACTCGGAGCTCGTCGCCCTGGATGAGCGCCCTGACCGACTTGGGGCCTTCGTCGCGCACGAGCTTGGTGAGCTTCTTCGCCACGTCCTGCGCGATTCCCTCCTTCATCTTGGCGACCAGGCGGAACTCCTTGCCCGACGCGACCGGCTCGCCCCACTCGAGCGCCTTCATCTCGATCTGACGCTTGGCGAGCTTGGAGATGAACACATCCAGCACGGCCTTGACGCGCTCAGGGCTGTTGGCCTTCATCAGGATGTCCTCGCCGGAGAACTCGATCGAGGCGCCCACGCCCTTGAAGTCGTACCGCTGATTGATCTCCTTGACGGCCTGGTTGAGCGCGTTGTCCACCTCCTGGCGGTCCACCTTGCTCACCACGTCGAAGCTGCTGTCGGCCATGAGTCCTCCTTGTCGTCGAGTCGTGTTCCGGGGGCGAGCGGCGCGAGTTCGCGCGGTGCCCCGATTCCTTGCTATCCTTCCATGCGCGCCGCTTGCGGCGCACGGCAGGTTGCCCGAGCGGCCAAAGGGAGCTGACTGTAAATCAGCCGTCTGTGACTTCGGGGGTTCGAATCCCTCACCTGCCACATTCGGGAAGCCCTCTCCGAGAGATCGGGGAGGGCTTTCCTGTTGTTCGGGCGGGTCGGGGTGCCGGATTCTTGCGCGTGGTCGAGGTCGCGAGAAGGGATCTTTCGAGGTTCGACGCCGACCCGCGAGAAGCCCGAGAAGTCGTGCGTGAAACTCCGTATGACATGGAATGACACGATGCCCCTGAGGGTGTAGCGTCTGACTCAGCGCGCACCCCCCTCGCGCGCGAGATGGCTCCCGCACGACCCCCCCTTACGTTGCGGGGACCACGATAAAGGGCGCGTCGACCCCCTCGACGCCCCGCACGGCCCCACCAGCCGGCTCAGCCGCGGTGGGGCCGTGGTTCGTCGTGGGGGCTTCTGCCAGGTGCGCGGCGCTCAGCCGGCGTGGGCGGCGTGGTGCACGGAGGCGCTCTCCATGTCCTCGAGCTCGATCCCCTTGGTCTCCGGCACCTTGGTCCAGACGAACCAGAACGAGAGCGCGGCCATGAGCGCGTAGAAGCCGTACGCGAACTGCAGCCCCCAACCGGCCATCACAGGGAACGTGAGGGTGATCGTGAAGTTCGCCAGCCACTGGGCTGCGGCAGCGACGGCGAGCGCCGCGGCACGCAGCCGGTTGGGGAACATCTCGCCGAGCAGCACCCACACGACCGGTCCCCAGCTCGCGGCGAAGAACACGACGAACGCGTTCGCCGCGACGAGCGCGATGATCGACCACGGGTGCTGGAGCTGGGTGTCTCCCGCCGCGTCGACCGTGGCCTGGTTGAAGGAGACGGCCATCGTGAGCAGGGACACGGTCATGCCGACCGAGCCGATGATGAGCAGCGTGCGCCGCCCGATCCTGTCCACCAGGGCGATCGCCACGAGCGTCATGACGATGTTCGTGAGCGACGTGATCGTGGAGGTCGTGAACGCGTCGGACTCGTCGAAGCCGACCGACTTCCACAGGGTGGTCGAGTAGTAGAAGATCACGTTGATGCCCACGAACTGCTGGAAGACGGACAGCAGGATGCCGATCCAGACGATGGGCTGCAGCCCGAAACGGGGGCCTCGCAGGTCCGACAGGGTGAGGCTCTCGTCGCCGCCGAGCGAGGCACGGATGAGCGCGATGCGGCCCTCGGGGTCCGGCTCGCCCGTGTAGTCCTTGAGGATCGCGGCGGCCTCCTTCTCGCGGTGTCGTTCCACCAGGTAGCGAGGCGACTCCGGGAGGGTGAGCGCCACGCCTCCGTAGATCAGCGCGGGGATCACGGCGGTGAGGAACATCCAGCGCCATGCCTCCACGCCGAACCACAGCTCGTACGAGGCGCCGCCGGCGGCACCGGCGAGCACCTCGTCGGACAGCAGCGAGGCGAAGATGCCCAGCACGATCGCCATCTGCTGCAGCGATCCCAGCCGACCCCGGAAGGCGGCCGGCGCCACCTCGGCGATGTAGGCGGGGGCGATGACGGACGCGGCGCCGATCGCGAGGCCGCCCACCACGCGCCAGCCGATCAGGTCCCACACCCCGAAAGCGAAGGCGGAGCCGATCGCGGACACGAGGAACACGATGGCGGAGATGACCATCACACGGACACGGCCGAAGCGGTCCGCGAGCCCGCCCGCGAACCATGCGCCGACTGCGCAGCCCAGCAGCGCGGACGCCACCGCGAAGCCCGTGAACGTGTCCGACAGCGCGAACTCGCTCGAGATCGAGTCGACCGCGCCGTTGATCACGGACGAGTCGAACCCGAACAGGAAGCCGCCGAGCGCGGCCCCGATGCTGATGGCCACGACCTTCGCGTGGAGTCCCCTCGTCGGTGTGCCGGCCTGCGATCCTGCAGCGGACATCGCCCCTCCTTCGAGCCTGGTGAGCCGCTCCGGCGCGAGCCGAGGCCCGTCCGCACGGTTGATACTCCAGACCCTAATCTGGCGACCGACGGTTCGCCCCTTTTGCGAGGTGCGACGCGCAGGGAGCTCGTCGGGGTGCGGCCGTGAGCGGATCGCTCAGCGCACGCCCCACGAGTAGGTCTGCTTGCGCAGCTCGAGGTACATGAACGTCTCCGTGGTCAGCACGCCGGGGATGGTCCTGATCGAGGAGCTCACCAGGTCCAGCAGGTGGTGGTCCGACTCGCAGACCACCTCGACGAGGATGTCGAAGCTCCCGGCGGTGATCACCACATAGTCGACAGCCTCGAGCTGCTCGAGCGCGCTCGCCACCGGCTCGGGCGGTCCGGACACCTTGATGCCGACCATCGCCTGGCGTGCGAAGCCGAGCTCCATGGGGTTCGTGACGCCGATGATCTGCAGCACGCCGGTGTCCAGGAGGCGCTGCACGCGCGCGCGGACCGCCGCCTCGGAGAGGTTCACGACCTTCCCGATCGCGGCGTAGGAGATCCGACCGTCCTGCTGGAGCTGCTCGATGATGATCTTGTTCGTCGGGTCGAGCGCGCCGCTGCTCTTCGGGGTCTCGGCTGCAGTCATGAGGTGCAGTCTTACGGCCCCGCGGGCCCCCGGTCAACCCAGAAACGCGCTCCACGCTACGGTTTCGTTACACAAGTGTTAAATCTTGTGCTGGATTCGTTGCGATTCGGTCTATTCACTGCGCAAACGCTCGCCCGGACGGCGATTCCGTGCAAGTATCCCTCTCAACGTCCTGCCGCAACAGGACCACCTAACCCCGGAGGTGGCGCTGGCCGTGAGGCTCGGTGTCGCCGCCCTGAACAGTGAGGATGCGCACATGTCAGAGATCCCGCCCCCGGAGGAAGAGAAGAAGAAGGGCGTCTCGCGCCGCGGACTCATGATCGGCGGTGGCGTCGCGGTGGCCGGAATCGCAGGCTTCAGCCTGCTGAGCCGCGGCGGTGGCGGCGGCTCGGGCTCCGGCGACTGCGTGACCACGGACCTGTCGGACACCGAGGCGAAGCTGAACGTCTCGAACTGGCCTGAGTACATCGACGAGGACGACGGCGACTACGTCTCGACCCTCACCCAGTTCCAGAAGGACACCGGCATCTCGGTGACCTACACGCCCGACGTGAACGACAACGTCGAGTTCTTCTCCAAGGTGCGCAACCAGCTCGGCGCCTGCCAGCCGACGGGCCGCGACCTGTTCGTCCTCACGGACTGGATGGCCGCCCGCATGATCGACGCCGGCTGGATCCAGAAGCTCGACAAGGCCAACGTGCCGAACCTCGACAAGAACCTCATCTCGTCGCTCCAGGGCGTCGGGTGGGACCCGAACCGCGACTACTCCGCTCCGTGGCAGTCGGGCTTCTCCGGCATCGCCTACAACAAGTCGCTCGTCGGCGAGGTGGGCAGCGTCGCGGAGCTCCTCACGCGTGCCGACCTCAAGGGCAAGGTCACCATGCTGACCGAGATGCGCGACACGATGGGGCTGCTGCTGCTCGCCGACGGCGCCGACCCGTCGAACTTCACGGACGACGAATGGGGCAACGCGATCGACAAGCTCAGCAAGGCCCGCACCGACGGTCAGATCCGCGCGTTCACCGGCAACGAGTACATCAACGACCTCGCCGCCGGCAACATCGCCGCGTGCGTCGCCTGGTCGGGCGACGTGGCCGCGGCCGAGGACGAGAACCTGGTGTTCCTGCCCCCCGAGGAGGGCATGATGATCTGGGCTGACAACATGCTGATCCCGGTGCAGGGCCAGCACAAGAAGAACGCCGAGAAGTGGATCGACTACTACTACGACCCGGTGGTCGCCGCGAAGCTCGCCGCCTACGTCTGGTACGTCTGCCCGGTGGAGGGCGCGCAGGCGGAGATGGAGAACATCGACCCCACGCTCGTCGACAACCCGCTGATCTTCCCCACGGCCGACTACCTGGCCCAGACGCATTCCTTCATGGCGCTGGACGAGGCGAAGGCGTCGCAGTACGAGAAGGACTTCGCCGATGTCACTGGCTGATGGTGCGCGCGGGGACCTGCGCCTGACGGGTCTTCACAAGCGCTACCCGAACGGTTTCGTGGCTGTCGAGTCGCTCGACCTGGTGATCCCGCAGGGCTCGTTCTTCGCGCTCCTGGGTCCGTCGGGCTGCGGCAAGACGACGACGCTGCGCATGGTCGCGGGGCTCGAGGACGTGACCAAGGGCACGATCCACATCGGCGACGAGGACATCACTCACGCCAAGCCGTACAAGCGGCCCGTGAACACGGTGTTCCAGAACTACGCGCTCTTCCCGCATCTGACGATCGCGGAGAACGTCGAGTTCGGTCCCAAGCGCCGTGGCGTGAAGGACCCGGCGCAGGAGGTGACGGACATCCTCGCCCTCACGGAGCTCAGCGAGCAGGCGGCCAAGAAGCCGGCGCAGCTGTCCGGTGGCCAGCAGCAGCGCGTCGCCCTGGCGCGTGCGCTCATCAACCGGCCCGACGTGCTCCTTCTCGACGAGCCGCTGGGCGCGTTGGACCTCAAGCTGCGCCGTGCCATGCAGATCGAGCTGAAGCGGATCCAGGAGGAGGTGGGCCTCACCTTCGTGCATGTCACGCACGACCAGGAGGAGGCGATGACCATGGCGGACACGGTCGCCGTCATGAACAAGGGCCGCCTGGAGCAGATGGGCTCGCCGTACGACCTCTACACGAACCCGAAGACGACGTTCGTGGCCAACTTCCTGGGCCAGTCGAACCTCATCAAGGGCAAGGTCGTCGGCCGCGAGGGCTCCGGTGCGGACGAGGTCGTGAAGGTCGACATGTACGGGACCATCGCCACGATCAAGGCAGGCCGCGTCCACACCGACTCGAAGGACGTCTGGGTGGGCATCCGGCCCGAGAAGGTGCTGATCCAGCCGGCCGGCACCGCCATCGACGCGCCCGGCGGGCACCTGGCGGGCGCGGTCGTCTCCGAGGCGGTCTACATGGGCGTCTCCACCGAGTACCACCTGACGATGCCGTGGGGCCAGGAGCTGATCTGCTTCGAGCAGAACACCGGCCGACGCGGCGGCCTGGTCGCCGCGGGCACCGCGGTGGACGTCTCGTGGCGGCCCGAGTTCGCGTTCCTCCTCGACTCCTCTCAGGATGCCGAGGCCGGGCGCGAGGAGGAGTGACGTGGAGTCGCTCCAGAGGGTGTTCGGCAGGAACGCGGCGTACTGGCTGATCGGGCCGGCAGCGCTGTGGCTGGCGGTGTTCTTCCTGTTCCCGATGCTGTCGCTGCTGACCACGTCGTTGTCGGACCCGGCGGGCTCCCCGATCTACGGCTACGACATGACGTGGCGGCTTCAGAACTACGGTGAGGCGCTCGGAGAGTACTGGCCGTACCTGATCAGGTCGCTCATGTACGCCGGCATCGCCACCCTGCTGTGCCTGGTGCTCGGGTACGTGCTCGCGTACGCGATCGCGTTCAAGGCGGGCCGCTGGAAGACCGTGATGCTGGTGCTCGTCGTGGCGCCGTTCTTCACGTCGTTCCTGGTGCGCACGCTGTCGTGGAAGCTGATCCTCGCGGACAACGGGTGGGTGGTGAACACCTTGCAGGCCGTGCACATCCTCGGGCCCGAGGGCCGTCTGCTCGCGACGCCGTTCGCGGTCATCATGGGGCTCACGTACAACTTCCTGCCGTTCATGATCCTGCCGCTGTACACGAGCCTGGAGAAGATCGACCCGCGCCTGACCGAGGCGGCGGCCGACCTGTACGCGAGCCCGTTCCAGCGGTTCTCCAAGGTGGTGTGGCCCTTGTCCATCCCCGGCGTGGTCGGCGGCACCCTGCTCACGTTCATCCCGGCGACGGGCGACTACATCAACGCCTCGCTGCTGGGCAGCCCGAACACGCAGATGGTCGGCAACAAGATCCAGCAGCTGTTCACGACCGCCAGCGACTATCCGCATGCGGCGGCGCTGTCCGTCATCCTCATGGTCCTGATCGTCGCGATGGTGCTGTTCTATGTGCGCAGGGCAGGAACGGAGGAGCTGCTGTGATCACGCGACTCGGCCGCTGGATCGGCAAGCACCTGCCGCTCACTCTGGGCATCCTGGTGCTGTTGTACATGTACATCCCGAACTTCATCGTCGCGCTGATGTCGTTCAACGACTCGTCGCAGTCGCGCAACCTCTACCAGTTCCAGGCCTTCACCTGGGACAACTGGTTGAACCCCTGCGAGCCGCAGGGCATGTGCGAGTCCCTGCGGGTGAGCATCAGCATCGGCCTGCTGGCCACGCTGGTGTCGACGATCATCGGCACGCTCGCCGCGTTCGCGCTGGTGAGGCACCGCTTCGAGGGCCGTTCCACGATGAACCTGGTCCTGTTCCTGCCCATGGCCACGCCGGAGATCGTGATGGGCTCCTCGCTCCTCGCGCTGTTCGTGGCCGCGGGGTTCGGTGGGCAGCTCGGCTTCTGGACAGTATTGATTGCGCACATCATGTTCTGCATCTCGTTCGTGGTGGTGACCGTCCGGTCCCGCCTCGCCGGGCTCGACTCCAACCTGGAGAAGGCCGCGATGGATCTGTACGCGAACGAGTGGCAGGCGTTCTGGAAGATCACCTTCCCGCTGGTGTTCCCCGGAATCCTGTCGGCCGCGCTGCTGGCGTTCTCGCTCTCGTTCGACGACTTCATCATCACGAACCTCAACTCGGGCACCACGGTGACCTTCCCGATGTTCGTGTGGGGCTCCGCGCAGCGCGGTGTCCCGATGCAGGTGAACGTGATCGGCACGCTGATGTTCCTCATCGCTCTCACGGTCGTGATCGGTGGCGAAGTCGCCTCGCGTCGCCGGGCGAAGGGCAAGGCCGCCGCGCTCTGATCGGTGGACCACGAAGGGGGACGACGCGCCACGCGTCGTCCCCCTTCGTCGTGCCTGCGACGCTAGAGAAGCGCCTGTGCCCGCGTGATGACGTCGCGCAGGATCGACTCGATCTCATCGAACTCGGGCTGGCCGATGATCAGCGGCGGCGAGAGCTGGATCACGGGGTCGCCGCGGTCGTCGGCGCGGCAGTAGAGGCCTGCCTCGTAGAGCGCGGGGGAGAGGAAGCCGTAGAGGATCCGCTCGCACTCCTCGTGGGTGAGGGAGGTGCGGCTCTCACGGTCCTTCACCAGCTCGATGCCGTAGAAGTACCCGGCGCCGCGCACGTCGCCCACCATGGGCAGGTCGAGCAGCCTCTCGAGCGTCGTGCGGAAGGCGTCCTCGTTGCGGCGCACGTTGCCCAGCAGGTCCTCACGCTCGAACAGGTCGAGGTTCGCCAGCGCGACTGCCGAGCCGACGGGGTGCCCGCCCCACGTGTAGCCGTGCGCGAACATCTCGCCGGACTCGAGGAACGGCTCCATGAGGCGGTCCGAGGCGATCATCGCGCCCATGGGGGCGTAGCCGGAGGTGAGGCCCTTGGCGGAGGTGATGATGTCCGGGACGTAGCCGTAGCGGGTG
This sequence comes from Demequina capsici, assembly GCF_032102965.1. NCBI lineage: Bacteria > Bacillati > Actinomycetota > Actinomycetes > Micrococcales > Demequinaceae > Demequina > Demequina capsici. Next base: position 2,568,709 of record NZ_CP134880.1, on the reverse strand, counting down.
GAGCCGTACATCTCGCCCAGGCGACCGTAGGCGCAGATCACCTCGTCGGACACGAGCAGCACGTCGTGCCGGTCGCAGATCTCGCGCACCCGCTGCCAGTAGCCGGGGGGCGGCGGGAAGCAGCCGCCGGCGTTCTGCACGGGCTCCAGGAAGACGGCGGCGACGGTGTCGGCACCCTCGTTGAGGATGGCGACCTCGATCTGGTCGGCGGCCCAGCGGCCGAACGCCTCAGGATCGGAGCCGTCGAGCAGGCCTCCCGTGATCTCGGGAGCGCGGTAGATGTTGGTGTTCGGCACCCGGAAGGTCGACGGCACGAGCGGCTCGAACTGCGCCTTGAGGCCCGGCAGGCCCGTGATGGACAGAGCGCCGTGCGTGGTGCCGTGATAGGCGACGGCGCGGCTGATGACCTTGTGCTTCATCGGCTTGCCGACGAGCTTGAAGTAGTTCTTGGCGAGCTTCCAGGCGCTCTCCACCGCCTCTCCGCCGCCGGACGTGAAGAAGACGCGGTTCAGGTCGCCGGGTGCGTGGCTGGCGAGCCTTTCCGCGAGCTCGATCGCACGCGGGTGGGCGTACGACCACAGCGGATGGAAGGCGAGCTCCTTGGCCTGGGCGGCCGCTGCCTCGGCGAGCTCGGTCCTCCCGTGGCCCGCCTGGGTCACGAACAGGCCGGCGAGGCCGTCGAGGTAGCGACGGCCCTTGTCGTCGTAGATGTAGGCGCCCTCGCCCCGCACGATGATGGGGATGTCGGCGGAGGCGTACCGGGTGTGATCGGTGAAGTGCATCCACAGATGGCGCTTCGCGGACTCCTGCATAGCGGTGTGATCCATGTCCTCATGTTCCCGGGTTCGACGACGAAAAGCAACTGTCGCACCGGCTCGTTACTGTCGATATCAACACTCACAACGCAATTCGACTGCGGTAAGCGCTGCAAACTGTCTCTTCCGCCACCAAATCCGCATCGGTGCGAACCGTCGGTGCAGCACGGCTGGAGCGGTCCGGCGGGAATATCCGCGACGCCCGCGCGCTTGGCCCCGACGTGGATGAGCCGATGAGCACCCCCGCATGGTGACCGCCGATGCGACCAGCGCGGCGCGCACCCTTCCTGCGACCGGTCTGAGCCTCGCCGCCGCGTCGTACGTCCTGGCCGTCGTCATGATGGGGACGACGATGCCGACCCCGCTCTACCCGCTCTACGAGGACCGGTTCGGATTCGGAAGCGCGACCGCCACCGTCCTCTACGCGATCTACGCGGCCGGCGTGATCGCCTCGCTCGTGCTGTTCGGCACCCTGTCAGATGTGCTCGGCCGGCGCCCGCTGCTGCTCGCGGGGCTGGTGCTCTCGCTCGCGTCCGCGGGGGTCTTCCTCGTGGCGGACCACATGTGGCTGCTCTTCGTCGGCCGCGTGCTGTCGGGGCTCGCGGCCGGCATCCTCACCGCGACGGGCACGGTGGTGGTCTTGGAGAACGCCCCCGAGGGTAGGGCCAGGCTGGCCTCGTCCCTCGCCACCGCGTCGAAAGTCGGGGGCCTGGGCCTCGGCATGCTGATGGCAGGAGCGGTCGCCCAGGTCGCGGCGGAGCCGTTGCGTGCGCCGTTCGTGGTGCACGCGCTGCTGCTGGTGGTCGGCGTGCTGGCGCTGTGGCCGGTGCGTGAGCGTGGTGGCCGGCCCGGCGCGGCACGAGGTCTCCGGCTGCCGAGGCTGCATCCCAGATCGCGGAGCCTCTTCGCGACCGCCGCGGTGGGCGCTGTCGCCGGGTTCGCGGTGTCGGGGATCTTCGCGTCGCTCCTGCCGGGCTTCATGGGCTCCGTCCTCCATGTGAGCGCGCCTGTCGTGGTGGGCTTCGCGACGTTCCTCTTCTTCGGGGTCTCGGCTGTGGCGCAGATCTCGCTGAAGGGCCGATCGGACCGCACTCTCGTCAGGCTCGGCGCGGCGTCCCTCGCGGCCAGCATGGTGCTGCTCGCGGCGGCGTTGACGAGCGCCTCGCTCGTGGTGGTGCTCGCATCCTCCGCGCTCGGCGGTGCGGGCATGGGCCTGCTCTTCATGACGGGGATGCGTGCGGTGACGGTCGCGACGCCACCGGAGGCGCGCACCCAGGTGACGACCGCCTACTTCCTGGTCTCCTACCTGTCCATCTCGGTGCCCGTGATCGCGGCCGGTGCGCTGTCGACCGTCGTGGGCCTCACATGGACCGGGCTCGTCTTCGCCGCGCTGCTCGGAGCCGTCGCGCTCGTCGCTCTCGCAGGAGCAGGGCGCTTCACCGGGTCCGACGGCGCGCGCACGCTGCGTTGAACGGACCTGCCTCCCGCGGCGGCGGACAGGCACGCTCGACGCCGGCGACGAGCGCGATCAACCTGCCATGAGCGACGGCGCGAGGTTGCCACGTGGTGCGATCCGCACCTCGTGCAGGCCCAGCCAGGTCGCCATCAGCTCCAGCTCGTGACGCAGCGCCACGCCCACCTCGTCGTCCTTGCGGCGTCGTGCGCCCGGCACGGTTCGCTCCTCCCGCCACGCCGCCTGCACCAGCAGCCTGCCCGCCTTGCGATCGGCCTTGAGGTCCACTCGCCCCACCATCTGATCGCCCAGCAGGAACGGCAGGCAGTAGTACCCGAAGACGCGCTTCGGCTCGGGGGTGTAGATCTCGATCCGATAGTCCATGCCGAACATGCGCAGCAGTCGCGGCCGGAACCAGCACACAGGGTCGAACGGGCTGAGCAGGGCGGCCCCGGTGGCCCGACCGGGATCGCTCGCCGGGCGATGCCATGCCGGCGCGCCGGCGGATGCCGTCGCGAGCAGTGCGGGCTCCTTCCAGCCCTCGACCGTCACCCACTGGGCGAGGCCCCTCTCCACGGCCGACGCCGCCCAGGCCGGGCCTCCTGCGCCGCCGGCCTCGCGCGCGCCCGCCTGGAACGGCAGTCGGAAGTGGTCGCACAGGTCACGGACGGTGCCGATGCCGACGGCGGCGAGCCCGCGGTCGAACAGCAGCTGATGCGCCTGCGCGGGGGGAAGCCCCCAGCCCCCGCGCTCGTCCGCCGCGGCGAGGCCCCACGCGCGAGCCGTCGAGTCGTAGGTGCGGGTGAAGTGGCGGCCACGGGAGGCGGCGACGCCGCCCGTGATGAACAGGTACTCGAGCGCGTCCTTCACATGGGTGGTGTCCCACCACGGTCCGCGTGGGCCCTCGTGCGGCGCCAGGTGCTCCAGCTGGCCCGCGGTCACGGGCCCCTCCGCGTCCACGGCGGCCCGCACCTGCTCCAGGAGCCCCGGACGCTCCCGGTCCAGCCGCGCCCGCGTGCGCGACTTCCACGACGCCTTGCCCTGCATCCGATGGTGCATCGCAGGCAGCAGGTCTCGCGGCATGACGGAAGCCTCGTGACCCCAGTGCTCGAAGACGTGCGGCGAGTGGCCGGCGTGATCGCCCCACAGGTGGGCGTCCAACGCTGCGGTGTCGTAGCCGCCGAGGCGCGAGAAGAGGGGCATGTAGTGCGCCCTGGCAAGCACGTTCACCGTGTCGAGCTGCAGCACGCCCTGGGACTCGAGGTACGCCTGGAAGTCCGCCGCCCGCGGCCGGCGCGAGGGCCGCCTGCGGGCAAGCCCCTGCGCGTCGAGGAACGTCCGGCGGGCCTGGGCGGCGGACAGGGAATCGGTCACGTCGAACACTCTAGGTGGGGGGTCGGACATGGCGGAGAACACGGCCCCGACGGGCCCGACGAGGCCGCGCGCGCGAGGTGCATGATTCGATTTCGCGTTCTGGCGCGCTGGCGTGTACTCTGTTCCGGCTGGCCCCGATAGCTCAGTCGGCAGAGCGTTTCCATGGTAAGGAAAAGGTCCAGGGTTCGATTCCCTGTCGGGGCTCTCAGTTCGATGCTTCTCACGAGCATCGGACCGTGGCGGGGTAGCTCAGCTGGTTAGAGCGCACGACTCATAATCGTGAGGTCGCGGGTTCGAGCCCCGCCCTCGCTACTGAGGCCCGGGAATCACCCCGGGCCTTCGCGCTGTAGAGCGCGCCCTCGAAGGCTGGGAGAGACATCATGGCCAAGAACGACGTTCGCCCCAAGATCACGCTCGCGTGCGTGGACTGCAAGAACCGCAACTACATCACGCGCAAGAACCGCCGCAACAACCCTGACCGTGTGGAGCTCTCCAAGTTCTGCCCGAAGTGCGGCAAGCACACCGCGCACCGCGAGACGCGCTGAGCAAGTCGCGGCCACAGAGCCGTTGAAGCGAAGGCCCGCCCTGTCCACAGGGCGGGCCTTCGTCGTTCCCTGGCCGACGGCGCGTGCCAGACTCGGCGGCATGGCCGCAGGGGAGATCGACTCGCACGTGGTGCGGCATCGGCGCTTCAGGCCTCCTGCGCCGCTCGGCCATCGGATCGGTCATCTGCTCGCGCTGCTCGCCACGGCGGCGCTCGCCGTCCCCTTTCTCGCGAGGCTCACGGGCATCGAGCCCGGGCCGCTCGCGGTACTCGTCGCGCTCACCCCGTGGTTCAGCGCCGCGCTGCTCGTGCCCCTCGTGCTCGCGCTGGTGTCGCGCGCCTGGGGAACGGCGATCGCCGCATTCGCCATGCTCGCGGTGGGCGCGTCCTGGATCATCCCCCTGTACACCGGCGGCTCCGATGCGAGCCCGGTGCTGACGGTCCTCACGGTCAACGCGCGGCTGGGCCTGGCCGACGCGGACGCGATCGTCGATCTTGCCGACGACCGCGGCGTCGACGTGCTGGCCGTCGAGGAGCTCACGCCGGGGATGCTCGACGACCTCGAGGCGGCCGGGATCGGACGGCAGTTCTCCTACGCCGACGCGTGGCCAGAGCCCGGCGTGACCGGCACCGGGCTGTGGACCCGGCTTCCCGCGCAGCCCGCCACGGCCGTGGAGGGCCTGTACTCCCGCGCCGTCGCGGCGGCCGTCGACGTCGACGGCGTCACGGTCACCGTGCTCGTCGCGCATCCCGCCGCGCCGGAGCTGCGCGATCACGGCAGGTGGGCGTCCGACCTCGATCTGCTGCAGGGGTGGGTGGAGGGCACCTCCGGTCCCGTGCTCGTGCTCGGCGACCTCAACACCACGCGGGATCATGCGGCGTTCCGCGCGCTCGAGTCGATCGGCCTCATCGACGCCGCCGACCAGGCCGGATCCGGGATTCAGGCGACGTTCCCGGCGAGCGGGTCGCCCTTCCCCTTCGTGGCGATCGACCATGTGCTCGTGCGCGACGTGCCGTTCGTCGCGACATCCACGGAGGCGGTGACGATCCCCGGCACCGACCACCGCGCGTTCGTCGCCACCTACGGTGCGGCGGAGCCCGGCTGACCGCGCGGTCTGTGCGCCACGCCCGCGTCGGCCCGGTTCGCTAGGCTGGCGCCGTGCCAGTGAACCCCGATGCCCAGGGCCGCAGCTACGGCCCGCACGAGCCCTACGAGGTCTCGCGCGCCAAGATCCGCGAGTTCGCCGATGCGGTGGACGCTCGGTCCTTCGCTCACCGCGACGTCGACGCCGCGCAGGCCGAGGGCTACGCAGACCTCGTCGCGCCGAGCACGTTCGCGGTCGTCATCGCGCAGCGCGCCGAGTTCCACGTGGTGCAGGACCCTGAGGTCGGCGTCGACTTCTCCAAGGTGGTCCACGCCGACGAGCGTTTCACGCACCACCGCCCGATCGTCGCGGGGGACGAGATCTCCACGACCATCCACATCGATCGCATCGTCAGCCGTGGGGGAGTGTCCACCGTGACCACCCGCGCGGAGCTCGCGGACCTGGACGGCGCGCCTGTCGCCACCGTGCTGTCCACGCTGGCAGTGAGGGAGGACGCATGAGCGACCAGGACGCACCCTCGTTCGAGGGCCTCGAGAAGGGCCAGATCGTCGCCACCCGCGAGGTCGGCTTCACCAGGGACTCGCTCGTGCGGTATGCCGGAGCCTCCGGCGACTTCAACCCGATCCACTACAACGACGTCGTCGCGCAGTCAGTCGGGCTCCCCGGCGTGATCGCGCACGGCATGCTCACCATGGGCACGGCGGCATCGGTCGTCGAGGAGTGGGCCGGACCCGGCAACGTCGTCGACCTCCAGTGCCGGTTCGCGCGCCCCATCCCTGTGCCGAATCCCGGCGAGGCGACCGTCATGTTCACCGCCACGGTCGGCAGCCTGGACGACGAGACGCGCACCGCTCGCATCGATGTCACCGTCGAGCTCGATGGGCAGAAGGTGCTCGTCAAGGCGCAGGCGCTCGTCAGCTGCGCCTGACAGGCGCGGTGCGTGTGGATGTGAGCGCGCACCTCGCGGGCCCTCGCTGTTCTGGGACCGATGACGCACGGGTCTGGGACCTCGCCCTGGCACCATGACAGTCATGACCTCCACCGCACAGGACACCGGCGTCCGCATGCGCCTCGACGCCTACTTCGGCATCACCGAGCGCGGTTCCACGTTCAGCCAGGAGATCCGCGGGGGGCTCACGACGTTCTTCACGATGGCGTACATCGTGGTGCTGAACCCTCTGATCCTGGGCTTCGTGCAGGACAAGGACGGCAACTACCTGGGGGGTGGCGCCGCGCCGAACCTGGGCATGATCGCCGCGGCGACCGCTCTGGTCGCCGGCGTGCTGACCATCCTGATGGGGGCGTACGCACGCTTCCCGATCGCCATCGCGGCGGGCCTCGGCATCAATGCCTTCGTCGCGTACGGGCTGGTGGGCTCGGGCATGTTCACGTGGCCCGAGGCGATGGGTCTGATCGTGATCGAAGGCGCCCTGGTGCTGGTGCTGGTGCTGACCAAGCTGCGGCTCAAGTTCCTGCTGGCGGTCCCCATGCCGCTCAAGAAGGCGATCGCCGCAGGCATCGGGCTGTTCCTCGCGTACATCGCCTTCTGGGACTCGGGCATGATCACCGACGACCTCACGTCGTCCACGCCGGGCGCCTTCGGTGACGGAGGCTCGATCGCCACAGTGCCCACGCTGCTGTTCCTGGTGGGCATCGTGCTCGGCGGCATCCTGCTGGCGCGCAAGGTCAAGGGTGCGCTGCTGCTGTCGATCGTCAGCATCACGGTGGTCGCGTTCATCGTGGAGGCCGTCTGGGGCTTCGGGCCCGCGAGCGCGGACAACCCCGGCGGCTGGGCGCTCGTCGTGCCGACGCTCGCAGGGCAGGACTGGTCCTTCGTCCCCGACCTGGGCCTGCTGGGCCAGGTGAGCCTCTTCGGGGCCTTCGACTCGGGCGTGGCCGTGGTCACGGTGCTCATGACGATCTTCTCCCTGCTCGTGGTGGACTTCTTCGACACGCTGGGGACGATGACGGCCGTGGGTGAGGAGGCGCACCTCAACGATGAGGACGGCGTCCCGGAGAACTCGCAGCAGATCCTCATCGTCGACTCGCTCGCCGCCATGGCCGGCGGTGCTGCGTCGGTGTCGTCGAACACGGCCTACGTCGAGTCCGCCTCGGGCGTGGGCGACGGTGCGCGCACGGGTCTCGCGTCGGTCGTGACGGGTCTCGCGTTCCTGGTCGCGACGTTCCTGTCTCCGCTCGCGAACATCGTGCCGTTCGAGGCCGCGACCCCCGTGCTCGTGCTCGTCGGCCTCATGATGCTCGCCTCCGCGACCGACATCGACTGGCGCGACTTCCGCATCGCCGTGCCCGCGTTCCTCACGATCATCGTGATGCCGTTCGGCTACTCGATCGCCGCGGGGATCGGCATCGGCTTCATCGCCTATGTCGCGATCGCGGCGGGCACCGGCCGCCTCAGGGAGATCAAGCCGCTGATGTGGGTGGGCGCCGCGGCTTTCGCCGTCTACTTCGCGCTCCCTGCGATCCAGAGCGTGCTCGGCGTCGGCTGAGCCGTATGCGCGTCAGCGCGGGCTGGCGATGGTCGTGCCCTCGCGCAGCTCCAGCTCGATGCGGATCTCGCCGGGTGTGCCTCCCGACAGGACGTCGCGCACGGCGGCGGCGATCGCGTGACCCTTGGCGGTGCCGTCCTGCGCCTGGGTGGTGAGCTGCAGGGGGGCGAGCCACGGCAGCTCCAGGCCGTCGAAGCCGGTGACCGACAGGTCGCGCGGCACCTCCAGCCCCGCCTCCCTCGCCGCGACGATCACGCCTCCCGCCAGCAGATCGGAGTGGCACACGATCGCGGTGGGCCGTGACGGGTGAGCGAGGAGCAGCCGGCCGGCCTGCATGCCTGCCTCGACGTTCGACGCCTCCGACTCGACGATGGCGCAGGGGGTGACGCCCGTCTGCGTGAACGCGTCAAGCCGGTGCCTCGCCGCCGTCCACATCGGGTCGGGCAGCGCTTCCGCGTCGACCAGCCGGGTGCGTGCGTCGTCGGTCATCGGCACCGTGACCGTGGCGATGCGGGTGTGGCCCAGCCGCCGGAGGCGCCGCACCAGCTCTGCCGTGGCCGCAGTGTCGTCGATCGTGACGTGCGCGGTGACCGCGCCGTCGGGCGCCTCCATCGCGACTGCGGGGATGCCGCGTCGCCGCAGGATCTCGAGCGCGGGCTCGTCGTGGTCGCGCACTCGCAGCACCACGGCGGCGTCCATCGCGGCGGTCGCGACCAGCGACCTGTCGCGGTCGTCGGCCGCGGGGGAGGGCAGCAGGAGGACTCCGACGCCGAGCTCGCCCAGGTCCTCGACAAGCGCGTCGAGGATGCGCAGCTGCAGCGGGTCGCGCAGGGACCGGACCAGGCGCTCGTGGACCACGACACCGACGATCCCTGTGCGGCCTGAGCGGAGCGCGCGCGCCTGCGCCGACGGGCCCGCGTAGTCGAGCTCGGCGGCAGCCGCCATGACCTTGGCGCGGGTCTCCTCGGTGAGCGGGCCCGCGCCCGAGTAGGCGAGCGAGACGGTGGACACCGAGACTCCGGCCTGCGCGGCGACGTCGGCCATCGTCGGTCGTCGGGTGCGGGCCATGCTCCTCCTCGTGTCGGCGCGGCGCGGGTGCGTCGCGCGTGCGTCGTGACGCCAGGCTAGCCGTATCATCGTCCATGTCGAAACGTTTCGAACCCTGGATGCCATGCTTCCCTCCTTCGGCTTCGCGCCCACCACCGCCCCCGACGCCTCGCGGGTCCGTTCGGCGCGGATCGGCGTGCTCTCACTGTTCGGGTTCCTCGGCCTGCTCACCGCGACGTTCCTGTCCCGCGTGCCGTCCATGCGCGACCTGCTGGACGTCAGCCCCGCAGGGCTCGCGACCCTCCTGATCTTCGGAGCGGTCGGCGCGCTCACCGCGCTCCTCATCACCGGCTGGGCCGCCGCGCGCCTGGGCACGCGCGCGCTCCTGTGGTGGTCCAACCTGTCCTACCTGGGCGCGATCTCGATGGTCGGTCTCGCGACGATGCTCGGGGACCACGTGCTGTTCGCCGCGGGATACTTCCTGGTCAGCTTCTCGTTCGCGTTCACGAACGTCGCGATGAACACCGAGGCGGCTCGCATCGAGCGCCGCGTGGGCCGGGCGATCATGCCGCAGTTCCATGCGGGCTTCTCACTCGGCATGGCCATCGGGCTGGGCGTCGGCGTCCTGTTCTCGCACGCGGGCATCGCACCCCTGTGGCACTTCCTGATCGTGGGGACCGTCGCCACCGTCGCGCGCCTGTTCATCGTGCCGCTGTCCACGATCGACGGGCGGCCCGACCCCGACGCCGCGGCCGCCAGCCTCGGCGGCCCGTTCGCCACCGCGAAGGCCGAGTACCGGGATCCGCACGTGATCCTCATCGGCATGATCGTGTTCGCCGGCGCGATGACCGAGAACGTCGCGGCGCAGTGGCTGCCGCTCTCGGTCGTCGACGACTTCGGCCTGACCGAGTCGACGGCGGACCTCGTCTACTGGGTGTTCGTCGTCGCGATGGTGACGGTCCGCTGGTTCGGCGCGCGCGTCATCGGCCGGCTGGGACGCGTCGTCTCGCTGCGTGCCTCCGCGGTGCTCGTCGCCTCGGGCGTGCTCCTGTACGCGTTCACACCCGCGGTCCACCTGGTGCCGGTCGCGGCCGCGCTGTGGGGCATGGGCGCGGCGCTCGGCGCACCCATCGGCTTCAGCGCTGCGGCGGACGACCCTGCCCGCGCAGCGGCCCGCATGGCTGCCGTGTCGTCGTTCTCGACGATCGCGGGCCTCGTGGTGCCGCAGCTGGTCGGGCGCGTCGCCGAGCTCGTCGAGCTCCGGTACGCGCTGCTGCTGGTGCTCGTCGCCGCGACGATCACCTTCACGCTCGCGCGCGCGGTCCGGTCGCCCAAGGGCCTGTTCCGTTCGCGCCGTGCCCAGGAGCGCGCCGTCGGTGCCGCGGTCCTGGCCGCCGACGAGGCGGCCTCGCTCAGCGGCAGCGACACCGCGGGGATACCCGGCGAACGGGTCGCGTCTCGGTGGCGTCGACGCTGACTACGCTGGACGCATGACGTCACCCCGCCTGGCCGATCTCACCACCTTCCGGGTCGGGGGGCCCGCACGCGACCTGGTCGAGGCGAGCACCGAGTCGGAGCTCATCGACGCCGTCCGGAGCGCGGACGCCGACGGCACGCCGCTGCTCGTCATCGGAGGCGGGTCCAACCTGCTGATCGGCGATCAGGGCTTCGACGGTCGCGTCGTCAAGGACACCAGGACCGACGTGTCGCTCGCCAACCACGGGTCGTGCGGAGGGCTGGAGATCACCGCCACCGCAGGCATGCCGTGGGACGCGTTGGTCGACCAGGCGGTCGCCTCGCGATGGAGCGGCTTCGAGGCGCTCTCGGGCATCCCGGGCTCCACCGGCGCCACACCCGTCCAGAACGTGGGGGCGTACGGCGCCGAGGTCAAGGACATCGTCGCCCTGGTCCGCACGTGGGACCGCGAGCGTCAGGCCGTCACGTCGCTGCCGCTCGTGAAGGCGCAGTTCGGCTACCGCGACTCCATGCTGAAGCGCACCATGACCGACGGTCCCTGGGGGCCGACGCCGCGCTACGTCGTCATGGACGTCACGTTCCACACGCGTATGGCGAGCATCTCCGCGCCGATCCGCTACCAGCAGCTCGCGACTGCGCTGGACGTCGAGCTGGGCACGCGCGTGCCGATCACCGACGTGCGGCAGGCGGTGCTCGCGCTGCGCGCCTCCAAGGGAATGGTGCTGGATGCCTCGGACCACGACACCTGGTCCGCGGGCTCGTTCTTCACCAACCCCATCGTGCCTGCGGGCGCGCTTCCCGATGGCGCACCCGCGTACGCCACCGGCGACGAGGCGCGTGTCAAGACGTCCGCGGCCTGGCTGATCGAGCAGGCGGGCTTCCCGCGCGGCTTCGCCGTCGGGCCCGACGCGCCGGCCTCGCTCAGCACCAAGCACACGCTGGCGCTCACCAACCGGGGAGGCGCCTCGGCGGACGACCTGCTGGAGCTGGCGCGCGTGATCCGTGGCGGTGTCGCGGATCGCTTCGGCATCATGCTCGTGCCCGAGCCGGTCCTTGTGGGCGCCACGCTCTGACGTCGCCTGCGACGCGCGAAGACCCCGGAGCGTGCGCTCCAGGGCCTTCGCGAACGTCGCGACCACGGATTCGGCCGCCGGGCGGCCGGTCCGGGTCAGCCGTCCGTGGCGATCGCCTTGAGGATGTCCATCCGGGACGCCCTCCAGGCGGGCCAGATGGCGGCGATCACGCCGGAGATCGCAGCTCCGACCGTGTAGACGATCAGCCACACCCACGGGATCGCGACCGTCGTGAAGCCGAACTCGGCAAGCGCCTTCACCAGCGCGGCACCCAGGCCCACGCCCAGGATCATCCCCAGGATCGTGCCGAAGATCGCCATGACCATCGACTCGATCGTGATCATCCGCCAGATCGAGGACTTGCGGACGCCGACGGCACGCAGCAGGCCGATCTCCCGGGTCCGCTCCGTCACCGACAGCAGCAGGGTGTTCGCCACGCCCAGGATCGCGATGATCAGCGCCGCACCCAGCAACGCGGAGATGACGCCGAGCAGCAGATCGATGAACGTGTTCGCCAGCTGCGCGAGCTGACCGGGCTGCTGCAGCACCACGAGCGGGTAGTCCTGCGCCAGCTCGGCGGACAGGGTCGTCTGCATCGCGTCGACGTCCACGCCGTCGTCCAGCACGACGAGCGCCTGCGAGGCCTCGACCGTGCCGAACAGCGCGTCGCCCTGGGCCGTGTCCACCCAGAATGAGGCGTCGCCCTCGGTGTTGTACAGGCCGGTCACCTGGAGCGTCGCGGTACCGTCGGTGCCGGTGAGGGTGACCTCGTCGCCCACCTGGACCCCGAGCGCCTGGATGTCGGGCCCGATGAACACTCCGCCGTCGATCTGGTCGAAGTTCGGCGTGTTGTCGTAGTCGTAGGCGAGGTCCGCCTTGTCCGCCTCGATCACCGCCACCGACTCAGGGGTGCCGTCGTACTGGGCGGACTCGAGCGCGATGGTCGTCACGAAGTCGACCCCGTCGGTGCCGGAGATGATGTCGATCGCGCCTTGCGGAACCGTCCCGCCGGTGCTGAGCGCGAAGAAGTCCGCCTCGATCTGGCTGAACTGGCTCGTCACGACCGCCTTGAGGGACTCGGTGAACGTCGCCACCAGAGCCAGCAGCATGACGCCGATCATCAGCGCCGCAGCCGTGTTCGCGCTGCGACGCGGCTCGCGACGGATGTTGTTCGCCGCCAGCTTCCCGTCGATCTTGAACACACGCGTGAGCACGTCCCGCAGCCCGAATGCCAGCGGCACCAGCACCTGCGCGGCCAGCAGGGTCACGCCGATGACGAGCGCCATGGCGCCGGCGCCCACGTAGATGTACGGGTTCTCGATGCCGGTGTAGAGGCCGACCGCGACAGCCACGAGCCCGAGCGCCGCGATCGCGCCGCCCACGATGTTGCGCACCTTGAGCGGCTTCTTGGACTCGGTCGCGGCCTCCCGCAGCGCCTCCATGGGGGAGATCGTGGACGCGTGGATGGCGGGCAGCAGGGCCGACACGAGCGTGACGAGCGCGCCGAGCGCGTAGCTGTACAGGACGGCGTCGATCGGCAGCGTCACGGTTCCGAACAGGTCTCCTGAGAACGCCTCCACGAGGGCGGACATGCCGAGCGCGCCCAGGTATCCGAGGATGATGCCGATCGTCGCGGACACGACGGCGATCACGACAGCCTCGAGCAGGATCATCGTGCGCAGCTGGCGTCCGGTGACGCCGATCGCTCGCATCAGGCCGAACTCCCTGGTGCGCTGTGTGACGATGATGCGGAACGTGTTCACGATGATGTACGAGCCGACGAACAGCGCGATCAGGCCGAACGCGATCGCGAAGATGTCGATGTACTGGAGGATGTCGTCGAGTTGGGACGCCTGCTCGGCGGCCTTCTTCTCACCTGTGATGGCGCGCGTGCCATCGGGCAGGATCTCGTTGATCGCCGCGGCGACCGCATCCTTGTCAGCCCCGTCGGCGGTGACGACGGCGATCTGCTGGAATCCGTCGTCGCCCACGAGCGCGTGCGCCTCCGCCTCGGTGACGTAGGCGAGCGTGGCGCCCTGCAGCGAGTTGGACTCGCCGAAGCGCACGAGGCCCACGAGCGTGAACTCGGAGACGCCGTCGTTCATGGCGACGGTGACGGTGTCCCCGATCGCGTAGCCGAGGCGAGGCGCCGAGTCGACGTCGAGCACGATCTGGTCGTCGGAGGTGGGTGCGGCGCCCTCCACGAGCGTGGCCTTGTCGACCTTCGGCTCACCGGTCCAGTTGAACATCTGGGTGGGGCCGCCGCCCGTGCCGGACATGAGGTCGCCGGACGGCTCGTAGCCGTTCGGGAGGACGGTGCCGTCGACCTGGATGCCTCCGTACGCGGCCGCGACGCCGTCGACGGCCTCGATCGCTGCGAGGTCCTGCTGCGTGAAGATCGACGTCGAGGCGTCGAACATGCTGTTCCCGGTGCCGGCCGCCTGGTCGGTCGGGACCTGCTCCACGACCACGTCGGTGGTGGCGTAGATCTCCCCGAACAGCTTGTCGAAGCCGCTCGAGAGCGCGTTGGTCAGGGTGAGGGTCGCGGCGACGAGCGCCACTCCGAGCGCCACCGCGACCGCCGTGAGCACCAACCGCTTCGGGTTGTGCTTGACGGACTTGTAGGCGAGACGGAACATCAGTGCCCCATCTGCTTCATGCGGTCGAGGACGCGGTCGGCGGTCGGCTCGCGCATCTCGTCGACGATCTGCCCGTCCTCGAGGAACAGGATGCGGTCGGCGTACGCGGCGGCGGACGGGTCATGCGTGACCATGACGATGGTCTGGCCGAACTCCTTCACGGCGCGACGCATGAAGCCGAGCAGCTCGGCGCCGGAGCGGGAGTCCAGGTTGCCGGACGGCTCGTCGGCGAAGATGATCTCCGGCCGGGCGACGAGGGCACGTGCGACGGCGACGCGCTGCTGCTGGCCGCCCGACAGCTCCGCTGGGAGGTGGGTGAGGCGGTCCCCGAGACCGAGGATCCCGATGATCTCGTCGAACCACGACTTCTCGACGGGCTTGCCGGAGATGTCGAGCGGAAGGGTGATGTTCTCCTTCGCGGTGAGCGACGGGATCAGGTTGAACGACTGGAAGACGAAGCCGATGTGGTCGCGACGGACCTCCGTGACCTTCGCCTCGGGCAGCTGGGTGATCACGATGTCGGCGATCGACGACTCGCCTGCGGTGAGCTTGTCGAGGCCGGCGAGGGTGTGGAGCAGGGTCGACTTGCCCGAGCCCGACGGGCCCATGATCGCGGTGAACTCGTGGCGGGCGATGTCGACGTTGATCCCGTCGAGCGCCCGCACGGCGGTGTCGCCGAAGCCGTAGTCCTTGTAGCCGCCGCGCATCGTGGCGGCGAGGGAGGTGGTGGTCATGCTGTCCCCTTCATGAAGCCCGCGCGAGCTGCGCGGTACGTCTGACGGGTCCAGTGTGGACGCGTCGGACGCGGCTGGGCATCGTCCTTCAGGACGGTTCGCGGCCGTCGTTCGCGTGGACGACGCCGGGGTTGTCCCCGAGCGTCAACCTCGGGGGAGGACGATCCCGGAGTCGTACGCCTCGACCACGGCCTGCACGCGGTCGCGCACGCCGAGCTTGGTGAGGATGTGGCTGACGTGCGTCTTCACGGTGGTGTTGGACACGAACAGCTCGGCGGCGATCTCCTGGTTGGACAGCCCGCGTGCCATGAGCTGAAGGACCTCGACCTCGCGGTCCGAGAGGTCGCCGATCGCCTCGGGTGAGGGCTGGTGGGGCACGTCCCCCTGGGGCGCGGTCGGCTCCGGGTCCGCGGCGGCGTGCGGCGCCGACGAGGCGAAGCGCTCGATCACGCGTCGCGTCACCTCGGGCGCCAGCAGCGCCTCGCCGCCGGCGACGATGCGGACGGCCTCGACGAGCGTGTCACCGTCGGCGCTCTTGAGCAGGAAGCCCGACGCGCCGGCACGAAGCGCCTCGTAGACGTACTCGTCGTCGTCGAAGGTGGTGAGGATCACGATGCGGGCGTCCGGCTGCTTCGCGATCAGTGCGCGCGTCGCGGCGATCCCGTCCATCCCCGGCATGCGCACGTCCATCAGCACCACGTCGGCTGCGTGGGTGTCGGCCAGCTCCAGAGCCTGGTTGCCGTCCGCGGCCTCGCAGCACACCCGGATGTCGTCCTCGGACTCGAGGATCATCCTCAGCCCCACCCGCACCATCTGCTGGTCGTCGACCAACGCCACCTTGATCATCGGTTCCCCCTTGTTCGGGTGCGCGCCATCCCGGTGCGCACCTGGTCGTCCGTCACCGGCAGCACCGCATGCACGCGGAAGCCGCCGCCCGGTCGCGGGCCGAGCTCGATGTCCCCACCGAGCTGCGCGACGCGCTCCCGCATGCCCGCGAGCCCATGGCCGCCGCTCGTGCCCGCCGCCTCGCTGATCGTGCCGCGTCCGTCGTCCTCGACGTCGATCGTCACCGAGTCGGCGCGGCGCCTCAGCGTGACCTCGGCGTGAGCGCCCGGGCCCGCGTACTTCAACGCGTTCGTGAGCGACTCCTGGACGATCCGGTAGGCGCTGAGCTCCACTCCTGCGGGCACGTGCGTGGTGCCGGAGATCGTGAGGTTGACGGGCATCCCCGCGTCCTCGACCTGCTGGACGAGGTCGGGGATCGCGGCGAGCGACGGCATCGGCCCCAGGTCGTCGCCGAGCACGGCGCCGACCATCCCGGTCCCGCGGACGCGGCCTGTGAGCTCGGCGGCCTCGTCCTCCGCCTCGCGCTCGGTGGTCCGCAGCACCCCGATCATGCGCTGCATCTCCGCGAGGCCCTTGCGACCCGAGTCGGAGATCGTGGCGAGCGCCTCGGCGAGCACGGGATCCTCCCTCGCGGCGAGCCGCCGGGCCCCCTCCGCCTGCAACGTCATCACCGTCACCTCATGGGCAACCACGTCGTGCAGCTCGCGCGCGATGCGGGCGCGCTCGGCGCGGACCGCGTCGGCCGCGGCGGTGCGCTCCGCCTGCTCCTGCCGCTGCGCGTCGAGCTCGATCGCGGTGGTCCGCTGCCGACGCCGGTAGTCGGTGAACCCCAGCCCCACGGGAACGACCACTGCGAGCGCCCCCTGCAGGTAGTACCAGGCTGTCACGTAGTCGGTGGCCAGCAGACCCACGGTGATCCACGCCATCAGCACGCCCGTGGCGGCGGCGATGTGCACGATCGCCTGCCGAGGCGGCAGGTACGAGGCGACGCCGTACAGCGCGATGTAGATGGCGAGCATCGCGGGCGACCCCAGGTAGCCCAGTCCCGCGGCGATCACCCAGAACAGCATGCTCGCCCACAGCACGCCGCGCGGATACCTCTGGCGGAACGCCAGCGGCGCGACCTGCAACGCGATCAGCGCGTAGCCGAGGGCGTCGTACGCGTGCGCATGCTGCTGGGCCTGCTCCTGCGCCTCGAGGCCCAACGCCGTGATCAGCGCGAGCGTGAGCATCGACACCGCGATGAGCACGTCCGGCAGGCGGGGCAGCTTGAGGTCCACGCACACAGGCTAGCCGGGAGGGCCGACGCGGGGCGGGACCGGGCGCCGCGGCCGCCGTCCACAGATCGACGGTCGACGCGAGACGCTACCGCCTCGTCGGTCTAGCGTCGGCCCCGCGGGACGACGGGAGGCACCATGAACCTGCTGCTGACGCTTCAGGGCGCCGCCGGCCCTCGACACGTCGAGGTGACCCTCCCCGACGGCGCGACCGCGGCCGACCTCGCCGAACGGCTCGCGCCCGGCTGCGGCCTCGCGGCCGACGCAGGGCCGCTCACGCTCAAGTTCCTGCCGGTGTCGGGCGGCATCGTCCAGGGGTGGTGCGCGCTCGCGCCGGAGGCCGACCTCCGGACGGCGGGGCTGCGCCGCGGTGACCATGTCGAGCTGCTCGACGCCTCGGCGCACAGCTCCGGGGCGGACGTGGCCGCCGTGGTCGTGGCCGTGGACGGCCCCGACGCGGGAGCCGTCTTCCCGCTGCGGGCAGGCGCGAACCTGGTGGGCAGGGACGATGCGGCTGCGGTCAGGCTGACGGACCCGCTCGTCGCGCTCCGGCACGTCGCGATCCACGTGGGAACAGCCGTCGAGGTGGTGGACCTCGGCTCCACCGGTGGCGTCGTGGTCGGCGGCACCCCTGCGACCCGAGCCCCGTTCCGCCCAGGCGAGACGCTGGCGATCGGGGCGACCGCCTTGCGGCTGGGTGACGACGTCGTGTCTGCAGGAGCCGAGGCGGATCCCGATCAGGACGTCGTCACCGCCTCGCCTCGCGTCCTGCCACCGTTGCCCGACGCGCCTGTGGAGCTGCCGCAGCCGCCCGCCGAGCCCGAGCCCAGGCGGATGCCTCGGGCCGCGCTGCTCGCGCCCGCGCTCATGGGGCTCGCGATGTACGCGGTCACCGGTCGCGCGCTGTCGCTGGTGTTCGTGGTGATGTCGCCCCTCATGATGGTCGGAGGGGTCCTCGACGCGCGCTGGGAGCGTCGGCGCAGGCTCGCGGCGCTGTGCGCGACGTTCGACGCCGAGGCGGACGAGGCCGAGCGACGGCTGGTGGCGCGGGAGCCCGACGAGCGCGCGGCGCTCGAGGCGCGATACCCGACCACCGTCGCCGCAGGTCGCGGCCTCGAGCAGCGCGACCCGATGCTCTGGTCGCGCAGGCCCGAGCACACCGAGTTCCTCACCGTGAGGCTGGGCACCGGCTCCGTGGCAGCGACCGCGCCACCCGAGGCCCTGCACGGCTCCGAGGGGGTCGCGAGCGCACGTGAGAGGCATGCCGCCCTCACGGCGCGATTCTCCACCCTGTCCGACGCGCCGATCGTCGCGTCGCTCGGCGAGTGCGGGTCGCTGGGAATCGGCGGAGCAGAGGCCGACTCCGTCGCGCGTGCGCTGCTTCTCCAGCTGGCCGCGACCCACTCTCCGCTCGACTGTGCGCTCGTCGTTGCCGGTGCCGATCCGGGCGCATGGCAGTGGGCCCAGTGGCTGCCGCACACCGCTGCCGCGCGGACGCTGCTGGGCCGGCCCGCGGTCGCGACGGGGCGGGCGGTCGCCGGCCTCGTGGACGCGCTCGAGGACCTGGTCGCGACGCGAGCGGGCACGGACATCGCCCACGCCGCGCCCTCGGCGCGCGACGGGGAGCATCGCCACGACGCCGGCGAGCCTGGCCGGGCGTCGGTGGTCGTGATGGTGGACGACCACGCTCCGGAGCGGCCCCGGCTGCTGCGGCTCGCCGAGCGAGGCCCCGACGTGGGGGTGCATGTGCTGTGGTCGGCTCGCACCTGCGCACGGGTGCCTGGTGCATGCCGCACGGTCGTGGACACGGATCGGCCGGGAGGCCCCGTCGTCGGCCACGCCCTGCGCGGTGGACCACGGACGGCGCTGCGGCTCGAGCACCTGTCCGAACGGGAGGCCTCACGGCTCGCGCGGCGGCTGGCGCCGATGCGTGACGCCGCCCACGTGACCGAGGCCTCCACCGCGCTGGGGCCGCAGGTGCCGCTCGTATCGCTGCACGGCGCCGAGGTGCTCGATCCTGCGGTCCATGCCGCACGGTGGCGGTCCGGCCGCATGGGCGCGTCCCGCGGCTCCCTGCGCGCGCTCGTCGGCCACGCGTCCGACGGACCCATGTACATCGACCTCGCGCGCGAGGGCCCGCACGCGCTGGTGGGCGGCACCACCGGCGCCGGCAAGTCGGAGCTGCTGCAGGCCTGGATCCTGGGGATGGCCTGCGCGCACGGCCCAGAGTCCCTCAGCCTCCTGCTCGTCGACTACAAGGGCGGCGCCGCGTTCGCGGACTGCGTGCGGCTCCCTCACGCGGTGGGCCTGGTCACAGACCTCGACCCGCGGCTCGCGACCCGCGTGCTCACGTCGCTCCGCGCAGAGCTGCGTCACCGGGAGCGCCAGCTCGCTGCGGCAGGCGCGAAGGACCTGGACTCCCTGCTCGAGTCCGGTGCTCCCGCGCCGCCGCGGCTGGTGATCGTGATCGACGAGTTCGCGACGCTCGTGGCCGAGGTGCCCGCCTTCGTGGACGGCGTGATCGACATCGCCCAGCGCGGGCGCTCCCTCGGCCTGCACCTCATCATGGCCACCCAGCGGCCGGCCGGCGTGATCCGGGACAACCTGCGCGCCAACACGAACCTCCGCATCGCCTTGCGGATGGCCGACGAGGCCGACTCGCGCGACGTCCTCGGAGACCCCGGCGCCGCGCAGCTCGACCCCGCGGTGCCCGGCAGGGCGCTCGCGCGGACAGGGCCAGGGCGGATCAGGCGCTTCCAGTCGGCCTTCGGCGGCGCGCGTTCCGGCGCCCCCGGCGCGCATCACGTCCAGATCGAGGTCAGCGACGTCGACCCGGCGGGGTGGCGCCGATGGCCCACGCCGGTCGACTTGCGGCCGCCCGACAGCCTCGGCACCGACGCCGAGCGCGTGGTCGACGCCCTGAGATCGGCGCACGAGATCGCAGGGGGCGCCCCTGTGCACAGGCCGTGGCTCGACGAGCTTCCCGCCGCGATCCCGCTCGAGGAGCTGCCGCAGCGCTCAGGCGCGCTCGTCGTCGGCAGGGTCGACGACCCGGCGCGACAGCGTCAGGACCCGCTCGTCGTGGACCTCGAGGCGGACGGGGGCGTGCTGATCGTCGCTGGGCCAGGTGCCGGAGCGTCGGCCGCGCTCCGATCGTTCGCGGCCGCAGCGGCGCTCGCGGCGCAGGAGACGCCGATCCACGTGTACGGGATCGATGCCGGAGGCGGCGGGCTCGCGCCGCTCACCCCGCTGCCTCACGTGGGCGACGTGGTCGAGGTGGGCGACGCGGAGCGGATCCGACGGCTGCTCGGGACGCTCGCCCGGACCGTGCGGGAACGACGGGCGACCGGGTGGGATCGTTCGCGGGGCGGCCAACCGCGCGTGCTGCTGCTCGTCGACGGCGCGGCCGACCTGCAGGCGGAGTGCCTTCACGTGCCGGGCCGCGAGCAGGTCTGGGAGGACCTCCGCGCGGTGGTGGGCGAGGGCGCCGCCGTCGGTGTGCACGTGGCGCTGGCCGCTGGCAGATCCGGCGCGCTCCACACCTCGCTGCGTGCGCTGATGACGCGTCAGCTCGTCCTGCGCACCTCCGACGAGTCGGAGTATGCGCTCGCCGGGCTGCGGTCCGCGCGCGTGCCCGCCGACGCGCCGCCGGGCAGGGGGTTCGACGCGCAGTCCGGCCTGGAGCTGCAGATCGCGGTGCCTGGTGGCTCGCCTCGACTGGACGCGCAGGCGCAGGCGCTCGGCGCGATCGCTGCGGCCAGCCGCGCGGAGCCTCCCGCGCGGGTGCCGCGGATGCCTCTGCAGGTCGAGGCCGGACAGATGCCCGCCCACGTCGGAGGGTTGCCGGTGCTCGGGATCGAGGAGCAGAGCCTCGCTCCGATGGGCGTCGCGCTGGACCGTCCGTTCGTGATCGCGGGTCCCGCCGGGTCCGGGCGCACCGCCGCGCTCGCATGGCTGGGCACCGCCCTGCGCGCCCAGGACCACGACGCGGCGATCGTCCACCTGAGCATGCGCAGATCGAGCCTCAGCACTCTGCCCGCGTGGTCCGACTCGCTCTCGGGCCCTGACGCCGGGCAGCGGCTGCTCTCGGGCTGGGGCGAGGCGCTCGCGCAGGTCGCCGAGGATGCGGGCCGCGTGACGGTGATGGTGGAGCACCTGGCGGACCTGGGGCCGAGCACCTCCGAGCAGGTCCTGGTGCACGCGCTTCGGCAGGCGATCCGGCTCGGCCACGTGGTGGTCGCCGAGGCCGACACCCAGTCCTGGCTCGGGCCGCTGGCCGGTGACATCAAGGCCGCGCGGCGGGGGATCGTGCTCTCCGCCGAGCCGGCCGACGTGCAGGTGCTGCTCGGGGTGCGAGGCCCCAGGGCCTCCAGCGCGCAGCGCCCGCCCGGCCGCGCCGTCGCGGTGGAGCCGGGCCGCGTGAGCGTCGTCCAGATCCCCTGGCTCCCCGGAGCGTTCTCCACAGATCGCTGACGGCCCCTGGGGGCGAGTGAAGCACGGCGGTTAGTTTCGCTGACATCCGCTCGAACGGGCGGGGACGAACAAGGGGGAGCCCATGGCCAACATCACCGTCACCTACGACGACCTTCGCGTCGCCGCCGATCAGCTCGTGTCCGGTCAGTCCGACATCGACTCGCGGCTGACGGAGCTCAAGGCGTACATCGACTCGCTGGTGTCAGACGGGTACGTCACGACCGCCTCGTCGGGAGCGTTCCACGACCAGTACACGACGTTCACGAGCTCCTCGCGTCAGGCGATCTCCGCGCTCGAGGGTCTGAGCCAGTTCCTGCGGAGCGCGAGCGAGACGCTTCAGCAGACCGATGAGGCGCTCGCGAGCGCGATCCGCGGTCAGTAGACCGGTGCCGGACCGAGGGAGAGATCTGTGACGCAGCACCTGGTCATCGCCGGGGATGCGCTCGTGGTGGCCGCGACCCGCATCGACGGGCTCGCGGTCGACCTCGGATCCGCCGACGACCGGAGCGCGCAGATCCGCGATGGGCTGGGGACGGCCGCCGAGGTCGAGCCGCTGCGGTCGGCGGTGGACGGCTTCGTGTCGAGCTGGGGGATCAGGCGCGAGGGACTGTGCGAGTCGCTGTCCGGGCTCGCGAGTGCGGCTCGCCGCATCGACGAAGGGTTCGACGGCGCGGAGCAGAACCTGGCGCAGAGCGCGACGCCCGTGAGCCGGACGGTCGCTCCAGGGCACGAGGCGATCTGATGACGACCACGGTCACGGTCGCTCCACGCATCACGGGCGATCCTCAGTTGATCCATGGGGGCTCGCAGGCGCTCGACGCGGTGGCGCAGACGATCGCGACGACCACGCTCGAGCTCCGTCAGGCTCGCGCCGGGACCACGATGGCCGGCGAGTCGATCGATGCCTACCTGGAGGCGGCCGCAGCGATCGAGGAGGCGCTCTCCCAGGTCGAGTCTCGGTACAGCGCGGCTGCTTCCTCGCTCGCGAGCTACGCGGCGTCGCTGACCGACCTGCAGGCCCAGGCGGCAGACCTCGAGCTTCGGAGGCGGTGGGCCCAGGACGACCTGGACGCGGCCCAGCGGCGGATGCGTGAAGCCGGGCCCGACTCCGAGGTCGAGGGCGGCGTCGGCACGGCCTCGCTCGACGCCATGCTTGATCACACGCAGGCTGCGCATGCCGCTGCCGAGCAGGACGCGGATGATGCTCGTGCGTTGCTCGCCTCCTACGACAAGCAGCTCGAGGAGCTGGTAGGTGACTGGTGCGCGATCGTCAGGGCTCGTGCCAGGGATATCGATGTGGTGGTGGAGGGATCAGACCTCAACGACTCGGCCTGGGATGGCTTCTGCGGCCTCCTGGAGACCGTGCTCGACGACTGGCTTCCCGACATCGAGATCGCACTCGACGTGCTTGCGGTCGTTTTGACCGTCGTCGCGGTGGGCTGTGCCCTGACCGGTGGCGGCGCGGCGCTGGCCCCGGTCCTGTTCGCTCTGTCGCGCGCCGCGCAGCTCGGAGCCCGGGCTGTGGCCGCCGTCAAGGCGACCGCGACCTGCATCCTCGTCGTGTCAGGCAAGCGCCCGCTGACGGACCTGGCCGCGGTCGGTGTCGACTACGTGGCGGGCCGAGTGCACAGCAAGGCTCTGGATGGCGTCCTGCACGTCGGCAGCCGCTACGCGGGCAGGACGTTCAGCAGCACCGCTGGCAGGGTCGGTTCATTCCTGCATGACGCGCTCGACGGCGACGGGAGCGTCGCCGGCCGTGCGGCAACCCTTGAGGCGCGGCTCACGAGGACCACCTTCGAGGACTGGGTACGCACCAGGCTGGATCCGGTCGCGAACGCGGAGTCGGTGCGCCTCGGTCGCTGGACCGTGAGCACGCAACGGCTGCTCGATGCGGAGAACAGGTGGAACGCCATGGATGACGCGGTGGTCGGTGGGGTGCTCGACCTCGGAGGCGGGCACGGAGCGCTGGACGGCTGGACGGATGTGATGAGCCGCACCACTGCGGGCGAGCACGCGCTGAGCGGGCTCTCGTATCAGGTCGTGGACGTCTGCCAGGAGGTCCGTGGGGCCTTCGCCTCGCCCTCGACTCAGAAGAATGTGGAGGTGGTCTCATGACCGCGACATTGGAGATGACCGTGCCGACCGGATGGCGGCTCGTCACGCGAGGCGACGGGCCGCACTCGGTGGAGACCGTCGCGAACGACCTGGTCCAGGACGTGCCGTCGAGCGATCGCTCTGCCCGCCTGCGCGAGGTGAGAGGTGCGCTCGAGGCGGGTTTCGCGTCGGTCGCAGCAGAGGACGCCGAGGTGGCGTCGCTGCTGGTGCCGGGAGGGGTCGCGGGAGCGCGCCTGCCGATCACGGTCGCGGTGCTGCGGTTGACCATGGCCACGCGGTCGTCGATGGAGGCCAACCGTGCCCTTGCGGGCATCGCGGCCCAGGACCCCACCGCGCGCCTCCTCGCCACCGACGCCGGCCCGGCGATGCGGACTCACTCGCTCGCCCCTTTCGGACGCCTCCACGCCGAGCGCCTCGGGTTGGACGAGCGGGACCTTGCGGACGGTGCGGCGCTGCACGCGCGCTACCTGCTCCCGCCTCGCGGAAAGGGCAGATGGCTCGCGCTCGTCCACACGGTGCTCATGGTCGAGCCCGACTCCGTGTCGGCGTGGCTTGAGCTGTGCGACGCGCTCGTCACCGCCGTCCAGTGGCGGCGTGACGAGTGATCTCCGGCGACTGGACCTTCCCCGCGGACCCGCAGCGATGGTTCCCCGTGCCGCCCGCGGCGATGCTCGACGACGACGCACGTCTGCGGTGGGTGGCGCTGGCGCAGGCGCGGTCAGGGCTCGACGGCCCTGCCGGTCGCAAGGAATGCCAGGCGCTCCTCATCTCAGCCCCGCCCGAGGGCGGGTGCCTGTTCCTGCCGGAGCATGGCGGCAGCCCCAGAGTCGCGACGTTACGTCTGACGGACGGCGCCTCCATCGCTGCACTGGAGCCCGCATGGATCGACCCTCGTGGGGCGCGGACCGTGCGGGTCGACCGGCTCGATCACCCCGCCTTCCCGCACGCCGTGAGGAGCTCACGGACCATTCAGCTTCGAGGCGGCGCGCTCACCTTCTCCGTCGGCGTGCTCGCGTGGGGCGGCGCTGGCGGAATCGAGCTCGCTCTCGCCACCAGGGATGTGGCGACGGCGGCCAGCTTCGCAGGTCACGCCGAGCGCCTCGTCGCGAGCGTCCTGCCGCGCGGCAGCGGTCAGCTCAGCCGATGAACCGATAACCCACGCCGCGGACTGTCTCGATCGCGTCCGCTCCCAACCTGCCACGCAGATAGCGGATGTAGACGTCGAGCACGTTGTCCTTGGACGCCGAGCCCCACACGTGCTCCAGCGCGTCGGCCCGGCTCACCACCTCGCCCTGCCTGGTCATCAGCAACGTGGCGAGCTGCAGCTCGCGGGGGCTCAGCTCCACCGGCTCTCCCTCGCAGGTGAGCTCGCGAGCAATCGTGTCCAGCTCGCACCGTCCAAGACGGATGACCGTCACCTCAGGCTCAGCGGAGCTCGGTCTGGCCCTGAGCCGCACCCTGGCAAGAAGCTCGTCGAAGCTGAAGGGCTTCGGCATGTAGTCGTCCGCGCCCCGCTCAAGGCCACGCACCGTGTCCTCGGCCGACGTGCGCGCCGTCAGGATGATCACCGGCAGGTCCGACCCCGCGGACCTGAGCCGTCGCAGCACCGTGAAGCCCTCCATGTCGGGCAGCCCGATGTCGAGCAGCATGATGTCGAAGCTCTCGCCTGTCGCACGAGCGAGAGCGTCACGCCCGGTTCTGACATGCACCACCTCGAGGCCCGCGACCGTGAGCCCCTCGCTGATCGACGCAGCGAGCCGATCCTCATCCTCCACGAGCAGCAGCCGCGTCATCGCCCGGCCTCCTCGACCGCGTCGTCCGCCCATGGCGAGCTCAGGGCGGGGTCCTTCGCGCGCGGCGCATACGCCGGAAGGGTCATCGTGAACGTCGATCCCGCGCCCGGCCGCGACTCGATGTCCAGACGGCCCTCATGTGCTGCGACGATGGCGGACACGATAGGGATCCCCAGGCCCGCGCCATCCCGGTCGTCGCCCGCGCGTCCGAAGCGAGAGCGGATCCTGTCCATGTCCTCCGCCGCGATCCCGACACCCTCGTCACGCACCCAGAGCCGCACCTCAGGAACGCCGGCATCGTTCACTCCGATCGAGCTGCCGAGGGCGACCAGCGTGCCCGGCTCGGAGAAGCGCAGCGCGTTGGCGGACAGCTGCAGCCACGCCTGGGTCAGCCTCTCTCGGTCAGCCTCGACCACGCCTTCGGCGACGGCGTCGAGCTTCCACCGGCGAGGACCGAGCGTCTCCGCACGAGCGTGCGCGAGCTCGGTGAGCTCCGCGAGGTCCACTGCGTCGAGCCGCAGGAACTCCGGGCGGTCCGCCTTCGCGAGCGTGACGAGGTCGTCGACCAGCCGTGACATCCGGGTGACCTCTCCCAGCAGGTCGTCGCGTGTGCTCACGACGGAGTCAGGGTCGCGCGGCTCCACCAGCTCGAGCCTGTTGCGCATGATCGTGAGAGGCGTCCGCAGCTCGTGGGAAGCGTCGTCCAGCATGCGGCTCTGCTCCGAGAAGGCGCGTTCGATGCGGTCGAGCATCTGGTTCACAGTCTCCGACAGCCGCGCGAGGTCGTCGTCGCCGACGATCGGGATGCGTTCCGACAGGTCGGACGTGGAGATGCGGCGCGCGGTCGCATCCAACAGCCGGATGGGCTCCAGCAGCCTGCCGACCGTGACGTACCCGAACCCGGTGATCGCGACGAGCGACAGCAGTCCCACCATCGCGTAGACGCGGAATGTGTCCTGCAGCGCGGCGACGGTCGCGCCGCGATCCACGCCGTAGATCACGATCCCCTGGACGTCGCCAGAGTCGGACACCACCGGCACGGCCAGGTAGCGGTAGTCAGCCTGTGCCGTGGTGAGTGCGCGCACGTTGAGGGTGCCGCTCGCGGCGGCCGCGCTCGCGTCCGTCAAGAGCTCCTGGTCTGCGTCCAGGCGAAGGACGTCGCTGCCGCCAGGCACGAACCGCGGGGTGCCGTCGATCAGCGCGACGGCGCTCTCCGTGGGCGTGGCGACCACGCGCCTCATCGCCTCCCGGAGGATCGACTCAGCGTCGGTGAAGGCCTCTCCCGTGACGGGATCGCCGTCCGCGACGAGCGACTGGAGGTCGTTCGCGCGGAGCACGAGGTCCTCCGTGATCTCCCGATCCAGCCGGGCCCGCTCGATCACGAAGGCCGTGGTGCCGGCCACGGCGAGCGCCACGCCGGTGAGCACGGACAGGTAGACGAGCACACGGACCCGGACGCTGACGCCGGCCGGTCGGCGTGCGAGTGACATCACCATCGGAGCCGCCCTTCGTCGCCACCACGCTAGCGCGTGGTTCGGCGCACCGGCACGGCTCACCTTCGCGAGGGTGTCGCGAGCGCGCATGGTGGCTGAGGAGAGTCGTGCAGGCAGCAGCTCGGCCCGGATCCGGATCCGACCGACAGCGGTGGTCCTCAGCCGCGTGGCCCGGCGCCCCGCGGATACGCCAGAGGCCGCACGCGTGATGCGTGCGGCCTCCGGGCTGAGGGGTGTCGGTGGAAGCTCTGTGCGCACGGTGGCTCTGCGGCTACCTGCGTCGAGGCTCAGCGGTGACCGTCGTGGTCGTGCTGCTCGTCGTCGGAGCCGCTCCGCTCCGTGAACGCGGTGCCGGCGGTGGCGTCGTCGTTCCAGCCGTCGCGGTCCTGGTCGCGGGTCTGGTCCTGGTCGCGGTCCTGATCGCCGTCGCAGTCATCCTTGGTCGCGTCGTCGCTGGGGTCGTCGTTGAGGTCGACGACCTCCTGGGCGACGGCCACAGGTGCCGCCGCCGGCGTGGTCTCCGCGGGTTCGGTGGGCTCGGCAGGCTCGGTCTCGGTGGCCTCGGGGGATGCGCTCTCCGAGTCCTCGGACGCGGATGACTCCGCCGGCACGGTGGCGACCGGCTCCGACGTGAGGACTGCGGGGAGGATCACGGCCTCCGGCGTGGTCGGATCCGCGGTCGCCTCGCCGGACGAGCCGACGGCCGCTGCGGTGAGGCCGACGGCGATCAGAACGCCAGCGGTCGCTGCGATGGTCGCGATGAATCGAGATGTCGTGTTCTGCATGCTCTCAGCATCGCGCCGCTCGTCTGAGAGCCGTCTCAGGGTTGTGACATCCCGCACACCGTGAGCCACCGCAGGCGCGGTCGGCTCAGCTGTCGGGCAGATCCGTCGAGCGGTTGCCGTCCACGCCGTCCTCAGCGGAGCGCTCGTCGTCTCCGACCTCAGCCCCGTTCGTCACCGAGTCGGCGGAGCCTCGCTGCCAGTTCTCACCGGCGGTCCCGTTCGAGTCGTCGTGTCCATCCTCGCCTGCGCGTGCGCCGGAGCCGGACTCGGTGCGTTCTGGCGCCCCGACGGCTGCTGCCCCCTCCGGCGTCGCGGTGCCCTCGGGATCGTCGGCCTGGCCGAGGTCCACGACGTCGTCGGTGACGACCTCGACCGTGTCCGGCGACGCGATATCCGAAGGGTCGTCCGCGGGGCTGGGGTCGGAGCCGAGGTCGTCCGTCGCGTCGGGAGCGGTCGACTGGGAGCCGGGCAGGACCACCGGATCTGCTGCGGCGAGGGGCGCAGCGCCGCCGGAGCTCACTGCTGCGGCTCCCAGGCCGAGCGTGACGAGCATCCCCGCGGTGCTCGCGAGGGTGACGAGGAAGCGGGAGGTGGCGCGATCCATGGGCACACTGTCCCTCAGGGAGTCTGAGACCTGGCAAAGAACGGACAGTCGGGACGAATCATCGGTCGTCGGGCCGTGTCCACCGGAAGGTGCGCATCGATACGAGCAGCCCGACGACCAGCCACGCGGCCAGGACGGTCGCGGCCATCGGGAGCTCCCATGACTGCCGGGCCTCGGCGTACATGTAGTTGTCCGGGAGGAACACCGAGCGCAGGCCCTGCGCGAGCCATTTCAGCGGGAAGATCTCGGCGAAGTGCTGCAGGAACGTCGGGATCTGCGTGTACACGAGGTACACGCCGGACGTGAACTGCAGGAGCAGGACCACGGGGGTGAGGATCGCCGATGCGGCCCGCGACGAGCGCAGGAGCGACGAGGTGGCGATGCCGAGGGTCGTCGAGGCCCCGGTGCCCAGCAGGAAGACCCAGGCGAAGGTGAGCCACTTGCCGGGGTCGGTGGGGAGCTGGGTGTCGAAGATGGCGACGCCGAGCAGGATCAGGGCGGCGATCTGCACGAGCGACACGGTGATGACCTGGAGGATCTTCCCGGCGAAGTAGGCGCTCGCCGGCAGCGGCGTGGCATGGATGCGCTTGAGCAGGTCCTCGTCCCGGTCGAGCGCGATCGACATGGCGAGCGACTGGAAGCCGGTGTAGATGATTCCCGACGCGATCATGCCGGGCAGGAAGTACTGGGCGAACGTCACGCCGTCGTCGGAGATCTCCTGACCGCCGAAGACCGAGCCGAACAGGAGCAGGAACATGATCGGGAACATGAAGATGAAGATCATCTGCTCGCGGTTGCGCGTGAACTCCTTGAGCTCGACGACGTAGCGGTTGAGCGTCATCGATGCCCAGGCGGGGGATGTCCGTGCGGTGCTCGTGGCGGTCATCGGGCGTTCTCCTCCTCGCGCGTGGCGGCGGCGTGCGCCTCACCGATCAGCGACAGGTACACGTCCTCGAGGGTGGGTCGGGTGACCTCGAGGTGCGGGATCTCTCCGGGGTGCCGTGCGAGCAGCTCGCGCAGCAGCGCCGTGGGCTCTCCCGTCAGCCGCTCGCGGGCCGTGCCGCCTTCGTTCCAGGCGACGCGCGTGTCGGAGGCGCGGGAGCGCAGGCCCGCGGGGCTGTCGAGCGCCACCAGCCTGCCGGCGGCGATGATGCCGATGCGGTCGGCCAGGTGGTCGGCCTCGTCGAGGTAGTGGGTGGTGAGCACGATCGTCGTGCCGTCGACCCTCAGCGCTTCGATGAGCTGCCAGAACTGCCGGCGCGCCTCGGGGTCGAAGCCGGTGGTCGGCTCGTCGAGGAACACCAGCTCGGGCCGGCCGACGACGGCGAGCGCCACGTCGAGGCGTCGCCGCTGCCCGCCTGACAGGGTCTGCGGCTTCGCGTCGGCCTTCTCGGTGAGGCCCACCGCGGCAAGGGTCTGGTCCACGTCGCGGGGACGCGAGTAGTAGCGGGACGTGTGGAGCAGGGCCTCGCGAGCGGTGAGCGCCGAGCGCTCCGATGTGGACTGCAGCATCACCCCGACGCGCTCGCGCCACGCGTTGTCCGCGTGGTGCGGGTCCACTCCGAGCACGGAGACGTCGCCGGACGTGCGCTTGCGGAACCCCTCGAGGATCTCGACGGTCGTCGACTTGCCTGCGCCGTTGGGGCCGAGCAGGGCGAACACCTCGCCGCGCGTGATCTCCAGGTCGACGCCGTCGACCGCGTGCAGGTCGCCGTAGTGCTTGTGCAGGTCCGAGATCCGGATCGCAGGTTCGGTCATGCCGCCGAGCCTAATGACGACCGCCGAGGTCGGCGTCCTCCTGAGGCACGACTGTGGAGGCGAGGGCCTCAGGGGAGGCCCTCGCCCGCCGGCGTCGCCTACTCCGCGAGCAGCGACTGGATCCGGCCGACGCCCTCGGCCAGGTCCGCGTCGCCGAGCGCGTAGCTGAGGCGCAGGAACCCGGAAGGACCGAACGCCTCGCCTGGCACCACGGCCACCTCGACCTCGTCGAGGATGACGCCCGCGAGGTCGGCGCTGGAGGTGATCTCCTTGCCGCGCACGGTGCGGCCGATGACGCCCTCGACCGACGGGTACGCGTAGAAGGCGCCCTTGGGGGTGGGGCAGACGACGCCGTCGATCGCGCGCAGCATCGACACCATGGTCTGGCGGCGGCGGTCGAACGCGACGCGCATCTCGTGGACCGCGTCGAGGCTTCCCTCGAGGGCGGCGATCGCCGCGCGCTGCGAGACGTTGGCGACGTTGGACGTCAGGTGCGACTGGAAGTTGCCGGCGGCCTTGATGACGTCCATGGGCCCGACCATCCAGCCCACGCGCCATCCGGTCATGGCGTAGGTCTTGGCGACGCCGTTGAGGACGATGGTCTGGTCGGCGAGCTCCGGCACGAGCCTGAGGATCGGGGAGAAGACCGCGTCCTCGTACAGCAGGTGCTCGTAGATCTCGTCGGTGATGACCCAGATGCCGTGCTCGAGCGCCCACTCGCCGATCGCCTTGGTCTGCTCGGCGGAGTAGACGGCGCCGGTCGGGTTGGACGGCGAGCAGAAGAGAAGCGCCTTGGTGGCGTCGGTCCGCGCGGCCTCGAGCTGCTCGACCGTCACCAGATAGTCCTGGTCGGCGCCTGCGAACACCTCGACGGGCGTGGCGCCAGCGAGGGAGATCGCCTCGGGGTAGGTGGTCCAGTACGGCGCGGGCAGCAGGACCTCGTCGCCCGGGTCGAGGATCGCGGCGAAGGCCTGGAAGACAGCCTGCTTGCCGCCGTTGGTCACAAGGACGCTCGCGGGGTCGATCTCGTAGCCCGAGTCGCGCAGGGTCTTGGCGGCGATCGCCTGCTTCAGCTCGGGAAGGCCGCCCGCGGGGGTGTATCGGTGGTTGCGAGGATCCCGAGCCGCGGCCACCGCCGCCTCGACGATGTAGTCGGGCGTGGGGAAGTCGGGCTCTCCCGCGCCGAATCCGATCACGGGGCGGCCCGCGGCCTTGAGGGCCTTGGCCTTGGAGTCCACGGCGAGCGTGGCGGACGGCGCGATGGCACCGAGGCGAGCAGAGACACGGCGGGCGGGAGCAGTCATGCGACCATTGTTCCACCCCTCGCGCGCGTGAGGATCCGGTCCTCCAGGCCCAGGTTCGCATCTAGAGCGGAAACCACGTACTATGGCTCCTCGGCACTTGACAGAAGCCATGATGGTCCGCGCCCTGGTGCGGGTCGGTGGTCAAGAGCCTCGGGGCCCAACCCCCGAAGGGCAGTGGCGCAATTGGTAGCGCATCGGTCTCCAAAACCGACGGTTGGGGGTTCGAGTCCCTCCTGCCCTGCGTTCAGCGGACGTGTCTTCCGCAACCCCCCACACATCACGCAAGCAAAGGACTGATCGGTGAGCGAATCCGTCGTGACCGACACCGGAGACAAGGACCCGCGGCACGAGTCGCGCGAGGGTCGCAACGTCTTCGGTCGCATCGCGCTGTTCGTGCGTCAGGTCGTGTCGCAGCTTCGTCTGGTCGTGACGCCTACGCGTCACGAGTGGATCCGTCTCATCGGCGTCGTGCTTGCGTTCGTCGCCGTGATGATGGGGCTCTCGTTCGTGCTCGATCTCGTGTTCGGCTGGGGCGTATCGAAGGTGTTCGGCGCATAGCCGGCGAGTGAAGGAGTCGAGAGAGACGTGAGTGACGACAAGATCGACGAGGCGCTGAGCGCTGCCGAGGCCGACCTGGCCGAGACCGACGCGCAGCTCGTGGACGCCGTGGAGGCCGCCGAGGAGGCCCTCGCGCCCGCCGTCGACGACGCCGAGCTCGACGACGCTCCGGTCGACGCCGTGGTGGAGGGCGACGACGACTCCGTGCCGAGCGAGCCCGAGACGCCTGCCGAGGAGGCCGCCGTTTCCGAGGTCGTCGAGGACGCGGCCCCGTCGGCTGAGGACGACCTTCGCGCCTCGCTGCGCATGCAGGAGGGCGACTGGTATGTGGTCCACAGCTACTCGGGCCACGAGAAGCGTGTGAAGCAGGCGATCGAGCACCGTCGCGAGAGCCTCAACATGGAGGACTACATCTTCCAGGTCGAGGTCCCGATGGAGGAGGTCGCCGAGATCAAGAACGGCCAGCGCAAGAAGGTCGTCCGCGTGCGGATGCCCGGATACGTGCTGGTCCGCATGTACCTCACGGACGAGTCCTGGGGCACCGTGCGCAACACGCCTGGCGTCACCGGCTTCGTCGGCCACGCGCACCAGCCGGTGCCGCTGACCATCGACGAGGTCTACAGCATGCTCGTGGGCCCCGAGTCCCAGGCCGCAGCCGAGTCCGGCGACGCACCCGCGCCGAAGCAGACCGTCGAGGTCGAGTTCGAGGTCGGCGAGTCGATCACCGTCATCGACGGTCCTTTCGCGACCCTGCCCGGCACCATCTCCGAGATCAGCGTGGAGAGCCAGAAGCTCCACGTCCTCGTCTCCATCTTCGGCCGGGAGACCCCGGTCGAGCTGTCGTTCACCCAGGTGCAGAAGCTCTAGGCGGACGACGCACGTGGCGGCGGCCAGCCGCCATCCAAGCAAGTAAAGGACCCGAAAGAACATGGCAGCCCCTAAGAAGAAGAAGGTTGCCGGCCTGATCAAGCTTCAGATCCAGGCCGGTGCCGCGAACCCTGCTCCGCCTGTCGGACCCGCACTGGGCCAGCACGGCGTGAACATCATGGAGTTCTGCAAGGCCTACAACGCGGCCACCGAGTCGCAGCGTGGCAACATCATCCCGGTGGAGATCACGGTCTACGAGGACCGCACGTTCACCTTCATCACGAAGACCCCGCCGGCGTCGCAGCTCATCAAGAAGGCTGCTGGCGTCGCCAAGGGCTCCGGCGTCCCGCACACCCAGAAGGTCGGCAAGCTGACCGACGCTCAGGTGCGCGAGATCGCTCAGGCGAAGATGGAGGACCTCAACGCGAACGACATCGACGCCGCGGCGAAGATCATCGCCGGCACCGCCCGCTCCATGGGCATCACGGTCGAGTAAGACCGCTCTCAAGACTTCTCCAGTGGGAGGGCCGCGCTGGCCCGCCACCACGACTGCAAAGGACAACGCAGATGACCAAGCGCTCCAAGGCTTTCCGCGACGCAGCCCAGCTCGTCGACCGTAGCCAGCTGTACACCCCCGCAGAGGCCGTCCGCCTCGCGATCAAGACGGGCTCCAAGAACACCGACTCGACCATCGACGTCGTGTTCAAGCTCGGCGTCGACCCGCGTCACGCCGACCAGATGGTCCGTTCCACCGTCATCCTGCCCAACGGCACCGGCAAGACCGCTCGGGTCCTGGTCTTCGCCAACGGTGACAAGGCGGATGCCGCTCGCGAGGCAGGTGCCGACATCGTCGGCGGCGACGAGCTCATCGCCGAGGTGGCCGACGGCCGCCAGGACTTCGACGTCGTCGTCGCGACGCCGGACCTGATGGGCAAGGTCGGTCGACTGGGCAAGGTGCTGGGCCCCCGTGGCCTCATGCCGAACCCCAAGACCGGAACCGTCACCATGGACGTGGCCAAGGCCGTGACCGACATCAAGGGTGGAAAGATCGAGTTCCGTGTCGACAAGCACGCGAACCTGCACTCCATCCTCGGCAAGGCTTCGTTCGGCGACGCCAAGCTGGTGGAGAACTACCAGGCGATCCTCGACGAGGTCATGCGTGTGAAGCCGTCCGCATCCAAGGGCCGCTACATCCAGAAGGCATCGATCTCCGCGACCCAGGGCCCCGGCATCCCCGTGGACGCCCTCGCGAAGCCTGAGGCGTAAGCCAAGCCTGATACCTGGCTCGATCGGGCCCGACCCCCGCAGGGGTCGGGCCCGATTTGCATCTCAGGGGATGCTCCCGTAAGGTTGGCACGCCCAAGACCGCCGGTCGTCGGGTCCGGTTCGCCGGAAACGACCGAAGCTCCGCGTGACGCGGGGACCAGCGCAGGTGAGAAAGTAGCGCCACGTGCGCGAACCCTTGGGCGGCCTTGCGGCCGCCTTTCGTGTGTTCGCCCCGTGAGAGCCACGGCCCCGCCTGCGCGGGGCCTTTCGTCGTTGTGGAGCGGGTGCCGGTGGTCACTTTCCCTGAAAGGACAACTATGGCGACGCCCGACAAGGTGGCCGCAGTCAAGGAGCTCGCGGACAAGTTCCGTGCCTCCGACGCTGTGTATCTCACCGAGTACCGCGGCCTCAGCGTCCCGCAGCTTGCGAAGCTGCGCGGTGCGCTCCGCGGCGAGGCGACCTACGTGGTCGCCAAGAACACTCTCACGGCGCTCGCGGCCAAGGATGCCGGTGTGGAGGGTCTCGACGACCTTCTCGTCGGCCCCACGGCCATTGCATTCGTCACCGGTGACCCGGTGGAGGCTGCAAAGGGTCTGAAGGCTTTTGCCAAGGAGAACGACAAGCTCGTCATCAAGGGCGGCGTTCTCGAGGGCAACCTGATCTCGGCTGACGAGGTCAAGAAGCTGGCGGACCTCGAGTCCCGCGAAGTGCTGCTGGCCAAGGCTGCAGGCGCCATGAAGGCGTCGCTCTTTGGTGCTGCATACCTGTTCCAGGCGCCGCTCGCTCAGGCAGCGCGCGCCGTCGACGCCCTGCGTGCGAAGCAGGAAGACGCGGCCTGACGGCCGCACCCCCGAAACCCACACTGCCTCACGCAGGCCAAGAGTAAGGAAACCACCATGGCTAAGCTCACCACCGAGCAGCTCATCGACGCGTTCAAGGAGCTCTCGCTCATCGAGCTCTCCGAGTTCGTGAAGGCGTTCGAGGAGACCTTCGAGGTCACCGCCGCCGCTCCGGCCGCCGTCGCCGTCGCCGCCGCCCCCGCGGAGGCCGCCGCCGAGGTCGAGGAGAAGGACGAGTTCGACGTCATCCTCGCCGCCGTCGGCGACAAGAAGATCCAGGTCATCAAGGAGGTCCGCGCGCTGACCTCCCTCGGCCTGGGCGAGGCGAAGGCTCTCGTCGACGAGGCCCCCAAGGCCGTCCTCGAGGGTGCCAAGAAGGAGGACGCCGAGAAGGCCAAGGCTCAGCTCGAGGCCGCCGGCGCCACCGTCGAGCTCAAGTAAGCTCAGCGCACTGACGCACTGAAGGTCGGGTCGTCCCCAGCGGGGCGGCCCGGCCTTCGTCGTTCGGCGGGCGTGCTGACGCGCGTCGCCCGCTCTTCCTGGGCCCTTCATCGGTGTGTCCACACGATGGGGCCACGGATCACATTTCTCAACCGAACCGCGCGCCACTCTTGACGCAGGTCCGAGCGAGGTGGACAATCGCTCGTTTCCGCGTTAGTCTAGCGACCGCGCTGTCTTTTGCCCTGCCCTCAGATGCCTACCCGGCGTGCGCCCGTCACCTGACGGAAACGCCCCGGGGTCCGGTGGAGCTGTGGCTGGACGACGTGTACACGCACGATCACCACAGGGAAGGACCCGTCCTTGGCTGCCTCGCGCACCCCTTCGGCCACCGCCATCTCCAACCGCTCCGCATCACGGCGCATCTCCTTCGCACAGCTCGCTGAGCCGATCGAGGTCCCCAACCTCATCGGTCTGCAGACCGAGTCGTTCGACTGGCTGCTCGGCAACCAGGCATGGCAGGACCGCGTCGCCGCGGCCAAGGCTGCCGGCCGCAACGACGTCCCCGAGGTCGCAGGCCTCGAGGAGATCTTCGAGGAGATCTCCCCGATCGAGGACTTCGGCCAGACCATGTCGCTGAGCTTCTCGGACCCGTACTTCGAGGAGCCGCGCCACACTCCCGAGGAGTGCAAGGAGAAGGACTTCACCTACTCCGCGCAGCTCTTCGTGACGGCCGAGTTCATGAACAACACGACCGGCGAGATCAAGTCGCAGACGGTCTTCATGGGCGACTTCCCGCTCATGTCCCCGCGCGGCACGTTCATCGTCAACGGCACCGAGCGCGTCGTCGTCTCGCAGCTGGTCCGCTCGCCCGGCGTGTACTTCGAGCGCACCCCCGACAAGACGTCCGACAAGGACATCTTCACCGCCAAGGTGATCCCGTCACGCGGCGCCTGGCTCGAGTTCGAGATCGACAAGCGTGACGCCGTCGGCGTCCGCGTCGACCGCAAGCGCAAGCAGCCCGTCACGCTGTTCCTCAAGGCGCTCGGCCTCACCGACGAGCAGATCGCCGAGGAGTTCGCCGAGTTCCCGGCCGTGCTCGAGACGCTGGCCAAGGACACCGTCCACACGCAGGAGGAGGCGCTCGTCGACCTCTACCGCAAGCTGCGTCCGGGCGAGCCCCCCACGGTCGAGGCGGGTCAGAACCTGCTCGACAACTTCTACTTCAACTCCAAGCGCTACGACCTCGCGAAGGTCGGCCGCTTCAAGCTGAACAAGAAGCTCGGCCTGTCCAAGGTCCTCGGCGACTCCACCCTGGGCATCGACGACATCGTGTCGACCGTCAAGTACATCGCCGCCGCCCACGCCGGAATGCAGAAGCTGGCGACGGCCGACGGTGAGATCACCGTCGAGACCGACGACATCGATCACTTCGGCAACCGTCGCATCCGCGCGGTCGGCGAGCTGATCCAGAACCAGATCCGCACCGGCCTCTCCCGCATGGAGCGCGTGGTCCGCGAGCGCATGACGACGCAGGACGTCGAGGCCATCAC
Organism: Demequina capsici; assembly: GCF_032102965.1. Classification (NCBI taxonomy): domain Bacteria; kingdom Bacillati; phylum Actinomycetota; class Actinomycetes; order Micrococcales; family Demequinaceae; genus Demequina; species Demequina capsici. The sequence goes on along the minus strand of NZ_CP134880.1, from coordinate 2,531,972 downwards.
GCCGCAGACGCTCATCAACACGCGTCCCGTCGTCGCCGCGATCCGCGAGTTCTTCGGCACGTCGCAGCTGTCGCAGTTCATGGACCAGAACAACCCGCTCGCGGGCCTGACGCACAAGCGTCGTCTGTCGGCCCTGGGCCCGGGCGGTCTGTCCCGCGACCGCGCCGGCATGGAGGTCCGTGACGTCCACCCGTCGCACTACGGCCGCATGTGCCCGATCGAGACCCCTGAGGGTCCGAACATCGGTCTGATCGGCTCGCTCGCGTCGTTCGGTCGCATCAACCCGCTGGGCTTCGTCGAGACGCCGTACCGCAAGGTCGTCAAGGGCCAGGTCACCGACCAGGTCGACTACCTCACCGCGGACGACGAGGACCACTTCGTGATCGCCCAGGCGAACGCCGTGCTCGACGACGACGGCAACTTCACCGAGGACCGCGTCCTGGTGCGCGCCAAGGGTGGCGAGGTCGAGTTCGTGCAGAAGGACGCCGTGGACTACATGGACGTGTCGCCGCGCCAGATGGTGTCGGTCGCGACGGCCCTGATCCCGTTCCTCGAGCACGACGACGCGAACCGCGCCCTCATGGGTGCCAACATGCAGCGCCAGGCCGTGCCGCTCGTCCGCTCCGAGGCGCCGCTCGTCGGCACCGGCATGGAGCGTCGTGCAGCCGTCGACGCCGGTGACGTGGTCGTGGCCACCAAGCCGGGCGTCGTCACCGAGGTGAACGCCGACCTGGTCACCGTCGCCAACGACGACGGCACCACCGGCTCGTACCGCGTGGCCAAGTTCGAGCGCTCGAACCAGGGCACCAGCTACAACCAGCGCGTCGTCGTGAACGAGGGCGACGTGCTCGTCGCCGGCTCGGTCATCGCCGACGGTCCCGCCACCGACGAGGGCGACCTCGCGCTCGGACGCAACATGCTCGTCGCGTTCATGTGCTGGGAGGGTCACAACTACGAGGACGCGATCATCCTGTCGCAGCGCCTCGTGCAGGACGACGTCCTCTCCTCGATCCACATCGAGGAGCACGAGGTCGACGCCCGTGACACCAAGCTCGGCCCGGAGGAGATCACCCGCGACATCCCGAACGCCTCCGAGGAGGTGCTCGCAGACCTCGACGAGCGTGGCATCGTCCGCATCGGCGCCGAGGTCCGCGCAGGCGACATCCTCGTCGGCAAGGTCACCCCGAAGGGTGAGACCGAGCTGACCCCCGAGGAGCGCCTGCTCCGCGCGATCTTCGGTGAGAAGGCGCGCGAGGTCCGCGACACGTCCCTCAAGGTCCCCCACGGCGAGACCGGCACCGTCATCGGCGTCCGCGTGTTCACCGAGGAGGACGGCGACGACCTGCCCGCCGGCGTGAACCAGCTGGTCCGCGTCTACATCGCGCAGCGCCGCAAGATCCAGGAGGGCGACAAGCTCGCCGGCCGCCACGGCAACAAGGGCGTCATCTCGACGATCCTGCCGGTGGAGGACATGCCGTTCCTCGCGGACGGCACGCCGGTCGACGTCATCCTCAACCCGCTCGGCGTCCCCGGCCGTATGAACGTCGGCCAGGTGCTCGAGACGCACTCGGGCTGGCTCGCCAAGAACGGCTGGGACGCGACCGAGGCCACGGGCGAGTGGACCAAGCACCTGCCGGACAACGCGCGCAAGGCGGAGCCGGGCAACCCGATCGCCACGCCGGTGTTCGACGGTCTGCACGAGGACGTCCTCAACGGTCTGCGTGAGCACATCAACCCGAACCGCGACGGCGACCGCCTGGTCGGCCCGGATGGCAAGGCTCAGCTCTTCGACGGCCGCTCCGGCGAGCCGTTCCCCGAGCCGATCACCGTGGGCTACAAGTACATCCTGAAGCTCCACCACCTGGTGGACGACAAGATCCACGCCCGCTCCACCGGCCCGTACTCGATGATCACCCAGCAGCCGCTCGGTGGTAAGGCGCAGTTCGGTGGCCAGCGCTTCGGTGAGATGGAGGTGTGGGCGCTCGAGGCATACGGCGCGGCCTACGCCCTGCAGGAGCTCCTGACCATCAAGTCCGACGACGTCACCGGTCGTGTCAAGGTCTACGAGGCCATCGTCAAGGGGCAGAACATCCCCGAGCCGGGCCTTCCCGAGTCCTTCCGCGTGCTGATGAAGGAGATGCAGTCGCTCTGCCTGAACGTCGAGGTCCTGAGCCACGACGGCTCCGTGATCGAGATGCGCGAGACCGATGAGGACGCGTATCAGGCAGCCGAGTCGCTCGGCATCTCCCTGTCCAGCCGCCCCGACGCCTCGAGCGTCGACGAGATCTGACTTTCGAGAGGTAAGGAATAGACAGTGCTCGACGTCAACGAGTTCGGCGACCTCCGCATCGGTCTTGCCACCGCGGAGCAGATCCGCGAGTGGTCCCACGGCGAGGTCAAGAAGCCCGAGACCATCAACTACCGCACCCTGAAGCCGGAGAAGGACGGACTCTTCTGCGAGAAGATCTTCGGCCCCACCCGTGACTGGGAGTGCGGCTGCGGCAAGTACAAGCGTGTCCGCTACCGCGGCATCGTCTGCGAGCGATGCGGCGTGGAGGTCACCCGTTCCAAGGTGCGTCGCGAGCGCATGGGCCACATCGAGCTGGCCGCGCCCGTCACCCACATCTGGTACTTCAAGGGCGTCCCGTCGCGCCTCGGCTACCTGCTGGACCTGGCTCCGAAGGACCTTGAGAAGGTCATCTACTTCGCCGCCTACATGGTCACGTCGGTGGACGAGGACGGCCGCCACGAGGACCTTCCCCAGCTCCGCAACGAGCTGGAGAAGGAGAAGAAGTTCATCGCGAACCAGCGCGACGTGGACATCAACAACCGCGCCGAGAAGCTCGAGAAGGACATCGCCGAGCTCGAGGCCGAGGGTGCCAAGGCCGACGTGAAGCGCAAGGTCAAGGACGGCGCCGAGCGCGAGATGGCCAACCTGCGCAAGCGCGCGGACGCCGAGATCGAGCGCCTCGACGCCGTGTTCGACCGCTTCGCGAGCCTCAAGGTCCAGGACCTCGAGGGCGACGAGCTGCTCTACCGTGAGCTCTCGCGCCGCTACGGCTCGTACTTCAAGGGCTCCATGGGCGCCGAGGCCATCCAGCAGCGTCTGAAGGACTTCGACCTCGAGGCCGAGGCCGAGCTGCTGCGCGACATCATCGCCAACGGCAAGGGCCAGCGGAAGACCCGCGCGCTCAAGCGCCTCAAGGTGGTCAACGCCTTCCTCACGACCACCAACTCGCCTGTCGGCATGGTGCTGGACGCGGTCCCGGTCATCCCGCCGGACCTGCGCCCGATGGTCCAGCTGGACGGTGGCCGCTTCGCGACCTCCGACCTCAACGACCTGTACCGCCGCGTGATCAACCGCAACAACCGCCTCAAGCGCCTGCTCGACCTCGGTGCCCCCGAGATCATCGTGAACAACGAGAAGCGCATGCTGCAGGAGGCCGTGGACGCGCTGTTCGACAACGGCCGTCGTGGTCGCCCCGTCACGGGCCCCGGCAACCGTCCGCTGAAGTCGATCTCCGACATGCTCAAGGGCAAGCAGGGTCGCTTCCGTCAGAACCTGCTCGGCAAGCGTGTCGACTACTCGGGCCGCTCGGTCATCGTGGTCGGCCCCAAGCTGAAGCTGCACCAGTGCGGTCTGCCCAAGCAGATGGCGCTCGAGCTGTTCAAGCCGTTCGTGATGAAGCGCCTCGTGGAGCTCAACCACGCGCAGAACATCAAGTCGGCCAAGCGCATGGTCGAGCGTTCGCGTTCCGAGGTGTGGGACGTGCTCGAGGAGGTCATCCGCGAGCACCCCGTGCTGCTGAACCGTGCGCCCACCCTGCACCGTCTGGGCATCCAGGCGTTCGAGCCCCAGCTGGTCGAGGGCAAGGCCATCCACCTGCACCCGCTCGTCTGCGGCGCGTTCAACGCCGACTTCGACGGTGACCAGATGGCCGTGCACCTGCCCCTGTCCGCAGAGGCGCAGGCCGAGGCCCGCATCCTGATGCTCTCGAGCAACAACATCCTGAAGCCGTCGGACGGTCGCCCCGTGACCATGCCGTCGCAGGACATGATCATCGGCCTCTATCACCTCTCGCTGCTCAAGCCGGGCTCGAAGGGCGAGGGCCGTGTGTTCGCCAACGAGGCGGAGGCGCTCATGGCGCTCGACGCTGGCGACATCACCCTCAACTCGCAGATCCAGCTCCGCGTCGACGGCGACACCGTCCCGCCGCGCGGCTGGGTGGCGCCCGAGGGCCATGTCGATGGCGAGCCGTTCATGCTCGAGACGACCCTGGGCCGCTCGCTCTTCAACGGCCTGCTCCCGGTGTCGTACCCCTACGTCAACCGCAACGTCGACAAGAAGGTGCTGGGCGACATCGTCAACACCCTTGCCGAGCGGTACCCGAAGGTGGAGGTCGCCGCCTCGCTCGACGCCCTCAAGTCGTCCGGCTTCTACTGGGCGACCCGTTCGGGCGTGTCGATCGCCATCGGCGACGTCGCGACGCCTCCCACCAAGCAGGCCATCCTGGAGCGCTACGAGGCTCAGGCCGAGAAGGTCCAGGACCAGTTCGACACCGGTCTGATCACGGACGACGAGCGCCGTCAGGAGCTCATCGAGATCTGGACCCAGGCCACCAACGAGGTCGACCGCGAGATGCGTGCGTCCTTCCCGGAGTACAACACCGTCCACACCATGGTCGGCTCCGGTGCGCGTGGTAACTGGATGCAGGTCCGTCAGATCGCCGGTATGCGTGGCCTCGTGGCGAACCCGAAGGGTGAGATCATCCCGCGTCCGATCAAGTCGAACTACCGCGAGGGCCTGTCCGTCCTCGAGTACTTCATCGCGACGCACGGTGCCCGTAAGGGTCTGGCCGACACCGCTCTCCGTACCGCAGACTCGGGCTACCTGACCCGTCGTCTGGTGGACGTCTCCCAGGACGTCATCGTCCGCGAGGACGACTGCGGCACCGAGCGTGGCCTGGTCATGCCCATCGCCCAGACGCTTCCCGGCGGAGAGCGGGTCAAGCACGACCGCGTGGAGACCTCGGTCTTCGCCCGGACGCTCGCGACCGACGTGCTCGACAAGGACGGCAACGTCGTGGCGACCGCCGCCTCGGACATCGGCGACGTCCTCATCGACGCGCTGATCGCCTCGGGCGTGGACGAGGTCAAGGTCCGTTCGGTCCTGACCTGTGAGTCCGCTGTCGGCACCTGCGCCAAGTGCTACGGCCGCTCGCTCGCGACCCGCGAGCTGGTGGACATCGGTGAGGCTGTCGGCATCATCGCCGCCCAGTCCATCGGCGAGCCCGGCACCCAGCTGACGATGCGTACGTTCCACACCGGTGGTGTGGCGTCCGCGGACGACATCACGCAGGGTCTGCCGCGTGTCCAGGAGCTCTTCGAGGCCCGTACCCCCAAGGGTGAGGCCCCGATCTCCGAGGTCACCGGTGTGCTCCGCGTGGACGACTCCGAGGCCACCCGCCGCCTGGTCGTCACGCCCGACAACGGCGACGAGCCGATCGAGTACCCCGTCACCAAGCGTTCGCGCCTGCTGGTCCAGGACGGCGAGTCCGTCGTGGTCGGTCAGCAGCTCGTCGCCGGTGCCGTGGACCCGAAGAACGTCCTGCGCATCCTCGGCCCGCGTGCCGCTCAGAAGCACCTGGTGGACGAGGTGCAGAACGTGTACCGCTCGCAGGGTGTGGAGATCCACGACAAGCACATCGAGGTCATCGTCCGTCAGATGCTCCGTCGCGTGACGGTGCTCGACTCGGGCGACGCCCCGCTGCTGCCGGGTGAGCTCGTCGAGCGCGCCCGCTTCGAGCAGGCGAACCGTGCCACGGTGGTCGCTGGCGGCAAGCCCGCCTCGGCCCGTCCGGAGCTCATGGGCATCACGAAGGCGTCGCTCGCGACCGACTCGTGGCTGTCTGCGGCCTCCTTCCAGGAGACGACGCGTGTCCTCACCGAGGCGGCGATGTCCGGCAAGTCGGACCCGCTGATCGGTCTGAAGGAGAACGTCATCCTCGGAAAGCTGATCCCCGCCGGCACCGGTCTGCAGCAGTACCGGACGGCGACGGTGGAGCCCACCGAGGACGCGAAGGCCAGCCTGTTCCCGACCTTCGGGTACGAGGAGTGGGACGGTCAGTACTTCTCGGAGGGCACCGGCGAGGCCGTGCGCCTCGAGGAGTTCGACATCCCGCGCGACTAGTCGCAACCCGCGTCGAGGGCCCGGTCACCGCAAGGTGGCCGGGCCCTCGTGCGTACGGGGTGGCCGGCTTGATCGCCGCCTCCCGGTGCGCGCGCTAGGTGTCCTGGCTGTCGGCCTGCCCCGCCGTGGGGTCCGCCTCGCGGCGTCCGCGTCGGCGTTTCACCAGGCTCCCGGTGCCATAGACGAGCAGACTCAGCAGGGCCAGCGCGCCGACAAGGACCAGTAGCACGGACAGCAGCGGCACACCCACCATGATCAACGAGAACAGAGCCGACTCAGGCGGATGCTCGTCCCAGTCATCGGTCACGTCGCGGCTCGCGGCAGGTGCGGTGGGGGACGCCGGCGACGCGGAGACGGTGGGCGCCGTCGGCGCTGGGTGCTCGGCCTCCCACTGGGCCTCGAGGATCGCGCTCGCGACCCTCTCTTGCGTGGGGCCGTTCGCGGAGCTCGCACCGAGGAAGGGATTCGTGCTCGTGTACTGATGCGGGTCGTCCGCGCGCATGGCCGCCAGGCTGACCACGCCATACCCCGCGTCGCCGTTGCGGCCCCGCTGCACGCCCGACGACGTGGACGCAAGCATCGACTGCAGGATCTGTCCATGGCTGGCCTCGGGATGCGCTTCGATGGCGAGTGCGAGCTCGCCCGCGAGGACCGCGGCGGCATACGACGCGTCGTCGACGATGCTGAGATCCTCCCAACCTGACGCGTCACCCTGCGCGAGCAGGTGGAGCCCCGGGGCGACGACGTCGGTGGCGGCACCGCCGGACGCGGGGGAGACCTGCCCATCGGGTCCGTATGCGCCGACGGTGACGACTCCGTTGCTGGCCGCGGGGAAGGCGTGCGTGGCGTCGTCCGCTCCTGCGGCGGGTGCGAGCACGATCGCGTCGGCGACGTACGCGTCGATCAACGCCTGCTCGGGGTTGGTGGTCACCGAGGGCGCGACGACGATGATGTCGGCGCTGCTCGCCGCAGCCGCCGTGATGGCCGCCGCCACCGCATCACTGGAGGCGTCCCCGGTCCCGAAGCGGTCATAGCAGCCGGCGTCGGCGCCGCGCGCCGAGTAGAACAGGATCACGGCGCCTGGCGCGATGCCCTGTATGCCGGCCTGGTCGGCATCGCCCGTGCCGTCGCCGGCGATGAGGGAGACCATGGTGGTGCCGTGAAGGGCCCGGGCCGGGTCGTCGCTGCGGGCCCGCAGCGAGGCGCCGTCGCTGTCGGCGCAGAACGACTCTCCGCGCACCTGACGGACGTTTCCGAGTGTCGGCACCTCGGTGTTGATCGCGTCGTCGATGACTGCGATCACGACGCCCGAGCCGTCGATGCCCTGGGAGTGCAGGTCCGCGATGTGGAGGTCGTCGAGGTACCACTGCCCGTCGGCGGCCTCCGCCGTCGCGGGCGGCGCAGCCGCCCACTGGGACCAGCATGCGAGCAGCAGCGGTGTCGCCGCAGCGCGAGCGCGCCGCACGACGTTCACGACTCCACCCGCGGGTCGGCACAGCGCGCCACGTCCGGACTCCTTCGCCCCCTCGACGGTAGTCGGACGTCTCCGCTGGTATACCCCGGCGCGAGTCCCAGGCCCCCCTTGGACCCCGTCACCTCCACACGTTAGCGGCGGGCCGAGCGCGTGACAACGCTCCCCGCGAAGCTCAGGCGGGCGGCGACCGCCCTCGTGCGGCGGGTGTGAACTTTCATTCATCCGCCTTGCGAAGGCTGACACGCGTGCCGACAACGCCGATAGGAGGCGCGACGGCGTCGGTCGACGGAAGGAGGTGCCGACATGGGAACTTTCATGGCGTGGTGGGCGGGAGCGTCCATCGTCCTGTGCTCCGGCCTCACCGCGTGGGCGCTGCACCGGCTGCGCTGGTGATCCTCGCGGACCGCTGACGGCCGCCGTCCGAGTGGCTCGTGGTCAGACGATCAACGACGCGAGGAGGGCAAGGCCGCCCAGCGATGCGACGCAGGCCACGGCGAACAGCGCGAGCACCAGACGGGCGCCTCGCTGACCCCGGAGGTTGACCGACGGGATCGCCCGGCCGTCGGTGCGCTCGCGCGGCTCGTCGTCCGTCGGGGTCGGCGCGACCGGAGCAGGGGGCACCGGCCGCGGCCAGTAGACGTCGACTGCGCCAGGCCCGACGGCCTCGATCGCCGACTCGGGCAGCACCGGCGCCGGTGGGGGAGCGATGCCCCGCCGACGACCAGCCACACGCTCCTCCAGCAGGCTCGGCTTGCGCGCGACGGCGAGGGTCGCATCGTCCGCGGCAGGCTTGGGGCGCGCCCTTCGCACCACGAGCGTGTGGTCGGCTGGATCCGCGGCACCCGCCTGCGGGCGATCGACCTTCACCGTGTGCTCGTCCTCAGTCATCGGTGCTTCACCACCGTGTCCGCTGTCGTGTCCAGGCCCACATGGGACGTGTGCTCGGAGAGCAGATCGTCAGCACCGGCAAGCACATCGATCACGACGACGGTGATGTTGTCGCGGCCGCCGTGCTCCTTGGCGAGCGCCACGAGACGTTGCGCAGCATCCTCCGGCCGTCCGGTCATGGTGAGCACGGCGCGGATCGTCTCGTCGTCCACCTCGCCGTGCAGCCCGTCGGAGCACATCATCAAGCGCTCCCCGTTGACGACCGGCACCAGCCAGCTGTCGGCGAGGCTGTCGTCCGCTCCGATCGCGCGGGTGATCACGTTCCGCTGGGGGAAGGTCGCGAGGTCCGCCTCGGAGAGCTCGCCCGCGGCGACGAGCTCTCGCCCGAGCGAATGATCCGTGGTCAGCTGCTGCAGATGCGTGCCCAGATGACGGTAGACCCGTGAGTCGCCGACGTTGAACACCAGCCAGTGCGGGCGACCCTGATGGTCGGTGAGCACGGCGCCGGTCGCGGTGCTGCCCGCACCGATCGTGGTGCCCGCGGCGACCACGGCGACGCGATCGTCGGCGTCCAGCAGCGCGGCGTTCACCTCGTCGAACGTGCCGAACGCGGTACTGCTGAGCCGATCCTTGAACGCCGCGATGACCGCCGCGCTCGCACGGTCGCCGGCCTCGTAGCCGCCCATGCCGTCGGCCACGACGAATGCCGGGCCGTCGGCCATGAATGCGTCCTCGTTCTGTGCGCGCACCAGGCCGACGTCGGTCACAGCTGCGACGTTGAGGCTCACGGAGCCGATGGTCAGGGCTGTCATCAGCGGCCTTCCTCGAAGGTGAGGTGCATGCCGACCTCGCCGAGCACGAACCGGCCTTGGGCAGACGCGGTGGCGCCCGCGTCGAGCAGCGTCTCTGTGCCGTCGACGGCGACGAGCATGACGCCGTTGGTGGAGTTCAGGTCGGTGATGGTCCACTGACCGTCGGCCAGGTCGAGTCGGGCATGGACCTTGGATAAGGTGCGCGTCGAGTCCTGCAACGCGAGCGCCTGCACCGCAGGGTCGCTGGCGGTGGGCTTGCGTCCCAGCAGCACATGGTCGGCGGTGAGGGCCACGGGCGGGGCGTCGTCGACGACAAGCGTCCACCGTATTCTCGGCCGCCGGTCGACGACGACAGTGGAATCGTGGTCGTGGTCGTGGTCGTGGTCGTGGTCGTCGGTGGTCGGCGAGGTGGCAGGCGGTGCGGCCGGGTCGGGTGCCCACGGGAGGGGCGCGGACCGAGGCGCGGCGCCCGAGACTTCTGGGAGGGTCGGGAGCGCGGATGCCCAGGGGGCGGGCGGCGGCACCTCCGCGTCGTCGCTGCCCGGGATTGAGGTCGATGGCGTGCGGTCGTGCCACGCGAGGTCGCGCCATGCGAGGTCGGGCTCGGAGTCGTGGGTCTCGGCGGGTGGAGCGGCGCTCGTAGGCACAGTGGTGCTGGTGGGTGGTGCGGCGCTGGTGGGTGGAGGCGTGGGAGCGGCTGCAGGTGCGGCTGCAGGTGCGGACAGCGCGGTGGGAGCGAGCGGAGCGGGACGAGGGACAGGCGTGGCACGGTCGGCGGTCGGTGCGGTCGGCGTCGGAACGGATCCGGTCACGGGTCCCGGCGCGGGTGCGGTGGCGTCCCGGAGCAGGAGGGTGGCCCACAGCGGCGGGATCAGCACGCCCACCCACGTGAGGCCAGCGTGGCGGCCCATGCGGGTGGTGATGCGCTGGACGGACACGATCAGGATGACGAGCGCGTACAGGTTCACGACGGGGACGAACAGCAGCACCACCCGCCACGGAGGGAAGCCTCCCACCGACAGCAGCTCCGCGATGTTGACGAACGGCACCCAGCCGCGCCAACCGTCGCGTCCCCAGAGCGGGAACAGACGTGACAGGGCGAATCCGAGCCACACGTACAACCCGAGGGTGACGAGGGCCGACGCGGCGCTCGCGGCGAGCACCAGCATGTGGGTCGACTGCGCATCAGGGCTCGGCATGGGTCCTCCTTCCGGGGTGGGACAGCGCGGGCGTGCGGGGGAGTGCACGTGAGGCGCGGCGCGCGAACGACGCGGGGGTCATGGACGCACCGAGTCGACGCCAGATCGAGTGCTCGTGGGCGAGCGTCCGTCGTTCGACGTCGACAAGGTCCCAGACCGCGTCGCCGGCCGAGCGAGCGGGTGGATGCTCCGCGAACACGGCGTGGTCCACCATCGTGGCGACCACGGCCGCGGCGTCGCGCCCGAGCAGGTCCGCGAGCTCGCCGCGCGTCAGCCGTGCGGGGACCTCCACGCCCATGTCGACGTACGCGTCGACGAGCTCCTCCCACGCGCCCACCATCGCCACCTCGGCCACCGGATGGTGGCGGCGCCGCCGGCGACGCAGCCGCTTGGCCAACGGGAGGACGAGCAGCGGTGCGAGCAGCAGCACCGCACCGAGCGCGGCGGTGACGACGGTGACCACGATCGCAAGGGCCTTGGCGACGCCCGGATCGGTGCTCTGATCCTCAGGTGCCGCGTTCGATGCCTCGTCGCGCTGGACGGTGGGCGGCTCGATGACCTCGGACGACGGCGGATCGACCTGGGTCGCGTTCTTGGGCATGCTCTCGCCCTGGGTGATGCGCGTGGGGTTCTCCTGGAACTGCGGGGTGACGTCCAGCGGCACCCACTCGCCCGCCGCGGAGCGGACCTCGACCCAAGCGGTCACGTTGGCGCCGGTGCAGGTCGAGTCGCATGCAGGCACGCCGTCGGCGGGATCGGCCTCGCCCAGGCGCACGCCGACGACCACCCGGGACTCGAAGCCTAGGTAGCGCGCAAGGACGGCGGCGGCGGCCGAGAACTGCTCATCGTCGCCGACAGCGGACACCAGCACTGAGGCATCCGCGCCGGCGCCGGCACGCAGCTCCTGGTCGAGCAGCGTCTGGAAGAGCGTCTCCACCTTCGCCGACGTGTGCCCGGCGCGGACAGGCTCGAAGGTGTAGGCCGCCTTCGCCGAGAGGTCCGCGATCCAGGCTGTGGCGTCGTCCGCGCGCGCGGCGTGGCTCAGGTAGCCCCGTTCCCTCATCCGAGCGACGAGTTCCTCCAGGTCCGCACCGGTGCGGCCGAGGCCCTGCTGGTCCACCCACGCGGCGAGCGCCGGGTAGTCGTCGCCGGACACGGTCGCGTCACCGCCGGACGCTGCGGCGAACGCCGCGTCGTCGGTCACGGGGGTCGCCTCGATCTCGAGGGAGTCGCCCGCGGTGAGCCCGACTCCCTCACTCGCCCCATCGAGCGCGATGAGCGACGTGTCGAGGGCCGGGTCCGCGTAGTACGCGTCCGTCAGCGCATCGGCCCTGGTTCCGAGGAAGGTGGGGGCGCCGCCCGTCGCCGACGTCAACGGGACCCACACGCCGGTGAACGCGGGGCCGATGGTGACCGTGATGTCAGGCGACTGCGTCCCCGGCTGACGTGCGAAGCGCGCGGTGTCGCTCGCGACGTGGAACGTCTGCCCGTCGTACTCGTCGAGGGTCGTGAGCCGCAGCCGCTGGTTCTCGACAGCACCCGACACCGTGAGCAGCACCGCATCGAAGCTGCCGTCGGCGAACCAGCCGCGGTAGGTGGTCAGGGGGCTCGGCTGCGCAGCGATGACCTCCGGCGGCAGCACGTCCTCGCGCAGGGCGTGCCGGTCGCCGAGCGCAGCGGTCGCCGGTGCCAGCAGCACGGCGCCGACGAGCGCAGCCGCGACGAGGCCGGCCCCGGCCAGGCGACGCCGCGCCGCGAGCGCCAGGGAGGTGCCCGCCCTGCGCACCGTCGCGGTCTGGGAGCGTGCGATCCGCAGCGCGTCCGCCCGGTCGATGCGCGCGCGGGCGATCAGCCATGTCGACACCAGCGCGAGGGTGAGGCCGCCGATGAGCACCTGCGTGGGCGCCGGGACCTCGAGGGGGCCGACGTGGATCGGGGGTGCGGCGTCGCTCGAGCCGAAGACCGCGCCGAATGCGACCATCGCGACCATGGGCACCGCTGCGAGCGATGACGCGCGGCCGCGCACGAACGACACGGTGAGCGCCAGCCACGAGCAGAGCACGACGAGGGCGAGGAACGGGACGAGCAGCGTCTGGTAGCCGTCCACCGGGATCGCGATCGTGAGAAGGCGCTTCCAGTCGAGCACGACCGCCGCCACAGCGTCGCGCAGGCCCGAGGCGATGCGCGCGGGCGAGCCGAGCGCGGACGGCACGGCGGCTGGCACCACGACGACCAGGAACCCCAGGAATGCGAGCGCGGCGCTGGTCCAGGGGGACCAGGACCGCGCGCGTGCGAGCAGAGCCGCGCCTGCGCCGACCGCCAGGCCGACGGCAGCCACGATGACCGCCCTGCTGGTCCCGTAGATGGGCCAGGCCGACCACACGGCGAGCGCGACGCTCCCGGTGAGCACGGCGAGCGTCAGGGCCAGCTGCCTCGGGTTCCCGCGCGGCATCACACGCTCGCTCGCAACAGCAGGTGACCGAGGTCGTGCAGCATGCCGACCGTCGCCACACGGAGCTCGCGCGCGGTGCGCAGCGACGGCTCCGCGCCGACGTCGGCTCGCACCGCCATCACCTGGATGTCGGCGGGGAACGCCGCGGCGGCCTTGCGGAGGTCCGCCCACCCGCGCTGGGATCCCGTCGCGATGAACACGAGCGACAGCTCGGGGGCCTCCTGCAAGGTCATCGACGCGACGCGCTCCAGCGGCATGGCGAAGGGGCTGGAGCTCAGGTCGCTCATCGCGTCGAGCAGCGCGCGGGCCGACAGTGTGGGAAGGGTCTGGAGGGAGTGGACCTTGCCGACCTCGTGCTCGGCGAGCGGCGCGCTCGCGGACACGATGAGCTCGCGGCCGTCGCGGACCGCCTGGGATCCGAGCGATGCGGCGACGGACACCGCCATCTCGAACTCCTCGTCGGAGCCGTAGCGCGTGGAGTCCAGGTCGAGCACCACGGCGATCCGGGAGCGCCGCGTCTCCTCGTACTGCCGGACCATGAGCGTGCCGGTCTTCGCGGTCGACTTCCAGTGGACGTGGCGGCGGGAGTCGCCCGGCATGTAGTCGCGGATCGCGTGGAAGGACAGGTCGGAGTCGACGATGGTGCGGGTCACCTGACCCTCAAGGTCGCGGATCAGGCCCGCGCTCGTCGACGGGATCGTCGTGGTCGCCGGATGCACGAAGATCGTCTGCGTCCCCGGCCAGGTGTGGTCGCGGCGGAGGATGCCGAGCGGGTCGCCGCGCCCGATGGTCATGGGGCCGACGGAGATGATGCCCCGGTGCGCGGCGGACACGGTGAGCGTCTCGCTGTGGGATGCGGACGCCCGCAGCAGCGGCACGTGCGCCTCGACGAGTCCGTCGCCGACCGGGATGTCGAGCACCGACGGCAGCGACACCCTGGAGCCGTGGTTGCGCACCTCGAGCTGCGCCTTCACGTCGGCCCCTGCGACGACGCGTTCCCGCTCGAGCTCGAGTGAGACGTCGTACGTGTGGGAGCCGAGCAGGAAGGGCACGCAGACGAGCAGCAGCAGCAGGGCTCCGGTCGCGACGATCGCTCCTTCGGCCCACCCCCACATCAGCGCGGTCGCGACGCCCGCCGCTGCGGCGGCTGCGAGGAGCCAGCCGGCGGGGCTCACCGTCGCATCGACGGTCCGCCACCCGTGCGCGATCGACGCGAGGGTGCGCGACAGAGCGTCGCGGCCACGCTCGACCCCGGCGGCGAGGCCGGTGCGGTCGGTCGCGTAGCGCGTGACGGTCGCACCGCGCGTGTACGACGCGGTGCTGCGGTGGTTGCGCTGCTCGCTGCTGTCGGTCACCTCTGTCAGCCCGCTCCGTTCTCGGCGGGAGGCGGCACGTCGAGGATCACCTGGCCGATCACGTCGGTCGCGCTGACGCCGTCGAACTCCGCCTCGGGCTCGAGGATGAGCCTGTGCGACAGCGCGGGGATCGCGAGGTCCCGCACGTCGTCGGGGGTGGTGAAGGTGCGGCCGTGGGCGGCCGCCCAGGTCATGGCCAGGCGGGACAGCGAGATCGCCCCGCGCACGGACACGCCGAGGCGCACCTCCGACGCGCGCCGCGTGGCATCGACGAGCCGCATGATGTAGTCCGATACCAGGGGATTCACATACACCGTCCGGGCGATGGCGATCATCTCCATCATCCGCTCCGGCGTGACGACGGGGCTGACCTCCGGGCGTCCGGCGCCGACGTCCTGGAGGATCCGCAGCGTCGCGGCCTCGTCCGGGTAGCCGATCGAGGTCCTGATCATGAAGCGGTCCAGCTGGGCCTCCGGCAGCCGGTAGGTGCCTGCCTGCTCGACAGGGTTCTGGGTGGCGATCACCAGGAACGGCGCTCCGACGTGGCGGGTGACGCCGTCGACGGTGACGTTGCCCTCCTCCATGACCTCCAGGAGTGCGGACTGCGTCTTGGGGCTCGCACGGTTGATCTCGTCGGCCAGCACCACGTTCGCGAAGATCGGGCCCGCGTGGAACTCGAACTCGCCGCGCTTCTGGTCGTAGACCGTGATGCCGGTGACGTCGCCCGGCAGCAGGTCCGGCGTGAACTGCAGGCGCGACGATGATCCTTGGACCGTGTTCGCCAGCGCCCGCGCGAGGGCCGTCTTGCCTGTGCCTGGCACGTCCTCGAGGAGGACGTGGCCGGCGCTGAGCTGGGTGGCGAGCACCAGCTCGATGACGTGGCGCTTGCCCAGGATCGCCTGCTCGACGTTGTCGGCGAGCGCCGAGAACGTCTGCGCGTACCACTGCGCCTGATCGGGTGAGATCGTCATGGAGGTCCTTCCAGGAGGTGCGTGCGTCACGGGCTCGGGGAGACCGAGGGATCAGGGGTGGGCGTGGGGACCGGGCAGCGGTCGACCGCGTAGGTCAGCGAGGGCAGCGAGGCGAACGTGCCGGCGAACGTGACGACGTAGTTGTCGCCCGTCCCGTCGAGCGATCGGGTCGCGGCGCCGTTCGCCGCCGGCGTCACGGCGATCAGGTCGTCCAGGTTGTCGCCATCCGTGTAGCACTGGGTGGGGAAGGTGACCTGGACGGTCGTGGGGGGCGACGACGAGGCGGGCGTCACGGCGGCCGGGGCGCCGCACTTGTTCGGGTGCGTGTCCTCGCAGTAGACGGCCGTGATGGACTCCGTCGCGGCGGTGGAGAGCCGGAACTGCGTGGTGCGGGTGCCGCCGTTGTAGGAGTAGTAGATCGTGAAGCCCGGCTTCGGATCCCAGGTGGGAGCCGTGAACGACAGGAACGACGCGGTCGTGCCGCTCCATGCGGGCGTGGTGCCCACCGCATAGGTGGACGTCCCGGTCGGCGCCGACGGTGCGACCCACGTGAACACCGTCGACGGGGTGTCGACCCACGTGACGCCGTAGCCGTTCGATCCGCATGCTCGTACCTGGTAGTCCTGGTTCGCCACGAGTCCGGAGAGCGTCGGCGTGGCGGACGTGGCCTCGGCTCCCGTGACGACGGCGGTCCCGGTGGGGCTCATGGTGCACGCGGGCGTGCCCGAGCGCCAGGCCGCGTACACGACGCTGGTGGCCTGCGCGGAGTAGTTCGCCTGCACAGACGTGGGGCTGCCGACCGTGATGGTCGTGCCGGCGGCCTGCGCGTCCGCCGTGCTCGTCGTGAAGTAGGGGCTGCCGGCGACCACCACGTCCGCGCTCGCGGTCGCTCCCTGGCTCGACCCCGTGAGCGGGGGTGCGAACCTGCTGAGGGGGACCACCTGGATCGTCCGGTTGCCGACCGGGAGCACGAGCTGCGTGGTGGTGACCGTGCCCGTGCGGGTGACGGTCGCGGCCTGACCGACGATCTGGAAGCCGGCCACGTCGTCGTCCGCGGTGATCGAGAGCGCGACCGCGCCGTTCTGCTGGGTGGTCCTGGTCGCGTCGTAGACGGGGACCGCCGTCACGGCGTCCACGGTCGGCGCGTCGTAGGCCCACGTGGTGACGGCGGACGTGTCGAGCGACTCGCCCACGCTGTTCACCGCGCGGGCGGTGTACGTGTGCGGTGCGCCGTTCACGAGCCCGGACACCGTGCACGCATAGGTGGTGGGTCCGGCGGGCGCGCAGGCGGCGGCGACCTTCGTCCCGCCCTCGTACAGCGCCACGGTGTCGATCGCGGGGTGCGCCTGCGCCGCCGGACCGAGGTTCACGAGCATCGTCACCGACGAGGCCGTGTACGACTGCGTGACGATGCTCGAGGGTGTCTGCGGATAGCCGAGCACGTCGATCGTGAGCGTGCCCGTGCCGGTGCGGTTCTGCGCATCGGCCACCGTGAAGGTCACGGCGCACTCGCCGCCCGTGGGTCGAGGTCCGGACGGGTAGGTGACGGAGACCTGCGAGGCGTTCGCCATGCTCACGGTGGCGACGCTGCACTGGGCGGACGAGCCCGTGCCGACGCCGACGAGGGTGAGGCCCGCGTCGGGTGCTCCTGCGAACGGGTCGTGCTCTCCCGCGATCCCGACCACCGTCACCAGGCATGATCCCTGGCTGACGTCGCACTGGGTGCTGAAGTGGGCGCCCTCGGGGACCGCGGGCACGGCGGCCCCGACCACCAGCGTGATGGGAGCGCTGAGGCCCCCGTACGCAGGCGAGGTCACCTGGATCGTCTCGCGGGTGCCCGGTCGAGCGTTGGCACGCGCCTCGATGGTGACGGACGTGCCGGTCTGGGAGACGATGAACGACGATCCGCTGTAGGTGACGGTGAGCTGCAGCGACCCGACGTCGCCCACCCGCCCGCCCTCCCAGGAGAGCATCTGGCCCAGCAGGTCGATCTGCTCCGACGTCCCTGGTGCGACGGTCCTGCTCAACGCTCCGAGGATCGCCTGGGGGTCCTTCGGGACGATCGTGAACAAGACGGGGACGATCGTCCACGTCGTCTGGCCGGAGACGCGCACGGCCACCGAGCAGGTGTCGCTCCATGGCGCCTCGCGTCCCGCCGAATAGGTGATGGTGCCGTCACCGGACGCGGTGCAGGTCGCATTGGCGCGCTGCACGACGAAGCTCGCGTCCTGGCGCACCTCGATCGTGTCGCTCGGCGCCACGGCGAGCCTGTCCCGCAGCGCCACGTCGATGGACTGCTCCTCGCCCACCTCGATCGGGTCGAGACCTGTGGCGGCCTGCACCCGCATGTCGTCGAGCCCGGGGATGCGCAGGAATCCGTAGCCGACCGCCTCGTTGCCTGACGAGTCCACTCCGGTGAGCACGAAGGGCACGAGCGTCGTCGAGGCGGGAAGGGTGCCGCTGATCCGCCAGCCGTCGACGCTGAAGCCTGCGGGCGCTCCGTCCCAGAGGCTCAGCGTGAGGTCGGAGACGGCGCCGGTGGCCCAGGTCACGTGGTCCGTCACCACGTCGATGCCGTCCGTCTCGAGCGCGGTGCGGGTCTCGAGCGTGATGATCGAGTCGCTGACCTGGATCGAGTCGGGTGCCGGGGAGTCGGACACGTCGACCACGATCATGCCCTCGGCGGTGCTGAAGGATGCCTGCGACTCGACGGTGTAGATGTACGACTGCACGCCCTCCACGTCGCCGGGAAGGAGCGATACGACTCCTGCGGCCAGGTCGGTGCCTTCGCCGATCAGGGACTCCAGGCGGTCGTACTCGGCGGTGCCCTCCACCGCGTTGGGTCGCAGGCTCGCGATCTTCAGAGCGCCCTGGAGCGGGTCGCGGTCGTTGGTGAGCGGCAGCACGGTGACCGCTGCGTCGGACCCGAGCTCCACGCCCACGTTGTCGCTGTACGTCACGGGCGCGACGTCGGACAGCTCTCCGGTGAGCACTCCGACTCGGACGGTGGCGGTGCCGGTCGCGCCGGCGGCGTCGCGCACGGTGTAGGTGAAGCTCACCTGGCCGCCGTCGACCCCGGTGGCAGGTGCCCGGTACACGATGGTGCGGCCCGAGGGCCCGATCGTCGCCACACCGGCACCGCCTACCGGTTGGGACACCTCGGCGAGCGTCACCACGTCCCCGTCGGGGTCGATCCCGGCGGTGTCGATCGTGAGGGTGACTGAGCGACCGGCGAGCACGCGCGCGTCCTGGTCGCGCGGTCGCGGTGCGGAGTTCGCGCCCGCGGGCAGGACGGTGATGGTGACGGTGGCGCTGTCGAGCCGGGTGGGGTCGCTCTCGAGGTACGTCGAGTAGAGGACGGTGTAGACGCCCGGCGTGGTGGGCGCGACGTAGCGCAGCATGGTGCCTGACGTGAACGCGAGCTCCCCGACGGCGCCCGAGCCGACGACGTCGGGGTGGAGCATGATCCGTTCGCCGCGCGGGGTGACGTCGTTCGCGAGCACCGGGATGTCGACCTGCGCTCCGGCGCGCACGGTCACGGCGTCGGGTGCCGCGATCGGGCCGATGCCGTGGGTCGCAGGCAGCAGGATCACCGTGAGCTGGGTCCGCACCGCTGCGCCGGTGCCGTCGGCGATGACGATGTCGGCGACGCCCAGCGTGCCGACGGCCTCGGTCCGGGTGGTGGCGCTGACGCGCACGTACGTCTGGTCGACGACGCTGACGCTCAGCGCGGGATCGTCGGTGGAGGCCTCCTGGACCATCAGCACCCGCTGGCCTGCTCCGGACACGGCGCCTAGCACGTCGACGGTGGTGTCCTCTCCCGCCCTCACGAACGCGGTGAGGGGTGCGGCGGTGAGGGCCCGCGCGGAGTCGTCGACGGTCACGCGGAGCACGGCGGTCTGCCGTGCGGAGGTCACGGTGTCCTCGACCGTGTACGTCGCCGTGTAGTCGCCGGCGGTGGCGCTGGACACCGCGATCGTGCCCTCGGTGGCGCTGGGGAGCACCGAGAGCGTGTCGCTGAGACCGGTGGACGGTGCGGCGTCCACCAGGCGATACGAGCCTGAGCCTCCCGTGACGATGTCGTCGATCGAGACGGACCGCGTCTCGCCGACGCCGACGGTGACCGCCGTGGGCTGCGCCACGAGCGCAGGAGAGGAGGTCACGCGCAGTTCGAGGGTCTGCTGGGCGGTCGCGCCGCGCGCGTCGGCGACCGTGACGGTGATGGGGATGACGGCGTCGCCCGCGTTCGCATCGAGGTGGCGGATGGCGACGCGCCCGTCGGCGGTGGGGACCGCGGTGATCGGCGCGGTCGGGTCGTCGACGGTGGCGTCCTCGAGCACGATCGGGTCGCCTTCGGGGTCCACCCAGCCGGCCAGCACGTCGACCGCGACGTAGCCGCCGGGGGACACCTGCGGCGTGGGCCAGGTGAGCACGCAGCCCGCGCTGCCGCACCATTCCGGCGCTGACTGCGTGGAGTCGTCCATGACGGTCAGGGTCACGGTCGCAGGCTCGGAGGTGGCCATGCCGTCGGTGACCGTGTAGGTGAAGGATGCCGTGCCGGCGGTCGCGGCGACGCGGATCACCGCCTCCTGGTCGTCCGACACGAGCCCCACGTCGCCGAAGGAGGGGTCCATGCCGCTGATCGACGACGGGACGATCGTCAGCACGTCCTTGCTGTTGGGGTCGTGGTCGTTCAGCAGCAGGGGGAGCGACACGACGGCGCCGGCGCGCACGCCGAACGCGTCGTCCTCCGCCACGGGCGGCTGCTGCTCCACCACGTCCTCGACCTGGACGGTGCCCTCCTCCTGGTCGCTCTCCGACAGCGCGTTCCATTCGTCGAGCGGCAGCAGCGTGCCGTCCGGCACCAGCCACACCATCCCTGTCGCGGTCTCGGTCAGCACCACCCTGTCCCCGTTCGAACGGAACGCGAGCGCGAGGCTCCGCGTCTCGTCCAGGTTGGAGGTGTCGACCGTCAGGGGGACCGTCTGCGCATCATCGCTCGACCACAAGGTGCCAGAGGTCAGCGTCACCCACGCGGCGTGCGCGATGCCGTCGACCACCACCGGCGCCGCCGGGGTGCCGCTTGAGGAGACGAGCCGTGTGACGCCGCCGTCGGCGAGGCTGATCGACAGGAGGCCCGCAGTGTCGGCGAGCAGGACGTCGGCGCGCGACGAAGGCCCGTCCTGCAGCACCGCCCCGCTGGCGGCGCCCGTGGACACGGGGGCGCTCAACCCCTCGATCCAGACCCGCAGGTCCGCGGCCGACGAGAGCACCCATCTGCCGGCGACGACCGCCATCTGCACCGACGAGTCCGCCGCGGGCGGCTCCGGGACCGTCTGCACGGTGGAGTCGAAGGCGCCTCTGTCGATGTCGTACGTGCGCACGGCGCCCTCGGCGGCCGAGTACATCGCGACGGTGCCGTCGTCGCCGAGCGCGACCGCGTCCGCGACGTAGGTCGCCTGATCCGCGTCGTCAGTGGCCGGGAGGCCTGCGTACGGATCCAGCTGGTACGGGTTCGACGAGGCGCCGTCGTCGTCCGGGAGCGTCCCTAGGTACACCTCGCCGGTCGATGTGAGGTAGGCGATCGTGTCGCCTGCCGTCTGCACGGTCTCGGTGCCTGCGGGGATGCTCGCGGCGACCCCGCTCCCGCCGGTCGTCGCCGAGTCGACCAGGTCGGCCGGGGTCGCGCCCGTCAAGGCCCACGCCTGCCCGTAGGCCTGCGTGAAGACGATGCCGCGGGAGCCTGACTGGACCACCGTGGAGGGGTCCGACACGGACTTCACCGTCTCGAACTCGCCCAGGTCGGTGTTGACGCGCGCGTACTGGCCGTCGTCCCTGGTGACCCAGACCGAGGTCTCCACCTGGTCCGTCTCATGCACGTCGTAGCCGGGGGAGACCACCGCGGCGACGGCTACCGAGGCCACCACGACCGCGACGGCGCTGAGCCGGAGGACCGGTCCGATCCGCCGTCCGCTGGCGCGGGCAGCCACCATCACAGCACCGCTGCCAGGATCGCGACGAGCGCGACCGCGGCCGCTCCGATGCCGACGCCCAGGAGGACCGGTCGACGTCCGGAGGGGCCTCCGGCACGATCCTCCTGCGCCATCTCTCTGCGCCGCTGCGACGACGCGAGGTGCTGCGCACGCGCCGCACGCCGCGACTCGCTGTTGACCGTCGAGATCACCGGCGTGCGCGCAGGCGACGCGTCGGAAGGCGCCGCCGCCGAGGCCCACTCCGGGGCCGCGACCTCGAGAGCGGTGGGCGGGAGACCGAGCTCGTACTGCGCCCAGCGCAGCTCCTCGGCGAGCGCGAGCATCGACCCGAACCGTGCTGCCGGATCCTTCGCGAGCGACTTCTCGAGCGCAGCGGCGAACCGGTCGCCCAGATCGTCGCGACCCGTGGGAACGTACCGGCCCTTGAGGATCCTGTCCTCGTGCTGCCTGCGCCCGATCCGCTCGCCACCGGGCGGCTCGAACGGTGCTCGGCCGGCCACGAGCGTGTACAGGGTGGCGCCCAGGCTCCACACCTCTGACTGCACGGTCCCCGTGACGTCGCCTCGCACTACCTCGGGTGCGCTCCACGGCAGGGACAGGGCGATCGTCTCGGTCGCGTCGTCGGCGAGCGCCACGGCCGACGCGATGCCGAAGTCGGCGAGGACGGGCGAGCCGAGCGACGTGACAAGGACGTTCGACGGCTTGATGTCACGGTGCAGCACGCCGCTGCGATGCGCCGTCTCGAGCGCTGCGGCCATGCGCACGCCGGTGTCGAGCGCACGCTCCACCCCGAGCGGCGTCACGCGCATCCGCGCGCCGAGCGTGTCCGGGCAGTACTCCATCACGAAGTAGGGGCGCCCGTCCGAGGAGATGCTCGCCTGGTGGATGGTCACGATCGAGGGGTGGCTGCTGAGCCGGGCGAGGATGTCCGCCTCGGCGGTGAAGGCCGACAGCACCTTCGGGTTGATCGCATCATCGATGAGCACCTTCACGGCGACGACGCGTCGCGGCATGTCCTGCTCGTACAGGAAGACGTCGGCGAACCCTCCCGCGCCCAGGGGCCTGATGTAGCTGTAGCCCGGCAGCACCGGTGGCGCTGCTGTCGTGCGTCGGGGCACCTGTTCCTGCCTTCCCCTCGTCGGCGCGGGCGCGCCTTGCGGCACCCCGCGAGTTCCCTCGAGCTCAGCGGCGTCTCGCGACGCTGATGAGGAATCCCTCGCCGAGGTCGAGGGTATCTCCTGGCTCAAGTGTCGCATCCCGTCCTTCGTGCAGGAGTCGGGCCGGCGCGTCGGCCTTGCGCATGATCGTGCCGTTGGTCGAATCGAGGTCGCGCGCATGGAGCGTGTCCGCGACGACCGTCAGCTCGAGATGCCTGCCCGAGATCTCGCGGTGGGGCGAGGGCGCCTCGAGGTAGGCGGCGCCGGTGTCCTGTGCGTCGGCCCCGTCAGCGCTCCATGGGCGCCGTCCGACGACCAGTCGAGGCGAGGCCTCGAGCTCGCTGCCGTCGGCCAACGTGAGCACCCAGCCGCTGTCGTCACCGTCCGGCGGTCCGGACGATGCTGCCTTGCTCGCGCGGTCCGGCGTCGGCGGTGCGTCGTCGAGCGTCGTGCACACGGCCGAGGCGGGGCATGCGCCGTCGCGCAGGGGAAGGCGGTGCGGCGACTCGTCGGCGGGGTCGAGCGCGAAGCGGAGCGTGGCGAGGTCGTCGACCTCGCTGACGACGCAGGTCGCATCGGCAGGCCAGGCGAAGCGGGTCGTGGCCGAGGCGCCCAGGTCCACGGTGAGGTCGCCGCGCAGGGCGATCCTGACCGGTGCGGTGTCGACGCGTGCGATCGCGAAGCGTGCGCTCGGCTCGGCGGTGGCGAGCATCGCCGCGGCCTGCTCGATCGTGGCGGCGCCGCCCGTGAGGGAACGGTGCAGCCGTGAGACCAGATCGGTGCGTGCCCCGACGTCGACGAGTGCGACGTACCCGCCCGTGACGACCGCGCATCCGGTGTCACCTGCTCGGGCCGGGGCGAACTCGATCATGGCGCACACGATAGCGGCCGGCCCGTGCGCTCGGGAGGGGGTTGTGAGGGACTCGACGGGCCGGGGGTAGCGTGGCGTCCATGTCCGCTGTCACCGTTCCCGTCCCCCTGCGCTGGTCCGACTGCGACGCCTACGGTCACGTCAACAACGTGGCGATCGTGGGCCTCCTCGAGGAGGCCCGCGTGCGTGCGCTGTGGGACGACGACGATCCGATCATGCCGCCGCTCGGTGCCGGGTCCGCCGTGTGGGTCCTGGTCGCGGACGTGTCGGTCAGGTACAGGCGGACGATCGACCACCGTGTGGCGCCGATCGACGCGGAGGTGTCCGTGTCCCGGTGCGTGGGCGCGAGCTTCGTCCTGGACTACCGGCTGCTCGTCGATGGGATCGTCTGCGTGGAGGCGTCGACGACGATGGCGATGGTGGACGGCGCGACGGGGCGCCCGACGCGCCTCACCCCGGAGCAGCGGGAGCGGCTCCTCGCCCTCGCGCCCGACGCGGACTGAGCCCGTTCAGCCGAGCGCGCGCAGCCGCGGTGCGAGGTCGCGCTCGAACAGGTCCATGAAGCGCCGCTGGTCGTGGCCGGGGGCGTGGAACACGAGGTGCGTGAAGCCCATCTCGACGTACTCGCCGATCCTCGCGGCGACCTCGTCGGGATCGGTGCCCACGATCCAGCGGGAGGCGATCGTCTCGAGCGGCAGCGCGTCGGCGGCCTTCTCCATCTCCATGGGGTCGGTGATGTCGTGCTTGGCCTCGGCGGGCAGCGACAGCGGCGACCAGAAGCGGGTGTTGTCGTACGCCGCCTCCTCGGACTCCTCGTAGGAGAGCTTGATCTCGATCATCCGGTCCACGCTCGCGGGATCCTTCCCCGCGGCGGCGGCGCCTTCGGCGACGGCGGGGAGCAGCTTGTCGACGTAGAGCTCGCGGCCCTTGCCCGAGGTGCAGATGAACCCGTCGCCCGCGCGGCCCGCGTACTTGGCGACGGTGGGGCCGCCTGCGGCGATGTAGATCGGGATGCCGCCGTCGGGCCTGTCGTAGATCGACGCGTCGTGCGTGGAGAAGTACTCGCCGTCGAAGGTGACGCGCTCGCCTGCCCAGAGCGCCCGCATGAGCCGGATCGACTCGCGCAGGCGGGCGAACCGCTCCTTGAACTCGGGCCAGGGCTGGTCTCCTGCGCCGGCCCAGCCGGTGGCGACCTCGTTGAGCGCCTCGCCGGAGCCGACGCCCAGCCAGATGCGGTCGGGGTTCAGCATGCCCAGGGTCGCGAACACCTGCGCGAGCACTGCCGGGTTGTAACGGAACGTGGGGGTGAGCACGGAGGTGCCGAGCGTGATGGTGGAGGTCCGCTCGCCCGCGGCGGCGAGCCATGAGAGCGAGTGGGGGGCGTGCCCGCCGGTGTGCCTCCAGGGCTGGAAGTGGTCGCTGATCGCAGCGGACTCGAAGCCGTGACGCTCGGCCTCGACGGCGAGCTCCACGAGCTCGCGCGGCCCGAACTGCTCGGCCGAGGCCTTGTATCCGAGGGTGAGCGTCATTCCTTCTCCTTGTCCGCGCCGGTGGGGCCGGCGTCGTCTCGTGCGGCGAGTCCCGCGGCGTAGCCCTCGGCGTACGCCTCGCGGTGGCCTTGTCTGAACATGTCGGTCTCGGGGGAGCGGACGATGCTCCGCGCGCCTGGCAGGTCCAACGCGCCGACGGCGTGACCCATGCCGCGCACGATCGCGAATGGCCTTCCGCCCGCCTTGCCCTTGACCAGGTCGGCCGCGCCGGCGATCTCGTCCGCCAGGCAGGGTCGCGTGGCGACGAGCGTGCGTCCCTGCGCGTCGGTGGTGCCTGCGAGCTCGGCGAAGACGGTGACGCCTGCGGCGCCGATCGCCACGTCGGTCTGGCCGTTGCGCCAGGCGCGTCCCAGGGTGTCGGTGACGATCACGCCGATCTGCGCGCCGGTCGCCGAGCGCAGGGTGGTGGCGAGCGTCCTGGCCGACGCGTCGGGATCCTCAGGGAGCAGGAGCACCGTCCCCGGCTCGGTGTTGGAGGCGTCGACGCCGGCGGCGGCGCACACCATCCCCAGCCGGTTCTCGACGATCAGCGTGGCGCCGTCGTCATGCGCGTGGGGGATCGATGCGACCACGCGGACGGTCTCGGCCTGGATGGCCGCCTCCCGGGTCTCGGCCGCGACGATCCTGCCCTCGGCCTTGGACACGACCTTGGACGTGACGACCACGACGTCTCCGTCGCGCAGCGGCTCCCCGCCGTCGAGGGCCGTGAGGAGGAGCGCGGCGAGGTCGTCGCCGGGACGGACCTCGGGCAAAGGTCCAGGCGCCCAGATGGTGAGCGTCGCGTCGGTCCTGGGGGACTGTCGGTCCGGCACGGGCTGAGGCCGGCCGAGGTGCAGGGGCGTCATGATCCGCTCACAGTACGCGGGTCAGGTTACGGGGATGTTGTGGCGCGAAGCGGTCCGGTGATCCTCGCGTGCACGCGACGGCTGGCGGGGCGCAGGCCGAGCGCGACGGCGCGCTCGAGGTCGTCGATCGTGTCCACGTCGGCGCGGATCCGTGCGGGCGCGCGCTCCGCGAGCGACGCATAACCCGCCGCGAGGTGGCGCGCGAACGAGCCGGTGCCGAACGCGGGCCGGTGCGCGATCCCCGCGCTCGCGGTGAGCAGGGTCGTGCCGGTTCCTGCGGCGTCGGGCACGACGCCGAGCGGCACCGAGGCTGCGGCGCTGAGCGTGACGTCGAGCGAGTCGCCGTCGAGCGCGGGAAGGTCGCCCAGCAGCACCGCGCGGGGCGCCGCGACGGGGCACGACGCGAGGCCTGCGAGGATCGCGCCGGCCAGGGACGCGGGCGCGCTCTCGGTGAGCACGCGTGCACCCATCTGCTCGAACACGGTGCGTGCGGCCTCCGCCGTCACGACCACGACCTCCGCCGCGAGCCTCGACTCGAGCGCGGCATGGACCGTGTCGCGCGCGAAGGCGCGTGCCAGGCGCTCGCGGTCCTCGTCCGGCAGCGCGAGCCTGCTCTTGGACGGCGCGGTGCCGCGCACGGGGATGACGATCCGCCACTGCTGCGCGGTTCCGGGGCCAGGCATACTCGTCAGTCTAGGGAGCCGACGGGACGCGTCGGTCCGCGGTCAGGAGGGCCCAGGTGAAGGACGTCGTCGTGCTGTCGGGCGGGGTGGGGGGTGCGCGGTTCACCCGCGCGCTGAGGGACGCTGCCGCGGGTCAGGGCATGAGGATCCGTGTGATCGTGAACACCGCCGACGACATGTGGATGGCGGGGCTGAGGATCTGCCCGGATCTGGACTCCGTGACGTACACGCTGGCCGGCGTCAACGACGAGCAGCGTGGCTGGGGCCGGATCGGGGAGACAGAGAGGGTGTCGGCGGAACTGCACGCGTGGGGCATCGGCTGGCCCTGGTTCACGCTGGGCGACCTCGACCTGGGGATGCACATCGCGCGCACCTCCCTGCTGCGCGAGGGGGCGCCGCTGTCGGAGGCGGTCGCGCGGCTGACCTCGCGCTGGGATCTGGGCGCGGAGCTGATGCCGATGACCGACGACGAGGTCGAGACCCACGTCGTCACGGGCGAGGGCACGATGCACTTCCAGGAATGGTGGACCCGGCATCGCGCGAAGCTGCCTGCGCTGGGGTTCGACATCCGCGGGGCCGCGGAGGCGGTCCCTGCGCCCGGCGTCGTCGAGGCCGTCCTCGAGGCTGACGCGGTGCTGTTCGCGCCGTCCAACCCGGTCGTGTCGATCGGTCCGATTCTGTCGGTCCCGGGGATCCGCGAGGCGCTCGCGTCCACGTCGGCTCCGGTCGTCGGCGTCTCGCCGATCATCGGCGGCTCCGTCGTGAGGGGCATGGCCGACGCGTGCCTCACGGCGGTCGGCACGGCGACCGATGCCGCGGCGGTGGCGCGGCGCTACGGCGCCCGATCGGACGGCGGCGTCCTCGATGGATGGCTCGTGGACCTGGTCGACGCGCACGAGGTGGGGGAGCTCGCGACGCGGGGGATCACGGCCAGGGCGGTCCCGCTGTGGATGACGGAGGCGGAGGCCGCGCAGACGCTGGCGCGCGACGCGCTCGCGCTGGCGGGGAGCCTCTAGCTCGTCGCGGGGCGGCGCGCTCGCGGCGGCGGCGCGTGATGGACACATGTGCGCCAGGGTCTTGCGGCGATGACTTGTGTCTCATATCTTATCTAGGGACCCCTGTCCCCGACCCTGGAGTCCGTCACATGGCAAGAACCGTCATCAAGGGTGGCGCGGTGCTCACCCTCGACCCCTCCGCCCCCTTCCACGCCGACGGCGCGGTCGTCATCGATGGCGACCGGATCGCGTGGACCGGGCCCGCGTCCGAGCTCGTGCCCGAGCCGGGGGACCGCATCGTCGACGCGTCGCGGAAGGTCGTGATGCCCGGCCTGGTGAACCTCCACTACCACGTGGACCTGGGGCGAGCCACCGGCGAGTTCACCGCCGAGAGCGACCGTCGTCCCATGTGGGACACGCTCTTCGACGACTGGTACCCGTTCATCGGTCAGCTCCGCCCCGACGAGGTCTACTGGGCCTCCATGGCCTGCTACGCCGAGGCGATCCGCTTCGGCAACACCAGCGTCAACGACATGTACGTGCAGACCGAGGCGCGTGCGCGTGCCGCCGGAGGCGTCGGGATCCGCGCGACGCTCTCCAATGAGATCGCCACCCCCGAGACGGGGATCGACACGATCCAGGACAACATCGACGCCTTCAAGGCGGCCCATGGCACGCAGAACGGGCTCGTCAAGGTGGCCTTCGGCATCGAATGGCTGCCGTGCGCCTCTGACGCGATCCTCTCCGACGTGCGCGCCGCCGCCACCGAGCTGGGCGCAGGCATCCACATCCACCTGAACGAGGCGATGTCCGAGGTGGAGAACAGCCTCGCACGCTTCGGGAAGCGCCCCACCGAGCTCGCGTACGAGCTCGGATTCCTGGGCCCCGACGTGGTCGCCGCGCACTGCGTGCACCTCGATGACCGCGAGATCCAGATGGTCGCCGAGACCGGCGCGCACATCTCCCACAACCCGGCGTCCAACTCGTTCCTCGGGAACGGCGTCGCGCGCATGAACGACTTCCGCGCCGCCGGCATCAACGTCGGCATGGGCACCGATGCGTCGTTCATGCAGGACATGTTCGAGGCCATGCGGTGGTCGACCTACCTGCACCGCGCGACGGCAGCGGACATCTCCGTCCGCTCGTCGTACGAAGCGCTCGAGATGGCGACCGTCAACGGATCGAAGGCGCTCGGCCAGGACACCGGCACGCTCGCCGCCGGCATGCTGGCGGACCTGATCCTGCTCGACGTCGACCAGATGAAGTTCGCCATGATGGACGCCACGGACTTCGGCTCCGTCGCGTCGTTCGTGACGAACCACGCGAACGGCAACGACGTCGCCTCGACGATGGTGGCCGGCGAGTTCGTCATGCTGAACGGCGAGCTCACCCGTGTCGACGAGCGGGAGATCAAGGCGAACCTGCGCAGCTCCATGGCCGCGGCCTTCTCACGCGCGTAGTGCGACGGACGCGACGGTCCGCTCCAGGGTGGGAGCCGTCAGGAGCTCGAGCCGCTCGGCGACGTCGAGCACCAGGAGGTCGCGCGCCCAACCACCGACGACCTGGAGCCCGACAGGGAGTCGGCCCGGCCCCAGGTCCACCGGCACGGTGACGGCCGGCTGGCCCGTGATGTTGAACGGATACGTGTAGGGCGTCCACGTGATCCAGGGGAGCTTCGCGTCGGCCTCGCCGCCGGCCGGGACCTCCTGATCCGCGCCGAAGGCCACGAGCGGCATGGTCGGCATGATCAGGGCGTCGTACCGTTCCAGGAGGGTGAACATCTCCGCGTTGAAGGCGCGGCGCAGTTGCAGGCCCTCCAGGTAGTCGGCGACGTCGTACTCGCGCGCGAGCGGCAGGAGCCGCGTCAGCCCGGGGTCCATGGCATCGCCCCTGTCCTCGATGAGCTCCGCGAACGTGAGCCCCCGCCCCGAGACCCACAGGCGCTCGAACACCTCTCGAGGCACCGCGGTCGCGACATCGACGTCCTCGACGAGCGTGCCCTGGGCGGTCCAGCCGCGCAGCGCGGAGAGCGTGGGCTCGAGCCGCTCCGAGACCTCCGACGACGGCGCGATGCCGAACGGCGCGCGCACGACGCCGATCCTCAGGTGTCCCGTGAGCGTACGGGCGGCAGGCGTCGCGAAGAACGACTGCGGGTCGCGAGGGTCGGGACCGGCGGTGATCTCGAGCACCGCCCGCGCGTCCGCGACGGAGCGCGTGATCGGTCCTGCGTGCGAGAGAGACTCGTTGGCGGTGCCGGGCCACACCGGGATCGCGCTGAGCGTGGGCTTGAGGCCCACCGCTCCGCAGAACGCCGCAGGGATGCGGATCGAGCCGCCCGCGTCGGACCCGGTCGCGATCGGCACGGCGCCGGCGCCCACCGTCGAGCCGGAGCCGGCGGACGAGCCGCCCGAGTTCCGCGACGTGTCCCACGGGTTGCGGGTCACCCCGGTCAGCGGCGAGATGCCGGTGCCCTTCCAGCCGAACTCCGGCGTCGTGGTGCGGCCGATGATCACCGCGCCCGCCGCCTGCAGGCGCTCGACCATCGGCGCGGCGTAGGTCGAGGGCTTCGCCGCGGAGGTGCGGGAGCCCTTGAGGCACGGCTCGCCGATGATCGGCATGTTGTCCTTCGACGCGATCGGCACGCCGTGGAGCGCGCTCCTCACGCGCCCGTCGCGTGCCTCAGCCTCGAGCTGGGACGCCTCGGCGAGCGCGGCGTCACGGCGCAGCTCGACGTACGCGTTGAGATCGGCGTCGTCACGCGCCGCCAGCTCGAGCGCGGACTCGGCCAGGTGGACGGGCGAGACCTCACGCGCGGCGACCATCCGCCCCAACTCGACGCCGGAGAGTGCCTGGTACTCGGCCAGCTCGAGCTCTCGGAACCCCGTCATCGCGCCGCCTCCTGCGCCAGCGTGGTCCACGCCTCGCTGAAGCGGTCCACCCAGTGCTCGGGCACGGAGGTGGAGATCTTGACGAACCGTGCGCCGAAATGCGGCGACTGGTAGGTGCCCGGCCTGATGAACACGTCCTGCGCGAGCACCCTGGCGCAGACCTCCTCGGAGTGCAGCCCGGTCGCGGAGACGTCCACGGCGAGGAAGTTCGCCTGCGACGGGGAGACGACGATCGAGCCGAACCCGGTGTCGGCCACCACCCTCTCGACGGCGGCGATGTTGCGCCGGTTCACCTCGCGCAGCATCTGGAGCCACGGCCCGCGGCCCTCGAGTCCTGCGATCGCCGCGCGCTGCGCGAGGATCGGTGCGCCCAGCGGGTTGGCGGGCACGGCCGTGAGGCGGGTGAGCAGCTCGGGCGCGGCGACGACCGCTCCCAGGCGCAGTCCCGCGAGGCCAAGCCACTTGGAGAAGCTGTAGGTGGTGAAGGTGCGCTCCGGGTAGAGCTCGGCCACCAGGCTGTGCCCCTCGGCGAAGTGCCGGTACGTGCAGTCGTGGACGATGTACGACTCCGTCTCGCGCGCCAGGGCGACGATCGCCTCCAGCTCCGAGCGCGAGTAGAGGCTGCCGAGCGGGTTCAGCGGATCGATCAGGTAGATCAGGCTGCGAGGCTCGATGACCTCGGCGATCTGGGCAGCGGAGAGCTTCGCGCCCGGCTGGTCGTACACGTCGAGCACGGTGAGGGGCCGTCCGCCGATCCCGACGAACCTGCCGGGCCACGGCCAGCCGGGGTCGGAGGTGATGAGCTGCGAGATCTCCGGAGCGAGCACCGTGCACAGGTGGTAGAGGCCGCCCACGGCGCCGTCGGTCACCCACGCGTCGGCCTCGGCGAGACCGAGGTCCTCGAGGATCAGCTCACGGAGCCGCTCGAAGCCGAGCGGCGGCGCATAGAGCTGGAACTCCCGCGACGCGACGCTTGCCGTCATCGCCGCGACCACCGCGGCGGGCGGCTCGAGGTGGGTGGTGTTCTGCCCCATCCACGCGAGCGTGGGCCGCGCGAGGAGCTCTTCGAAGGTGGGTGCCGGCATGGGTGTGCCTCATCTCTGGCTGGGGACTGGCGGGGAGGGGGTGTGGTCAGGGCTCGACGAGCTCGCCGGCGACGATGCGGGGCACGCCGTCCAGGTGGACCGTCGCGTCGCGCATCACGCAGTCGAGGTGCGCTGCCGCGTCCACGGTGCCGCCGTAGGCGATCGAGTTGCCGAAGGCGATGTGCGCGCTGCCCTTGGTCGACTCGGTCTCCATCGGGACCGAGCAGACGGAGCCCCGCGGGTTCAGCCCGACGGAGACCTCCGCCAGGTTCACCATGCGGGGGTCGTCGACGCGCGCCATCATCTCGAGCAGGCGGGACGCCTCGGAGCCCTCGGTCGCGAAGAGCGCGCCGTCGCGGATGTCGAGCGACACCGGCGCGGCGACGGGTCCGGGACCCATGAAGAGGAAGTCGCCGTCGATCACGACGGTGCCGTGCGACGACAGCTCGACCGGCGCGGTGCCCGACTCGATGTCAGGAGGGGCCATGTACGACCCGGGCTCCCGGGCGACGCCGGTGAGCGCGCGCCCCTTCCGCCCGCGCACGGATCCGTGCAGATCGGTGCCGGCCGGCGTGGTGATGCGAAAGGTGTCGGCCTCCTCCCATGCGCGGGCCAGGCGGCGCACCGTCGTGGCGATCGCGTCGAAGTCCACGTCGTACGGGCCTCCGAGCCGGAAGGTGTCTGCGATCACGGCGGGCATGCTCACGTACCGGGTGCCCTGGCGGCACGCCTCCTGCCGCGCGCGGCTCGAGCCGATGAACGCCGTCGTGAGCTCGATGCCCGCCGCCGCATCGGCCAGGTCGGCGGCGATCGGTGCCGGGGGCTCGGCGCCTGGCATCGGGATCTCAGGGAGCGCACGCACCAAGGCGATCGCGCGTCGATCCTCGAGCCCCGCGACGATCCCGGCGACGACCGCGGGGTCGCTCCCGGGGTCGGTGAGCACGACGACCTTCTCGCCCGGTGCGACGCCGAGGCAGGTGTCGAGCACCCGGGAGACGGTGCGGTCGGGCAGCGGTGTCAGCACGGTCATCGCCTCACTCCGCGCGGAAGTCGTCCACGCACTGCGCGAAGGCCTCGATCGTGGCCGTGCGCGTGTGGATGTCGCCGCCGATCGGGAAGAGCGTCATGCAGTCGACGCCCAGGCCTTCGAGCGTGCGCATGTGCTCCAGCACGGACGCACGGTTGCCTGCGAGAGCCATGCGCCGCACGAAGTCGTCGGGCAGCATCTCTGCGACCTTGCCGGCTTCCTGGAACTCGCCGCCGGAGTACTCGCGTTGCACACGCGCGATCAGCTCCTTGTCGAGGCCGGCGATCTCGCAGTACATGGGTGCGGTCTGGGGGAACCATGCGGCGATCGTGCGCGCGGATGCGAGCGCCTTGTCCTCGTCCTCGTTGATCTCGCCGTAGGCGAAGACCGAGATCTGGGGACGCTCGCTGCGTCCCGCGGCCTCGACGCCGCGGTCGATGTGCTCGAGCGCGTACGTCAGGCCGTCGGGGTGCAGACCTGCCAGGAGCACGACGCCGTCGGCGACGCGTCCCGCCATCTCGAGCGTCCTGGGACCTGAGGCCGAGACGTACACGGGGATGTCCGCGGGCACGTCGAAGCGCATGTGCGCGTCGTCCAGCTCGAAGCCGGCGCCCTTGAACGTGACGTGCTCGCCCGTCCACAGCGCTCGCATGGCGTGGATCGAGTCCTCGAGCTGCTGGAGCCGCGCGGGCTTGTGGCCGAGCGCGAGGAGCGGGCGGTCTCCCGCACCGATGCCCATGATGGCGCGCCCTCCGGAGATCTCGTCGAGCGTGGTGGCGGCGACGGCGGCGAGCGCAGGGTGGCGCGTGACCGGGTTGGTCACGGCCGTTCCCAGCGTCATCCGGCTCGTCCTCATCGCCGCGATCGTGAGGTACATGTAGCTGTACCGCGAGTGCAGCGAGGAGTCGGTGAGCCAGAACTCGTCGAAGCCGAGGCCCTCGATCCGCTCGACCAGATCTCCGAACTGGTCGGACGGGTAGACGGGTTGGAGGGCGACGCCAGCGCGCATCAGGACTCCGCGGTGAGCGCGAGCGCGGCGAACGTGGCGTAGACCTTGGTGGCCTCCACGATGTCGTCGATCGACAGGTGCTCGTCGGGGCAGTAGACGGGCTCTCCGCCAGGGCCGAAGATGATCGTGGGGATGTCGCCGCCGAAGCTGGCGGTGTCGCCCAGCCAGCCTGCGACCTGGAGCTCGGCCTTCTCGCCGCGGACGGACTCGACGGCCTCGCGCATCAGCATCGTGACCTTGGCCTCGGGCTCGGCGAGGTAGCCGGACTTGACGTCGGCCAGCACGACCTCGGCCTCGAAGCGGGGCTCCCGCTCCTTCGCCTTGGCGAGGCAGCGGTCGATCTCGGCGCGCACCTCCTCGAGCGTGACGCCCGGCTGAGGGCGGCAGTCGACGCGGATGACGCACTCGTCGGGGATCATCGACGGGCCGCCCGGCGGAAGGCCGCCGTAGACGCGGCCGGGCGACATGTACGTCTCAGGGCCGAAGAGCTCCGTCACCCATTCCTCCAGCTGCGGCTCGAGCTTGGACTGGTCGAGCTCGATGATCGCATGCGCGGCGAGCATGTTCGCGTTGACGGCGAGCGGCTTGTGGCAGGTGTGGGCGGAGATGCCGCGGACGATGATGTCGTAGTAGTAGCGGCCGCGGTGACCCAGGAAGATCTCGTTGTCCGAGAGCTCGCCGAGGACGCAGAGGTCGCCGGGGTGCTCCTTGAAGTAGGTGATGGCGCCGGTCTGGTCGCCCATGTGGTCGGAGACGGCGGCGAACGAGACTCGGCCGTCGAGCTCGAGGCCTGAGGCGCGCAGCGCCTCCATCGCGATGATCTGGCAGACGAGCGCGGCCTTCATGTCCATGATGCCGTGACCGTAGATCGAGCCGTCGATGAGGTCGCCGGAGAAGGGCTGGCTGACCTCCCAGCCGTGGGACACGGGCTTGGTGTCCATGTGGCCGGTGAGGACCACGTTGGGGCCGTCGCCGGTGCCGAAGTCGAGGTGGCCGATCGCGTTGGGCCGGTCACCGATCACGGGCTGGAGCTCGACGCCCGCGAAGCCGGAGTCGTTCATGACGCCTGCCAGGTAGGTGGCCAGGGGGCCTTCCTCGCCGAGGATGCTGGGGATCCGGCACACCTCCTGGACGAGGCGGACGAGGCGGTCCTCGTCGATGTGCTGGGCGACCTTGGCGGCGAGGCCTGCGTCGATCTCGGTGGTCATGTTCCATCCTCTCGGACTTCGATCTGGTACATGAGATCTTATATACCGAGCGAGCGACGTCAAGACGATTCCGGCGACGGGGCTGTTAACTCTGTGTAACGTCTGTGCGCGTCAGGCGGACGGGTCCTCGCCTGACGCCGCCGACAGCTCGGCGATCTGCACCTCGAGCACGCTCGCCAGGTGGGAGTCCAGCACCGCGATCGCCTCGTCCGTACGGCCCGCCTCGAGGGCGCCGACGATCGCAGTGTGCTGCGCGAGCGACTCCTCGAAGCGGCGCTGGCCGGCGCCCATCTTGCCCAGACGTCGCAGGTGGAGCGACAGCCGGTCGATCAGCTCGCCGAGCATGCGGTTGTCGAGCGCCGCGAACATGATGTCGTCGAACTCGTCGAGCCCCACCGCGGCCGCTGCGAGGTCGCTCGACTCCAGCGCCTCGCGGGTCGCGTCGATGTTGGCGCGAAGGCGGCTGAGGTGGCCGTCGCCTGCGGCGGCGACCAGGCGGACGCATTCGCGTTCGAGGATGCCGCGCGCGGCGAACAGCTCCCGCGCGTCCGCGACCGAGTACACCCGGGCGCGGGCGCCGCGGTATGGCGCCACCTCCACGAGGCCGTCGTGCTCGAGCCGGACGAGCGCCTCGCGGATCGGGGTCTTGCTCACGCCGTAGCGAGCGGAGAGCGTCACCTCGCGAAGGGAGGTGCCGGGCGGGAACTCGTGCTCCACGAGCGCGTCGCGCAGCTTGCGGTAGACGATCTCCTTGACCTGCAGCGGCTCGACGGTGTCGAAGGTCGTGGTCACCTGGTTCCTCCCCCTGAAGCGGCGTGGGTGCGTCCTGTCACGGGGGTGACGCTACTCCTGCTCTATGGAATATGGAATATCACCCGGGTGTGCCGCCTGACATCGCGCCCGGGGTGCTCGCGTTAAATCCATGTAACGACTTGTTGATATGTCTTGGACCACTCCTTCGGGCGGCCTAGAGTGCGGTTATTGCATATGAGATCTCATCTACCGCCAGGAGGCGCAGTGACCGTCATCGCACCCACCCCTCTGCTGCCGGAGGTGGCGGCCTTCCTCTCCAAGGAGCACGGCCTCCTCATCGACGGCCGCAGCGTCCCCGCGTCCGACGGCGGCACCTTCCCGGTGCACAACCCGGCCACCGGCGAGCTGCTCGCCCACGTGGCCGCGGGCACCGCGTCGGACGTCGATGACGCCGTCGCCGCCGCCCGCGCGGCGCTGCCCGTGTGGAACGCGATGGCGCCCGCCGCGCGCGCCGACCTGCTGTGGCGGCTGGGGGACGAGCTCGAGCGTCGCGCCGACGAGTTCGGCCAGCTCGAGACGCTCGACAACGGCAAGCCCACCGGCGAGGCCGGCGGGCTCGATGTGCCGCTGTGCGCGCAGCTGTTCAAGTACTACGCGGGCTGGGTGACCAAGATCGAGGGTGACACCATGGCGCCGTCGAGCGGCATGGCCATGCACGTCTACACGCGCCGCGAGCCCGTCGGCGTCGTCGGCGCGATCATCCCCTGGAACTTCCCGCTCCTCATGTGCGGCTACAAGCTCGGGCCCGCGCTCGCAGCGGGCTGCACCATGGTGCTCAAGCCCGCCGAGCAGACCCCGCTGTCCGCCCTCAGGCTCGTCGAGCTCATGCACGAGATCGGCTTCCCGGCAGGCGTCGTCAACGTGGTCACCGGAGACGGGCCCGGCGCAGGCGCGCCGCTGTCGGCTCACATGGACGTGGACAAGATCACCTTCACCGGCGAGAACGCCACCGGCCAGAAGATCCTCGAGGCGTCCAAGGGCAACATGAAGCGGCTCTCGCTCGAGCTGGGCGGCAAGTCGCCCAGCCTGGTCTTCGCCGACGCGGACCTCGACGCCGCGGTCGAGGGGACGTTCGGCGCCGTCTACTTCAACCAGGGCCAGTGCTGCATCGCGGGCGCCCGCGTCTTCGTGCAGCGGGACGTCTACGACCGCTTCGTCGAAGGTCTCGCCGGCAAGGTCGCGTCGATCAGGCTCGGGAACGGGCTCGCGGAGGGCACCACCATGGGCCCCGTGGTCAGCGCGGAGCAGCGCGACCGGGTCAACTCGCTCATCGCGTCGGGCGTCGCGCAGGGCGCCGTCCCGGTCGTCGGCGGAGGCACCGTCCAGGCGCCCGAGCTCGCCGACGGCTACTACGTGCAGCCCACCTTGTTCACGGATGTCACCACCGACATGGAGATCATGCGCAAGGAGATCTTCGGTCCTGTCGGGATGGTCGGCGTGTTCGACACCGAGGAGGAGGCGGTCGCGCTCGCGAACGACACGCAGTTCGGGCTCGCCTCCGGAGTGTGGACCACGGACGTCAAGCGCGCGCACCGCGTGGCCGCGCAGATCCACGCAGGCGTGGTCTGGATCAACACCTACGGCATGTTCGACGTGGCGATCCCCTACGGCGGGTTCAAGGCGAGCGGGTACGGCAAGGAGCTGGGTCGTGAGGCCCTCGAGCCGTACCTGCAGACCAAGACCGTCTGGGTCGACCTCGGGTGAGGCTGCGGATCGTGGAGGAGGCTCACTGCAGCGATCGCGGCCAGCAGGCCGGCGTGCAGCCGCTGCTCGGCCCCGACGGGATGCCGTCGCCCGGCGTGCTGGCGTCCGCATGGCTTGGCGACCCGACGCCCGACACTCTGAAGGCCGCCTTCGGTGCGTTCCCTTCCGGTGTCGCGGCGCTGTGCGCGGAGGTCGACGGCATGCGCCGGGGCCTCGCGGCGACGTCCTTCACCGTCGGCGTCTCGTTCGATCCTCCGCTCGTCGTGTGCAGCGTGCAGAACACGTCGACGACGTGGCCGCACCTGCGGACCGCGACGCGGATCGGGGTCTCGGTGCTCGGCGCGGGCCACGAGAGCGTGTGCCTTGAGCTCGCCAAGCGCGCGGAGGACAAGTTCGCGAACCTGTCGTCGGTGTCCAGCGGCTCGGGGGCGGTGTTCATCGCAGGCGCGCCCGTGTGGCTCGAGTGCTCGGTG
Organism: Demequina capsici; assembly: GCF_032102965.1. NCBI lineage: Bacteria > Bacillati > Actinomycetota > Actinomycetes > Micrococcales > Demequinaceae > Demequina > Demequina capsici. The sequence continues at coordinate 2,494,330 of NZ_CP134880.1, read as the reverse complement.
GTCACGGAGACGCCCGTCGGGGACCACACCCTGGTCGTGCTGAAGGTCGACGCGCTGAGCGTCCTGCCGGAGCAGGACCCGCTCGTCTATCACGCCAAGCAGTTCCGACGCCTGGCCGGGTGACGGGCGCCGTCGGCTCCCGTGCCTCGCGTGAAACCGCGCCGCAACAACTGATCAACACCTGCGCAACAGACGTTGCGCATACTTCAAACCCCGAATCGAGAAGGACATCCCCATGACCGGCTCATCCACCCGCCAGATGCACCTCAACCTGTTCATGAGGATGTACGGGCACCACCCGTCGGCGTGGCGGCGCCCGTCGACGGAGCGGGCGGAGGCCTTCGACCCCGACTACTTCGTGAGCCTTGCGCGGGTGTGCGAGCGCGGGCTCTTCGACGCGGTCTTCCTCGCCGACACGCAGATGCCCATGTGGGGGCGCGCGGACATCTCCATGGGCTCGGTGTTCGAGCCGATGTCGCTCATCTCCTACATGGCCGCGAAGACCGACCGGATCGGTTTCATCGGCACCGTGTCGAGCACGCTCAACGATCCCGCGAACGCCGCCCGCCTGGTCGCGTCCGCGAACCTCATCTCCGGCGGCCGCGTCGGGATGAACCTCGTCACCTCGCAGAGCGACCCCGAGGCGCTGCTGCACGGCATGGATGCGCTTCCCGACCCCGAGAGCCGGTACGCGCGCGCCAAGGAGTTCGCCGAGGTCCTGTTCGCACTGTGGGACTCGTACCCGCGCGACGCGGTCGTGATGGACAAGGAGACCGGCACCTTCTTCGACGAGTCGGCATTCCGCACCGTCGACCACGACGGCGACTTCTACAAGGTCAAGGGAACGCTGTCCGTGCCCGAGTCCGCGCAGGGCCGCCCGGTGCTCGTCCAGGCGGGAGCGTCGCCCGCGGGCCGCGACCTGGCCGCCCGCTACGCCGAGGTGATCTACGGCATCGGCTCCACCCTCGACGACGCGCAGGAGTACTACGCCGACATCAAGCGCCGCACGCTCGGCCACGGCCGCGCAGCGGACTCGATCGCCGTCCTGCCAGGAGTCGTGACCGTCGTGGGAGACACCGAGGCGGAGGCCAAGGACAAGAAGGCCTACCTCGACTCGCTCAAGGAGCTGTCCAAGCAGCTCGACACGCTCGGCACCTACATCGGGATGGACGTCTCGCGCCTGAAGCCGGACGACACGATGCCGGCGCTGCCGTCGATCGAGGAGTTCGCGGGGCCGAAGGGCCGCTACGTCATGATGCAGACCCTGTCGCGCGGGGCCGACGGCCGGCTCGTGACGGTCGGCGAGATGCTGTCCAGGATCTCGGCGGGCGGCGGCCACTTCACGACCGTCGGCACGCCCTCCCAGATCGCCGACGAGCTGGTGACGTGGTTCCAGGGCGGCGCCGCGGATGGCTTCAACGTCAACGCCTCCACCATGCCTGAGGGCATCGAGGACTTCGTCGATCTCGTGGTCCCCGAGCTGCAGGAGCGTGGTGTGTTCCGCACGGAGTACACCGGATCGACCTTGCGTGGGCACCTGACGCAGGACGGGGCCGCCTGATGCGGGGCCTCGGCTCGTCCCACGAGATGCGTGACGCCGCCGGTGTCGCGTGGACCGCGCTGCTGACGCACGGATTCCCGGTCGCGCTCGCCGACGCCACGCTCCCGCCCGAGCGCTTCCGCTTCTACGTCTCGCAGAACCTGCTGTACCTGCCCGAGTACGCCCGCGTCATCGCGTTCGCGGCGGCACGCAGCGCGGACGGCGCGGAGCTGGCGGAGCACACCGAGTCGCTCGTGAACATCGTCGCGACGGAGCTTCCGCAGAATCGTCGGCTGCTCGACGCGATCTCGCAGCTTGCGCCCACGGCGATGCCCGGCGAGGGTGTCAAGGCGCCCGCGACGCTGGCGTACACCTCGTGGCTGCTGTCGACAGCCGCGACCGGCACGAGCCTCGACATCGCCGCGGCGATCCTTCCCTGCGCGTGGAGCTACGGCGAGATCGCCAGAGGCCTGGTCGGGGGTGCCGCGGAGCACCCCGTGTACACCGAATGGCTGCGCTTCTTCGCCTCCGACGAGTACGACGCGGTCGTCGTCCGCCAGCGCGGGGCATTCGACGCGGCGCTCGCGACGCAGGACGACGACGCCCGTGCGCGGCTTGCCGACATCTTCCTGATGGGGTGCCGGCTCGAGAGGTCCTTCTGGGATCAGGGGCTCGCCATGCAGCACTGGGACGACGTCGCGGCCTGAGCCGCACCAACAAGGAGGCTCACCGTGCCGATGCAGATCGACGCGCACAACCACATCCTCTCCATGGGCACCGACGCCGAGTTCACGCTCGGCTACGGCCGGGAGGGATCGCTGTGCATCTACCGCTCGCAGGACAAGCTGCCCACCCACCGCATGCCGACCGCGGGGGAGTGGGAGCACATCGAGGCGCAGGACGGCAAGGACGGCTTCGGCGTGATCGGACCGGATGAGATGGTCGCCGCCCACCCGGGCTTCGACAAGATGGTGGTCCTCGCGGTCAGCCCTCAGTACCTGGACGGCCGCCTGATGGGCACCGTCGACGTGTTCGACGTCACGGGCGTCGGAGGGGACCCGTCGCCCGAGCGCTGCAACGAGTACATCGCCGGCTGCGTCGCGATGCAGCCGGACAGGCTCATAGGGTTCGCGTCCGTGAACCCGAGGCTCCGCGGCCCCAAGGTTGCCGTGGAGGAGCTCGGGTACGCCGTCGAGACCTTGGGCCTCAAGGGCGTCAAGCTCTACCCGATGTACCAGCATTGGTCGCCGGCCGACCGCGAGCTGGCCTTCCCCGTCTTCGAGGCCGCCCGGGACCTGGGGATCCCCGTGATGGTCCATCAGGCAGGCTCCACCCGCATCGACGCGAAGATGGAGTACGCGCGCCCCGCGATGCTCGACGACGTCGGCAGGGAGTTCCGCGACCTCAAGGTGATCCTGGCCCACTGCGGCATCCCGTGGATCGACGAGGCGATGTTCATGCTCACGAAGCATCCGAACTTCTACACGGAGATCAGCTATCACATCGCCACGGTGACCCGCCGCGACCTGTTCCAGTTCCTGCACCGCGCGGAGCCGTTCTTCGTGCCGCTTGAGAAGATCATGTTCGGCACCGACTTCCCGGGATTCCTGTACGACCCCGTGATGCTGCGCGAGAAGCTGCTCACGGTCAACGAGGAGGCCGCGCCGCTCGGCCTTCCTGAGATTCCCCAGCACAAGATCGACGGCGTGATGGGCGACAACTTCGCGCGTCTCGTCGGCCTCATGGAGGAGGACGCATGACCAGGCCCCGCATCGTCATCATCGGAGGCGGCAACGGAGGGCTGCTCGCCGCCCACCGCCTCGCGGACCACGCGGATGTCACCATCCTCGAGGCGGGCGTCGATCCCGGCGACCCGGTGCCGTACGAGTTCCTCCACGAGCACGCCTTCCCAGAGCATGACTGGGAGTACACGAACGAGGACTCCGGCCATCACCTGGTGCGCGGGCGCGTGCTCGGCGGCGGTTCGAGCGTCAACGCCGCCGCAGGCTCGCGCGGTCAGCCCGCAGGGTTCGAGGCGTGGGGCGAGGGCTGGCGGTGGGACGACCTGCAGCCGGCGATGCGCGCGCTCGAGACGGACGAGCAGTTCGGCGCAGAGCCGTACCACGGCGACGAGGGGCCGATCCGGATCACGCGGCTCGAGCCGGGCCCGCTGGACCTCTCCTTCTACGAGGCGTCCCGCGTGCTCGGCTACGAGGAGTGCCCCGACCACAACGCGCCCGGCACCCAGGGCTACGGACCGTGGCCCACCAACCGGGTCGACGGCGGCCGCTGGGGTGCGCTCGCGGCGATCGCGCCGCTGGTGCGGGACAGGGTGACCTTGCGTCCGTCGACCGTGGTCGACCGTATCGTCATCGAGGATGGGCGCGCGGTCGGCGTGGAGGTGGACGGGGGAGAGGAGATCATCCCCGCCGACCTGGTGATCCTGTCGGCAGGGGCCTATGGAAGCCCGGAGGTGCTGTGGCGCTCCGGCATCGACGCGCCGCAGATCGGTGAGGGTCTGCAGGACCATCCGTGGGTCATGATGAATGTGCTCGCGCGCGATGAGGACGATGTGATGGCGCGCCCCGTGAGCGGCTCGCTGCTCCGTGCGGGCGTGGCCGACGACCCGTCGGACGAGTTCCAGGTGTTCCCGTTCTCCACGTGGCTGTACGACCGCTCTGCGCCCAGGAACAGCTACAGCGTGTCCGTGGCGCTGATGCAGCCCGAGAGCCGTGGCCGCGTGTTCCAGGGGGCGGATGGCGGTACGCGCATCAGCCTCGCGCACCTCAAGGAGCAGACGGACCTCGATCGGATGGCGGTGGCCGTCTCACGGACGGCGGAGCTCATCGACGCCATGGCGGAGACCGGCATCGTGACCGTGCCGGACGACGCGTGGTGGAAGCAGGGCGACCTCAAGGAGTCGTTGCGGGAGCGGGTGGAGACGTACAACCACCCGGTCGCGTCCTGTGGGATCGGCCGCACCGTGGACCGGCGCCTCAACGTGATCGGCGTGGAGGGGGTGAAGGTGATCGACGCGTCCGTGATGCCGAGGATCCCCGACGGCGGACCCAACCTCGTGACCATGGCGATCGGTTGGATCGGCGGCGGGATCGTGCTGGAGGACCTCGGTCTCTGAGCGTCGCGTTTCGCTCACGTTACGGCGTGTAAACATCTCGCGACATGGCTTGTCGGGCGTTCCGAGCCCCTCTAGGGTAATTGAAATATAAGATCTCAAACTTTCTGACCGGCGGATGTCGCCGGAGAAGAGGAGACCGGCGATGCCACGCACCCTCATCCGTCACGGCATGATCCTCACGCTCGACGCCAAGGGCACGTACCACGAGAGCGGCACGGTCGTGCTCGAGGACGACCGCATCGTCGAGGTGGTGGCAGGGGACATCACGCCGGCGATCGGCGAGACGAGCATCGACGCGACCGACATGATCGTGATGCCGGGTCTGGTGGACCTCCACTTCCACACCGCGCTCGGCAAGGGCTACAACGACCACCTGCCGCTCTGGGAGTACCTGGACGAATGCTGGTACCCCATGATCCGCGCGCTCGACTACGACGCCGCCTACTGGGCAGCGCAGGCGTCGTACACGGAGGCGATCAAGGCGGGCGTCACCACCGTCAACGACATGTACCGCAGGCTCGACGCGCTCGCGGACGCGGCGGACGAGATCGGGATCCGCGCCATCCTGTCCAACGACGTCGCCGACGACGAGCACGACCTCGACACGCTGCAGGACAACGTCGACGCCTTCCATCGGGACCACGGCCGCGCGAACGACCGCATCCAGGTGCGGTTCGGCCTCGAATGGCTCCCGCTCGCCTCGCCCGAGCTGCTCCGCGACATGCGCGGCCTCGCGGACGAGCTCGGCATCGGGATCCACGCCCACCTCAACGAGTCGCTGTCCGAGGTGGAGAACTCCGTCGCGCGCTTCGGCAGGAGGCCCACCGAGATGGCGTACGAGGCGGGCCTGCTCGGCCCCGACCTGGTCGCCGCGCATTGCGTGCACCTCAGCGACGACGAGGTCCGGATGATGGCCGAGACCGGCACTCACATCTCCCACAACCCCAGCTCCAACGCGAAGCTCGGCAACGGCATCGCCCGCGTACCCGAGTACCTCGCCGCAGGCATCAACGTCGGCCTGGGCCACGACGCCGTCGAATGCAACAACAGCGGAGACATGTTCGAGGTCCTCAAGTACGCCTCGCTGATGCACCGCGCCAACCGGATCGACGCGTCGCTCATGCAGGCCGAGCAGGTCCTCCGCATGGCCACGAACAACGGAGCCAAGGCGCTGGGCGTCAACGTCGGCAGCCTCGAGGCAGGCGCCAAGGCAGACATCGTCCTCGTCAACACCAACAGCGTCGAGTTCACCCCGATGCTCCGCGACAGCGCGACCCACCCGATGAGCCACCTCGTGTTCGCCGCCAACGGGTCCGCAGTCGACACCACCATCGTGGACGGGAAGGTGCTGATGCGTGGACGTCAGCTCCTCACCGTCGACGAGGGCCGCGTGGTCGCCGAGGCCAACGCAGCCTTCCGCCGCACCATCGACCGCATGACGGTGGTGCGGCGCGCGCACTAGTCCCGCCCGCTGGTGCCCCACCCCACACGAAAGGTAATCCCCGATGAAGCACACCCGCCGCCTCCAGGCGACGGTCGGTCTCGCAGCGAGCTCCATGCTCGTGCTGGCCGGCTGCTCGTCCACCGACGCCGCCACCACCGACACCGCGAGCGACGGCTCGACCGCCGCCATGACGACCGTCCGCTTCACGCTCGACTGGACGCCCAACACGAACCACACCGGCCTCTACGTCGCGATCGCGAACGGATACTTCAAGGACGCGGGCATCGACGTGGAGGTGCTTCCGTACAACAGCTCATCCGCCGAGACCCTGATCGATGCCGGCAGTGCCGAGTTCGGCATCACGAGCGAGGGCGGACTTCTCTACGCGCACGCCGCGGGCGGCGACGTCGTCTCCGTGATGTCCGTCCTCCAGCACGGCGCGACCGCGCTGAGCATCAGTGCGGACCGTACCGACATCACGAGCCCGGCTGACCTGGACGGCACCGTCTACGGCGGCTTCGGCACGCCGACCGAGGACGCGGTGAACAAGGCCGTGATCCAGGCCGCGGGTGGAACGGGCGACTACTCGTCCGTGATCCTCGGCACGAGCGCATACGAGGCCCTCTACTCGGGTGACGTGGACTTCACCCAGGCATTCGTGACGTGGGAGGGCATCGAGGCTGACCTCCAGGGCACCCCCATGTCGTACTTCTACCCGACCGACTACGGGTTCCCCGACGAGTACTCGATCGTGGTCGCAGGCTCCGAGTCGTGGATCGCGGCGAACCCTGAGGCGGCCTCCGCGTTCGTCGGTGCGCTTCAGAAGGGATACGAGTACGCCGCGGAGAACCCCGACGAGGCGGCGCAGATCCTCATCGACCAGAACCCGGACGTCCTGACCGAGCCGGAGCTCGTCACCAAGAGCCAGGAGCTCATCTCCTCGGACTACCTGCTCGACGCCGACGGCGCGGTCGGGACCCAGACCGCCTCGATGTGGTCGGACCTGGGCAGCTTCTACTTCGACAACGGCCTGCTCGCAGACGCCGACGGGAACGTCCTCACGGAGGAGCCCGACTGGTCCGGGTTCTACACCAACGACCTCATCTCCTGACCCGCGTCCGCCGCTCGGGGCCCATGAGCGCTCTCATGGGCCCCGGGTCGGTGGGCTCCTACAGAAGGATCGCCATGCCCGCACCCGCATCGCTCGCCGCCCAGCTGAAGGCGCGAGTCGAGCAGGCCGCGTCACAGTGGCCCTCGCTCGCTCTGCTGTCCGGGATCACCGACGGGACGCTCGACCCTGCCGTCTTCAGGCACTACCTCGAGCAGGACTACCTGTATCTGCGCTACTACGCGCGTCTGTACTCGCGCCTGGCCGCCGCCGGTCCCGAGCAGGATCTCGAGCATGCGGTCCGTCTGGCGAACGGCATCTTCGCAGTCGAGCTCGACCGACACATCGCGAACGCCAAGCCCTTCGGCTGCGACTTCGCCGCCGCGGTGGCCTCTCAGGAGACCGCGGCATACATGCGCTTCTACGACTCGCTCGCAGACGATCGTGCAGCCACCCTCGTCGCGATGCTCCCGTGCCTCTACGGCTACACGGTCGCGCTCGCCCAGGTCGACGTGGCGGACCCCTCCAGCGCGTACGCAGCGTGGGTCGCGGTCTATGCGAGCGGAGACTACGCGGACATGATCGAACGCCACTGCGCGATGATCGACGACTCCGGCATCGACCCCGCGCTCGCCGAGAGCGTGCTCACCCGAGGTCTCCAGCACGAGATCGCGTTCTGGAACCAGCAACCCGTCCGACTGGAGGCCGTCACGTGACCGCAGCTCCTGCTCAGCAAGGAATCCCGATGACCGACGCACCCGCGCGGAGAGCCCGCCGGGCGCGCCTTCCCGCATGGATCGGCGCGGTGCTCCCGCCGGTGCTGATCACCCTGGCGGTGCTCGCCGCGTGGCAGATCATCGTCGACACGTTCGACGTCCGCCCGCAGATCCTCCCTTCCCCGATCAGGATCGTGACGGCCGGGTGGTCGCAGGCGGACATCATCTGGGGTCACGCCTGGGCCACCCTGCAGGTCACGTTCGTCGGATTCACCGCCGCGCTCGTCGTCGCGTGGGTCATCGCTGTCGCGATCGACTTCTCGCCGTGGCTGCGGCGGGGCCTCATGCCGCTGCTCGTGGCTTCCCAGACCATCCCGATCATCGCGATCGCTCCTCTCATGATCATCTGGTTCGGCTTCGGCCTCCTGCCCAAGGTGATCGTGGTGGCTCTCGTCACCTTCTTCCCCGTGACGGTGGGGCTCATCGAAGGCTTCGCGAAGACCGACCGTGAGGCGGGCGCACTCCTCAGCTCCATGGGGGCAGGACGGTGGAAGCAGTTCCGCTACGCCCGACTCCCTTCCGCGCTGCCGTCGTTCTTCACCGCCCTGCGCATCTCGATCGTCTACGCCGTGACGGGCGCGATCTTCTCCGAGTACGTCGGCGCCCAGAGCGGGCTCGGCATCTACATGTCGATGCAGAAGAACGCGTTCCGCACCGACCTCGTGCTCGCTGCCGTCGCCGTGACCGCCGTCGTCAGCATCACCCTGTACCTGTCCACCTTCCTGGTCGAGCGGCTCGTCATCCCGTGGGCCTCCAAGGAGAGGAGAGCCCGTCGTGGCCACTGAGATCAAGTCCCCGAAGATTGAGCTCGTCGATCTGCACAAGCAGTTCTCCGTCCCCGGCGGTGAGCGACGCGTGGTCGACGGCGTGTCCTTCTCGGTGAACAAGGGCGAGTTCGTCGCGGTCATCGGCCCGTCGGGCTGCGGCAAGTCGACCATGTTCAACATCATGGCCGGGCTCGAGGAGCCGACCTCGGGCGAGCTCAAGGTGGACGGCAAGGACGCCATCGGTGTGCGTGAGAACGTCGCCTACATGCCGCAGAAGGACCTCCTGTTCCCGTGGCGCACGATCGCGGAGAACTGCGCGCTCGGGCTCGAGGTGCAGGGCATGTGGAAGCTCGAGGCCCGCAAGCGGGCACGGGACCTGTTCCCGACGTTCGGCCTGTCCGGCTTCGAGGACTCGCACCCGTTCGAGCTCTCCGGCGGCATGAGGCAGCGCGCGGCGCTGCTGCGCACCGTCGTGCAGGGTCGGGACATCCTGCTGCTCGACGAGCCTTTCGGGGCGCTCGACTCGCTCACGCGCATCGAGATGCAGAACTGGCTCCAGGGCGTCTGGGCCAAGCACGAGTGGACTGCTGTGATGATCACCCATGACATCCGCGAGGCGATCTATCTGGCGGACCGGGTCATCGTGCTGAGCGCCAGGCCCACGCGCGTGCGCCTGAACGTCGAGGTGGATCTTCCTCGCCCGCGGGAGCTGTCGGTGATCACCTCGCCCGAGTTCGCGGCGATCGAGGCCCAGCTCATCGAGACGCTCCACGAGGAGTCGCGCAAGGCGCTCGAGCTGCAGGGGACCCTGCTCTAGCCGTTGACCGCTCGCGTGGACTTCGTGAGCCGACCGTCGGAAGGATCCGTGCCGATGCCCGACCCGTTCGCGCCCTACGTGCTCGGAGGCGTGCCGCTCGCCAACCGCATCGTCATGGCCCCCATGACGCGCTGCCGCGCGGGCTCCGGCGGCACGGCGACCGAGCTGATGGCGCGGTACTACGCGCAGCGTGCCGACGCCGGCCTGATCATCACGGAGGGCATCCAGCCTTCCGAAGTCGGGCAGGGCTACCCGTGGACGCCCGGCCTGCACACGGCCGAGCAGGCGCGCTCCTGGCGGACGGTCACCGAGGCGGTCCATGCCCGCGGGGGGCGGATCGCGGCTCAGCTGATGCATGCCGGCCGAATCTCGCATCCGAGCGTGCAGCGCGGCGGTGCCGTGCCGGTGGCGCCGTCGGCGGTCCGTGCCGACGGCAAGGTCTTCACGCCCGCAGGCATGAAGGACATGGTGACCCCGGTCGCGCTCGACGAGCCGGGGATCCGGGCCACGATCGCGGACTTCGTCGCTGCGGCGAGGGCTGCCATCGGAGCAGGCTTCGACGGTGTGGAAATCCACGGGGCGAACGGTTACCTGGTCCACCAGTTCCTCGCGGAGGGCTCGAACAGCAGGACCGACGCGTGGGGTGGCGGGGTCGCCGGTCGGCTCCGGTTCGCGGTGGAGGTCGCCGCGGCCGTGGCGGGCGAGATCGGCCCTCGACGTGTCGGCATGCGCCTGTCACCCGGAGGCGGGACGTCGAGCGACATCCACGAGGATCCCGAGGACCTGCCCGCCACCTACGTCCCGCTGGCTCACGCGTTGAGCGATGTCGGCCTCGCGTGGCTGCACCTCGTCGACACCGGCGGCCCGGCTCTACGGCTCCGGATCAGGGAAGCCTGGCACGGCGCGCTCATCGTCAACCCTGCCCTCGGAGCGGGCGCGGAGGCGGCACAGGCGGGGCTGCAGGCCGTCGAGGAGGGGCAGGCCGACCTGGTCTCATATGCCGCGCTGTTCCTCGCGAACCCCGATCTGCCCACCAGGCTGAGGCGGGGAGGTCCGTTCAACGCGCCTGACCGCTCCACCTACTACGGTGGCGATGAGCGGGGGTACACGGACTATCCGGAGCTCGCGTCATGAGGTTGCGGCAGGGACGGGGAATGCTCTTCGGCGCCGGCGAGCGCGTGGGAGCGGACGAGGGTAGCATCGTGTTCGCTCCACCTGCGGTAGCCGTGCCCATGAGCCGGCCCGGTCCGCTTTGACGGCGGCCGCCCCTGCAGGTACAGTTGACGTTCGTGCCCGCGTCATCGGGCCCTCACGCGCGCCCTCTCGGGCGCATCCCAACCAGGTTCGACACGCCCGGGCGCGGGGGTCGGACGCCGCCCGCCAAGTTTCAGAAACGATTCGAACAAGTTCGGAGATGTAGTGCCTACGATTCAGCAGCTGGTCAGGAAGGGCCGCCACCCCAAGGCGTCCAAGACCAAGACCCCGGCTCTCAAGTCGAGCCCCCAGCGTCGTGGCGTGTGCACCCGCGTGTACACCACGACCCCCAAGAAGCCGAACTCGGCGCTGCGCAAGGTGGCTCGTGTCCGCCTGTCGTCCGGCATCGAGGTCACGGCCTACATCCCGGGCGAGGGCCACAACCTGCAGGAGCACTCGATCGTGCTGGTGCGCGGCGGCCGTGTGAAGGACCTTCCCGGTGTCCGCTACCGCATCGTCCGTGGCTCGCTCGACACCCAGGGCGTCAAGGGCCGTCAGCAGGCGCGTAGCCGCTACGGCGCGAAGAAGGAGAAGAAGTAGTGCCTCGCAAGGGACCGGCGCCCAAGCGCCCCATCATTAACGACCCCGTCTACGGCGCGACCGTCGTCACCCAGCTGATCAACAAGGTCCTGCTGGACGGCAAGAAGTCCGTCGCCGAGTCCATCGTCTACGGCGCCCTCGAGGGTGTCCGTGAGAAGTCCGGTCAGGACCCCGTCGTCGTGCTCAAGCGCGCGCTCGAGAACATCCGTCCCGCGCTCGAGGTCCGCTCTCGCCGCGTCGGTGGCGCCACCTACCAGGTGCCGGTCGACGTCCGTCCGGTGCGTGCGACCACCCTCGCGCTGCGCTGGCTGGTGGACTTCGCGCGTCAGCGTCGCGAGCACACCATGACCGAGCGCCTGATGAACGAGATCCTCGACGCCTCCAACGGCCTCGGTGCCGCGGTGAAGCGCCGTGAGGACATGCACAAGATGGCCGAGTCGAACAAGGCGTTCGCCCACTACCGCTGGTAGTGGCGAGCAGTCCTCGACCGAAGACCCAAGGAGAACCACTCGTGGCACAGGACGTGCTCACGGACCTCAAGAAGGTCCGCAACATCGGCATCATGGCCCACATCGATGCCGGCAAGACCACCACCACCGAGCGCATCCTGTTCTACACGGGTGTGAACTACAAGATCGGTGAGACCCACGACGGTGCGTCGACGACCGACTGGATGGAGCAGGAGCAGGAGCGCGGCATCACCATCACCTCCGCCGCGGTGACCTGCTTCTGGAACGACAACCAGATCAACATCATCGACACCCCTGGCCACGTGGACTTCACGGTCGAGGTGGAGCGTTCGCTGCGAGTGCTCGACGGCGCGGTCGCCGTGTTCGACGGCAAGGAGGGCGTGGAGCCCCAGTCCGAGACCGTGTGGCGTCAGGCCGACAAGTACGACGTTCCCCGCATCTGCTTCGTCAACAAGATGGACAAGCTGGGCGCCGACTTCTACTTCACGGTCGACACGATCATCAACCGCCTCGGCGCCAAGCCGCTGGTCATCCAGCTGCCCATCGGCTCGGAGAACGACTTCGTCGGCATCGTCGACCTGGTCGAGATGAACGCCAAGGTGTGGCCCGGCGACGCCAAGGGCGACGTGACCATGGGCGCCAAGTACGACGTCACCGAGATCCCCGCCGACCTCAAGGACAAGGCGGACGAGTACCGCGCCGCCCTGCTCGAGGCCGTGGCCGAGGCCGACGACGAGCTGCTCGAGAAGTACCTGGGCGGCGAGGAGCTGACCACCGCTGAGATCAAGGGCGCGATCCGCAAGCTCACGATCTCGTCGCAGCTCTACCCGGTGCTGTGCGGCTCGGCGTTCAAGAACCGTGGCGTGCAGCCCATGCTCGACGCCGTGATCGACTACCTGCCGGCCCCGGTCGACGTGCCTGCCATCCAGGGTCACGACGTCCGCGACCCCGAGGTCGTCATCGAGCGTCACGCCGACGCGAGCGAGCCCTTCTCGGCCCTCGCCTTCAAGGTCGTCGCTCACCCGTTCTTCGGTCGCCTCACCTACGTCCGCGTCTACTCGGGTCACCTCGAGACCGGTGCCCAGGTCGTCAACTCGACCAAGGGCAAGAAGGAACGCATCGGGAAGCTGTTCCAGATGCACGCCAACAAGGAGAACCCGGTCGACTCGATCCACGCCGGTCACATCTACGCGGTCATCGGCCTCAAGGACACGACCACCGGTGACACGCTGTGCAACCCGGACCACCAGGTGGTCCTCGAGTCCATGACGTTCCCGGACCCGGTCATCGACGTGGCCATCGAGCCCAAGACCAAGGGCGACCAGGAGAAGCTCTCGCTCGCCATCCAGAAGCTCGCCGAGGAGGACCCCACCTTCCGCGTGCGCCTGGACGACGAGACCGGCCAGACCGTCATCGGCGGCATGGGCGAGCTCCACCTGGACATCCTCGTGGACCGCATGAAGCGCGAGTTCAAGGTCGACGCGAACGTCGGCAAGCCGCAGGTCGCGTACCGCGAGACCATCCGCAAGACGGTCGAGAAGTACGACTACACGCACAAGAAGCAGACCGGCGGCTCCGGCCAGTTCGCGAAGGTCCAGATCACGCTCGAGCCGCTCGAGGCCGACTCCGAGGTGCAGTACGAGTTCGTGAACGCCGTCACCGGTGGTCGCGTGCCCCGTGAGTACATCCCGTCGGTCGACGCAGGCATCCAGAACGCCATGGAGCTGGGCATCCAGGCCGGTTACCCGGTCGTCGGTGTCAAGGCCACCCTGGTGGACGGCGCCTACCACGACGTCGACTCGTCGGAGATGGCGTTCAAGATCGCCGGTTCGATGGCCTTCAAGGAGGCCGCTCGCAAGGCCAGCCCCGTGCTGCTCGAGCCGATGATGGCCGTCGAGGTCCGTACGCCCGAGGAGTACATGGGTGACGTCATCGGCGACATCAACTCCCGCCGTGGACAGATCCGCCAGATGTCCGACGCCCAGGGCGTCAAGGTCATCGACGCGCTGGTTCCGCTGTCGGAGATGTTCGGCTACGTCGGTGACCTGCGCTCCAAGACCTCTGGTCGCGCCGTGTACTCGATGCAGTTCGACAGCTACTCCGAGGTCCCGAAGGCAGTCGCCGACGAGATCATCGCAAAGACCCGGGGCGAGTAGTCCCACCGGTCGCAAAAACAGGTAAGAATAACGACCAGTAGGGATGAAGCCCCCGATGGCCATGCGCCATCGATCGGACTAGCATTCTTACCCGAGTCTCATCAATTCAGGAGGAACACCTCATGGCTAAGGCCAAGTTCGAGCGGTCCAAGCCGCACGTGAACATCGGTACCATCGGTCACGTCGACCACGGCAAGACCACGCTGACCGCTGCGATCTCCAAGGTCCTGCACGACATGTACCCGGACCTGAACCCGTTCACCCCGTTCGAGGACATCGACAAGGCTCCTGAGGAGCGCGAGCGCGGTATCACGATCAACATCGCGCACATCGAGTACGAGACCGCGAAGCGCCACTACGCCCACGTCGACGCCCCGGGTCACGCTGACTACATCAAGAACATGATCACCGGTGCCGCCCAGATGGACGGCGCGATCCTCGTGGTCGCCGCGACCGACGGTCCGATGGCCCAGACGCGTGAGCACGTGCTGCTCGCCAAGCAGGTGGGCGTCCCCTACCTGCTCGTCGCGCTGAACAAGTCCGACATGGTCGACGACGAGGAGATCCTCGAGCTCGTCGAGGTCGAGGTCCGTGACCTCCTGTCCTCGCAGGGCTTCGACGGTGACAACGCGCCCGTCATCCAGGTCTCGGCGCTCAAGGCGCTCGAGGGCGACGAGAAGTGGGTCAAGTCGGTCCAGGACCTCATGAACGCCGTGGACGAGAACGTCCCGGAGCCCGTCCGTGACATGGACAAGCCCTTCCTCATGCCGATCGAGGACGTCTTCACGATCACCGGTCGTGGCACCGTCGTCACCGGCAAGGTGGAGCGCGGCAAGCTCAAGATCAACTCCGAGGTCGAGATCCTCGGTATCCGTGAGCCCCAGAAGACCACCGTCACCGGCATCGAGATGTTCCACAAGTCGATGGACGAGGCGTGGGCCGGCGAGAACTGCGGTCTGCTGCTCCGCGGCACCAAGCGTGAGGACGTCGAGCGCGGCCAGGTCGTGGTCCAGCCCGGCACCACCACGCCGCACACCTCGTTCGAGGGCAAGTGCTACATCCTCAACAAGGACGAGGGCGGCCGCCACAACCCGTTCTACACGAACTACCGCCCGCAGTTCTACATCCGCACCACGGACGTCACCGGCGTCATCTCGCTGCCCGAGGGCACCGAGATGGTCATGCCTGGTGACACCACCGAGATGACTGTCGAGCTCATCCAGCCCATCGCCCTCGAGGAGGGCCAGGGCTTCGCGATCCGCGAGGGTGGCCGCACCGTGGGTTCGGGCACCGTCACCAAGATCCTGAAGTAGTTTCAGAGTCTGCCGCAGCGTCACACGCTGCTCACGAAGGCCCCCGGCGTATGCCGGGGGCCTTCGTCGTATCTGGAGCCCATTCGCGCCTTCGGTGGATTCTGAGGAACCTCTCAGAACCATTCGCTATCTTCTTCTCAGCGCGTCCCCCAGTGCGAAAGGTGCTCATGTTCCCGTTCCGCGTCCCCGCCGAGTGCCATGGCCTGGTGATGAGGGGGAGACCGTGCCCGCGTTGCTGACCCGGGCGGAGCGGCTCGCGCGATCAGTCGCGGTATGGGACCCGTACCACGACACGGCGCATGCTGCGCTTCTCAGCGGCAGCGGCAGGTCCGGCACCACATGGCTTCTCGAGGCGTACTCGCGCGCGGGGGAGCTGCGACCGGTCTTCGAACCCTTCCGACCTGACCTCGACGCGCGGTTCAGCGATCTGCGGCCCGGTCGCTACGTGCCGGTGGACGCTGCACGCCTGCCGTCGCAGGAGGCGGTCGAGGATGTGCTGACGGGCCGTTACAGGCATCCGTGGGCGGATCAGGAGGCCTCGCTCAACCCGTTGAAGCGGTATCGAGGCAGGCTCATCAAGGAGATCCGCTTCCCGATGTGGGCAGGATGGGTCGCTCACCGGCATCCCGACGTTCGGATCGTCCACGTGATCCGGCATCCCCTAGCGACCCTGGCGAGCCAGAGCGTGCTCGGGTGGTCTCCCGAGCGGATGCATTACATGATGGCGCAGCCGGAGCTCGTCGACGGGCTGCTGGGGGATCTGCCGCTCCGGGAGCTGGCGGTCGTCGACGATGCGACGGCGCTCGTGACGCGCTGGGCGGTGGAGAACGTCACAGCCGCGCGCACCTACGGTGCCGACAGGTCGGCGCTAGTGTCCTACGACGTCGCGGTGGAGGACCGGCGGGAGCTGGGCCTCGGGGCGGAGCGCCTCGGCATCGCCCCGGACCGGCTGACCGACCTCGACAAGCCGTCGAAGATGACTCACGCGAAGAGCTCGAATGCTCATGCCACCAAGGACCCGCGTGGCTGGATGAGACGGATCGACGACTCGCAGAAGGCGGTGGTCGCCCGGGTGCTCGACGCCGTGGGTCTGGAGGAGGCGTTCCCGACCGATGGCACCGTCGATCGGGGCGCTCTTCAGCGGTGGTGGGACGCCTGCGGGCGACCGTGACGGTACTGGCTCAGGTCCAGCCCTCTGCGGCCTCCCGCTCGTGCACCAGCAGAGACACCTCGCCTTGCGACCCGCCCAGCACGCTCGCTGAGGCCGCCTCCAGTCCTGCCGCGAGCAGCACGCCTGCGGCGTCCACGTCCCTGACGGTCTGACCCGGAAGCAGGCGGGCTCGAGCGACCACGCCGTCGCCGTGCTGGGCGACGCCCGTGAGCACCGGGCCCGAGTAGATGCCGCGCTCGTCGTATCTGCCGAGCTCCGCGACGACCATCGCATGCTCCCACCGCCACCGCAGGTCACGCGCGTAGACCTTGAGCCGCGGGTCGGTCACGGTGTTCGGGAACCGGTCGACCCGATGGGGAAGCCACGGCTCGATGCCGGAGCCGTGGAGGCGCCAGCCGACCACCGTGGCCGGCGCCAGGACGGCGAGCGAGGCGACGGGGTGGAGCAGGCCGAGGAGCGTCGCCGGGATGGCGACGGCGAGCGCTGTGGCGACGGGGCGGCGCCATGCCAGAAGGCCGTCCCCACGACGCGTGGGTCCCGCGTCGACAGCGCTGTGCAGGGTCGTCATCAGGAGCCTCCGTCTCAAACGATGCGCGATGTGCGCATCACGCTCGATCACGATACCCTGGAGCACGTTCGCCAGAACGGTCGCCGTGTTGCGGGAGACCCGTTGATCTGGCACACTATTCAGGTTGCCCATTGCGGGTAGCCACACGCCACCCACGACTCACCGAGAGATCGGCAGGTCGGAAGTGCGCCGAAGTCTGGCGACACGCCCGAGCGCGGGGGTCGGGGGTGGAGACCACAGTTGTACGAGAGAAAAGGCAGAACCACGCCATGGCGGGACAGAAGATCCGCATCAGGCTGAAGAGCTACGACCACGAGGTCATCGACTCTTCCGCCCGCAAGATCGTCGAGACGGTCACGCGTGCTGGTGCGTCGGTGGTGGGCCCCGTCCCGCTGCCTACCGAGAAGAACGTGTTCTGTGTGATCCGTTCGCCCCACAAGTACAAGGACTCCCGCGAGCACTTCGAGATGCGCACCCACAAGCGCCTCATCGACATCGTGGACCCCACGCCCAAGGCCGTCGACTCGCTCATGCGTCTCGACCTGCCCGCGGTCGTGAACATCGAGATCAAGCTCTAACGCTTCGTTAAGGACTTTTACCATCATGACTACGACTTCCAATGCCCAGCGCAACGTCACTGCGCTGCTTGGTACGAAGCTGGGCATGACGCAGGTGTGGGACGACGAGGGGCGCATCGTGCCCGTCACCGTCGTCCAGGCTGACACCAACGTCGTGACCCAGGTGCGAACCGCTGACGCCGACGGCTACGAGGCCGTCCAGCTCGCGTTCGGCACCGTCGACCCCCGCCGTGTCACCGACCCCCTGAAGGGCCACTTCGAGAAGGCTGGCGTGACCCCGCGCCGCCACGTCGCCGAGGTCCGGACCGCCAACGCCTCCGAGTTCACGCTCGGCCAGGAGCTCACCGTCGAGGTGTTCGAGGCAGGCCAGAAGGTCGACGTCACGGGCACGACCAAGGGCAAGGGCACCGCTGGTGTCATGAAGCGCCACGGCTTCAAGGGTGTCGGCGCCTCCCACGGTGCACACCGCAACCACCGCAAGCCCGGTTCCATCGGTGGCGCGTCCTACCCGGCCCGAGTCTTCCGCGGCATCAAGATGGCCGGCCGTATGGGCAACGCGCGCAAGACCGTGCAGAACCTGACCATCCACTCGGTCGACGCCGAGAAGGGCCTGGTGCTCGTCAAGGGCGCCGTCCCCGGCAACAAGGGCGGCGTGGTCCTCATCCGCACCGCCGTGAAGGGTGCGTGAATCCCATGGCTGACACGCTGACTGTCGACGTGGTCGACGCGAAGGGCAAGAAGTCCGGCACCGCCGAGCTTCCCGCCGAGATCTTCGACGCCGTCACCAACGTCCCGCTGATCCACCAGGTCGTCGTCGCCCAGCGCGCCGCGGCTCGTCAGGGCACGCACGCCACCAAGACCCGCGGCGAGGTCCGCGGTGGTGGCCGCAAGCCCTACAAGCAGAAGGGCACCGGCCGCGCCCGCCAGGGCTCGACTCGCGCACCGCAGTTCGCCGGCGGTGGCACCGTGCACGGCCCGCAGCCGCGTGACTACGCGCAGCGGACCCCCAAGAAGATGAAGGTCGCCGCTCTTCGCGGTGCGCTGTCGGATCGCGCCCGCGCCGGTCGCGTGCACGTCCTGACCTCCATCGTCGCGGGCGAGGTGCCTTCGACCAAGGCCGCCATCGCCGCCCTCAACGCGGCGACCGCCGGACGCTCGGCCCTCGTGGTGCTCGAGCGCACGGACGAGGTCTCGTGGAAGTCGCTGCGCAACGCGGTCGACGTCCACGTCATCGCGGTCGACCAGCTCAACACCTACGACGTGCTCGTCAACGACGACACGGTGTTCACCTCGGGTGCGCTCGAGGCGTTCCTCGCCGGTCCGGCCACGGGCAAGTCTGCCAAGGCCGTCGCGACCGCGTCCGAGGCGGAGGAGAACTAATCATGACCGCTCTGAACAAGGACCCCCGTGACATCCTCATCCGACCGATCGTGTCGGAGAAGAGCTACGGCCTGATGGACGAGGGCAAGTACACGTTCGAGGTCGCGCCGAGCGCCAACAAGACGGAGATCAAGATCGCCGTCGAGCAGGTCTTCGGCGTCAAGGTGACCTCGGTGAACACCATCAACCGCAAGGGCAAGGCGCGTCGCACGCGCTTCGGGCTCGGCAAGCGCAAGGACGTCAAGCGCGCGATCGTCACCGTCGGTGGCGGCGCTGCGCTGGACATCTTCAGCGGCCGGGTCGGCTAGGCAAGGAACAGGACTCGAACCCATGGCTATTCGCAAGTACAAGCCGACGACGCCGGGACGCCGCGGCTCCTCTGTCGCCGACTTCGTCGAGGTGACCCGTTCGGAGCCCGAGAAGTCGCTGGTCCGCCCGCTTCACAAGAAGGGCGGCCGCAACAACACGGGCCGTATCACCACCCGTCACCAGGGTGGTGGCCACAAGCGTGCCTACCGCGTGATCGACTTCCGTCGCCACGACAAGGACGGCGTTCCCGCCACCGTCGCTCACATCGAGTACGACCCCAACCGCACGGCTCGCATCGCGCTGCTGCACTACGCGGACGGCGAGAAGCGCTACATCATCGCGCCGGACAAGCTGAAGCAGGGCGACCCGATCGAGGCCGGTGCCACGGCTGACATCAAGCCCGGCAACAACCTGCCGCTGCGGAACATCCCCACCGGTACGGTCATCCACGCGATCGAGCTCAAGCCCGGTGGCGGCGCCAAGATCGCGCGTTCCGCCGGTGCCTCGGTCCAGCTCGTCGCGAAGGACGGCCCGTACGCCCAGCTGCGCATGCCGTCCGGCGAGATCCGCAACGTCGACGCGCGCTGCCGCGCGACGATCGGCGAGGTCGGCAACGCCGAGCAGTCGAACATCAACTGGGGCAAGGCCGGCCGCATGCGCTGGAAGGGCAAGCGCCCGACCGTCCGCGGTGTCGTCATGAACCCGGTCGACCACCCGCACGGTGGTGGTGAGGGCAAGACCTCTGGTGGTCGTCACCCTGTCTCGCCGTGGGGCAAGCCCGAGGGCCGGACCCGCAAGGCAAACAAGGAAAGCGACAAGCTCATTGTTCGTCGCCGCAAGACTGGCAAGAACAAGCGTTAAGGAGCACCTGAGACATGCCTCGCAGTTTGAAGAAGGGCCCCTTCGTCGACGACCACCTTCAGAAGAAGGTGGACTCGCAGAACGAGGCGGGCACCAAGAACGTCATCAAGACCTGGTCGCGCCGCAGCGTCATCACGCCGGACTTCCTGGGTCACACCTTTGCCGTGCACGACGGCCGCAAGCACGTCCCGGTGTTCGTCACCGAGGCGATGGTCGGTCACAAGCTGGGCGAGTTCGCCCCGACGCGCACGTTCAAGGGCCACGTGAAGGACGACCGCAAGGGCCGCCGCTAAGGCGCCCGAGCGTAGGTAAGAGGAGTTAGAGATGGAAGCCAAGGCGCAGACGCGGTACCTCCGCGTGACCGCCCAGAAGGCTCGCCGCGTCGTGAACCTCGTCCGTGGTCAGAACGCCGTCGAGGCAGCAGCCTCGCTGAAGTTCCAGCCTCAGGCCGTGGCGCCCGACGTGCGCAAGCTCATCGAGTCCGCGATCGCGAACGCTCGTGTGAAGGCCGACCAGGCCGGCGAGCGCTTCGATGAGCGCGAGCTCGTCATCAAGGAGATCTTCGTGGACGAGGGTCCGACCATGAAGCGCATCCAGCCGCGCGCCCAGGGTCGTGCCAACCAGATCCTGAAGCGCTCGTGCCACATCACCGTGACCGTCGCGACCCCGGTCGCCGTCAAGGAAGGGGTGTAACCCGATGGGCCAGAAGGTCAACCCCCACGGCTACCGCCTGGGTATCACCACCGACCACCGTTCGCGCTGGTTCGCCGACTCGACCAAGCCGGGCGAGCGCTACCGCGACTACGTGGCCGAGGACGTCAAGATCCGCAAGCTCATGTCGCAGGGCCTCGAGCGCGCCGGTGTCTCCAAGGTGGAGATCGAGCGCACGGGCGGCCGTGTCCGCGTGGACCTGCACACCGCACGTCCGGGCATCGTCATCGGTCGCCGCGGTGCGGAGGCCGACAAGCTGCGCGCCAACCTCGAGAAGCTGACCGGCAAGCAGGTTCAGCTCAACATCCTCGAGGTCAAGAACGCCGAGGTCGACGCTCAGCTCGTCGCCCAGGGCATCGCCGAGCAGCTCGCGTCCCGCGTCTCGTTCCGTCGCGCCATGCGCAAGGGCATCCAGTCGGCGCTCCGCGCTGGCGCCAAGGGTGTCCGCGTGCAGTGCTCGGGTCGCCTCGGCGGCGCCGAGATGTCGCGCTCGGAGTTCTACCGCGAGGGTCGTGTGCCGCTGCACACGCTCCGCGCCAACATCGACTACGGCTTCTTCGAGGCCCGCACCACGTTCGGTCAGATCGGCGTGAAGGTGTGGATCTACAAGGGCGACATGACCGAGAAGGAGTGGGCTGCCGAGCAGGCGAAGGCCCCGCGTCCCCAGCGCGGTCGTGGCGACCGCGGTGGCCGCGGCGACCGCGGCCCGCGCCGTGACTCGGCTCCGCGCTCTGACGCCCCGAAGGCCGACGCGCCCGCCGAGGCCCCTGCGGCCGACGCTGGGAAGGAAGGCTAGACATGCTCATCCCTCGTCGAGTCAAGTACCGCAAGCAGCACCACCCGGGTCGTTCGGGCGCTGCGACGGGCGGCACCGAGGTGTCGTTCGGCGACTTCGGCATCCAGGCTCTTGAGCCCGCCTACGTCACCAACCGCCAGATCGAGGCGGCCCGTATCGCGATGACCCGTCACATCAAGCGTGGCGGAAAGGTGTGGATCAACATCTACCCGGACCGTCCGCTGACCAAGAAGCCTGCCGAGGTCCGTATGGGTTCCGGTAAGGGTTCGCCGGAGTGGTGGGTCGCCAACGTGAAGCCGGGCCGTGTGATGTTCGAGCTCGCCGGTGTCCCGGAGGAGCTGGCCCGTGAGGCCATGCGTCGTGCGCAGCACAAGCTGCCGATGAAGACCCGTTTCGTTTCCCGTGAGGGTGGTGACATCTGATGGCTATCGGTACCAAGGGCCTCCAGCCCACCGAGCTGGACGCCATGGAGGACGAGCGCCTCGTCGAGGAGCTGAAGAAGGCCAAGGCCGAGCTCTTCAACCTGCGCTTCCAGTCGGCCACGGGTCAGCTCGAGAACCACGGCCGCCTCAAGGCCGTCAAGCGCGACATCGCCCGCATCTACACCATCCTGCGCGAGCGCGAGCTCGGTATCCGCACCGCCCCGACGGCGAAGCAGTAAGGCGAAGGTAAGAGACAATGTCGACCAAGCACACGACTGCCACCGAGAGCCACCGCGCGAACCGCAAGACGCGCCGCGGCTATGTGGTGTCCGACAAGATGGACAAGACGATCACCGTCGAGGTGGAGGACCGCGTCAAGCACCCCCTCTACGGCAAGGTGATGCGTCGCAGCAGCAAGATCAAGGCCCACGATGAGGCCAACACCGCCGGCATCGGCGACCTCGTCGTCGTGATGGAGACCCGCCCGCTTTCCGCTTCCAAGCGGTGGCGCCTGGTCGAGATCGTCGAGAAGGCCAAGTAACTAGGTTCGACCAGGCTCGTGGCGTGAACCGCCGCGAGAACCAGACGACAGGAGACAGACATGATTCAGCAGGAGTCGCGACTGCGAGTCGCCGACAACACGGGTGCGAAGGAAGTCCTCTGCATCCGTGTGCTCGGTGGCTCCCACCGTCGCTACGCCGGCATCGGTGACGTCATCGTCGCCACCGTCAAGGACGCGATCCCCGGCGGAAATGTGAAGAAGGGCGACGTCGTCAAGGCGGTCGTCGTGCGCACCACCAAGGAGCGCCGCCGGCCCGACGGCTCGTACATCAAGTTCGACGAGAACGCTGCTGTGATCCTCAAGGGCAACGACAGCACGGACCCTCGCGGTACCCGTATCTTCGGGCCGGTCGGTCGCGAGCTGCGTGACAAGAAGTTCATGAAGATCATCTCGCTGGCACCGGAGGTCATCTGATGGCGAAGATCAAGAAGGGCGACCTCGTGGTCGTCATCGCCGGACGCGACCGTGGCCAGCAGGGCCGCGTGCTCGAGGTCCTCACCGAGACCGACCGCGTGGTCGTCGAGGGTGTCCAGCGCGTCACCAAGCACATCAAGCCTGGTACGCGTCGCGACAACCAGCAGGGTGGCCTCGTGACCGTCGAGGCGCCGATCCACATCTCCAACGTGATGCTCGTGGACCCGGAGACCAAGAAGGGCACCCGTGTGGGCTTCCGCACGGAAGAGGTCGAGCGTGACGGTCGCAAGCGCCAGGTGCGCGTGCGTGTCGCCAAGCGCTCGGGGAAGGACGTCTGATGGCCACCACCACCAGCACGCTGCCGCGTCTCAAGGAGAAGTATCGTGGCGACATCGTCGCGGCGCTCCGCGAGGAGTTCGGCTACGAGAACATCAACCAGGTCCCCGGCCTGACCAAGATCGTGGTCAACATGGGTGTGGGCGACGCCGCCAAGGACTCGAAGCTCATCGAGGGCGCCATCGCCGACCTCACCGCGATCACCGGTCAGAAGCCGCAGGTCACCAAGGCCCGCAAGTCCATCGCGCAGTTCAAGCTGCGTGAGGGTCAGCCGATCGGCGCGCACGTCACGCTGCGCGGCGACCGCATGTGGGAGTTCCTTGACCGCCTGCTCTCGATCGCGCTTCCGCGTATCCGCGACTTCCGCGGGCTCTCGCCCAAGCAGTTCGACGGCAACGGCAACTACACCTTCGGTCTCAACGAGCAGTCGATGTTCCACGAGATCGACCAGGACAAGATCGACCGCGTGCGCGGCATGGACATCACCGTGGTGACCACCGCGACGAACGACGCCGAGGGCCGCTCGCTGCTGAAGCAGCTGGGCTTCCCGTTCAAGGAGAAGTAAGCATGGCGAAGACCGCGCTGAAGAACAAGGCGGCTGGCAAGCAGAAGTTCGCCGTCCGCTCCTACACCCGGTGCCAGAAGTGCGGACGTCCGCACTCGGTGTACCGCAAGTTCGGCCTGTGCCGCGTGTGCTTCCGTGAGATGGCGCACGCGGGCGAGCTGCCGGGTATCACCAAGAGCAGCTGGTAACTACTACGTCGCAGGTCCGTCCACGACGGAAACCACGGCGAGGAAGAGTGATTCACTCATGACGATGACTGACCCCATCGCAGACATGCTGACGCGTCTGCGCAATGCGAACGCGGCCTACCACGAGACCGTGTCGATGCCGCACTCGAAGCTCAAGGCGAACATCGCCAAGATCCTCGAGTCCGAGGGCTACATCGCCGGCTCGAGCGTCGAGGACGCCGAGGTCGGCAAGACCCTGACCCTCACCCTGAAGTACGGCAACAGCCGCGAGCGTGCGCTCGCCGGTGTCCGCCGCATCTCGAAGCCGGGCCTGCGCGTGTACGCGAAGTCCACCAACCTGCCGAAGGTTCTCGGCGGACTCGGCGTCGCCATCCTGTCCACCTCCTCGGGTCTGCTGACCGACCGCGAGGCCGAGAAGAAGGGCGTCGGCGGCGAGGTCGTCGCCTACGTCTGGTAACCGGAAAGGAGAACGCAGAACTATGTCGCGTATCGGCAAGTACCCCGTTCCGGTTCCCGCCGGAGTGGATGTCACCATCGACGGCGCCGTCGTCACGGTCAAGGGGCCCAAGGGCACCCTGACCCACACGGTCGCCGAGCCCATCACCGCTGAGCAGGGTGCCGACGGCATCGAGGTCAAGCGTCCCGACGACGAGCGCATCTCGAAGTCGCTGCACGGCCTCACCCGCACGCTCATCGCCAACATGGTGCAGGGCGTCACCGAGGGCTACGAGAAGAAGCTCGAGATCGTCGGCACGGGTTACCGTGTCGCGCTCAAGGGCTCGGACCTCGAGTTCGCCCTGGGCTTCTCGCACCCCGTCGTCGTGAACCCGCCGGAGGGCATCACGTTCGCCGTGGAGTCCCCGACCAAGTTCTCGGTCTCGGGCATCAGCAAGCAGCAGGTCGGCGAGGTCGCCGCGAACATCCGCAAGATCCGCAAGCCCGAGCCGTACAAGGGCAAGGGTGTGCGTTACGCGGGTGAGCAGGTCCGTCGCAAGGCCGGAAAGACGGGTAAGTAAGCCATGGGTATCACTGTCAAGGGCAAGGGCAAGGCGATCTCGCGCAAGCGTCGTCACTTCCGCCTGCGCAAGAAGATCTCGGGCACCACGACGCGTCCGCGTCTGGTCGTGACCCGCTCGAGCCGCCACATGGTCGCGCAGATCGTGGACGACACGGTGGGCAAGACCCTCGTGTCCGCCTCGACCCTCGAGGCCGACGTCCGTGCGCTGGATGGCGACAAGACGGCCAAGGCCACCAAGGTGGGCTCGCTCGTCGCCGAGCGTGCGAAGGCTGCTGGCATCGACTCCGTCGTGTTCGACCGTGGCGGCAACAAGTACCACGGCCGTGTGGCTGCGGTGGCCGACGGCGCCCGAGAGGGCGGCCTGGCCCTCTAGGCCCGGACCGGTTAGGAAAGAGATATGGCTGAGAACAACAACGGCCGTCGCAGCAACCGCCGCGACAGCGAGCCGGACAACAAGTTCCTCGAGCGCGTCGTCACCATCAACCGCGTGTCCAAGGTCGTCAAGGGCGGCCGTCGCTTCAGCTTCACCGCTCTCGTGGTGGTGGGCGATGGCGAGGGCAACGTCGGCATCGGCTACGGCAAGGCGAAGGAGGTGCCCGCTGCGATCTCCAAGGGTGTCGAGGAGGCGAAGCGCAACTTCTTCCGCGTGCCTCGTATCCAGGGGACGATCCCGCACGTCGTGCAGGGTGAGGCCGCAGCAGGCGTCGTGTTCCTTCGTCCCGCGTCGCCGGGTACCGGTGTGATCGCCGGTGGTCCGGTGCGCGCGGTCCTCGAGTGCGCTGGCATCCACGATGTGCTGAGCAAGTCGCTCGGCTCGTCGAACGCCATCAACATCGTCCACGCGACCGTCGATGCCCTCAAGCGCCTCGAGCGCCCCGAGGCCGTTGCGGCTCGTCGCGGCAAGTCCGTGGAGGACGTGGCCCCGGCCGCGATGCTCCGCGCCCAGGCAGCGGGGGTGGCGCACTGATGGCACGCCTGAAGGTCGTTCAGAAGAAGTCCACGATCGGTACGAAGCCGCAGCACCGTGAGACCATGCGTTCGCTCGGTCTCAAGCGCATCGGCGACATCGTCGTGAAGGAGGACCGTCCCGAGATCCGCGGGATGGTCAAGGCGGTGGACCACCTGGTCTCCGTCGAGGAGGTTGAGTGATGGCTGACGAGACGACGGAGCCCAAGAAGGCTCCCGCCAAGAAGCCGGCCGCCAAGAAGCCGGCCGCCAAGAAGCCTGCCGCGGAGAAGGCGGAGGCTCCCAAGGCCGCTGCCAAGACCGCAGCTGCGAAGTCGACGGCCGCCGACAAGAAGCCGGCTGCCAAGACCGCTGCCGCCAAGAAGCCTGCCGCGGAGAAGGCGGAGGCTCCCAAGGCCGCTGCCAAGACCGCAGCTGCGAAGGCCGACGCGGCCGAGGCCCCTGCGGCCAAGGTCTCGACGCTGAAGATGCACCACCTGCGTCCCGCCGATGGCGCCCACACCAAGAAGACCCGCGTGGGTCGCGGTGAGGGCTCCAAGGGCAAGACCGCGGGCCGTGGCACCAAGGGCACCGGCGCGCGCTACCAGGTGTCGGCTGCGTTCGAGGGTGGCCAGACGCCGCTGCACATGCGCATCCCCAAGCTGCGTGGCTTCAAGAGCCCGTTCAAGATCACGTACCAGGTCGTGAACGTGTCGCAGATCGCGGAGCTGTTCCCGAAGGGCGGCGAGGTCACCAAGGCCGAGCTCGTCTCGAAGGGCGCTGTGCGCAAGAACCAGCCCGTGAAGGTGCTGGGCAACGGCGACATCGCCGTCAAGGTGACGCTGGTCGACGCGGACAAGGTCTCCGAGTCCGCGAAGGCCAAGATCGAGGCCGCCGGCGGCTCGGTCGCCCAGGGTTAACATCGGTGTCGGGCCCGCTCCACATGCGAGCGGGCCCGCTCCGTGCCCTGACCCCTTGCATCTGACGCCACCAACGGAGGACATATGCTGTCCGGCTTCATGAGTGCGTTCCGCACGCCAGACCTGCGCAAGAAGCTTCTTTTCACCCTCGGCATCATCGCCGTATACCGGCTTGGCGTCGCGGTGCCCACCCCGGGCATCGACTACAACGCCGTGCAGCAGTGCCTGACCGTCACCGGCGGCACCACCGGCGCGTTCGCGATCCTGAACCTGTTCACTGGCGGCGCGCTGCAGCACCTCTCGATCTTCGCGCTCGGCATCATGCCGTACATCACCGCGTCGATCATCGTGCAGCTCCTGCGCGTGCTGATCCCTCGCTTCGAGACCCTGTACCGCGAAGGCGCGGAGGGGCAGGCGAAGCTGACCCAGTACACCCGTTACATCACCATCGGTTTCGCGGTCCTGCAGTCAGCGTCCTACGTGACCCTGGCGCGCACCGGGCAGTTCTTCCCCGGTTGCTCGTACGACATCGTGCCCGACGACTCGTGGCTCCGTATCGCGATCATGATCATCACCATGACCGCGGGCACCGTCCTGATCATGTGGTTCGGCGAGCGCATCAGCGAGCGCGGCGTCGGCAACGGCATGTCGCTCCTGATCTTCACGTCGATCGCGGCGGGCTTCCCCAAGGTCTTCGGCATCGTCTACGCCGCAGGCTGGGGCACCCTGTTCGCCTTCTCGCTCGTGACCGTCGCCGTGATCGCCGGCGTGGTGTTCGTCGAGCAGTCGCAGCGTCGCATCCCCGTCCAGTACGCGAAGCGCGTGGTCGGTCGTCGCACGCTCGGCGGTTCGTCGACGTACATCCCGCTCAAGATCAACATGGCCGGCGTGATCCCCGTGATCTTCGCGGCGTCGCTGCTGTCGCTGCCGACCGTCATCCTGCAGTTCTCGGGAAGCAACCCGCCGAACTGGGTGGTCTGGATGCGCGACAACATCGCGTCGTCCACCTCGCCCTGGCACATCGGGCTCTACATCCTCCTGATCGTGTTCTTCGCGTACTTCTACACGGCGATCACCTTCAACCCGGAGGAGGTCGCTGACAACATGAAGAAGTACGGCGGCTTCATCCCGGGTATCCGCCCGGGCAAGCCGACCGCAGACTTCCTGGACTACGTCCTGTCGCGCATCACGGCAGCCGGCTCCCTGTACCTCGCGATCGTCGCGCTCGTGCCGACCGTGATGTTCGCGGTCCTCAAGCTCAGTCAGAGCATCCCGCTGGGCGGCACCTCGGTGCTGATCCTCGTCGGAGTCGGCCTCGACACCGTCAAGAGGATCGAGTCCCAGCTGGAGCAGCGCCACTACGAAGGGTTCCTCAAGTGATGCGAGCAGTTCTCCTCGGACCTCCCGGAGCAGGAAAGGGCACCCAGGCGGCACGCCTCGCCGAGCAGTGGGGCATCCCGGCGATCTCGACGGGTGACATCTTCCGGGCGAACATCAAGGGGCAGACGGAGCTGGGCCGCAAGGCGCAGGAGTTCACCCACGCGGGCACGCTGGTGCCGGACGAGATCACTAACGCGATGGTGCGTGACCGGCTCGCCCAGGACGACGTGGTCAACGGCTTCCTGCTGGACGGCTATCCGCGCAACCCTGACCAGGCTGTCGAGCTCGATTCGATGCTGGTCGAGCTGGATGTCGCACTCGACGTCGCGATCGAGATCACCGCGGACTCGGAGCTCGTCATCGAGCGCCTGCTGAAGCGCGCTGAGATCGAGGGCCGGGCGGATGACACCGAGCCGGTGATCCGCAAGCGTCTCGAGGTGTATGCCACCTCGACCGCGCCGCTCACCGCGTTCTACGCAGGCCGTGGCCTGCTGGTTCAGGTCGACGGCATCGGTCAGGTCGCCGAGGTGACCGACCGCATCGTCGCGGCTGTCGAGTCTCGCTGATCTCGCGCGTTCCCGCGAGGAAGTCGCATGGCTGACCGGATCGAGTACAAGACGCGCGAGCAGATGCGCGTGATGGCTCGCGCCGGACTCGTGGTCGAGTCGGCTCTTGCCGCTGCACGTGGCGCCGCGGTGGCAGGAGCGACGACCGCGGACGTGGACGCGGCGGCCGCCTCAGCGATCGCTGCGGGAGGCGCGACGTCGAACTTCCTGGGGTATCACGGTTTCCCAGCGTCGAGCTGCGTCTCCGTCAACGATGAGGTCGTGCACGGGATCCCCGGACCGCGCGTGCTGCGTGAAGGCGATCTGGTGTCGATCGACTGCGGTGCGGTCGTCGACGGATGGCACGGCGACTCCGCGATCAGCCTGTCGATCGGGGCGCCGGCTCAGCCGCGTGACGTCGACCTGATCGAGGCGACCCGCCGTGCACTGTGGGCGGGCATCGCGGCACTCGCGTCCGCGAGGAGGCTCGACGAGGTGGCGGCCGCGATCGAGGATGTCGCGATCGCCGCGGATCTTCATCCCATCGACGGCTACGTCGGGCACGGGATCGGCACCGCGATGCATCAGGCGCCCGACGTGCTGAACTACCGCACCCGAGGTCGCCTTGCAAAGGTGCGTCCTGGCATGTGCGTCGCCATCGAGCCCATGTTCGTCGTCGGAACGTCGGACAGCGCGGTCCTTGAGGACGACTGGACGGTGGTGTCTGCGGACGGCTCGCGGGCTGCGCACTGGGAGCATTCGATCGCCGTTCATGATGACGGGATCTGGGTTCTGACGGCGTCTGACGGTGGCGCCTCCGAGCTCGCCGAGCACGGGATCACGCCCGTCGCTCCGTGACCATTGCACGCTCGCGTCGGCCGGTATCAGCCCTGGTGAGCGGATGCGAAGGTTGTCACAACCTGTCGTAGGGCCCTTGCGGCGGCAGCGTGTGCCACGTACGGTTGTGCCCAGCGCGTCGATGCCTCGCCACCGACTGGCGAGACACATCGTCGCATGGGGTTCTCGAGGGAGGTGGCTTGATGGCACGCGGCTTCAACTACGCGCCTGGGGCGAGCGACGATGTGTCACGCGCAGCCGACCCCGCCCTCACTCGGGAGAGTGTCACCGAGCTCTGCTCATCGAAGAACGCGGTCGTCCGGGAGACGCTTGCTCGCCGTTCTGACCTGACCCTCGGGCAGTCGGTGATGCTCACGCATGACAGCGCGGCCGACGTCCGGGCGGCGCTCGGTGCGAATACCGCCGTCGGTGGCACGATCCTCGAGCATCTCTCCGAGGACCGTCATCGCGCAGTCGTGCTCGCGGTCGCCTGTAACCCCCGCACGCCCCTACCTGTCCTCGAGAGGCTCGCGCTCCACAAGCGCGCCGACGTTCGCGACGCGGCCGCCACCACGCTGGAGCGTGTGCTGGCCGCAGTCGAGGCCGTCGACGCTCCGGTCGCGCCCGACGCTCAGGTCGTCCCCATCCACACGGTCGTGGCGGAGCCCGCGCCGCGAGTCGGCTCGGAGTCTGGCGCAGCTCAGCCGCCAGCGCCCGAACCGATGACGCTGCCGTTCTCTGCTCACGGCTGACCACTGCACCAGAGCGGCGCCTGGTAGCAGGACGCCGCATGAACAAGGAATACAGAACCCATGGCATTCTCGTTCTCCCGCTCCAAGGCGGAGGATCTCGCACGCGCTCAGGACCCGAGCACCGTCCCCGCAGACCTCGTCGCGCTCGCGATGCACAAGGACGACGGCGTCCGCGCCGCCGTCGCAGGTCGCGCCGACTGCCCGATGGCAACCATGCTCGTGCTCGCACAGGACAAGGATGGGGACGTGCTCGACGCGCTGGTGCAGAACCCCTCCGCAAGCGTCACGGTGCTGCAGATGCTCGCCGACTCGCGCCGCGGCGGCGTCCGCAACGCTGCTCGCAGGCGCCTCGGCGTCACCTCGTGATGTAGCCCACACCATCACCGGTCTGCCATCCGGCGGCCACGTGATCGACATCTTGCCTCACTAGCCTCCTCAGCATCTCCCTCCCATCCGGGCGGGACATGCTGAGGGGAGTCATCGTGGCCGATGACGAGAGGTCGTGGGCCCGCGCGCTCATGGTGAGCAGCGGCGTAGCGCTCGACCACCGGGACCGTGCGGCTGGCCCTAGCCATGAATGGCTCGAAGCGGGTGCGGCGGACCTTGCGCGCGCACGCCTGCTTCAGTTCGCCTCGCACCCCGATCCGCGGATCCGGGAGACGATCGCGTTACGGCCGGACTGTCCCGTGGGCGTGCTCGCGACACTCGCGTTCGACGGCGACCGGACGGTGCGACGGGGTGTCGCCTCGAGCCCTCGGATCCCGCAGGCCGTCAGCACGGAGCTGGCAGGGGACCGGGACCAGGCGGTCCTCAAGGCTCTGCTGCGCAACCCCGCGACCGACGAGGCGACGGTGCGGGCGCTTGCCGGTCACCGGAGGGCCGAGATCCGCGAGATCGCGCGCGCGGCGATCGAACGCCGTGCCGCGGCGCTGCCGACGTCCCGTGACGCGGCGGCCGACCCTGACGAGCACATTCCCATGGAGCTCAGGGACCGTTGGCGCCCGCCTCAGGCGGAGGTGAGTCCCGCTACCCCGCAGGCCGCGCGCACCTACGCTCCCCGACCCGTCGTGCCCGCTCGTGCCGTGATCCGCGCGAGTCAGGCGTGAGTGCCCGGATGTAGCATTCTTCACATACCGTCGCGGATCGAGGCCCTCGCTCAGTAACCTGTGCAGATCACCGATGGACACGTCGCAGTGAACTTTGCCGAGGGGCGTGAGATGTCCGAGAACCGAGAGCCGTTCCGCGGTTTCGCGCGTCCGGCCGCCGCATCCGATGCGCAGCGCGCGACTGCGCTCCTCGACACGGCAGCGGTTCGCGCGCTCAGAGTGGTCCATCTCGGTGGCGCGACGCCGTCTCAAGGCATACCGACCGTCTCCCCGCAGGCATCCGCCCTGATCGCAAGCGCGACCACCCCGCTGACGTCCTCGATCCCCGTGGTGACGGAGCAGACCGCCGCGCAATCATCGACGCCGACGGCATCCAGCCCCGCACCCCGCGATGAGGTTCCTGCAGCTGCGACGCCATCGGCCGTACCTGCGGCGCCTTCCGCACCGACCGCGGCGCCTTCCGCACCGCCTGCGACTGCGTCGGCACCCCTTGCGGAGGCCGCTCGGGCCGAGCCGCCCCTCCGCGAGGTGGCGACTGCCACGCCCGCCGCGCGGCCCGCACCCGCAGTGGCTCCGTTCGCAGCTGAGGCGTTCGAGGCGTTCACCTCAGCGGCGTCCATGCCCTCCTCGGAGCCCGCTGTCGCCGTGCCGTCCCAGTTCGTGTCGGAACCGGCTGCAGCCGTCGAGGTCGCGCCTGCGTCGCGTACGCCGCTCGGCGTTGACATCGAGCTCGTCGATCATCCTGAGGAGGGCACTCCTGCTCTCGCGCCCGACGAGGCGAGCCCCGCGGAACCCGCCGGTGCCAGCTCTGCTGTGCTCACCGCGTCGCAGGCCGAGGACGTGCTCACGCACGAGCCGGTGCTCATCTCCGGTGGTGAGATCATCCGCCCGCAGTCCATGCCGGCTGCCATGCCTGGCCGCGGTGCCGCAGGGGCGTACGCCCCCCAGGAGACTGCCGATGCCCGGGACGATCTGACGCTCGCCTCTGACCCGAACGTCTCGGGTCAGCAGCTCATGGCGCTGGCCACCCATCGCAGGGCAGCCGTCCGCACCGCCGTGGCGTGCCGTCCGGACCTGCCGGCGACAGTGGTGGTGTTCCTCAGCCGCGATCATTCGACCGAGGTCCTCACGGCGCTGCTGGGCAATGCCCGCGTGCCGGCCTCGACGGTGCGCTTCCTCGCGGACCACCGTGACCCCCGCGTCGCGGACCTCGCGGTCCAGCGCCTGCGCAACGACTTCCGCTGACACCAGGCGGCTTGTGAGCCGCGCGCGGAGGGACTATACTCGTCCGTCGGGCCATTTCTGTGCGCCCGAAAATTCATGTCCACCAAAGTTAGCGGAGTCCATGGCTAAGAAAGACGGCGTCATCGAGGTCGAAGGCACCGTGGTCGAGGCATTGCCGAACGCGTCGTTCCGTGTGGAGCTGACCAACGGTCACCTCGTCCTCGCCCACATCTCAGGCAAGATGCGCCAGCACTACATCCGAATCCTCCCCGAGGATCGTGTGGTGGTGGAGCTGAGCCCGTATGACCTGTCCCGCGGCCGGATCGTCTACCGCTACAAGTGAACGTCGCTGCCGGCTCCGGTAGGAACCGGGACCGACAGCGAAGGAAAGAACCATGAAGGTTAAGCCCAGCGTCAAGCCGATCTGCGACAAGTGCAAGGTCATTCGACGGGGTGGCCGTGTGATGGTCATCTGCGAGAACCTGCGCCACAAGCAGCGTCAGGGCTAGACAAGAGAAGTAGACCTCGTTCAGGACCGGGACACCGGAACCCTCGGCTCGGAGGCCGAGGCCCGCGCAGACAATCAGCGGGGACCTGAGCGTCAGACCTCCGACTACTGATGGAGTAGCAGCTACATATGGCACGCATTGTCGGTGTCGACCTCCCGCGCGAGAAGCGCATGGAGATCGCACTCACCTATATCTACGGAATCGGGCGCACTCGCGCCCACGAGATCCTCGCCGCCACCGGTGTGAGCGCGGACCTTCGCGTCAAGGACGCTGAGGAGTCCGACCTCGTCGCCCTGCGCGAGTACATCGAGGCCCACTTCACCGTCGAGGGCGATCTGCGCCGCGAGGTGCAGGCTGACATCCGCCGCAAGGTGGAGATCGGCAACTACCAGGGTCTGCGCCACCGCCGTGGCATGCCGGTCCGTGGCCAGCGCACCAAGACCAACGCGCGTACCCGCAAGGGCCGCAAGAAGACCGTCGCCGGAAAGAAGAAGTAAGCCATGGCAGCTCCCGCACGTAAGCCGCGCAAGAAGATCAAGAAGACCGTCGCGCACGGTCAGGCGCACATCAAGTCGACCTTCAACAACACGATCATCTCCATCACGGACCCCTCGGGCGCCGTGGTGTCGTGGTCGTCGTCGGGCCAGGTGGGCTTCAAGGGTTCGCGCAAGTCGACGCCGTACGCCGCGCAGATGGCCGCCGAGGCCGCCGCACGCCGTGCCCAGGACGCCGGCATGAGCAAGGTGGACGTCTTCGTCAAGGGTCCGGGTTCCGGTCGCGACACGGCCGTCCGCTCGCTGACCGCCGCCGGCCTCGAGGTGACCTCCATCAAGGACGTCACCCCGCAGGCTCACAACGGCTGCCGCCCCCCGAAGCGCCGCCGCGGCTAGCAGCATCGCGACCGGGGCACAGGCCCCGGTCGCGATCGCCGCGCGCCGCCACACTCACTTCCCTACGCTGACCCTGGCGCCTCAGACGGGCACCAGGTTTGCGAGCATCAAATAGCGGGTGCTCGGAAAGGAAACAACCGTGCTCATCGCACAGCGTCCCACCCTCACCGAGAAGGTCATCTCGGAGAACCGTTCGCAGTTCTCGCTCAAGCCGCTGGAGCCGGGCTTCGGCTACACGCTGGGCAACTCGCTGCGCCGCACGCTGCTGTCGTCCATCCCGGGCGCCGCTATCACGTCCGTGCGCTTCGAGGGTGTCCTCCACGAGTTCACGACCATCGAGGGCGTGAAGGAGGATGTCACCGAGATCCTGCTGAACCTCAAGACCCTGGTCGTCTCCTCGGAGCACGACGAGCCCGTCGTCATGTACCTGCGCAAGTCGGGTGCTGGTGCCGTGACCGCCGCGGACATCGCCCCGCCGGCCGGTGTCGAGATCCACAACCCGGACCTCCACATCGCGACGCTGAACTCCAAGGCGAAGTTCGAGGTCGAGCTGACCGTCGAGCGTGGCCGTGGCTACGTGCCCGCCTCGCTCAACAAGGTCTACGACGCGGAGATCGGCCAGATCCCCGTGGACTCGATCTACTCGCCGGTGCTGAAGGTCACGTACAAGGTCGACGCCACCCGCGTCGCCCAGCGCACCGACTTCGACGAGCTCATCATCGACGTCGAGACCAAGTCGTCCATCTCCCCGCGTGACGCGCTCGCCTCGGCCGGATCGACCCTCGTCGAGCTGTTCTCGCTGGCGAAGGCGCTGAACGAGGACGCCGAGGGCATCGAGATCGGCCCGTCGGACACCGACGAGGCGCTCGAGGAGGACTACAACCAGCCCATCGAGGAGCTGAACCTCACGCAGCGTTCGTACAACTGCCTCAAGCGCGAGGGCATCCACACCGTGGGTGAGCTCACCGCGCGCAGCGAGACCGACCTGATGGACATCCGCAACTTTGGCCAGAAGTCGATCACCGAGGTCAAGGAGAAGCTGGCCGAGCTCGGCTTCTCCCTGAAGGACTCGGGCATCGAGTACGACGGTGGCGCGGCCGCCGGCGTGTACTTCTCGGGCAGCGAAGACTAAGAGGAGAACACCCCTATGCCTACCCCCACCAAGGGAGCCCGTCTCGGCGGCGGCCCGGCCCACGAGCGTCAGATCCTGGCGAACCTGGCCCAGAGCCTCTTCGAGCACGGTCGCATCACCACCACCGTCACCAAGGCGAAGCGCCTGCGTCCCTACGCTGAGCGCCTCATCACCTTCGCGAAGCGTGGCGACCTCGCCTCGCGCCGTCGCGTGCTCGGCATCATCTCGGACAAGGGCGTCGTGCACGCCCTGTTCACCGAGATCGGACCCGGCTTCGCGGAGCGCGAGGGCGGCTACACCCGCATCACCAAGGTCGGCAACCGCAAGGGCGACAACGCCCCCATGGCCGTGATCGAGCTCGTCGAGTTCGGCACCCCTGCCAAGAAGGCCGTCTCCAAGGAGGCCGAGAAGGCCACCAAGAAGGCTGCCAAGGCTGCGCCGAAGGCTGAGAAGGTCGAGGAGGCCCCCGCCGAGGAGGTCGTCGAGACCGAGGCCGTCGTCGAGGAGACCGCGGAGGAGGCCGTCGAGGCCGCGACCGAGGCTCCCGCCGAGGCCGACGACAAGTAAGCCACGACGCGACGCTCAGCGCGCCGCGCGAATCACGGGACGGGCCCGCATGACCGAGCTGCTCAGCAGTGACGTCGTGCGGGCCCGTCTCGATTTCTCGTACGACGGGACGTCGTTCCACGGGTGGGCCGCGCAGCCGGGCCTCAGGACCGTCCAGGACGTCCTGGAGACGTCCCTGGCGCGCGTGGTGCGCAAGGCCGACGGGTCGCCCGCCGCTGCTCTGCGCGTGACCGTGGCAGGCCGCACGGACGCCGGCGTGCATGCTCGAGGGCAGGTGGCTCACGTCGACCTGCCCGTGGACGCCTGGACCCGTCTGCCTGGACGTTCGGATCGGGAGCCGGGCGAAGCGCTCCGCGTGAGGCTCGCGGGGGTCCTGCCGCCCGACGTGGCGATGCGAGCGGTGACCGCGGCCGCCCCGGGCTTCGACGCGCGGTTCTCGGCGCTCGAGCGCCGCTACGCCTACCGGCTGTGCGACGATCCGGCGTCGCGGGATCCGTTGCGGCGCGCCTTTGTCGTGGAGCATCGACGTTCCTTGGACGCTGGTGTGCTCGATGCAGCCTCCGCCACGCTCACGGGCCTTCGCGACTTCGCTGCCTTCTGCAAGGCGCGTGAGGGCGCGACCACGATCCGCGACCTCGTCGAGTTCTCGTGGACGCGGCCCTCGCAGGGGCCCGACACGGGCCTGGTCGTCGCGACGGTGCGTGCCGATGCCTTCTGCCATTCGATGGTCCGTGGCCTCGTGGGCGCCGTGCTCGCCGTAGGCGAGGGACGCCGGGATCTCGCGTGGCTCGGCGGCGTGGCTGGTCACCGTGAGCGCTCCCAGGCGATCGCTGTGGCGCCACCCCACGGCCTCACCCTCGAGGAGGTCGTGTACCCACCGGACGACGAGCTGGCCGCGCGGGCCGAGCGTACGAGGGATCGCCGTGCGGAGTCCGAGCTTCTCTGAGAGCGGCTGCACATGGCCGGCCGGTCGGGTGGCGGGAACGGCCTCGATGGACGCATGATGGTGCCGACGACGCGGGACCCAGCCGACTGACGGTGCGGTCGTGCGGGCTCTGCCACGCGCCACGGTTTGACCCGGGTACCGACACGCCGGTAAACTCGGTCGTCGTTGTGCGCTCCCCGTGGAACGGTGCCTCCCACTCGCCTTTCGCAGGTACGCCGACCGAACCTCAGCGGGCCTCTGCCCGCGCTCAGAACTCCGAAAGTTAAGGCTTCACAGTGCGTACGTATTCTCCCAAGGCGGGTGACGTCACCAAGGACTGGTACGTCATCGACGCGACGGACGTGGTTCTCGGTCGTCTTGCCTCGCAGGCTGCTCAGCTGCTTCGTGGCAAGCACAAGGCGACCTTCGCCCCTCACATGGACCTCGGTGACTTCGTGATCATCATCAACGCTGAGAAGGTTGCCCTCACCGGCAACAAGCTCACCGACAAGATGGTCTACCGTCACTCCGGCTACCCGGGCGGCCTCAAGACCAAGGCGATCGGCGACCTCCTCGCGAGCCAGCCCGAGCGCGTGATCGAGAACGCCGTCAAGGGCATGCTGCCCCACACCAAGCTGGGCGCCGCTCAGTTCACCAAGCTGAAGGTCTACGCCGGTGCCGAGCACCCGCACGCCGCGCAGCAGCCCAAGACGTTCACCATCGCGCAGGTCGCGCAGTAGTCCTGAAGGAACCTAGAACCATGGCAGATGTGACGACCGACGTCGACAACGAGACCCCCACCGAGTACACGACCGAGACCGCGCCTGAGCGCGGCAAGGGCACCTCGGAGATCGCCCCCGGCGCCGGCCTCGGCCGCCGCAAGGAGGCCATCGCCCGCGTGCGCCTGGTCCCCGGTACCGGCAAGTGGGTCATCAACGGCCGCGACCTCGAGACGTACTTCCCGAACAAGGTGCACCAGCAGCTCGTGAACTCCCCGTTCGCGCTCCTGGACATCGAGGGCAAGTTCGATGTGCACGCCCGCATCCAGGGTGGCGGCCCGTCCGGTCAGGCCGGTGCGCTCCGCCTCGGTGTGTCCCGCGCGCTCAACGAGATCGACGCCGAGACGAACCGTCCGACCCTCAAGAAGGCCGGCTTCCTGACCCGCGACGCTCGCGTCGTGGAGCGCAAGAAGGCGGGTCTCAAGAAGGCCCGCCGCGCGCCGCAGTACTCGAAGCGCTAAGCGGTCACGCCGTCCACATGGCGCGACTCTTCGGCACGGACGGTGTCCGGGGCCTTGCCAACCGCGACCTCACGGCGGAGCTGGCGGTCGACCTTGCGGTCGCCGCGGCTCACGTGCTGGCCGAGCGGGGCGAGTTCTCCGGTCACCGACCGCGTGCCGTCATCGGCCGCGACCCCCGCGTCTCAGGCGAGTTCCTGAGCGCGGCGGTCGCGGCCGGTCTTGCGTCTGCGGGCGTGGACGTCCTCTCGGTTGACGTGCTGCCCACTCCTGCCGTCGCGTTCCTCACCGCGTCGAGCGGTGCGGACCTGGGCGTGGTGGTCTCCGCCTCCCACAACGCCATGCCGGACAACGGCATCAAGTTCTTCGCCCGAGGTGGCCACAAGCTCGACGACGCCGTCGAGGAGGCCATCGAGGCCCGGCTCGGCGAGAGTTGGGAGCGGCCCACGGGGTCGGACGTCGGCAGGCTGGTGCGGGCCGAGGGTCTCGCCGCCGAGTATGTCTCCCATGTGGTGGGCGCTGTCCGCGAGTTCACCGGGGTGGATGCTCCGCTGGCGGGCGTCACCATGGTCGTCGATGCCGCGCACGGTGCCGCGAGCGTCGTCGGCCCGGAGGCTCTGCGTGCCGCTGGCGCGGTCGTGATCGTCATCAACGCCGAGCCCGACGGCGTCAACATCAATGAGGGGGTCGGCTCGACCCACCTGGGCCCGCTCCAGGCCGCAGTGCTGGAGCACGGTGCGGACATGGGCGTCGCATTCGACGGCGACGCGGATCGGTGCCTGGCGGTCGACGCGACGGGAGCCATCGTCGACGGCGACCGCATCATGGGCCTGCTCGCGATCGCGATGCAACGGGCGGGCACGCTGTACCGCGACACCCTGGTCGCCACCGTCATGAGCAACCTGGGGCTGCATCACGCGATGCGTGCCGCAGGGATCGAGATCGTCGAGACCGCTGTGGGAGACCGCTACGTCCTCGAGGCGATGCGTGAGAACGGCTACGTGCTCGGCGGCGAGCAGTCGGGCCACGTGATCCTCTCGAAGTACGCGACCACGGGGGACGGGGTCCTCACCGCGCTCATGCTGGGCGCGCGCGTGGCCGCCGACGGCTCCCTCCACGAGCAGTGCGCTGCGATCGCCACGCTGCCGCAGGTGCTCGTGAACGTGCCGGGCGTGGACCGCAGCCGCGTCCACACCGACGCAGCGCTCGCGTCGGCGGTCGCCGACTCCCGTGCCGCGCTCGGCGACTCGGGCCGGGTGCTCCTGCGCCCGTCGGGCACCGAGCCGCTCGTCCGGGTCATGGTCGAGGCGGCGACCCAGGACGACGCCCAGCGGCACGCCGACGCGCTGGCCGCGGTCGTGAAGGAGCGACTCGCCTTCTAGGCCTGGACGGGTCATCCCGAGCCTGGTTCGCGAGCATCCGTCGCGCAGCCTCCGGTGCGTTGCTCGTCGCTCCACCTTGCGCTCTTCGCGGAATCCGGGACATGCCCTATCGCCCTGCCAGGTCGCACCTGGAAGACTGGCCGGGTGAACACGGCTCTCGACTGGATCCTGCATCTCAGCGCTCGGTTGAACGAGTGGATCCTCCTCTTCGCCGAGTCTCTGTGGATCTATCCGCTCACCTTCCTGATGGCGCTGATCGACGGCTTCTTCCCCCTGGTGCCGTCCGAGTCGATCATCATCGCGACGTCGACGGCATCGGTGCAGACCGGCACGCCCATCCTGGTGCTCATCTTCGTGGCAGGTGCGGTGGGCGGATGGTGCGGCGACCAGATCGCGTACTTCCTCGGCTCGCGCTTCGACGTGCGCAACTGGAACCTGTTCACGCGCGACAAGCCGCGCCAGTCGCTCGACTGGGCGGAGCATCAGCTCGAGCGGCGCGGCACCTCGTTCATCATCGCTGCGCGGTTCATCCCGATGGGCCGCGTCGCGGTCAACCTCACCGCCGGCGCGTTGCGGTATCCGCGGAGGCGCTTCATGACGATCGACGCCGTGGCGGTGTCCATCTGGGCGCTCTGGTCGATCCTGCTGGGAACGGTCGCCGCCTCGCTGTTCTCGGACAACCTCCTGGTGTCGATCGTCGTCGGAGTCGTCGCGGGAACGGTCCTGGGCTTCTTCGTCGACAAGATCCTGTCGCTCCTGGGCTTCGGCGCGCCCGAGCTGCCTGACCTTGCCGCGGACATCGAGGAACGGATTGAGACCGGTCAGATCGAGGTGCGGCCGACGATCCGCGAGCGGCGCGCGGAACGGCACGGCGCGCATCCCCGCGACGGGGACGACGAATGAACGAGGAGCTACCGCAGCCGGTCGACGGCGTGGATGTCGCTTGGAACGACGCCCGTGAGACGAACCTCGCCAACTGGGAGGACCGCGTCGGCCTGCATGTCGCCGCGTATGGGCTCGACGCGTACCGGAAGGACCCGCGGCACGTGTCGACCGTGGTCAGGGATGATCTGGAGGCCCTCGCACCGCATCTGCCCGGCGGAACACTCGACGGCCTGGACGTGTGCCATCTGCAGTGCCACATCGGGACCGACACGGTGTCGCTTGCGCGCGCTGGTGCGCGGAGCGTCGTCGGCGTGGACTTCTCTCCGGCGGCGCTCGAGGCCGCGAGCGGCTTCGCCGCCGAGCTGGGGATCGCCGCGCAGTGGGTCGAGGGGGATGTCCTCGACGCACGGTCGCTCGTGGATCGCGCGCTCGGCGCCGACCGTGCCTTCGACGTGGTGTACACGAGCATCGGAACGGTCGGCTGGCTCCATGACCTGCGGGCGTGGGCGCGGCAGGTCGAAGCGCTGCTGCGGCCCGGAGGCATCCTCTACTTCAGGGATGGGCACCCGTTCCTCTTCACGCTGGACGAGGAACGCGCCGAGCTGGTCGCCAGATACCGCTACTTCTCCGATGGGCTGGCGCTCCAGTGGGACGACGGAGCCACCTACGTAGGTGAAGGAGTGGTCCAGGCCACCCGCACCTACGAATGGGCGCACCCGATCTCAGAGATCGTCATGGCGCTTCTCGATGCCGGGCTCACGCTCGTCGCCATGGACGAGGGCCGGACGCTGCCGTGGAGGTTCGCGGAGCGGATGGTCGCGCTTCCAGGAGGCGACTTCGCGTGGCCAGGAGGCGACGCCGGCGTGATGCCGTGCACCCTCACGCTCGTCGCACGCAAGCCGAACTGAGGAGCGGCCCTCTACAGCTTGCGCAGCCGCACAGACTCGATGCTGTGGTCGGCGCCCTTGCTCAGGATGATCGTGGCGCGCGCGCGGGTCGGTGCGATGTTGCGAGCCAGGTTCGGGGCGTTGATGGTGTCCCAGATGTACGACGCGCGCTCGACCGCCTCGTCGTCGGTGAGATCCGCGTAGCTGCGGAAGTACGAGTCGGGGCGCGAGAACGCGGTGGACCGCAGGGTGAGGAATCGGTCGATGTACCAGCGCCGCACGTCGTCCGTACGGGCGTCGACATAGATCGACGCGTCGAAGTAGTCGGACAGTGCGAACGCCGATGAGCCGGGCTCCCGCAGGATCGGAGGCGCGAGCACGTTGAGACCTTCGACGATCAGGACATCGGGACTGCGCACCACGACCCGCTCGTCGGGCACGATGTCGTAGGTCACGTGCGAGTACACCGGCGCCGTCACCGCGGGCAGGCCGGACTTGACGTCCGCGACGAAGCGCCGCAGAGCGCGGCGGTCATACGACTCGGGGAAGCCCTTGCGGGACATCAGGCCGCGACGCTCCAGCTCGGCGTTGGGCAGGAGGAACCCGTCCGTCGTGACGAGCTCGACACGCGGAGAGGCGGGCCACCGTGCCATCAGCTCGCGGAGCACGCGCGCAGTCGTGGACTTGCCGACCGCAACCGAGCCTGCCACACCGATCACGAAGGGCGTGCGTCTGGCCCGCTCGCCCAGGAACTCGGTGGTCGCGCGGTGCAGGCCGCCTGTGGCCTGCGAGTACAGGTCGAGCAGGCGGGAGAGCGGCCGGTAGATCACGTCGACCTCCTCGAGGGAGATCGGATCGGCGACGCCGCGCACCCGGCGCACGTCATCCTCCGTGAGAGGCAGGGGAGTCGCGTCGGCGAGCGCCGCCCACTCGTCCCGTGACAGGGTGACGAACGGGGTGCGCGAGGACGCATCGATCGGGGCCACGGGACCATTCTGGCGCATGCTGTGGACCTGCCGTGGTCCGGTCCGGGCGCCGCCTAGACTGACCGCATGTGCGGAATCGTGGGTTATGTCGGTTCGGGCGCGCCGAGCGCAAGGCCTGAGGGCGTCGTGATGGCCGGTCTGGCACGGCTCGAGTA
The DNA here is from genome assembly GCF_032102965.1 of Demequina capsici. NCBI lineage: Bacteria > Bacillati > Actinomycetota > Actinomycetes > Micrococcales > Demequinaceae > Demequina > Demequina capsici. Next base: position 2,451,866 of record NZ_CP134880.1, on the reverse strand, counting down.
CCGGGGCTACGACTCCGCGGGGCTCGCCGTCGTGACCGAGGATCCGACGCACGTGGACATGGCCAAGAAGGCCGGCAAGCTCGTCAACCTGGGCAAGGAGCTCGCCGAGCATCCCCTCCGGCCGGGCACCGCGGCGATCGGCCACACGCGGTGGGCGACGCATGGCGCTCCGACGGACGCGAATGCGCACCCGCACCTGGCCGCCGACGGGCGCATCGCGATCATCCACAACGGCATCATCGAGAACTACAGCCCCCTGCGGGCCGAGCTGCGCTCCGAGGGCGTGCGCTTCCTCTCCGACACGGACACGGAGGTCGTGGGGCACATGCTGGCCCGCGAGGTGCTCGCGGGGCACGACCTGGTGCATGCCATGCGCCTGGTCGCCGCCCGACTCGAGGGTGCGTTCACGCTGCTGGCGGTCGATTCGCATGAGCCGCGCGTCGTCGTGGGTGCGCGCCGCAACTCGCCGCTCGTCGTCGGGCTCGGCGAGGGTGAGAACTTCCTCGGTTCCGACGTGGTGGCGTTCATCGAGCACACCCGCACCGCCCTGGAGCTGGGGCAGGACGAGGTCGTGGAGATCACGCCGGACGGCGTCAGCGTCTCCGACTACGCGGGCAATCCGATCGAGCGGGAGCCGTACAGGATCGACTGGGACTCGGAAGCCGCCCAGAAGGGAGGCTTCTCCACGTTCATGGACAAGGAGATCCACGACCAGCCGACGGCGGTCGCGGACACCCTGCGCGGCCGGATCGACGAGCACGGGAAGCTGAAGCTCGACGAGGGACTGATCGCCGACTCCGTCCTCAACTCGATCGACAAGATCGTCGTGATCGCATGCGGGACCGCCGCCTATGCGGGCCTGGTCGCGCGTTACGCCATCGAGCACTGGACGCGCATCCCGGTCGAGGTCGAGCTCGCGCACGAGTTCCGGTATCGGGACCCGGTGGTCAACGTCCGCACGCTCGTCGTGGCGCTGAGCCAGTCGGGCGAGACGATGGACACGATCATGGCGCTGCGCCACGCGCAGCAGCAGGGCGCGCCTGTCATCGCGATCGTCAACGCCCAGGGCTCCACGATCGCTCGCGAGTCCGACGCGGTGCTCTACACCCGCGCCGGGCCCGAGATCGCGGTGGCGTCCACCAAGGCGTTCCTCGCGCAGATCACTGCGGCGTACCTGCTGGGCATCTACCTGGCTGAGCTGCGCGGCAACAAGTTCCCCGACGAGATCCGCACCCTGCTCGCGCAGCTGGACGAGATGCCCGGCAAGATCCAGCGGGTGCTCGATTCCGCCGAGCCGGTGCGCGAGCTCGCGCGGTCGCTGGTCGACGAGGGGAGCGTGCTGTTCCTGGGCCGGCACGTGGGCTACCCGGTGGCGCTCGAGGGCGCGCTCAAGCTCAAGGAGATCGCCTACATCCATGCGGAGGGCTTCGCGGCGGGCGAGCTCAAGCATGGCCCGATCGCCTTGATCGACGAGGGTCAGCCGGTGTTCATCATCCTTCCCAGTCCGCGCGGTCGCGAGTCGCTGCACAGCAAGGTGATCTCCAACGTGCAGGAGGTGCGTGCGCGCGGCGCCCGCACGTTCGTGATCGCGGAGGAGGGTGACACCGAGGCGGCGGAGCACGCGGAGCAGGTGTTCTACGTGCCCGCCTCGCCCGTGCTCATGAGTCCGCTGCTGACCGTCGTGCCGTTGCAGATCTTCGCCCACGAGCTCGCCTCCGCCAAGGGCCTCGACGTGGACCAGCCGCGCAACCTGGCGAAGTCCGTCACGGTGGAGTGAGACGTGGCCGTCGTGGGTCTGGGCATCGACGTGGTCGCGATCGAGCGGTTCGAGGACGCGCTCGAGCGTTCGCCCGGCTTTCTCGAGAGGGTCTTCACGCCGGCCGAGCGCGCGCTCGGCCATCATTCGCTCGCGGCTCGCTGGGCCGCGAAGGAGGCGCTCGCGAAGGCGCTCGGAGCGCCCGGCGGGCTGTCGTGGCAGGACTGCGAGGTCGCCCGCGAGGACGGTCGCCCGCCTCGCTTCAGCCTGACCGGCACCGTCGCGGCGCGCGCGGCCGAGCTGGGCATCGTCACCCTTCACCTCTCGCTGACGCACGACGCGGGCATCGCCTCCGCGGTCGTCGTCGCGGAGAGCTGACCCGCACCTGAGGAGGACTGGATCCATGAGCATCGCCATCCGCATCGACTACGACGCGATCACCGCCAACGTGCGGACGTTGCGGGAGCGTGCCGCGGACGCGCAGGTGATGGGGGTCGTGAAGGCGGACGCCTACGGGCACGGCCTGGTCCAGGCAGGTCGTGCAGCGCGTGCGGGCGGTGCGACCTGGTTGGGCACCGCGCAGCCGGGCGAGGCGCTGCAGCTGCGCGAGGCGGGCGACACGGGTCGCATCCTGACGTGGCTCTATGGCATGGACGGCCCCTTCGCCAACCTGGTGGCGGCCGACATCGACATGTCGTTCGGCTCGCTCAAGGTCCTCGAGGCGATCGCCGAGGCCGCACGCGCCGCGGGCAGGGCCCCGCGCCTCCACCTGTTCGTCGACACCGGGCTGGGCCGCGAAGGCTGCCCGCTGGACCTGCTGCCCGACCTGCTGGATCGCGCGAAGCAGCTGCAGGACGAAGGCGTCATCCGGATGGTCGGCATGTGGTCGCATCTCGCATGGGCCGACCAGCCGGGCCACCCCACCATCAACCGCCAGGCGACGGTGTTCCTGGTCGCCCTGGAGCTCGCAGAGGAACGGGGCATCGCGCTCGAGGTGCGGCACCTCGCCAACTCGGCCGCGACGCTGACGCGCCCCGACCTGCACTTCGACCTCGTGAGGCCTGGCATCGCGATGTACGGCCGCCCGCCGGTGCAGGACCCTGACGGGCGAGACTTCGGGCTGGTCCCCGCGATGTCCGTGACGACGCGGGTCGCGCTCGTGAAGCCCGTGCATGCCGGCCAGGGCGTGAGCTACGGCCACGAGTACACGACCTCACGAGAGACGATGCTGGGCCTGGTGCCTGTCGGTTATGCGGACGGGGTGTTCCGCGGGGGCGGCGGTGGACGCGCGCACGTCGCTATCCGTGGCACGCGCTACCCGATCGCGGGCCGCGTGTGCATGGACCAGTTCGTCGTGGACCTGGGGCCGGACACGGAGGTCACCGAGGGTGACGAGGTGACGCTGATCGGCCCGGCAGGTCCGTCGGCAGGCGACTGGGCCGACGCGGTCGGCACGATCGACTACGAGATCCTGTGCCGCTTCGGCGGCCTGCGACCGAAGGTGGAGGCATGACGACGTACGACGCCCCGGACGCCGAGGCGATGAAGGCGCTCGGCCGTGATGTGGTGGGGCCGCGCCTGCGCGCGGGCGACCTCGTGATCCTGACGGGCGACCTGGGCGCGGGCAAGACCACCTTCACGCAGGGCCTGGGCGACGCGCTCGGCGTGCGTGGACCCGTGGCGAGCCCTACCTTCATCATCGCCCGCACCCACCCGTCGCTCGTGGGAGGGCCCGGGCTGGTCCACGTGGACGCCTACCGGCTGGGCTCTCTGGCCGAGCTCGACGACCTGGACCTGGACGCGGCGCTCGAGGATTCCGTGACCGTGGTCGAGTGGGGCGAGGGTGCCGCGGAGCAGCTGTCGCAGGACCGCCTGCACGTCGTGATCTCCCGTGAACGTGGCGGAGAGCTGGACATGTCCGCGCCCGACGCAGGCGTCCGCCAGGTGCGGGTCACCGCGCACGGCGATCGCTGGCGGGGCGAGTTCCCGGCCGGCGCCTAGGCTGTGAGCATGATCCTCGCGCTCGACACGTCCGCCGCCGTGGCCGTCTCCCTCCTCGACGGAGATGACGTCCGCGCCTCCCGCACCGAGCACGCGCCCCGCGGTCATGCGGAGCTGCTGTCCGGTCTGATCCGCGACTGCATGGAGGAGGCGGGCTGTGCGCGCGGCGACATCGGGAGCATCGTGGTCGGCACGGGACCGGCGCCCTTCACGGGCCTGCGCGTGGGCCTCGTGACCGCGAGGACGCTCGGGTTCGCATGGGGTGTGCCGGTGCACGGCACGTGCTCGCTCGACGCCATCGGCGCCGCGCTCGCGGATCAGGTCGAGCTGACCGTCGTCTCCGATGCCCGGCGCAAGGAGCTCTACTGGGCGACCTACAGGGAGGGCGAGCGCGTCGCCGGCCCTGACGTCGCGCACCCGGCCGACGTGCCCGTCGTCGGCGCCCTGGCCGGGCCTGGCGCCGGGCTGTACCCCGAGGCGCTGCCCGGCGGCACGGTCGTCGACGTGGACCCTGCCTGGCTCGCACGCGTGGTGGCCCGTCGCCTGGCGGCGGGTGAGACGGACCTGCCTACCGAGCCGCTGTATCTGCGCCGGCCCGACGTGCACGGCATCCCCGGGGCGTGACCGACGGCCCCCGCGCGGCTCGACTGCGCGACCTCCACGAACGTGACCTTGCCTGGATGGCGGGGGTGGAACGCGACCTGTTCGGTCCGTCGGCGTGGTCGGAGACGCTGATCAGGGAGGACTTCCGCTATGGCGGTCGGCGCTACAGGGGCGTGTGGATCGATGACCGGCCGGTCGCGTACGCGGTGTACGGATTCGACGGCGATGCGTTCTCGCTGCTCAACCTCGCGGTGCTGCCGGAGCATCGACGCGAGGGGCTCGCGCGGATGATCATCGACGACCTGCTCGACGAGGCGCGCTCTCTCGACGTGCCCGACGTGTGGCTGGAGGTCGCCGTGACGAACGAGGCCGCGCTGGCCCTGTATCGGTCGTACGGCTTCGAGGACGTGCGCGTGCGCCGGCGGTACTACCAGCCGGAGGACGTCGATGCTCTTGTGATGAGGCGCGCGATGCGCCCGGACGAGGCCAGCTAGAGCTCCAGGGTCGCCGTGTCCCAGCTGGGACGCCCGCGGCGATCGCCGGCGCCATGCTCCCCGTCCTGCGCCGGGTAGCCGACGGCGAGCAGCAGCTCGGGGTGCCACGAGCGATCGCCGAGCAGGCTGCGCGACAGGCCGGCGCGGTCGAAGCCGCCCATGGGGCGCACGTGCAGCCCGGCGGATCGCAGCGCGACGATGAGGAAGCCGATCTGCAGCCAGGTGCTGTCGTGAGCGGTGATGGCCCTCGCGTCGGGCCTGTCCTCCAGGACCTCGTACAGACCGTGGATCCCTGGCGCTGTCACGTCCAGATGCTCGTGATAGCGGGCGTCGGAGGCGGCCACGAGGATCATGGGCGCACGGTCCAGCTTGGGGCGGTTGCCGGGCGACGCATGCTCCATGACGATCTCGCGGGCGTGGTCCGAGCCGGCCACGACGAGGCGAAGCGGAGCCGAGTTGTTGGCCGACGGTGCCCACCGCACAAGCTCGTGCACCGCCTTGAGGGTGTCCAGCGACACCTCGCGGTCCGCCCACCGGGTCGCCGAGCGCGCGTCGAGGAACAGGAGCCTGATGGCGTCCTGCGGAATCTGGAAGCTCGCTGCGGAGAGGTCGGGCACTGCGCTCACGTGCAGGTATGACGACGATGCGCCCGCCCGTATTCCCGCCGACTACCCTGGTGGGGTGGAACCTCTGATCCTCGGCCTCGAGAGCACCTGCGACGAGACGGGAGCGGCACTGGTGCGCGGCACCGAGCTGCTCGCCGACGTCGTCGCGTCGTCCATGGACGAGCATGCCCGTTTCGGCGGCATCGTCCCCGAGGTGGCGTCTCGCGCGCACCTCGAGGCGTTCGTGCCGACCGTCGAGGAGGCGCTGAGCCGTGCAGGCGTCGGCCTGGCGGACGTGGACGGCATCGCCGTCGCGTCGGGCCCTGGGCTGGTCGGGTCGCTGACCGTGGGCGTCGCCGCCGCGAAGGCGCTGTCGCTCGCCCTGGGCAGGCCGCTGTACGGGGTCAACCACGTGATCGGCCACGCCGCCGTCGACGAGCTCGTGCATGGCCCGATGCCGGAACGCACCATGGCGCTCGTCGTCTCAGGTGGGCACACGTCGCTGCTGCTCGTGAACGACATCGCGACCGACGTCGTCGAGCTGGGCCACACCCTGGACGACGCCGCAGGGGAGGCCTTCGACAAGGTGGGACGCCTGCTGCACCTGCCGTATCCCGGTGGACCGCACGTGGACCGGCTGGCGCGGGAGGGCGACCCGCAGGCGATCCCGTTCCCGCGTGCGCTCACCAGTGCCAAGGCGATGCAGACGCATGCGTACGACTTCTCGTTCTCAGGGCTCAAGACCGCCGTCGCGCGGTGGATCGAGGCACGCGAGGAGGCAGGCCAGGACATCCCGGTGGCCGACGTCGCCGCCTCCTTCGCTGCCGCCGTCGCCGACGTCCTGGTGGACAAGACGATCGCCGCCTGCCGTGCGCACGACGTCGACACGCTCGTGATCGGCGGCGGGTTCTCCGCCAACTCGCAGCTGCGCGAGCTCGCGACCGAACGGTGCGAGCAGGCGGGCATCGACGTGCGGATCCCGCCGATCCGCTACTGCACCGACAACGGTGCGATGATCGCCGCGCTCGGCTCCGCCGTGGCGCGACGGGGCGTGGCGCCGAGCCGGCTCGACATCGGTGTCGACTCGTCCATGCCGCTCAGCACGATCACCGTCTGAGGACTGCATGCGGCGCTTCCTCGCAGGCTCGCTGAGGACCACCGCGGTGGCGTTGTCCGTCGGTGTGCTCGCCGCGTGCGGCGCCTCGCCGACGCAGCCGACCGCGTCCGCGCCACCGACTCCGAGCAGCACCTCGGCGCTGGCGTCCGCGTCACCGGACCCTGGGCACGAGACGTTCGCATGGGGTCCCACGCTCGCCGCGTGGGACGACGCGCTCGCGACCGCTCAGGGCCTCAGTGCTCGCGAGGCTGCCGGGGCGGTCCTCATGCCCTCCTACACCTACGAGGATCCCGCCGAGTTGGAACGGATGGTGGCCGACCAGGGACTCGCAGGCGTGATGCTGCTCGCCTCCGCCACTGAGAGCGCCGGTGTGGCGGCCGACCTCAATGCGGCCGCGCAGGAGGGGGCGGCAGGCAGGGGATGGCCCGCGCTCCTCTCCGTGGATCAGGAGGGTGGCACCGTGGCCCGGCTCAGCGACGGAGTGGCGGACCTCCCCGCCTTCATGGCGGCCGGCGCCGCCCGCGACAAGTCGCTCGTGCGCGGCGTGTACGCGGCCCAGGGGCGTGACCTCGCACAGCTGGGCTTCACGGTCGACTTCGCGCCCGTCGCGGACGTCACCATCGGCCTTGCCGACCCCGTCATCCGGTCGCGCTCGGCGGGCGACGATCCCGACGCGGTCGCGGACACCGTGGTCGCGGCGATGCGCGGCTACCTCGATGCGGGCGTGATCCCCACGATCAAGCACTTCCCGGGCCACGGCTCCGTGACCGTCGACTCGCACGACGCGCTGCCGACGCAGTCCGCGTCGCTCGACGTGCTCCAGCAGGCGGATCTGGTGCCGTTCACGCGCGCGATCGACGCTGGCGCTCCCATGGTGATGATGAGCCACATCGCCGTGGCGGCGTGGGGTGACGCACCGGCGAGCCTCGACCCGCAGGCGTACGCCTACCTGCGTGATCAGCTCGGCTTCACGGGCGTGGCGATCACGGACGCGCTGAACATGGGAGCCATCACCGAGTCCTACGGCCCTGGCGAGGCCTCGGTGAAGGCGCTCGCCGCTGGTGCGGACCTGCTGCTCATGCCCGAGTCCGTCGACGCCTCGCTGAATGCGATCGTCGCGGCTGTCGACTCCGGGACCCTGCCTCGCGCGAGGCTCGACGAGGCCGCCGCGCGGGTGATCCTGCTGTCACGATGGCAGGCCGGGCTCGTGCAGGTCGCGCCCACCGTCACCGGGGACTACGCGCGGGCGCTCGCCGACGCCGGCGTCACCGTCGCCGCAGCGGACTGCGACGCGCCTTTCGTCACGGGTCCGGTGACGATCACGGGCGGCTTCCGGGCCGACCGTGACGCCCTTGCTGCGGCGCTCGCCTCGCACGGCGTGGTCCTGGGCGAGGGCGGATCCACGATCTGGCTCACGGGCTCCGACGACACGTCGGGGAGCGCCGACGTGGTCGTGGCGATGGACGGACCGTGGGGTCTCAGCGGATCGACGGCCCGCGTCTACGCGGCGGTGTACGGGCGTGGGGACTCGGCCCTCGCGGGACTCGCGGACGTGCTCACGGGCGCGGTCGCGCCGCAGGGCCGCTGGCCCGTGGCGCTTGCGAACGTCCCCGCGGCGTGCTGACCGCCCGCGACCGAGCGATCTCTTCTCCCCGCCTCGCCCGAGGAGCTGTAGTCAGCGGTCGAGCGGTTCCACGAGGAGCGCCGTGTGGCGCCCGGCGATGCGGGTGAGGACGACGGTGGCGGCCTCCGTGCCCCGCAGCTTCAGCTGAGGTCGCAGCCGCTCCGGCGTCACGTCGATGCCGCGCTTCTTGATCTCGACCCGCCCCACTCCGCGTTCGCGCAACGCCTTCGCGAGCCGCTGGGTGGAGTACGGCATCGCCTCGAGCACGCGGTAGCCGTGCGCGAACGGAGTCGGGTGCGGGGCGTCAGCTGTCAGATAGGCGATCGTCGGGTCCACGAGGCGCGCGTCGAGTCGGGCCCCGAGAGGGCCGACGAGACCGGCCCTGATGACGGCGCCGTCGGGCTCGTAGAGGTACTCGCCGAGGGGGCCGACCTCGCCGGGGATCGGATCCGCGGCGAGCTCGTGCGCGTCGGAACCGCGCACGACGAGGGCCGAGTGGCCGTGCGTGCGCGCGAGCGGCCCGCACCACAGCCCCGCCTCGACGACGTCGCCGTCCACCGATACCCACTGGGCCTCGACCGGCGCGTCGGTCGTGGAGGCGGGGATCGCGTCGTGAGGGATGCCAGGGCCCACCTTGACGCCGAGTGCGGGGAACTGGTCGCGCAGCGCGAGCACGTCGTCGAGTGCGGGGGAGTAGTCGCGCGGGTCGTGGCGCCGGCCCCGGCCCGTGCGTCTGGCGGGGTCGGCGAACACGGCGTCCATCCCGTCGACCCTGCGCACCGTGGCCATGGAGTCCGCATGCACCACCACCGCGTCGTCCCAATGCCGCAGGTTGTGGTCGGCGAGCAGCGCGGTCGCCTCGTCGAGCTCGAACGCCATGACCGCCAGGCCGAGCGCTGCGAGCGCCATCGCGTCGACGCCGAGCCCGGCGGTGAGGTCGGCGACCCTGGTGCAGCCGGCGGATGCGTACCGTCGTGCATGCCTGCCTGCGACGCTCAGGCGCGTGGCCTGCTCCAGACCTTCGCGGGTGAAGAGCATGCCCACGGCGAACTCGCCCAGCTTGCCGCGGGCCCTCGAGCGGAGCTCCGCCTGGGTCAGGACCGCTGCGACGAGCCGGCCGTCCAGGCCCTCCGCTCGCAGCCGGCTGCCGAAGGCGAGCGGTTCGATCGAGTCGTACGGCGGAAGCCGATCTATCAGCGCGAGGGTCTCCGGAGCCAGCAGCAGGCGTGCGGTGTCGGCGTCCATGCCAGCGATGATTCCACGGTCCGGCACCGCCCGCAGTCGCATTAGCACTCGTGGCAGGTGAGTGCTAATCTGACCTTGCTCCGAGAGGGAGCGTGGCATCGGTCCGGTTCGCCTGACCCCCGCGACGGCAGGTCGCCCGGCAGATGTCGCAACCTGAACTTCGAGACGGAAGGTGAGGTCCGCAGTGTCGGTCTCAATCAAGCCTCTGGAGGACAAGGTCGTGGTCAAGGCGGCTGCCGCCGAGACGACCACGGCCTCCGGCCTCGTCATCCCTGACACCGCCAAGGAGAAGCCCCAGGAGGGCGAGGTCGTGGCGGTGGGCCCGGGTCGTGTCGACGACAACGGCAACCGCGTCCCCGTGGACGTCGCCGTGGGCGACAAGGTGATCTACAGCAAGTACGGCGGCACCGAGGTCAAGTACGCGGGCGAGGAGTACCTCATCCTCTCCGCGCGCGACCTGCTCGCCATCGTCGGCTAGTCCGACCAAGAACGCGACGAAGGCCCGGGAGCATCCGCTCCCGGGCCTTCGTGCATGCTCTCGCGTCTAGCTCGCCTTCTTGAGCCGTCCGACGAGCATCGCGTGACGCTCGTCCTCGCTCAGACCGCCCCAGACGCCGAACGGTTCGCGCGCCATCAGCGAGCGCTCACGGCACATGTCGAGCACGGGGCATCGGGCGCAGTACTGCTTGGCCGTCTCGGCCCTCCTGCGCCGGGCTGCTCCACGTTCGCCTTCCGGATGGAAGAAGAGGTCCGGATCCGCGCCGCGGCAGGCCCCCCGGTACTGCCATTCCCACTGGTCCTGCGTCGGTGCCGGCAGTCTTGCGATCGACTCCATGGCAGCTCCTCACGTCGTTCCCCTGAGCGGAATGATCACCAAGCTCGGTCTGACTTCGTTATCAAACCGTGATATTCACCCTAGAACGGACCAATCGCCCAGGTCAAGGGCTCGTCGTTGAACCCTTGGTGTCTGTCTACCGCGTTCGTGAACGTCTTGGCAAGGCCCATCTTCGGGGCGCGACCGAGCGCTCGTGAGGGCCCGTAGAATCGGTTCATGGCGCTCGCTGAACACGACCCCTTCGGCTACACCGGACTCACCTACGACGACGTGCTCCTCCTCCCCGGAGAGAGCGATGTCATCCCCTCCGAGGTCGACACCACGACCCGGCTCACCCGCGAGATCTCGATCAAGGTGCCGCTGCTCAGCGCCGCGATGGACACCGTCACCGAGGCGAGGCTCGCGATCGCGCTAGCCCGCCTGGGCGGCATCGGCGTGCTGCACCGCAACCTCTCCATCGACGACCAGGCGCAGCAGGTCGTCACCGTCAAGCGCTCCGAGTCCGGCATGATCACCGACCCGGTGACCGTAGGCCCGGAGGCCACGCTCGCGGAGCTCGACGCGCTGTGCGCCCGATACCGCGTGTCCGGCCTGCCGGTGGTGGACGAGGACAATCGGCTGCTCGGGATCATCACCAACCGCGACATGCGGTTCATCAACCCCAGCGACTATGCGCGGCTCCTGGTCAAGGACCAGATGACGCCCATGCCGCTCATCACCGCACCCGAGGGCGTGAGCAACGAGGACGCGGCGAGGCTGCTCGGCCAGCACCGCGTCGAGAAGCTGCCGCTCGTCGACGCCGACGGTCGCCTCACCGGCCTCATCACCGTCAAGGACTTCGTCAAGACCGAGAAGTACCCGCACGCCACCAAGGACTCCGAGGGGCGACTTCGCGTGGCCGCCGCCGTCGGCTTCTATGGCGACGCCTGGGAGCGTGCGACCGCGCTCGTCGACGCCGACGTGGACGCGCTCGTGGTCGACACCGCCCACGGCCATGCTCAGGCGATGATCGACATGATCAAGCGTCTCAAGTCCGACCCGGCCACCCGTCACGTGCAGGTGATCGGCGGCAACGTCGCCACGCGGGCGGGCGCCAAGGCGCTGGTCGACGCGGGCGTCGACGCCGTCAAGGTGGGGGTCGGTCCTGGATCGATCTGCACCACCCGCGTGGTCGCGGGCGTCGGCGTCCCGCAGGTCAGCGCGGTGTACGAGGCATCGCTCGCCGCCCGGCCCGCGGGCGTGCCCGTGATCGCCGACGGTGGTCTCCAGTACTCCGGCGACATCGCCAAGGCGCTCGTCGCCGGTGCCTCGTCCGTGATGCTCGGCTCCCTTTTCGCCGGCGTCAGCGAGACCCCCGGCGACCTGGTGCTGGTCAACGGCAAGCAGTTCAAGACCTATCGCGGCATGGGCTCCATGGGCGCCATGGCCTCGCGCGGTCGTGTCTCCTACTCCAAGGACCGCTACTTCCAGGCCGATGCGCCCAGCGACGACGACCTGATCCCCGAGGGCATCGAGGGGCGGGTGCCCTACAAGGGCCCGCTGTCGTCGGTGGTCCGTCAGCTCGTCGGCGGCCTGGGCCAGTCCATGTTCTACGTCGGAGCCCGCACCATCCCCGAGCTGCAGGCCAAGGGCAAGTTCGTGCGCATCACGCCTGCGGGCCTCAAGGAGAGCCACCCGCACGACGTGCAGATCACGGTCGAGGCGCCGAACTACTCCGGCAAGAGCTGACCACGGTCGGCTTCGTCGGCGGCGCCCTGCACGTCGCCGCGGCGACGACGGAGGCCGCATCCGGAGCTGGATCGTCGCTGCACGTGAGCGGGCGCATGCTCGCACTGCTGGTGCTCGTGGCGTTCGGTGCGGGGCTGCTCGACACCCTCGCCGGTGGGGGAGGGCTGATCACCCTGCCTGCGCTGCTGCTCGCCGGCGTTCCCCCCGTGCAGGCGCTCGGCACCAACAAGCTGCAGGGGTCCTTCGGCACCCTCACCGCCACCGTGCAGGTCATCCGTAAGCACGGCGTCGCATGGCGCGACGTGCGAGGACCCATGCTCGTGGCGTTCGCAGGGTCCGCGATCGGGTCCGTGGCGGTGCTGTTCATCGACCCCGAGGCCCTGCAGGTCGTCATCCCGATCGTGCTTGTGGGCGTCGCCGCATACTTCCTGCTGGTGCGGGATGCGCACCTGCCACCGCCCCGCGCACGCCTGACCCGGCGTGCGTACGTGGGCGGCGTGGTGCCCCTGATCGGTGCGTACGACGGCGCCTTCGGGCCAGGCACGGGCTCCCTGTTCGCGCTCGGGGGGGTCGCGCTGCGGGGCTTCGACCTGCGCCGCTCGACCGCCCTCGCGAAGACGCTCAACTTCGCCACCAACCTGGCTGCGCTGGCGGTGTTCGTCGCCGCGGGCAAGGTGGTGTGGCTCGTGGGCTCAGTCATGGCGCTCGGTCAGCTCGCGGGTGCGTGGATCGGCTCGCACCTGCTGCTCAGGGCGAATCCGCTCGTGCTGCGCGGGCTCATCGTCGCCGTGTCGCTCGCGATGCTGGTGAGGTTCCTGCTCAGCTGACGTGCCGGGCGGTGCGCCCAGCGCGTCGGCTCAGGCCCAGAGGCGCGCGATCACGGGTACAGACCGCGTAGGCGATGCGCCTCCACGACGCGTTCGACGGCCAGGACGGTGGCCGACTCCCGATACGTCATGCCGTGCGCCCCTGAGTGGGCCACGACGTCGTGCCACGCCTTCGCCATCCGCTCCTCGAGCCGGTCGTTCACCTCGCGCTCGGTCCACTGATAGGCCTGGTTCGCCTGCACCCACTCGAAGTAGGAGACGACGACGCCGCCCGCGTTCGCGAGGATGTCCGGCACCACCAGGATGTCGCGGTCCTTGAGGATCGCGTCCGCGGCCTCCGTGGTGGGGCCGTTCGCACCTTCGACGACGATGCGCGCCTGGACCTTGGACGCGTTGTCCTCGGTTAGCACGCCCTCCACCGCGGCAGGGACGACGACGTCGACGTCCAGCGTGAGCACGGAGCCGGGATCGATGGCCTCCGCGCTGTCGAAGCCCGCGACCGAGCCGGTACGGTCCACGTGCTCGGCGAGCCGCGCGATGTCGAGACCGTCGTGCGCGTACACGGCGCCGTCCACATCGCTCACCGCACGCACCCTGACGCCGGCCTCGGCGAGGAACCTCGCGGCACCGTGGCCCACCTTGCCGAAGCCCTGCACGGCAGCTGTCGCGTGGTTGGGGTCGATGCCGCGGCTCGCCATCGCCATCAGCGCGATGTGCGCGACGCCTCGGGACGTGGCCTGCGCGCGTCCCTGGGAGCCGCCCAGGCTGAGGGGCTTGCCCGTCACGACGCCGGTCACCGTGTATCCACGGGCGACCGAGTACGTGTCCATGATCCACGCCATCGTCTGCTCGTCGGTGCCGACGTCGGGGGCGGGGATGTCCACCTCGGGGCCGATGATCGGCAGGATCTCGGTGGTGTAGCGCCGCGTCACCCGCTCCAGCTCGGACTTGCTGTGCTCGCGCGGGTCGATCGCGACGCCGCCCTTGGCGCCGCCGTAGGGCACGTCGACGAGCGCGCACTTCCAGGTCATCCACATCGCGAGCGCGCGGACCTCGTCCAGGTCGACCGAAGGCGCGTAGCGCAGACCGCCCTTGGCGGGTCCGCGGGTGAAGTTGTGCTGGACGCGGAAGCCCGAGTAGAGCGCGAGCGTCCCGTCGTCCCGCCGGAGCGGGATGCTCACGGCGAGCTCGCGGCGGGGTGACGCGAGAAGCTGGTGAAGACCGTCTGAGATCTCGAGCGTGGCGGCCGCCTTGTGCAGCTGGGCCAACGCGTCGGCGAGCGGACCGGCAGCCTGCGGCAGTACCGGGGACTCGGGGTGCGCCATTGCAACCTCCTGATACCTGTCAGGTCAGGCTACGCCTGGGAGAAGGGTGATCCGTGCATCCGGCGTGCGGGGTCTCGCGCCGGTCGTTCGGCTCCGTGAGCTTGGCGCACGGCAGGTGTGGGGGACAGCCCGCCGTCGACGCGGCCGCCTCCTAGAAGAGGGCGTCGAGCTCCGGTTCGGGCTGCGGCTGCGGCTCCGGGTCGGCAGCCGACACGGGCCAGAGCGGGCTCGGGAGGTCGTCCGTCTCGCCCTTCGACTTCAGGAATGCTGCAAAGCGGGTGGCCCACACCCGGTGCGCCTCGATCTGCTGGTCGTGCAGGTCGTCCAAGGCGACCTGGGCCAGCGTCGGGTGCAGGTGCGCCATGGCGGGCAGCAGGTCGAGCGTGGCGAGCACGTCGGCGTCTGCGGCATGAAGATCGTCAGCGACGACCGGGACCGCGTAGATGCGGCACATGTCGATGAGCTTGCGGCCGCCCTTGCGGTACCGGTCAAGGAACCGGTCGATCACCAGCGGGTCGACGATCGGGCGGATCCCCCGAGGCAGCCGTGAGGCGAGCGACGCCAGGCCGTGCCGGGCGAGCTCTGCCTCGAGGATGCTGAGGTCGTACTGGGCGTTGAAGCCGACCACGGGGATGCCTGCGGCGAGCGGTTCGGCGAGCGCGGTCGCGATCTCCTCGAGACCTTGTGCGGGGTCCATGCCCTCCGCACGCGCCTTCTCGTTGGTGATGCCATGCACCTCGATCGCCCGCGCAGGGATCTCGACGCCGGGGTTGATGAGCCAGGTGCGCGTCCGCGGCTCCTCGCCCGCCCGCCGCGTGATGATCGCGGCGGTGACGATGCGGTCGTTCGCCGTGGACACCCCCGTCGTCTCCGTGTCGAATCCCACCATCGTCTCGTCGAGCCAAGTCATGGTGCCCACCCTTTCACGGTCTTCCGACATCGGCGCGCGCCGACGGTCCCCTGTCCACAGGTCCGCCGCATCGGCCCTGGTGCGAGACCCGGGCCGGTGGCCTCCGGCGAACGTCGGCTCCACCGCTAGGCTGGGACGGTGAGCAACGAGATGGAGATCGGGCGCGGCAAGCGCGGCCGCCGTGCATACAGCTTCGACGACGTGGCGGTGGTCCCGTCCCGACGAACGCGCGATCCGCGGCAGGTCAGCCTGGCCTGGCAGATCGACGCCTTCCGGTTCGAGATCCCGGTCATCGGAGCCCCCATGGACTCCGTGATGTCACCGGCGACCGCGATCGCTCTCGGGCAGCATGGCGGGCTCGGCGTCCTCGACCTCGAGGGCCTGTGGACCAGGTACGACGACCCGGCGGCACTGCTCGACGAGATCGCGACCCTGTCCATGGACGCCGCGACGCTGCGGATGCAGGAGATCTACCAGGAGCCCATCAAGGACGAGCTGATCGTCCAGCGGCTGCAGGAGATCCGCGCGGCGGGCGTGACCGTCGCAGGAGCGCTCAGCCCCCAGCGCACCCAGGAGCATTACGAGACGGTGCTGAAGGCCGGCGTCGACCTGTTCGTCATCCGGGGCACCACCGTGTCCGCGGAGCACGTGTCGGCCGAGGTCGAGCCGCTCAACCTCAAGAAGTTCATCTACGACCTCGACGTGCCGGTCATCGTCGGCGGAGCATCGACCTACCAGGCGGCGCTCCACCTGATGCGCACCGGCGCGGCGGGCGTGCTCGTCGGGTTCGGAGGCGGCGCGGCGCAGACCACGCGCACCACGCTCGGCATCCACGCCCCCATGGCGACCGCGGTGGCCGACGTGGCGGCCGCGCGCCGCGACTACCTCGACGAGTCCGGTGGTCGGTACGTGCACGTCATCGCGGACGGTGGCCTGGGGCGCTCGGGAGACATGGTGAAGGCCATCGCCTGCGGCGCGGATGCGATCATGCTGGGCGCGGCCCTGGCGCGCGCAGCCGAGGCGCCTGGCGCCGGGTACCACTGGGGCCCCGAGTCGTACCACTCGGCCCTGCCGCGCGGCGAGCGCGTGCGGGTGGGCACCACCGGCACCCTCGAGGAGGTCCTGTTCGGCCCGGGCACCCGCGCCGACGGCACCACCAACATCATGGGCGCGCTGCGCCGCTCGATGGCCACCACCGGGTACTCCGACCTCAAGGAGTTCCAGCGCGTCGACGTGGTCGTCAGCCCTTACCAGGCCGGCTGAGGCGGGCGGGATGCCCTCGCTCGTCCTCGATGGGCTCGTCAAGTCCTTCGGGGAAGTGCGCGCGCTCGACGGGGTCTCGTTCCAGGTCGCTGCAGGAGAGCTCTTCGGCTTCGTCGGCGCGAACGGCGCCGGCAAGACCACCGCGATGCGCATCGTGCTCGGGGTGCTGAGCTCGGATGCCGGCGCGGTGTCCTGGGACGGCGCCCCTGTCGGACCCGACGTGCGGCGCCGCATCGGCTACATGCCGGAGGAGCGCGGTCTCTACCCCCGCATGAAGGTCGGCGAGCAGCTCGTCTACCTTGCGCGGCTCCACGGACTGTCGATCGCCGCAGCCACGCAGGCCATGGATCACTGGACCGAGGTGCTCGGGGTGGCCGACAGGCGCGGTGACGCCGTCGAGAAGCTCTCGCTCGGCAACCAGCAGCGGGTGCAGCTGGCGTCCGCGCTGGTCCACGGGCCCGACATCCTCGTGCTCGACGAGCCCTTCTCCGGACTCGACCCGGTCGCGGTCGGGGTCATGAGCGAGGTGCTGCGCGGCCAGGCGGAGCGCGGGGTGCCTGTCATCTTCTCCTCGCATCAGCTCGAACTGGTGGAGCGTCTGTGCGACCGAGTCGGGATCATCCGCTCCGGGCGCCTCGTCGCGTGCGGCACCGTCGACTCGCTCACCGCCACCGCCCGCCCGCGCTGGACGCTCGAGGCGGAGCTTCCCCCGGCCTGGGCCCCCGCCGCCGACGGCGAGACCCGGGTCGAGCCGGTCGCGGAGGGCGCGTGGCTCGTCGAGGCTCCGGACGCGGCTGCTGCGCAGACGGTGCTCGCGGCGGCGCTCGCGGCAGGAACGGTGCGCGCGTTCACCCCGAGCAGGCCCACCCTCACCGAGCTCTTCCGCGACGTGATGCTCGAACCCTCGGAGGTGCCCGCATGATGTGGCTGATCGCGAGGCGGGAGTTCGTGGTGCGCGTCGGCTCGCGCGCGAACGTCGTCGCCTCGTCCGTCCTGATCGTGCTGATCGTGGCCGGCGCCCTGATCGCGAAGCCCTTCCTGTCCTCCGACGGTCCCGCGCCCGTGGTGCAGGTCGCCTCGGGCGAGACGGCCGCGCTCGTGCCCTACCTCGAGTCAGCCGCCGCAGCACAGGGCCTCACGGTCACCGTGCAGACGGTCGACGCCCCTGACACCACGACGCTGCCGGACGGCGTCAGCGCGATCCTCACCGGCGCGCCCACGCAGCCCGACCTGTACGTCGACACGGCGGGCGACTCGATCGTCCCCGTGGTGCAGGCAGCTGTCCGGTCCGCAGCGCTCGCGGCGCAGGTGACGGACCTGGGCGGGGACCCGGCCTCCGTGGCGCAGGCGCTCGCGGCCGCGACGCCCACCGTGACCCCGCTGAGCGCCGCCGCGGGCTTCGACTCGGCGAAGTTCTTCTCCGGCTTCATCGTGGTGATGCTGCTGTTCTTCGTGCTGATCCAGAGCGCCTCCGTGATCATGCTGGGCGTGGTCGAGGAGAAGGCATCGCGCGTGGTGGAGATCCTGCTCGCGACGGTGAAGCCTTGGACGCTGCTCGGCGGCAAGGTCCTGGGCGTGGGACTGTTCGCACTCGCGCAGGCGGGCGCCCTGATCGTCGCGCTCCTGTTCGGCGCCCTGCACCTGGACCTCCTCGGGAGCCTGAGCGTCAGCGTCGGCACGATCCTGGTGAACTTCGCCGTGTGGTTCGTGTTGGGATTCTCGCTCTTCACGGTCCTGTTCGGGGGGCTCGCCTCGCTCGTGTCGAGGCAGGAGGACGTCGGGTCGGTCTCCACGCCGCTGATGTTCGTGATGCTCGCGCCGCTGTACCTGGCGATCTACCTGGTGCCGAACCTGCCCGACGCCACCATCACGAAGGTGCTCACGCAGATCCCGTTCTTCGCGCCGTTCATGGTGCCGATGCGGATGGCCTTCGGCTCGATCAGCGTCGTCGAGGTGGTGGCGGCCGTGGTGATCTGCCTGGTGGCGATCCCTGTGCTGGTGTGGGTGGGCGGCCGCGTCTACGCGGGCGCGGTGCTGAACACGGGCGGGCGCATGCGCCTCGCCGACGCTTTCCGGAGAGGTTGAGAGGTCGAGGTTGGCGCTGCAGACCTGTGTCGTCATCAGGCACGTCGCGTTCGAGGATCTCGGATGCTGGGAGGCCGAGCTGCCGAGGCTCGGCTACGAGGTGCGATACCTCGAGGCCGGCGTCGACGACCTGTCGCCGTTCAGGACCGCCGACCTGGGGATCGTGCTCGGCGGCCCGATCGGGGTGGAGGACGCCGCGGACTATCCCACCGTCACGCAGGAGATCGCCCTGATCAAGGACAGGCTCGACGCCGACCAGCCGACGCTCGGCGTGTGCCTGGGGCTGCAGCTGATGGCGGCCGCGCTCGGCGCCCGCGTCGGCAAGGGCACCTTCGAGCTGGGCTGGAAGCACATCCGTCCCACGTCGGTAGGGCTCGTCGGCCCGTTGCGGCGCGTCGCGAGCGCGCCGATGTTCGTGTGGCATGGCGACGAGGCGGAGCTGCCGTCCGGCGCGGTGCTGCTCGCCTCGACCGACGAGGTCCCGGTGCATGCGTTCTCCTACGGCAGGTCTCTGGCGGTCCAATTCCACCCGGAGGTGGACCCGGCGACCTTCGAGCGCTGGGTGATCGGGAACATGGTGGAGCTGCGGGAGATCGGCGTGAGCGTCCCCGAGTTCCGCGCGGAGATGCAGGAGCGTGGGCCGGCGGCGGTGTATGCGAGCCTGCGGCTGCTCCGCGCCTTCATCGCCGGTCTCTGACCGGACCGACCCGGCCCGCCGGCGACGACGGCCACGGACCCGCAACGTGTCGGCCATGCCACCCGTCGGGGACGCCTGTGCATGCGGTGCCGGGAGGGTCAGCGCGGAGGCAGCACCGTGATCGCCTCGACTGCGCATCCCGAGCCGCGCATGGTCGCGACGGCGGCCTCGACGGCTGACAGGCGACCCATGACGATCGTGGTGGCGTCCGGCCCCTCGCCGTGGCGATGCACATCAGCCTCGGCGGGCAGCGCCTCGTCGCCGGTGCCGCCGGTGAGCATCGCGACGGCCCTGACGCGGGAGTCGTCGGCGGCCACGAGCGTGGCGTCGCGGACCACCGACAGTCGCGCGAGTGTGCGCACCAGCACGTGTGCCAGCCGCTCGGAGGCGGCGAACTCCACGGACAGGGTGCCCATGCCGTCGTGCACGTCGAGCGTGGAGATCGATCCGAAGCTGACGCCTCGCTCGGAGAACACCCCGGTCAAGGCCGTCGAGGCGCCGGAGCGGTCCTCGACGGTGACGAACGCGAACCAGCGCCGAGTGAGGGTGCTCATCGGCCACCTCCCCACGCGACGATGGCCTCGTTGATCGCCTGACCGACCTCCCAGAGCAGCCGGGACTCGTCGGGGGCGAGGTCGTCGAGCATCACGCGGGTCCACCCCTCGGGCCCGACGGCCACGGGCACTCCGAGCACGCCGCGCCAGGGCATGCCTCCCAGCTCGATCTCGCCATCCAGCAGCACCTGCCCTGCGACCACGATGTCGCGTCCGTCGAGCACGGTGCGGATCAGGTCGACGGTCGCGCTCGCGGTGCCGTTCGCGGTCTTCGCGCCGCTCGTGTGCGTGAGGTAGGGGCGGATGACCGCCTGGAGGTCGGGCGGAAAGGCGTCGACCATGCCGAACGCTGCCGCCATGTCCGTCTGGGTGGTGACGTGGGCCTTCGCGGTGGCGATCTCGCTCGCGAAGGAGGCGAGGGTGCGGTCGCCGCGGAGCCGTTCGACGATCTCGAGCCGCTCGTCGGCGTCCAGCCCGCGCAGCCTGACCGTGGACCACAGCGGCACCATCCGGTCGCCGTGCTGGCCTGCGACGAATCCGCTGACGCGCTGGCGGCGGATGCCGAGCGTCGCGGCGATCTCGCGGCGGAACCGGAGTGTGTCGAGCCACGCTCCCATGCCGATCACGCGGTGGTGTCCGAGCCGACGGGCGAACACCTCGACGGCGAGCTCGACAGGGTTGGACACGACGATGACGACCTCGTGGCCGCTGCCGTGCCGCGCGAGGGAGTCGGCGTACTGCTCGAAGACGATGCGGTTGTCGGCGGCGAGGCGGTCGCGGTCGATCGTCTGGCCGGTGCCGGTGGGGATGGTTCGGCCGGCGGCGACGACAACCACGTCGGCCACGACGTCGTCCGGGCTGGTGGCGACGTCGATGTGCGGCGCCTTCTCGTCGTAGGCGTCGATGAGGTCCACGCGGAGGCCGTGCACCGCCGCCTCGGACGATCCGCCGGCGCGGCCGACCAGCTGCAGGCGGGAGCCGGCCCCGAGCTCGCCGTGCTCGATGAGGTCGCTGCACACGGCGCGGCCCACGTCCCCGGTGGCTCCGATGATGGCGACATCCATGGGAGCGAGGCTACGCCCGTGATGTTTCGCCGTTGTTGACCACCGGCGAGGTTGACCTGTCACACATTTTTGCACGGGCATTGCCCGGTGATAGCAGGGATGATCCGCATGAGACGGGAGAGCGCTTCGGGAAAGGGGAACAAACATGCCCCACGGGGTGTATCCATATACATGACACGTGACCAGCAAAGGCGCCCGGTCCGTCGTCCCCCTTCCCCCGTGGGCGCCTCAAGGAAGGAGCGCCGCCCATGAAGGCAGTGCGTTTCACCGAATGGAAGACCAAGCCGTCCCTGCGCGAGGTCCCCCGGCCCAAGCCCGCGCCCGGAGAGGTGCTGCTCAAGGTTGCCGGCGCCGGCGCCTGCCATTCGGACGTGGCCGTCTACGAGCAGTTCGACGAGACCACGGCAGGACCCCAGTTGGCGCCCGAGTACACGCTCGGCCACGAGACCGCAGGGTGGATCGAGGAGGTCGGCGAGGGAGTCCTCGGCCTGACCAAGGGCGACGCCTACCTGGTCTACGGCCCGATCGGGTGCGGTCACTGCGCCGCCTGCTCACGCGGGCAGGACACCTACTGCGAGAACGCCGCCAAGACCCCGTTCCTCGCGTCCGGCCTGGGCAAGGACGGCGGCATGGCCGAGTACATGACCGTCCCCGCACGCAACCTCGTGCCGCTCGGCGATGCCGATCCCGTCGCCGCGGCACCGCTCGCCGACGCAGGCCTCACGCCCTACCACGCGATCAAGCTCGCACTCCACAAGCTTCAGGGCGGTGGCAAGACCGCGCTCGTGATCGGCCTGGGAGGCCTCGGCCAGATCGCCGTCCAGATCCTCAAGGCCACCACCGCCGCCACCGTCATCGCCACCGACATGAAGCCCGAGGCGATGGCGCTCGCGGCCAGTCGCGGCGCCGTCACCGTCGAGGGCGGCGAGGGGCAGGCGGATCGCATCCGCGAGCTCACCGAGGGCAGGGGAGTCGACGCCGTCTTCGACTTCGTGGGCCTCACTCCGACCATCCAGCTCGCGCAGAAGGTGGTGGGGAAGCAGGGTCGCATCACCGTGGTCGGCATCGCGGGCGGTCCCGTGTCGTGGGACTTCTACTCCAACCCCTACGAGGCCGAGCTGACCAACACCTACTGGGGCACCATCGAGGAGCTCCACGAGCTGGCCGCGCTGTACCGCGCCGGCCACATCGAGGTCGACGTCACGCGGTTCTCGCTCGACGACGCGCTGCTCGCCTACGAGCACCTGGAGAACGGCACCCTGCTGGGCCGCGCCGTCGTCGTCCCCCACCTGGACGACGCGACCACGGCCTCGCTCCAGGCGCTCGCCGACCGGATGCCCGCCGGGGTCTGACCTCACGGACGACGACAGGGGCGGCCGCGCATGCGACCGCCCCTGCCGTGCGATGACGGAGGACCTCCGGCCCTCAGCGGCCTGAGGTCCTCCGCGCCTGGCACTAGCTCAAGGTGAACATGTCCACGCCCAGAGCCAGGTCGGTTGCGATCGACGTGAGGCCGTCCACTGCGCCTCCGACCTCGCCGGCGCTGCGCTGTGCGTCCTGCGCCGAGTCGGAGAGCTGATGTGCCGCGGTCGAGATCTCGCTGGCGCCGTCGGCCGCGACCACGAGGTTGCGCTCGATCTCCGACGTCGTGACGCTCTGCTGCTCGATCGCCGCGGAGATCGAGGACTGATGCTCGTCCACCCGGGCGATCGACGCGGCGACGCGCTCGACCGCCTCCTGCACCTCCGTCGAGTCGGCCGCGACCTCCTCGAGCACCGGTCGGATCGTCTCGATCGCGGACGCGGTCTGCTGGGCGAGGTCCTTGACCTCGCTCGCGACCACCGCGAAGCCCTTGCCCGCCTCACCGGCGCGGGCGGCCTCGATCGTCGCGTTGAGCGCCAGCAGGTTGGTCTGCGCGGCGATCGCGGTGATCGCCTTCAGCACCTCCGCGATACGCGACGACGAGTCGCCGAGCCGCTGCGAGATGTCCGCTGCAGCCGAGGTCGTGTCGACGGCGGTGCGGGTCTCGCCCGTGGCGGCCTGCACATCGCGGGCGACGGACTCGATGGTGCTGCGCATCTCCGTCATCGCCGCCGTCACCGACTGCACCTCCGTGCTCATGGTGGTGGCGGTGCCGGCGGTGCTGGTCGCGTGCGCGGTGGTCTGGGCGGCGACTCCCTGGAGGCTGGCGCTGGACCCGCTCAGGCGCTCGGCCGTGGCGTTCACCGCCTCCGCCCCCGTGCGGATGCTGCCCACGGCCGAACGCATCGCGATGATCGTCCGGCCGAGCGCATCGCCCATCCGGCCGATCTCGTCCCGGCCCTCGCCCGCCACCTCGACAGACAGGTCGTGCTCCGCGACCCTGCCCAGCGCTGCGGTGAGCCGTGACACGCGGCCGACGATCCGGCCGGATGCGATCACGATGAAGGCGACGGCGATGATCGCCACGAGGAGGCCGACGCCCATCAAGGTCCAGGTGAGGCTCGTGATCCCCTGGTCGAGGTGCGTCGGCACCACCTGCAGATCGGAGTCCATGCCCCACGCCGCGATCGTCCAACCCCACGGCGCGTAGCGCGAGACCTCGACGCTGGCGCCGTCGGAGCCGGAGAGCGCGTCGACCCTCACGTTCGTGGTCGACGTGGCGTCGGGGAGCGCGGCGCCCGCATCGATCAGCGCCTGGGAGTAGGCGGCGTCCGCGGCCGCACCGGCGTCGGCCCCGGGCGGCGGCACCACCCAGCTGCCGTCGTCCGTCATGACGGTGACGAAGCCGCTGTGGCCGACCGCCACCCCGGCGAGCGCGGCGAGGAGCGGTGCGTCGACCTCCGACTGAGGAAGCCCGACGAAGATCGCCCCGACCACCTGCCCGTCGCTCATGAGGGGGCCGTACGCGGTGACGTACGGGACGCCGACCACGCTCGCGGTCCCGTAGTACGGCTGACCGGACAGCAGTGCGGCGACCACGGCGTTCGGGGTGCCGTCCGCGTTGGTCGCGCCGATGTACGTGCCGATCGCCCTGGTGCCGTCCGCGCCGGGCACGGAGGTGGCGACCCGCAGCATGTCTCCCTGATCGTTGATCCTCTGGAAGACGGTGGTCGCCGAGCCGAGCAGTCCTGTGACCGTGTCGACGATCGGCACGGACGCGGTCATGTCGGACACCTGGCCAAGGTCCTGACCGCCCACCAGGAGGCGGGCGAGGCTCACGGTCGACACGTCGCCCGTCGCCTGGTTCTTCGCCTCCCACGAGCGCGGGTCGCCGAACGTGATCGCGCCGCTGGAGGTCAGGACCGCGGAAGCGACGTTGAGCTCGGACTCCATGCGGGTGGTGACGGTGTCCACCTGGGTGGAGACGAGGTCACGGGCGGACCGAGCGGTCTGCGCGAGCGATTCCGAGTTCAGCTGCTGGACGTCCGCGGTGGCGGTGTCGGCGAGCTGGTGGGCCTGCGCCGCTCCGACGACCGTCAACGCGACCGATGCGGCGAGCACCGCGAGCGCGCCGAAGGCGACCAGCTGCAGCCTCAAGCTGGTACGCAGGGAGGGGAGTGCCTTGCTCACGTTGAACCTTCTGTCCGTCGAACCGGTGTCCTGCCTGATGTCGATCCCATCGACACTGGGTGCAGGATGTGAGCGTTCTTGGTCGGACGGCCGCTGACCAGGGGTGATGCCCGTGCGGGTATGTCTTCCAGGCAGGACCCTGCGCCGAGTGGATGATCGGCTGAGCGGCTGGTCAGCGCCGAGGTCCAGCGGTTCAGCCGTCCAGGGTGGTCCGGATCGCACGGGCGGCGGCGCGCGACAGCGCCGCGAGCGTGACGTCGCGGTCCATCGCCTCCGCAAGTGGAAGAGGCCGGTCGTGGATCGGCTGAGCCCACGCGAGGCCCATCCGCTCGAGCTCCGCGTGGCCGGCATCCACCCGTCCCGCCAGCGCGATGACCGTGACGTCCCGACCCTCCGCACGGGCCGCACGGTGCGCCAGTCCTGCGACCGCAGCAGGCACCTTGCCCTCCGCGGTCTGCGCATCGAGGGCTCCCTCGCCCGTCACCACGACATCCGCGCTCGCGAGCGAGTCGATGCCGTGGGTCTCGTGCAGGATCGTCTCGAGGCCGGGGGAGAGCATGCCTCCGATCGCCAGGAGAGCCGCGCCGATCCCGCCGGCCGCGCCTGCTCCCGGCACGTCAGCGACTGCGGCACCCGCCCGTGCGAGCGCGTCAGCCCATGTCGTCATCGCGACCTCGAGCTCGTCGACCAGCTCCGGGTCGGCGCCCTTCTGCGCGGCGAACATGCGTGCCGAGCCGCGGGGACCCAGCAGCGGCGTCGCCACGTCGGCCAGGCCGACGGGCACGCACTCGACCTGCGGCAGCTCCACCCTCGTGGGACGCAGGAGCAGCGGGTTCTGCGCCTGCGGGCGCCCGTCAGGCCAGAGCGGAGTGCCGTCGGCAAGCCAGACGCGAGCGCCCAGCGCGAGCAGCATCCCCACGCCACCGTCGGTGGTGCCGGTGCCCCCGAGGCCGACGAGGGCACGGTGGGCGTCGGAGTCGCGGGCGGCGCCGCGGAGGTGCAGCCCGAGTCCGTAGGAATGCGCGCGGCGCGCCAGCGCGGGCGTGGGCGGCCCCAGGAGTGCGAGCCCCAACGTCGACGCGGACTCGACAGCCACCGCGTGCGGGAGCTCCACGTAGGGCGCCACCGTCGGGCGGCCCAGCAGGTCCACCGTGGGGATCTCGCCTCGCATGCCGTGCGGGGCGAGCGCGTCGAACGTCCCCTCGCCGCCGTCGGCCACCGGAAGCTCCGTCACGACCGCGTCCGGCGCGGCCTCGCGCACGCCCGCCGCCACCGCGTGGCAGGCCTCGGCGCTGGTCACGGATCCCTTGAATGAGTCGAGCGCGACGACCACGCGAAGCGGCCCATGCTGGTCCCTCACGCCGTCGTCGACCATGCCCTCAGGATGCCTGACATGAGAAGGGCCCGCACCCCTGACGGGATGCGGGCCCTTCTCCGAGCGGGCGGGTTGCGCGCCTACTCGTTGTCCCCGCCGGTCGCGGCGGTCGCGGACACGTCGGCGTCCACGGTGCCACGAGCGTCGGGCCACACCCAGTTCGCGACCTCGGGAAGGTCCTCTCCGAACTCCCGGGCGTAGCGACGGGCTGCGAGCCGCTGGTCGAACAGTCGCTGGCGCAGCGACGCGGCCTTCGTGCCGAGGCTCGGCACGTGGTCGATCACGTCCATGACCAGGTGGTAGCGGTCGATGTCGTTCAGCATGGCCATGTCGAACGGCGTGGTGGTGGTGCCCTCCTCCTTGTAGCCGCGCACGTGCAGGTTGCTGTGGCCGGTGCGACGGTACGTGAGGCGGTGGATCAGCCACGGGTAGCCGTGGTACGCCATGATGATCGGCTTGTCCGTGGTGAACAGCTGGTCGAACTCGCGGTCCGACATGCCGTGCGGGTGCTCCTTCTCGGGCTGGAGCCGCATGAGGTCCACGACGTTGACGAACCGCACCTTGAGGTCGGGGAGCTCCTCGCGGATGATGTCCACCGCGGCGAGCGCCTCCATGGTGGGGACGTCGCCGATGCCGGCGATGACCACGTCGGGCTCCTCGCCGTCCGGCACATTGGAGGCGAACTCCCAGATGCCGGCACCTCGGGTGCAGTGGTCCACGGCCTGGTCCATGGTGAGCCACGACGCCTGAGGCTGCTTGCCCGCGATGACCACGTTCACATAGTCGCGCGACCGTAGGCAGTGGTCGTAGGTGGCCAGCAGGGTGTTGGAGTCGGCCGGCAGGTAGACGCGCACGACCTCGGCCTTCTTGTTCACGACGTGGTCGATGAAGCCAGGGTCCTGGTGGCTGAAGCCGTTGTGGTCCTGGCGCCACACGTGGCTGGACAGCAGGTAGTTCAGCGACGGGATCGGGCGGCGCCACGGGAGCTCGCGGGAGACCTTGAGCCACTTGGCGTGCTGGTTGAACATCGAGTCGATGATGTGGATGAACGCCTCGTAGGACGTCAACAGGCCGTGGCGGCCGGTGAGCAGGTAGCCCTCCAGCCATCCCTGGCACTGGTGCTCGGACAGCATCTCGACCACGCGGCCCTCGTGGGCCATGTGCTCGTCGTCGAACTCGGAGCGGGCGTTCCATACCTTGTTCGTGACGTCGAGCACCGCCTGGATGCGGTTGGACGCGAGCTCGTCGGGGGCGAAGATGCGGAAGTTGTCGGTGTTGGCCGCCATGACGCCCTTGAGGTATCCGCCGAGCACCTTGGTCGCCTCGTGCGGGCCGTAGCCGGGCACCGGGACATCCACAGCGTAGTCGCGGAAGTCCGGCAGGCGCAGGTCCTTCATCAGCAGGCCGCCGTTGGCCTCGGGGCGGGCCGACATGCGCAGCTCGCCTTCCGGCGCCAGCGCGGTGGTGGCGGGCAGCGGGGCGCCGGCCTCATCGAACAGCTCCTCAGGGCCGTACGACTTCAGCCAGTCCTCGAGCGTGTGCAGGTGCTCGTCCGTGTCGCGCGCCGAGCTCAGCGGCACCTGGTGTGCGCGCCACGAGCCCTCGGTGATCTTGCCGTCGATCTTGGGCGGGCAGGTCCAGCCCTTGGGCGTGCGCATCACGATCATGGGCCACATGGGGCGCTCCATGTTCGGGTTCACCTTCGCCTCGGCCTTGATGGCAGCGATCTCGTCCATCACCTCGTCGAGCACGGCCGCGAAGCGACGGTGGATCGACTCGTGCGACTCGTCGTCCATGCCGGCCTCGAAGACGTGCGGCTTGTGGCCGTACCCCTTCATGAGGTCCACGAGCTCCTGCTCGGAGATGCGGGCGAGCACGGTCGGGTTGGCGATCTTGTACCCGTTGAGGTGCAGGATCGGCAGCACGACGCCGTCGGTGGCGGGGTTGATGAACTTGTTCGAGTGCCACGACGTGGCGAGCGGGCCCGTCTCGGCCTCGCCGTCGCCGACGACCGCGGCGACCAGCAGGTCGGGGTTGTCGAAGGCCGCGCCGTACGCGTGGCTGAGCGCGTAGCCCAGCTCGCCGCCCTCGTGGATCGATCCGGGCGTCTCGGGTGCGACGTGCGACGGGATGCCGCCGGGGAAGCTGAACTGCTTGAACAGTCGCTTGAGGCCCGCCTCGTCGTTCGAGATGTCGGGGTAGGTCTCGGTGTAGGTGCCGTCCAGGAAGCTCGACGCGACCAGGCCGGGGCCGCCGTGACCGGGGCCGATGATGTACATGGTCGGCTGCTGGCGCGCCTTGATCATGCGGTTCAGGTGGGCGTAGATGAAGTTCAGGCCAGGCGTGGTGCCCCAGTGGCCCACGAGGCGGGGCTTCACGTGATCGCGGGTGAGCGTCTCACGGAGCAGGGGGTTGTCCAGAAGATAGATCTGGCCGACGCTCAGGTAGTTGGTGGCGCGCCACCAGCGGTCGATGCCATCGACCTCTGCGTCGGTTGCTGCGTCGGTCGTACGGTACGACCAAGGGTTCTGCGTCATTGCTGTCCTCCGTCTTGGCGGTGACTTCAGAATGGCATGGTGAGCGTTAACATCGCGCGGCGAAGGTCCTAGACTTCACCGGAAGTTCAGGACGGTTGCGCCTCCTTCGACGGATTTCGACGCCATCCGCGTCAGTCGCGCGCCGCCGTCCGTCCCAGCTCGAGGCGACGGCCCTGCCATCGCCGCCGCAGCCAACGGTCGTGCGACGCCACGATCACGGTGCCAGGGAACCGCGGGATCGCCTCCTCGAGCGCGGTGACGAGCGCCAACGACAGGTGGTTCGTCGGCTCGTCCAGCAACAGCACGTCCGGCGGGTCCGCCAGCACGATCGCCAGTGCCAGACGACGCTGCTGGCCTACGCTCAGCGCCGCGACCGGGCGGTTCTCATCCCGACCCGCGAGCAGGCCGAACGTCGACAGCGGGACGGCCGCGGACCCCACCGCGTCCAGGTACGCCTGGCGTGCGGTGAGAGCAGGACCGCGGCCGAACGGGTCGGCGATGCGCGGGTCCTGCGTCAGGAGGCCCACGCGAAGACCGGAGCCGATGCTCGCGGTGCCGCTCGTGGGGTCGAGCGCACCTGCGAGCACCGCCAGCAGCGTCGACTTGCCCGACCCGTTGGCCCCCGTGATCAGCACATGCTCGCCCGGTGCCACCGCGAGCGAGGTGCGGGCGAGGCGCCCGGCGACCGCCACGCCGGCGGCGACCAGCGCGTGACCGGTGGCCCCAGCAGCGCGGCGGTGAGCGGCTCCCGCGTCCAGACCCGAGAAGACGAGCGCGGCCGGAGGCCTCCGAATCTGCCGCTCCTCCAACTCCTCGAGACGGGCGCGGGCATCGTTGACGCGCCGGGCGACCACCGTCGCGTTGCGGTCCGCGTAGAACTTCTTGGAGGCGCGCGCCTCGGTGCGCGGCGACGCGCCCGCGTGGCCCACCTGGTGACTGTCGCGCACCCCTGCGCGCAGGCGCTTCAGCTCGGCCTGCTCGTCCCGGTAGCGACGCTCCCAGCGCTCGCGGGACGCGGCACGGTCGGCCAGATACTCGGTGAACGTGCCGCCGAAGCGGGTGACGCCGACGCCCGAGCCTGGCCCGCCGTCGTCCACCGCGGCCGCGACCCTGTGGGGGACGGGCGCCGGATCCAGGTCCACGAGCACGGTCGCCACGTCGTCGAGGAAGGCACGATCATGGCTCGCCATGGCGACGGGCCCGCGCCAGGTGCGCAGCACGTCCGCCAGATGCTCCGTCGCGGAGTCGTCCAGGTGGTTGGTCGGTTCGTCCAGGAGCAGGACGTCGGGCCGGGCGAGCAGCAGCCAGGCGAGGGACAGCCGGGCGCGCTGGCCGCCAGACAGGCGGCCAGTCGGACGGGTGCGAGGCACCGATGCCAGACCCAGCCCGGCGAGCATGGTCCCGACGCGCGCGTCCGCTGACCATGCGTCGAGGCGCTCGGCCTCCTCGAGGGCGTCGGCGAACGCGCCTGCGACGGCAGCGTCGTCCGGGTGATCGGCGAGCGCCGCTCCCAGCGCGTCCACCGCGTCGGCAGCGTCCCGCGCAGGCGCGATCGCGGCTTCCAGCGCCTCCGCGACCGTCTGTTCATCTCCGAACGGCGGCTCCTGGCGCAGCAGGCCGACGCGCGGTGTCCAGCCGCCAGAGGAGGTCGCGACGATGCTGCCCGCGTCGGGAGCGAGGGCGCCCGCGGCGAGACGCAGCAACGTCGACTTCCCTGAGCCGTTCTCGCCGATCAGTCCGACGCGCTCGCCGCCGGCGACCGTGAGCGAGATGGCGGTGAGCACCCGGCGGTCGGGGTACGAGAAGGAGACGCCGTCGACGACGAGCTGCGTCGCGCCGGACGAGTGGAAGGAAGGGGAGAGCATAGCCATGGGCGTCCTCGAGGATCGGGACGGCTCCCGCCGGGCGTATGCCTCGGGCGCGGGACGTGCATGGGTGCTACAGCTTCACGCCGTTCAGGGTAACCGACGGTGTCAAGCGGACTGCGTGCCCGGTGCCGCTAGCCCAGGCGCTCCGACAGCTCCAGCCACCTCTCCTCGAGCTCCGCGTTCTCCTCCTCGAGCTCGCCGATGCGCTTGTTCAACTTGGCAAGCCCAGCGAAGTCCGACTGGTCGTGCATCAGCATCTCGTGGTGGACCCCCTCGGTGAGCTCGGTGATCTTGCCCATCCTGCGCTCGACCGCCGTGAGCTCCTTCTCCACGGCGCGGCGCTCGGCGCCTGACAGTCCCGCGGGCGCGGGCGCTGACTCGCCCAGGACACTTTGAACCAATTCGGGACCCGACACCCCGGTGGAGGCACGCGAATCGGCTCCGCCGGCGGCGTGTCGCGACTGAGATTGGTTCAAACTGTCGGAGGGCGCGGAGGGCTCGGAGGGCTTGGAGGGCGCGGAGGGCTCGGAGGGCTTGGAGGGCGCGGAGGGCTTGGAGGGCTCCGTGGGGCCGAACGTGCCGATGCCGCCGGAGCCCGACTTCCGGTCGCGCTGCATGGCGACGTACTCGTCGACGCCGCCGGGCAGGTGCCGGAGTCCACCGTCGACGACCGCGTACTGCTGGTCTGTGACGCGCTCCATGAGGTAGCGGTCGTGGCTCACCACGATCAGCGTGCCGGGCCACGAGTCCAGCAGGTCCTCGAGCGCGGCGAGCATGTCGGTGTCCAGGTCGTTGGTGGGCTCGTCGAGCACCAGCACGTTCGGCTCGCTCAACAGGACGACGAGCAGCTGCAGGCGCCGACGCTGTCCGCCGGACAGGCGCTTCACCTGGGTCTTCAGCTGGACGCTCGTGAAGCCCAGGCGCTCCAGCAGCTGGGTGGGCGTCATCTCCGAGCCGTCGGACAGGGTGATCGAGGAGTACTGCTTCACGAGCGCCGACACGCGCTCCTCGGCGTGGTCCTCCAGCTCTGCGAGCTGCTGGCTGAGCGTGGCCACGCGTACCGTCACGCCGCGCTTGACGTGTCCGGAGGTGGGCTCCAGCTCGCCCGTGATGAGCTTCAGCAGCGTGGACTTGCCCGCGCCGTTCTCGCCCAGGATGCCGGTGCGCTCGCCGGGGCCGATGTTCCAGTCGACCTCGCGCAGCACCTCCTTGGCCGCGGCGCCAGACCCGTAGGTGACGCCCGCCCGCACCAGGTTCACCACATCCTTGCCCAGGCGGGAGGCGGCCATGCGGTGCAGCTTGATGGAGTCACGGATGGGCGGCACGTCCGCGATCAGGGCGTTCGCCGCGTCGATGCGGAACTTGGGCTTGGAGGTGCGGGCGGGAGCGCCGCGACGCAGCCAGGCGAGCTCCTTGCGCATGAGGTTCTGCCGCTTGCTCTCCGTGGCGGAGGCGATGCGATCGCGCTCGACGCGCTGCAGCACGTACGCCGCGTAGCCGCCCTCGTACGAGTCGACGATCCCGTCGTGGACCTCCCACGTGCGGTTCGTGACCTCGTCCAGGAACCAGCGGTCGTGGGTCACGACCAGCAGGGCCCCACGGTTCGCGCCCCAACGGCGCTTCAGGTGCTCGGCCAGCCAGACGACGCCGTCCACGTCCAGGTGGTTCGTCGGCTCGTCCAGGAACACCACGTCGTGGTCGCCCACGAGCACCTTCGCGAGGGCGACTCGACGCTGCTGGCCGCCCGAAAGGCTGGCGACGAGCGCGTCTGCGTCAAGATCCGGCACCAGGCCCGACATCACGTCGCGGATGCGCGGGTCCGACGCCCATTCATGCTCGTCCGCGTCCCCGACGATGGCGTGCAGCACCGTCTGGTCGGGGTCCACCCGGTCGGACTGGTCCAGCACGCCCAGGCGCGTGCCGCGAGACACGGTCACACGGCCGCTGTGCGGCTCCTGCCGTCCGGCGAGCGCCTTCATCAGCGTGGACTTGCCAGCGCCGTTCGCGCCGACGATGCCGATCCGGTCCCCGTCCTCGAGGCCGACGGTGACGTCGTCCAGCACCTTGCCCGTGCCGAAGTCGATGGACAGGGATGCGGAGCCGAGGAGGTGAGCCACCCGACAAGGGTAGTCGTGGTGAACGGCACCTAGGATTGCGCCATGGCTGCCCCGACGCCCCACCAGATGCTCTGCGTCGCCGACGCGACCGCCTGGCGGGCCTGGCTCGACTTGCACGAGGCCGACTCGGACGGCGTGTGGCTGGTGCTCGCCAAGAAGGACGTCACCCAGCCGACGTCCCTGACCTATGCCCAGGCGCTCGACGAGGCGCTCTGCAGCGGATGGATCGACGGTCAGAAGCGCAGCAACGACGAGCGGACGTTCCTGCAGCGCTTCACGCCTCGTCGAGCGCGTTCCGTCTGGTCCGCGCGCAACGTCGAGCACATCGCGCGCCTGGAGGCCGGCGGCCGTCTGCGGCCCGCTGGCGTGGTCCAGGTGGAGGCGGCGAAGGCGGACGGTCGCTGGGAGCGCGCCTACGCAGGCTCGGCCGACGCGGTGGTCCCGGACGATCTCGTGGCGGCGCTCGCGGGCGCGCCTGATGCGGGCACACGCTTCGAGACGCTGACCCGGGCTGAGCGGTACAGCATCCTGCATCCGCTGATGACGGCCACCACGCCTGAGGTGCGTGCACGCCGCCTCGCGAAGGCGGTCGCGACGCTGAGCGCCCCCATCGGCGAGACAAGGAGCGAGCGATGAACATCCGACAGGCCGCCGCAGGGGCGGCAGCGCTCGACGCTGGCGCGATCCTCGTCTTCTCGAGCATCGGCCGTGCGAGTCACGAGGAGGGCATCCTTGGAGCGAACGGGCTGGGTCTCGCCACGACGGTCTGGCCGTTCCTCGTGGGTGCCGGAATCGGCTGGGCGATCGCCCGCGGCTGGAAGCGCCCCTGCGACTGGAGGCGCACCGGCACGATGGTGTGGGCCTCCACCCTGGTGGGCGGCATGCTCCTGCGAGTCGTGAGCGGACAGGGCGTGCAGGTCTCGTTCGTGGTGGTCGCAGGCACGTTCCTGGCGCTGTTCCTCATCGGCTGGCGCGTGCTCTCCGGGTTCATCGCCAAGCGACGAGGTCTCAAGCCGTGAGATGCGACGTGATCCGTTTCGTGGCGTTCGAGGACCTCGGCACGTGGGAGGCGGAGATCCGCGCCCACCGCTACGACGTCCGCTACCTGGATGTGGGCGTGGACGACGTACGTGAGGCCGCGACGGCGGACGTCGCCATCGTACTCGGCGCGCCCATCGACGCTCCTGACTCGGAGACGTACCCGGTGCTCGACGAGGTCCGCGCGCTGCTCGACGCCCGCCGCGACCGGCCGACCATCGGCGTGTGCCTGGGAGCGCAGTTGATGGCGCTCGTCGCGGGCGCCGCCGTCGTGCCGGGCGTCCGCGAGGTCGGCTACGGCACCGTGGAGCTGACCGACGCGGGCCGTGCGTCGTCCCTGCGGAGCCTTGACTGCACTCCGGTCCTGCACTGGCACGCCGACACGTTCGGTCTACCGGGGGGTGCGGTGCTCCTGGCCGGCAACGAAGCCAACTCCCACCAGGCCTTCGCGCTCGGGCCCTGGCTCGCGGTGCAGTTCCACCCGGAGGCGGATCCTGAGGCCATCGAGCGGTGGCTGATCGGGCACACGTCGGATCTGCGCGCGTGGGGGCTTTCCGTCGCGGAGCTCCGGCAGGCCGCCAGGGACCATGGCGACGCCGCGACGATGGGCGGCGTGCAGATGATCCGCGACTGGCTGCGCGCGCTCTGACCCGCAACCCGCGGACCCCGCGGGCGGGTCAGCTCTCGGGATCGTCGCCGAACGCCCGGACCTCCTGTGCGCATCGGCACGCGGCGGCGAACCGTGCGGCCCATGAGAGCGCCTCGTCGCGGGTGGTCACGTCGAGGATGCAGTAGCCGCCCTCGTCGAGCTGCATCTCGCCGCTCGGGAACGAGATCAGATACCTCGTCATGGCAATGCCTCCGTGTCGCTCGGCGGGGCGGGCGACCATGGAGGGAGGCCGTCCCGCCGACCACGGTAGGCGCCACCGGCGCGCGTGCGCGCGTCGACGGGTCAGCCGACGGAGACGACGACCTTTCCCAGGTGCTCGCCTGAGACGACGCGGTCCACTGCCTCGCGCGCCTGCGCGAGCGGCAGCACCCGGTCGATCGTGGGCCGCAGACCCGTCCGCACCAGGAAGCTCATGAGCGCCGCAAGGTCCTCGCGGGTGCCCATCGTGACGCCTTGTATCCGCAGCTCGTGGAAGAACACCCGCGTGAGGAGCGCCGGCTCGGGGTCGCCTGTGGTGTGACCCGCGATCGCGATGGTTCCTCCGTTGCGCACCGAGGCGATCGAGTGCTTCCACGTGGCGCGACCCACGGTCTCGATGACCGCGTCGACCCTGGTCGGCAGCCGGTCGCCAGGCTCGACCGCGCCCACGGCACCCATGCCGAGCGCCGCCTCACGCTTCCACTCGGCGCGCGACGTGGCGTACACCTCCAGGCCTGCGGCGGCACCCAGGGCGATGGCGGCGCTCGCCACTCCGCCGCCCACGCCCTGCACCAGCACCGAGTCGCCCGGCCTGAGGTTCGCCCCGTGGAAGAGCATCCGATACGCGGTGAGCCAGGCCGTGGGGAGGCACGCGGCCTCCTCGAAGGTGAGCTCCCGCGGCTTCGGGATCAGGTTCGCCGTGGGGACCGCGACCTTCTGGGCGAGGGTGCCCTGGTAGCGCTCCGAAAGGATCGAGCGGGGCTCGTCGGGGCCCACGCCGTGCCCGTCCGCACCGATCAGCCCGTGCACGACCACCTCGGTGCCGTCCGGAGCGACCCCCGCGGCGTCGCAGCCCAGGATCATCGGCAGCTGCGTCTGCGCCAGCCCGATTCCCTTGAGGCTCCAGACGTCGTGATGGTTGATGGATGAGGCCCTGACGTCCACGGTGGTCCAGTTGTCGCGAGCCTCGGGCTCGGGACGGTCGCCCACCTCGAGGGCGGACGCGGGATCGGCGGCATCGAAGCGGGTGGCATAGGCAGCAAGCATGAGACCAACCTACGACCGGCGCAGGGGGTGGGCCTGCGCGGGAGGTCCTGCATCGTCCCTTCCCGTGATCTCACGGACAGTGCGAACCGAAATCGGCGGCGACACCCCGTCGGCCGGAGCTGACACGCGCTCGGAATCGGCGTGGCGGAACAGGATTGGTTCAAAGTGTCAGCAGGGGGCATCGCCGCGCACGATGCGCAGGCCGGGGACGACGAAGGCCCGTCCCCACGAGGGGAACGGGCCTTCGTCAACGCGGTGCGTGCCGCCGAAGCTGCCTACGAGACCGCCGCGATCGACTGGAGCGCGATCTCGCGCTCCTCGTTCGTGGGGATCACCCAGATCTGCACCTTCGAGTCGTCGGCGGAGACGAGCGTGCCGGTCTTCTTGCGGCCTGCATTGCGCTCTTCGTCGATCACGATGCCCAGGCCCTCGAGGCCCTGCATCGACTCGAGACGGACGATGTCGTCGTTCTCGCCCACGCCCGCCGTGAAGACGATCGCGTCCACCGAGCCCATGACCGCCAGGTACTGGCCGACGAACATCTTGATGCGACGCGTGTACACCGACAGCGCCAGGCGGGCCTCGTGGCTGCCCGCCTCGATCGCCTTGTGGACGTCGCGGAGGTCCGAGTAGCCGCACATGCCCAGCAGGCCTGACTGCTTGTTGAACAGGGTGTCGATCTCGTCGATCGACATGCCCGCGGCACGGTGCAGGTGGAACACGACCGCCGGGTCGATGGTGCCCGTGCGGGAGCCCATCATCAGGCCGTCGAGCGGGGTGAGGCCCATGGACGTGTCGACGGCGCGGCCGCCCTGGACGGCGTCGGCGGAGGCGCCGTTGCCCAGGTGCAGCGTGATGACGTTGATGTCCTTGGGCTCCTTGCCCATGAGGCGGGCCGCCTCGCGCGACACGTAGCCGTGCGACGTGCCGTGGAACCCGTACTTGCGGATGCCGTGCTCCTTGGCGACGCGGATGTCGAGGGGGTAGGTGTACGCCTCCTCGGGCAGCGTCGTGTGGAAAGCCGTGTCGAACACCGTGACGTGCGGGATGTTCGGGAACGCGGCGCGTGCAGCGGAGATGCCCGCCACGTGGCCCGGGTTGTGCAGCGGTGCTAGGACGGAGAGCTTGGCGATGCCGCGCTCCACCTCGTCGTCCACGATGGTCGGCGCGGAGAACTCCTCGCCGCCCTGCACGACACGGTGGCCGACGACCGTGAGGTCGGCGAGGTTCACGCCGGAGCCCGGCTCACCGAGCGTCGCGATGATCTCCTGGATCGCGACGGCGTGATCCGTCACGCGCTCCACGAGCCCGGAGGCGAGCGGCTCCTCCTTCGTCGTGTCCACCACCTGGTACTTCACCGAGCTGGATCCGCAGTTGAGGACCAGGGCGATCCCCTCGTAGTTCACTGCCACTGTTCTTCTCAGCCTTCCGAGTTGATCTGCTGTGCCTGGATGGCCGTGATGGCCACCGTGTTGACGATGTCCTGCACCAGGGCGCCCCTGGAGAGGTCGTTGACGGGCTTGCGAAGTCCCTGCAGGACCGGGCCGATGGCCACGGCGCCGGCGGAACGCTGCACAGCCTTGTACGTATTGTTGCCGGTGTTGAGGTCGGGGAACACCAGCACGGTCGCCTGGCCGGCCACGGGGGAGCCCGGGGCCTTCGAGGCCGCGACCGACGGGTCGACCGCCGCGTCGTACTGGATGGGGCCCTCGACCAGGAGGTCGGGGCGGCGCTCCTTCACGATCGCGGTCGCCTCGCGGACCTTGTCGACGTCCGAGCCCTTGCCGGATTCGCCCGTCGAGTAGGACAGCATGGCGATCTTCGGGTCGATGCCGAACTGCTCCGCCGTCGCGGCCGAGGAGATGGCGATGTCCGCCAGCTCTGCCGCTGTCGGGTCGGGGTTCACCGCGCAGTCCCCGTAGACGAGCACACGGTCGGCCAGGCACATCAGGAAGACCGACGACACGACCGAGGTGCCGGGGACCGTCTTGATGATCTGGAACGACGGGGTGATGGTGTGCGCCGTGGTGTGAGCGGCGCCGGAGACCATGCCGTCGGCGTCGCCCTCCTGGACCATCATGGTGCCGAAGTAGCTCACGTCCTGGACCCGGTCGCGCGCGACGTCCATGGTCGCGCCCTTGTGCTTGCGCATCTCGTAGTACTTGTCCGCGTACCGCGACACGTACTCCTCGTCGTGAGGCGAGATGATGCTCGCCTTGTCGAGGTCGAGGCCCAGCTCGGCGCCGCGCGCACGGATCGCCGCCTCGTCGCCCAGGATCGTCAGCTCGACCACGTTGCGGCGCAGGAGCGTCGAGGCCGCGCGGAGGATGCGGTCGTCGCCGCCCTCAGGAAGCACGATGTGCTTCATGCTGCCGCGGGCGCGGTCCAGCAGGCGGTTCTCGAACATGA
This sequence comes from Demequina capsici, assembly GCF_032102965.1. Lineage (NCBI taxonomy): Bacteria > Bacillati > Actinomycetota > Actinomycetes > Micrococcales > Demequinaceae > Demequina > Demequina capsici. The sequence goes on along the minus strand of NZ_CP134880.1, from coordinate 2,414,322 downwards.
GCGGCGTGATGACGTCGGTCTTCGCGACGTCGAGCAGACGCGTGAGCGCCTCCGTGTCCACGTGCGACTCGAACATGCTGAGCGCCGTGTCGACCTTCAGCTGCGACTCACGGGAGAGGCGGCCGCGCGTGGCCCAGCACGTGCTCGCGGTGTCGTAGGTGCCGAGCGCCGTGGTGGCGATCGGGAGCGACGACCCGAGGCCGTCGATGAGGCGGCGGATCGGCTCGGCAGGCTCGAAGCCGCCGTTGAGGATCACGCCTGACAGGGCGGGGAAGCCGCCCGCGGCGTGCGCCGTGAGGAGCGCGAGGAGGGTGTCGGAGCGGTCGCCGGGCGTGACGACGACGGCGCCCTCGCTGAGGCGGCCCAGCAGGTGCTCGGGGCTCATGGCGCCCACGACGATCGTGCTGACCTCGCGGGACATGAGCTCCGGGGAGCCCGAGATGACGGTGCCGTCGACGGCGGTGATGAGCGACGCGAGCGACGGCGCCACGAGCAGCGGGTCCTCAGGCAGCGCACCGCCCACGAGGCCCTCGGGCAGCAGGCCCGCGATCTCCGCGATGTCCGCGGGCTCGCAGCGGTTGGCGAAGACGGCGGCCACGTGGGCGTGGTTGTTCACCATCTCCTTGCGCGCGCCGTCGATCACCTGCGCGATCTCGGACGGCTTGCGGCCCATCCCACGCACCACGAGCGCGACGGGCGCGCCCAGGTTCGCGGCGATGCGGGCGTTGAACTCGAACTCGGCTGCCGCGGAGACGTCGGTGTAGTCGGTGCCGACGATCACGACCGCGTCGGACTTGCGCGCGATGTCGTGGTACCGCTGCACGATCGTGGCGAGCGCCGCGTCGGGGTTCGCGTGGACGTCGTCGTACGTGACGCCGATCGACTCCTCGTACGTCTGGTCGACGCCGTCGTGGCCGAGGAGGAGCTGCAGGACGTAGTCGGAGCCGTCGGCCACCCGAGCCACGGGACGGAAGATCCCGACTCGGCCGACGGTGCGGGAGAGCATCGCGGTGATGCCCAGGGCGATGGTGGACTTTCCGGTGTCGCCCTCAGAGGACGCGATGTAGATGGATCTAGACACGACTTCAAGCATGGCACGTGTTCAGAAGTGCCGAACTGCGACTTCGGGCCCAAGGTCCCGCGCGAACGCGTTCGTCCAGGTTGTATGCGTTCACGTCATTTCTGAGGTGCGGATCCGTGCCTGTGCTGTGATGTGGGCGACGCTCCCTGGTCGCCGTCCGCCCCGCGTCCTAGACTCCGGAGCCAGGACGTCTCGCTGAGGGGGCGTCGAGTCGGCCCTTTCGCGTCGGGCCGGAGTCTGGGGGTGCACGCGATGGTTGCGCACGCTGTCATGCGGGCGGGCGAGTGGTTCTCGCGCGTCAGCAACACCGGCGTCGCCACGGCACCCTCGGGACAGGCGCGGGTCATCCAAGGCGCCAACCACGTCTTCCTGCTGTCGGCGCTCATGCAGACGCCCGTCGCGGTCCTCATCGCGGTGGCCGCCTGGCCGCAGACGCTGGCGCCGGCGATCTCCCACGTGGCGATGGTGACGACGTGGCTGGTCGCGATCTTCGTGACCGGCAGGGGCCTCCACGCGCTCGCCAACACGCTCGGCGTCGTCGTGCCGCTCATCCAGTTCGCCTACCTGGCGATCCTGTTCTCGTCCGACGCGCGGTTCGAGCTCCAGATGGTGCTGGTGGGCGGCCTCGTGTACATCGTGTTCCTGCCGGGACGTTGGCGCTGGGGGCTCCTGACCTCCGGTCTCGGCGTGCTCGCGGCGTCGATCCTCGTGATGGTGCCCGCCACGGACGTCCCGCGCGTCGACCTGCCCGGCTGGTGGATCCCGGCCGTCGCGACGTACAACCTGGTGCTGGTCGCGGCGTTCCTCTTCCTTGTCGGCCTCTTCAACCACGGCTACTTCCAGCACGAGCGACGCCGCAACGCCCTGCTGCTCCAGGAGGCGCATTCGCTCGCCGTCACGGACATGCTGACCGGCCTGTACAACCGGCGCGGCATCGAGCCCGAGCTGCAGTCGGCCCAGGTGACGGGCGACTACGCGCTGGCGATCGTCGATGTGGACCGCTTCAAGGTGGTCAACGACCGTCTGGGCCATCAGGCCGGTGACGAGGTGCTCGGCGACGTGGCCCGGCTCCTGCGCGACTCGCTGCCCGCGCATGCGGCCATCGCGCGGTGGGGCGGCGAGGAGTTCCTGGTGATCATCCTGGCGGCCGGCCTGCCAGGGGCGCTGTCCGCGCTGGAGCGGGCGCGCGCCGCGGTAGATCACGACTTCACGGTGGACGGCCAGACCGAGCACGTGACGATCTCCGCAGGCGTGGTGCGCGTGGACCGCCCGGGATCGGTGGATGCTGCGCTCCGGCTGGCGGACGCGCAGCTCTACGAGGCGAAGCGCGAGGGGCGCAACACGGTCCGCGGGGTCGCGCTGAAGGAGCCCGTCGTCGCTCCCGCGCCCACGCCGGGGGTATAGCGTGGCGCGCGACGCGCGACGTAGGGTGGTGCCGTCGCGGGGAGCCCGGCCCCGCTGTCCCCGCGATGGAGGAGCCTGGTCCGCATGAGTGCTGAGGCACCCCCCACGAGCGGTGCGCTCGCGGTCCGCCAGGGCTACCTCGGTGGACCCGCCCGCACGATCCAGGCGGTGATGGTGCTCGCCGCGGCGCTCGCGGCCGGATACTCCGCGGTGTTCCTCGTCTACGACCGGCACGCGCTCGCGGGTCTGATCGGCGTCGACCTCGTGTGCATGCTGGCGCTGCTGGGCGGCGTGGTGCTGGTGCGCCGCGGTCGGCAGCTGCAGGGCGCGCTGCTGGTCCTCACGCTCGTGATCGTCCAGATCGTCGTGTCGACCCGCTACCTGGGATGGGAGTCGGGCGTCCACCTCTACCTCATCTCCGGCGGAGCCCTCGCGATCCTGGTGTTCACGGATGAGCAGTGGGTGCTGCGCTGGCTGTTCGGCGCGGGCGCCGCCATCGTGTTCGTCGGATGCCAGTTCCTGCTGCCCAGCTCGCGTGCGTTCGTGGACGTGTCTGAGGCGTCGCTGTCCGTGATGTTCACGCTCAACGCGGTCCTCACCGCGGTCCTCACCACGTCGCTCGCGATCACCACCCACGTGCGGGCGGCGCAGGCCTGGAAGCAGGCGGCGGACGCCACGATGCGCGCGGAGTACCTGGCGAACACCGACCCGCTGACGGGCCTGCCGAACCGGCGTCCGGTGCTGGACGTGCTGGAGGACCTCGCGCGGCCGGGCTCGGGCGCGTACTGCCTGGCGATCGCGGACCTGGATCACTTCAAGCGCCTCAACGACACGTTCGGCCACCAGTGCGGTGACCGGGTGCTCGCCACCGTCGGGCGGAGGCTGCGGGAGCAGCTGCGCGTCTCGGACACGATCGGGCGATGGGGCGGCGAGGAGTTCATCTTCGTGATGCCGTCGGTGGGGATCGAGGACGCGGTGGCGATGATGGAGCGGGTGCGCCGGGTGGTCGCCGACCACGTGGTGCCGTGCGCCGGCCACTCGCACGAGATCCAGATCTCCGTGGGTCTCGCGGACGGGCTCGAGGACGAGATGAGCCACCGGGTCATCAAGCGCGCCGACGATGCCCTGTACGAGGCGAAGGCGGGGGGCCGCAACCAGGTGCGCACCCGCGCCATCCATGACCTCGCTCCAGGCTCCGACGCCGACCGCACGCTGCAGGCGCACCTGCGCGCGCGCCGGGTGGTGCCGCCCATGCGCGGCGTGGGCGCATGACCGCTGCGCAGGGCCGTCTGCGGTGGGGCGCCCTCGCGCTGGCGAGCCTGATCATGGTGGCCGCGATGGCGATCACGGCGGGGCTCGGGTGGTGGCAGTGGACGCGCGCTCACGAGAACGGCGCGACGGTGGTGCCCGACCCTGCGGTGCCGCTGAGCGAGCTGGTGCAGCCTGGCGACAGATCGGGCGCCGAGGTCGGGCGGCAGGTCGTCGTCGACGGGACGTGGGCCGATGCGGAGCCGTTCGTGGTGACCGGCCGTGAGGTCGAGGGGCGGCCTGCTCAGCTGCTGGTGAGGGCGTTCACGGTCGACGCCGACGCGACCGGCACCGGGCAGCCTGCCACGCTGGCGGTGATCGTGGGCTGGGCGGATGCCGACGCGGCGCCATCGGTCGCGATGCCGTCGGGCGATGTCGAGCTGGAGGGCTATCTGCGGGCGTCCGAGTCGTCCGCTCCCGCCAGTACCGGCTCGGAGGTCGAGGCGACGGTGATCGGCGCGGTCGCCACGTCCATGCTGGCCCAGGAGTGGCCTGGGCCCCTGTACTCCGCGGTGCTCGTGTCCTACGACGGCGCCGACGGCTGGGAGCCGCTGCCGCCGCTCGCGCCCACGCACGAGACGAACTTCCGCAACGCGGCCTACGCCGTCGAGTGGTGGGTGTTCGGCGGGTTCGCGGCGTTCATCGCGCTGCGGTGGATGCGTGACAATGGGCGGGTGCGACCCGCCGAGGGCGCGAACCCCGGACCCCAGGAGGACCAGTGACCGATCCGGCTGTCGAGCCCACCGCAGAGGCCTCAGGAGCGGGCATGGACCCCAGGCTGGCGGGGGACCTGAGGCGATACAAGGTGATGGCGATCATCACAGGGACGCTGCTCCTGACCGTCTTCCTGGGGCTGATCCGCTACGCGTTCGGGCTGACCGATGGGCCCGTGGACACGTTCTTCACGGCAGTCGCGATCGTCCATGGCTGGGTCTTCATGGTCTACCTGGTCACCGTGGTGATGCTGTGGATGCGCATGCGCTGGTCCATCCCGCGCCTGATCTACATGGCTGCCGGTGGCGTGGTCCCGACCCTCTCCTTCTTCGCGGAGCGCCGCATCGCCCGCGAGGTCGCCGGTAGTGTGAACCCGTGACGAACCCCACCCAGCACCGCCCTGTACTGGTTGTCGACTTCGGTGCGCAGTACGCGCAGCTGATCGCGCGACGCGTGCGCGAGGCGAGCGTCTACTCGGAGATCGTGCCGCACACCATGTCGGTGGCGCGGATGCTCGAGAAGGACCCGGCGGCGATCATCCTGTCCGGCGGTCCGTCGTCCGTCTACGAGGACGGCGCGCCCCACCTGGACGACGAGGCGAGGCTGCTGTCCGCCGGTGTGCCCGTCATGGGCATCTGCTACGGCTTCCAGGTCATGGCGAAGGCGCTCGGCGGCACGGTCGCGAAGACCGGCCTGCGCGAGTACGGCCGCACGCAGGCGCACGTGGCCGACGCGGGCGCGGCCCTGTCCGGCAGCCCCCAGACCCAGGAGGTCTGGATGAGCCACGGCGACTCGGTGCATGAGGCGCCCGAGGGCTTCACCGTCCTCGCGACGACGGAGGGCGCACCGGTGGCGGCCTTCGAGAACCTCGACGCGCAGCTGTGCGGCGTGCAGTGGCACCCCGAGGTGAAGCACTCGCCGCTCGGCCAGGCCGCCATCGAGAACTTCCTGTACCGCGTCGCGGGGCTCCAGCCCGACTGGACCAGCGAGAACGTGATCGACGAGCAGGTCGAGCGGATCCGCGCGCAGGTGGGCAGCAAGCGCGTCATCTGCGCGCTGTCGGGCGGGGTCGACTCCGCGGTCGCCGCCGCGATCGTGCAGAAGGCCGTCGGCGACCAGCTCACCTGCATCCACGTGGACCACGGGCTGATGCGTGCGGGCGAGGTGGAGCAGATCGAGAAGGACTTCGTCGCCTCGACCGGGGTGCGGCTCATCATCCGTGACGAGAAGGAGCGGTTCCTCACCGCGCTCGCGGGAGTGAGCGACCCTGAGACGAAGCGCAAGATCATCGGTCGCGAGTTCATCCGCGTGTTCGAGGACGCCGCGCGCCAGGTGGTCGAGGAGGCGGGCGCCCATGGCGAGGCCGTCGAGTTCCTCGTCCAGGGCACGCTGTACCCCGACGTCGTCGAGTCCGGCGGCGGCGAGGGTGCGGCGAACATCAAGAGCCACCACAACGTCGGCGGTCTGCCTGACGACCTGCAGTTCTCGCTCGTCGAGCCGCTGCGGACCCTGTTCAAGGACGAGGTTCGCGCGGTCGGTCGCGAGCTCGGCATCCCCGAGGAGATCGTCGGCCGCCAGCCGTTCCCTGGACCGGGCCTCGGCATCCGCATCATCGGCGAGGTCACGTGGGAGCGCCTGGAGATCCTCCGCGCCGCCGACGCGATCGCGCGCGAGGAGCTCACGAAGGCGGGACTGGACCAGGACATCTGGCAGTGCCCCGTGGTGCTGCTCGCCGACGTCCGTTCGGTGGGCGTCCAGGGCGACGGCCGCACCTACGGTCACCCGATCGTGCTGCGTCCCGTGTCCTCCGAGGACGCGATGACGGCCGACTGGAGCCGCGTGCCGTACGAGGTCCTGGCGCACATCTCGAACCGCATCACCAACGAGGTGGCGGAGGTGAACCGCGTGGTGCTCGACGTCACGAGCAAGCCGCCGGGCACCATCGAGTGGGAGTAGACGTGCCGAAGGGGCGCCGTCCGCTGGGAGACCAGCGGGCGGCGCCCCTTCCTCGTGCGGGGACGGCGGAGGGCTACGGGGTGCGCGGCTCGTCGGGCGTGTCGACGGCGGGCGCCGTCGCGGCATAGGCCGCCATCGGGTCCGCCATGGCCGCCTCGGCGGCGCGGTCACGGCGCCCCGCGAGCGCCGCGGTGATGAGGAACCAGACGCCGAGCGCGGCGAGCGCGACGATCGCGATCAGCTCCAGGTCGATCTCATAGCCCGACAGCCGGTAGGCGACGAGCACGCCGACCGTCGAGCAGGCGGCAGGGACGGTCGCCCAGCCGAGGCGTTGCGCGGGACTGCGGCGGGGAAGCATGGGGCTCATTCCTGGACCTCCGTGGAAGACGACGCCGGGACGGGCGTCTCGGTGATGAGGATCGTGTTGGCGTACTGGTCGTCGTGGACGACGAGCGTGAGGGTCGGTGCGTCGGGGTCGTTCTGGAGGTCGACGTACGTGGTGTCCGAGTCCTCGAAGTAGCAGGCGAGGCCGCGATCCAGCCAGGCGACCGTCGCCCAGGCGTTCCCGTCAGCCTCCAGGACGACATGCGTGCCGGAGGGGATCGTGAGCGCGGTCGTCTCCGCCGTGATGTCGATGGTGCGGTCCGCGGTGACCGAGCCGAGCGACACCGTCTCGTCCGCACCGGGCCACGTGTCGGCCGCCGGCTCGTAGCAGGCTCCTCGCAGGAGCACGGACTGATAGTCGGTGAACCAGGCGCCGGGGTCGGACACCGTGGTGTCGCCGGTGGCGGGTGTCGCCTCTGCGGTCACGTTGCCGCCGGTCTCGCCGAGCGTGAACTCCGGGTCGACGTTGGCCTGGATCCAGCTCTCGACAGCGTGGGCGATCGCCTCGCCATCAGGCTGCGAGATCACTGCCGAGCGGCTCTCCGTCCATGCGACGCGGAGCTGGTCGGCGCCGGCGCCGATCGCGAGCACGGGGAGGATGCCGAGCACGGTGAGGACGCCGAGGAAGCCGAGCCTGCGGCCTGCCAGCGAGACGGCGATGAGGATCACGCCCCAGCCGATGAGGACGGCCACGGGCCATGCCACCACCGGGTGGACGGCGAGCAGGTCGTTGCGGCTGGCGATCCACACGCCGACGCCGGAGAGGATGAGCCAGGAGAGCGCGGTCAGGTACGCGGCGGCGCCGGGGCCCGGGACGCGGTTGGCTCGCCGCGCGGCGGCGCGGGCACGTGCCTGGGCCTGCGCCTCCCATGCGCGTTGCTGGGCCTCAGCTGCGGCATGGTTCGCGGCGTTCCCTGCCGCGCCGTCCTGCTGCGTCTGCCAGGCCGTTCCCTGGTGTGCCGCGCGTGCGCGCGAGTCGCCGGTCGCGCCTGGACCCGCCTCGCCCGGCAGCGCCGCGTAGACGGGTGCGGCATCCGCCGGGGCCGCCGGTGTCGCCGCGGTGGGCTGCGCGGGGGTGGCGGCGTCGGTCGGAGCCGTCCAGCTCGGCGTGCCGTCAGGAGGTGTCGCTCGGTTCCTCCGCACGAGGTGGATCACGAGCCAGGCCGCTCCGGCAAGGATGGCAAGGGTCCAGATCGTGGCGATCGCGCGACCGATGCCCCATCCGCCAGACGACGGCCAGATGTCCCACGTCCATGGCACGGTCGCCTTGAAGTTGCCGAGGCCGAACAGCGTGAGCACCGCGATGCCGATCAGGGCGCCCACGTTCGTGACGCCGCGGCCGAAGTTCTGGATGATGATGTTGCCGCGTCGGTCGGGCAGCAGCGCCCAGCCTGCGGCGTAGGCGAGCGCGGCGAAGCCCTGGGTGAAGATCGCGATGACGATGAAGAGGAGGCGCGCGGGCACGCGGGCGAGCCCGATCCGTTCGCCGACGCCCTCGATCACGCCTCCGACGATCCCGTGGTCGCCCCGGGTGAGGCCCCACGAACGGATGGTCGTGAAGAACGCCGCCTCGTGCGTCGTCCCTCCGTCTGTCGGCTGTGTCATGTCTGCTCCCTCGCGGTCCGATGTCTGGGTCCATCGTCCAGCGGGGAGCGCGGCGGGGGCTATTGGGTATCCCCCTGATCGTGCCCCTGATCTTGCGGCGGCATCGGTGCGTCCCGCGTCGGCCACCAGGGGGACGACGTCTCGGGGTGCGCTCTGCCACGATGAGCAGGTGACCGATCAGCGCCTCGCCAGCCCGCTGCGCCGCCGTGCGCCGCAGTCGCGGTGGTGGCTGATGGCGCTCGGCGGGCTGATGCTCGCGACCTCGCTGGCGCTGCTGGCACGCAGGCTGGGGTGGGGTGCCGCGTCGGGGTGGGTGGTCCCGGGGCTGGCCTTCGCGGCCGCGCTGGTGCTCGTGTGGAGCCCGTTGGAGACGGCGGTGCAGGGCGACGCTCGCAGGCCTGACGTCGTGGCGCTGTTCTCCAAGGACGCGTGGGTGCGCGTCGTCCTGGGACTGGTGCTGGGGATCGTGACGCTCGTGTGGTTCGCGCAGTGGCGCTTCACCGACGATCCGCTGCTGCGCGCCGTCCTCATGCCGATCGTGATCGTGGTGGCGCTGGCGCTGATCCTCGCGCCGTGGTGGCTGAGGCTGATCCGTCAGGTGGGCGTGGAGCGGGAGCGTCGGGTCAGGGAGTTCGAGCGGGCGGAGATCGCCGCTCATCTGCACGATTCGGTGCTGCAGACGCTGACCCTGATCCGGGCGAAGGCGGATGATCCCGACGCGGTGGCGAGGCTCGCGCGGGCCCAGGAACGGGATCTGCGTGCCTATCTCTACCAGGAGCGACGCAGCGTCGAGGATTCGGTGGCGACGGCGTTGCAGCGGGCGGTCTCGGAGGTCGAGGACGCACACGGGGTCGCGGTCGACGTGGTGAGCGTGGGTGACGCGCGCACCAGCGAGGCGCTGCGGGCGGGCGTGCGTGCGGCGAAGGAGGCCGTCCAGAACGCGGCGCGGCACGGGCACGAGCCCATCAGCGTGTACGCGGAGCTCACCGCGGACCGGTATGAGATCTTCGTCCGCGACTCGGGCCCCGGCTTCGACCCTTCCCTCGTCCCGGCGGATCGTGCCGGGATCCGCAACTCGATCGTCGGCCGCACCCGCAGGCACGGGGGCGACGCGGTGGTCGCGTCGGCTCCCGGGGGTCGCACCGAGGTCACCATCACCATTCCGCGCAAGGAGGAGCGATGAGCACCAGCGTCGTCATCGTCGACGATCACGATGTGATCAGGGTCGGCGTCCGTGAGTCCCTCGAGGACGACATCGAGGTGGTCGGGGAGGGGCGGGACGTGGAGTCCGCGATCGCCGCGATCCGTCAGGCCAGGCCGCAGGTGGTGATCCTGGACGTGCACCTGCCTGGCGGCACGGGCGGCGGAGCGCTGGACGTGCTGGCCGAGGTGCTGCACGACCCGGAGCCGCCGCGGGTGCTCGCCCTGTCGGTGTCCGACGCGGCGGAGGACGTCGTCGCCGTGGTGCGGGCGGGCGCACGCGGGTACGTCACCAAGTCCATCTCGGGGCCGGACCTCTCCGACGCGGTGCGACGGGTCGCGTCGGGCGACGCGGTGTTCTCCCCGCGCCTGGCAGGCTTCGTGCTCGACGCGTTCAACGCTGCGGGCGGCGAGGTCGCGTCGGTGGACGAGGACCTGGACAAGCTCACCGCCCGCGAGCAGGAGGTGATGCGTCTCATCGCACGCGGCTACACCTACCGAGAGGTGGGGGAGAAGCTCTTCATCTCGATCAAGACGGTCGAGACGCATGTGGGCAAGGTGCTGCACAAGCTGCAGCTCACCAGCCGCCACGAGCTGGCGCACTGGGCGGCGACGCGTCGCATCGTCTGACGGGAGGGCGGGGTGTGTCGCACGTCACCCCCGTGCCGACGGTGGCGCGCGTCACATCCCGAGCAGGGGCGCGCCGGGTAGGCCCGGATCGGCTGCCCGATCGAGCCTCCTTTTCATTGAATCGGTGGCTTGATGGACGATCCCTCTGTGGACGGGTGCGCAGGGCGCCCCGATCGTTGCCGGCTGAGGGAGATGGCGCGTGGTGCGACGTGGGCTGCGTTGGTGGTTCCCTCGTGGGGCCGACGATGACCCGCTGTCCCCAGACGAGGCGGCGGGCCTCCAGGACGCTCAGGAGCAGGCGCTCGCGCGCGTGGCGATCGCATATCTCGGGTCCGCGCTCGCCGCGAGCCTCGTGATGCTCTGGTTCGTCGACACGCTGGCGGGTCTGCCCCATCACGCGCTGCTGGTCGCCGGGACGGCCCTGCTGAACGTGGTCAACGCCGGGCTGCTCGTCGCCGCGGTGCGTGGCCGGCCGCGGTTCGCGACGATGGCGATCTTCTTCGTCGGGACGATAGCGGTGGTCGTCTACGCCGTCACGATCTTCGCGGACGCCCAGATCCATCTGCTGATCATCGGTCTCCTGTTCGCGGCGTTCGTGCTGCTGCGGCCCGAGCAGGACCTCGCCCGGCTCGTGATGGGACTCTTCGCGCTGGGGGCGTTCCTGTATGTCGAGTTCGCCATCGCGCCCGGCACCGGCCTCGTGCCGCTCGACAGCGAGCTCAACCGTGACGCTCAGGCGGGGATCAGGCTGGCCATGGCGAGCCATATCGCGGCGGACGTGGCGCTCATGCAGTTCCGATTCCGCACCGATCGCCGGATCCTGACCGGCATGGCCCGGTATGCCGAGCTGCGTGCGTCGACGGATGAGCTCACGGGTCTGTACAACCGGCGGCCGGTCATCGAGCGCCTGGAGAGGCTGGCGGCGGGCTCAGCGGTGGGGTATGCGATCGCCGTCGTGGATGTGGACGAGTTCAAGACGATCAACGACGGGTTGGGCCACGACGTGGGCGACGCGCTGATCCAGCATGTGGCCGCCACGATGTCGGGCCTGTTCCGCGACTCCGACATGGTGAGCCGCTGGGGCGGGGACGAGTTCCTGGTGGTGCTCGGGGGCGTCCAGAGAGGGGACGTGGAGCCGATCCTCGAACGCCTTCGGAACGCGGTGAAGACTGACGCCGCCGTGAGCGGGATGGACGGAGCCGGCGTCACCGTGTCCATCGGTGCGGCCATGGGCCTCCCGGGGAGCACTCCGGACGAGGTGATCGCCGCGGCGGATCGCGCGCTCTACCGGGCGAAGGAGCAGGGCCGCGATCAGGTGGTCGTCCTGGAGGCGGAGGAGTGTCCCGAGGTGGCTGCTCGTGCGCGCGTCGTCGAGAATCCATAACATTATCGAGATTAGTAACGTACACCGTGGGGCAAGCCGGACGGTCCGAGCGGCCAGACCCTATCCATGCAAGGCACCTGGCAATACCGTGGAGGGATGGACAGCCGCTCGATTCCTGAGCTTCGCGCGTGGGGGGCGCTCAACAGGCGCCGCGAACCGGACTCGCACCCCGTGGCGCTGTCGCCTGCCCAGGCACGGTCGCTCGAGCGGCTCGACCGCACCCGGACCTTGGACTTCGCGCGCGGGTACATCCTCTACTCCGTGCTCACCGCGATCGGCGCCTTCGTGCTGTCGGTGCGCAACGGGGCGCCGGCGCTCGCGATCCTGTGCGCGATCGGCGTCGGACTCCTCGTCACCGCGCTCGGCCTGACGTTCCGGCTCCCGGTGACCGTCTCGGGCGTGGTCGTGATCCTCAGCAACCTGGCGCTCGTCGTGGCGCTGGACGTCGGGTTCTCAGGCGACGCGTCGTTCGACCTGCAGCTGTTCGGCCTCGGCCTCGCCGTCTTCGTGCTCCTCTTCGAGGCGCCTCGCCTGGTGCGCGCCGTGCTCACGCTCGTCATCGCAGGCATGTTCGTCGCGCTGCAGTTCCTCACCTCCGACGCGCTCGTGACGCCGGGGCTGTCCGACGCCCGCATGCACACGGTCTCGCTCTGGAACAACCTCCTCACCGTCTCCGCCGTGCTCGTCGCCGTGCTGATGCTCCAGATGCGCTTCAACGCCGCGCGGCGCATCCTCGAAGGCACCGCGCGCTACGGCGAGCTGCAGGCGTCCACGGACCCGCTCACCGGACTCGTGAACAGGCGGCCCGTCGTCGAACGCCTCACCGAGCTCGAGCGCGAGAGCAGGTTCGACTACGCGATCGCCGTGCTCGACCTGGACAACTTCAAGGACGTGAACGACGCCTTCGGCCACGACTGCGGCGACGCCGCCATCGCGTCGGTCGCCGAGGTGCTCGCGGACTCGTTCCGCGACATGGACGTCGTCAGCCGCTGGGGCGGGGACGAGTTCGTGGTCGTGATCTCCCGCATCCTTCCGTCCGAGCTCGAGGCGCTGCTCGAACGGGTCCGGCGCCGCATCGAGAACACCTGGTTCGGGTGCGAGGGCCGCGACAGCTCCGTCACCGTGTCCATCGGAGCAGCGCGCGCAAGGCCCGCCCGCACGCCGCACGACTGCCTGACGGCCGCCGACGAGGCGCTCTACCAGGCGAAGGAGGCGGGCCGCAACCGCGTCGTCGTCCTCCACCAGTACGACCGCTCCGTCGACGGCCGCACCCCTCAGGATCCCCTGATCTGAGGCGAGGGGAGAGCGTGCGCCCGAACGCTCCCGAGCGCCCGTCGGAGCCGGTCCCGCGCGTCGGTCGCTGCACCTAGACTGGCCCGGTCATGGATGCGCTCTTCGATCTCACCGACCCTGCCGACCCCACCCCGACGCCGGCCGAGCCCACGCAGTCGGCGCTCGTCGAGGGGCTGAACCCGCCTCAGGCCGAGGCGGTGCTCCACGAGGGCCACGCCCTGCTGATCATCGCGGGCGCAGGCTCCGGCAAGACCCGCGTGCTCACCCATCGGATCGCCCACCTGCTCGAATCCGGTCGCGCCCGCCCGCATGAGATCCTGGCGATCACCTTCACCAACAAGGCCGCAGGAGAGATGCGCGAGAGGGTCGCCGCCCTCGTCGGGCCCGAGGCCCGCCACATGTGGGTCTCCACCTTCCATTCGGCGTGCGTGAGGATCCTGCGCGCGCACCACGAGGCGGCGGGCCTGCGCTCGTCGTTCTCGATCTACGACACCGCCGACTCCGCCAACCTCATGAAGCTCGTCATGAAGGAGCTGGACCTCGACCCCAAGAAGTTCACGCCCAAGGCGATCCTGGGCCGCATCGGCACGTTCAAGGACGAGCTGATCAGCCCGCAGCAGGCGCTCGCTGCCGCCGAGGGCGCCAGCCGCTACAGCCTGGACCACGCGGCCGCGACCGCGTACGGGCCCTACCAGCGTCGGCTCGAGGCCGCCCACGCCGTCGACTTCGACGACATCATCGTCAAGACCGTGCACCTCATGCAGGACCACCCGGAGATCGTCGCCGAGTACCGCGGGCGCTTCCGCCACGTGCTCGTCGACGAGTATCAGGACACCAACCACGCGCAGTACGTGCTGGTGCGCGAGCTCGTGGGGGACACCGGCGAGCTCACCGTCGTCGGTGACGCCGACCAGTCCATCTACGCCTTCCGCGGCGCCACGATCCGCAACATCCTGGAGTTCGAGAAGGACTACCCGGCGGCGCACATCGTGCACCTCGAGCAGAACTACCGCTCCACGCAGACCATCCTCACGGCCGCGAACTCGGTGATCGCGAACAACGAGGGTCGGCGCCCCAAGAACCTGTGGACCGATGCGGGCGCGGGTGCGCGCATCGTCGGCTTCTCCGGCGACTCCGAGCAGGACGAGGCCAAGTTCGTCGCCGACGAGATCTCCCGGCTCATGCGTGAGGACGGCGTCGAACCATCCGACGTGGCGATCATGTACCGCGCGAACGCGCAGTCCCGCGCGCTCGAGGAGCGCTTCATGCGCGCCGACATCCCGTACAAGGTGATCGGCGGCACGCGCTTCTACGAGCGCAAGGAGATCAAGGACATGCTCGCCTACCTGGCGGCTGTCGTGAA